>NZ_DF952468.1:764890-777721 GCF_001263615.2 Arthrobacter sp. Hiyo1 | reverse complement strand
AAAATCGCCACCATGAGGGACAACAGGTTTCGGGTTTCACGCCTGGTCGCCCGGTGGCTCGGTTGAATCCCGTGGTCGAGCTGGAGCCACAGGCCCGCCCCCAGTCCGAGCACGGCTCCGGCCAGGGCCATGACGGCTGAGGGGTCGCCGACGTACAGGACCAAGAGGAGCGCCAAGGACACAGCGGTCGCCCTCAGGCGCCTGCGCCACAGGGTCGGGAGAAGGCCGCTGGCCGCCATCGAGACGAAGAGGGTTGCCGGAAGCGGCCCGGAAGTCCTGGCGTCCATCATCCGCCCCAGCCAGCCATCGTCGGCGTAGGCTGCCAACTGGACCACCAACAGAAAAGCGGTGACCGTGGCAAACTGTCCGCCAAAGAAGCCCGCCGCCGTGCGGAACCACCCCAGCTTGCGCTCTGCAGAGCCCAACAGCACGACAAACAACAACGAGCTCATCGTGTAATCGAGGGGGTTGGCTGCAAAGAACATCGACGTCCAGATGGACCACCAGTCCCCCGACTTCAATCCTCCGCCGCTCACGCTTGAAAGGTGCCGCAAGACGTCGGGGCCGTACCCGAGATCTGAGTCGAAGATCGCGGGAGTGAGAAGGTACAGGGCGAGCACAATCACGGTGAACGGGATTGCCCCGATGTGGGCAGCCACGTTGCCCAGGATGGCCCGGGCAAGCGTTGCCACCATCTTCCGAGCGGGTTTGCCTTCTTCGGGATCAGTCGTCTGGTCCTTGGATAACCGGGCTTCCTGGGTGCTCACTGGACGAGTCCCCAGCGAGGGGCCAGGAATTCCATGGCGGAAGGAAGCTCTTGCACGGCGACCGCCCACGAATGGCCGGCTCCGGAAACTGAAGCGTGCCGGATTTCGAAGCCGGAGGTGCGGGCGGCCGCCGCAAGCTCGGTGGCGTAGCCGACGAATTCGCCGTCCGAGGCCCCGACGGCGAAGAAGCCCGCAAGCCCGTCGTAGCTTCGCTGTTTCATCAGGTTCAACGGTGTCAGGGCGTCGAAGGCCGTAGAGTCGCCGCCAAATGCGGTCTGGATGGTCCGCCGGCGGTCCGGGCCAAGTGAAGGCTCCCGCTCTCCCGAGAACGCGATGAACGAAGGATAGATTTCGGGATGCAGCGTAGTCATCTGCACGGCACACGTTGCGCCGAAGGAGAACCCGCCGACCGTCCACTTCCTTGGGTCGGCCGAAACCTCGAGCGTCGAATTGATCCAACGCGGAACATCGATCGCTAGGTAGGTATCCGCACGTGCGATCCGGCTATCCATACACATCGTGTTTGCGGTATCGGAACCGTTGGGATCGACCACCACGACGACGGGCGCCACGCCTCCGTGCCGGGCGGCGAAAGTATTCATGGCCGGTTCAAGGAGACCGCCGGTCAGCCAGTCGGCGGGACGTCCGGGTTGGCCCGCAAAGAGCACCAGAACCGGTAGTTGGCTGCGGTCAGCGGATTGGTAGGCCGGCGGCAGGTAGATGAAAGCATCCTGGGCCGTGAATCCGGATTCGATTCCGGGGATCGACGCCCTGCGGACAAGTCCCCCCTCAGGCAGCGACACCGGGAGGGTTCGGGAAGAACCCCTTTTGAACCCCTCCTCAAGCTGTGGGATCCGGCCAACATTGTGACCGAAGAGATCAGCCGCCGTGTGGTTAAGCCCGAAGTAGCTGTTGATCTGAAACGCGGAGAGGAGCAGGACCGCGAAGAACGAGAACCCTGCGGCGCTCCTGCCGCGCCACGAGGAACCCGGAAGCCGAAAAAGGAAGAGGGCCAGCGCGGAAAAGGCAACCGTCGACCAAGCGAGGACATCGAAGGGGAGATCCTCCGGGAAGACGGTGAGGACGTTGACGAGTAGCCAATGAATGACCGCAACAACTCCACTTGCGGCGATAAGCGACACAACAATGGAAAGCAGCCAGCGCCGGTCCCATCGCAGGAGAAGGAATGCGCTCCCGGCAATTCCAGCGCCAAAGATGGTCCAATAGAAGGGACCATCAACAAGGCTCAGGTTGTACAGGAATTCCACTGTCCTCAGCGCCAGGTGCCGACGCCCACCACGGGGCCGGCCTCCAGCCAGGATGACAACCCGGCGTAGGCATCAAATCTCATTGCCAGCATGAACCGCTGGCCTTCGTGCTGGAGTTCGACGACCACGACGTCGGGCTGCAGCCTCGTCAGTTCTTCCTCCGTTGGCTTCCGGCGGCCCAAGAGTTCCAGGGAGCTGCGGCGGAAGCTGTGTCTTGGACGGAAGCTAAGGGAAAGCAGGCGGAACCACTCAAGCTCCGAGTCCTGATAACGACAAACCCCCATCCGCCAGCTGTTTCCAGCCGTGCAAATGGAGGCGTCGACCGTGCCCAGGGCGCGCCGCAGATTGAAGCGGCGCACCCCGACGAGGCACAGTGTAAAGATCAGCAACGCAAACGCCGTTGCCAAGGCGATGAACGGAATAGCAGAATCGTCCATCAAGGTCTTGCTATCGGATCCCCGCAGTAGCTGAATCGCCCAACTGGGCATTGTCAGCGACGATCACCACGCGGTTGTTGTCGACGGAGAAGAACCCGCCGTCCACAACTACTGCAAGGCGGTCTCCGGTAACCGGCTCGATGGCCAGCTCGCCCGCGGCCAGAATGGCGAGGAGCGGCGAGTGGCCCGGCAGGATCCCGATTTCACCATCGCTGGTACGGGCCTTGACCATCTTGGCCGCACCGGACCACACGAAGTGGTCCGCTGCGACAATCTCAACCTCGAGCTCAGCCATACTACTTGGTCTGTTCCTGGATCTTGGCCCACTGGCGCTCGACGTCATCCAGGCCGCCGACGTTGAAGAACGCCTGCTCTGCGATGTGGTCCAGCTCGCCGTCGCAAATCGCCGTGAAGCCTTCGACAGTGTCCTTGATGGACACGGTGGAGCCTTCGACGCCGGTGAACTGCTTGGCGGTGTAGGTGTTCTGGGACAGGAACTGCTGGATGCGGCGTGCACGCGACACGACGATCTTGTCTTCTTCGGACAGTTCGTCAACGCCGAGGATGGCGATGATGTCCTGGAGTTCCTTGTTCTTCTGCAGGATCTGCTTCACACGGACAGCCGTGTTGTAGTGGTCCTTGCCGATGTACTGCGGGTCCAGGATGCGGGAAGTCGACGTCAGCGGGTCAACGGCCGGGTACAGACCACGGGAGGCGATTTCACGGGAAAGTTCCGTGGTCGCGTCGAGGTGTGCGAAGGTCGTTGCCGGAGCCGGGTCGGTGTAGTCATCAGCCGGCACGTAGATAGCCTGCATCGACGTGATCGAGTGGCCCTTCGTCGAGGTGATGCGCTCCTGCAGGAGGCCCATCTCGTCAGCGAGGTTCGGCTGGTAACCAACTGCGGACGGCATGCGGCCGAGCAGGGTGGAGACCTCGGAGCCGGCCTGCGTGAAGCGGAAGATGTTGTCGATGAAGAGCAGCACGTCCTGGTTCTGCACATCGCGGAAGTACTCCGCCATAGTGAGCGCAGACAATGCCACACGCAGACGCGTTCCCGGCGGTTCGTCCATCTGGCCGAATACAAGGGCAGTGTCCTTGAGGACGCCTGCCTCTTCCATTTCAACCCAGAGATCGTTGCCTTCACGGGTACGCTCGCCAACGCCGGCGAATACCGAAGTACCACCGAAGTTGCGGGCCACACGGGTGATCATTTCCTGGATCAGAACGGTCTTGCCGACACCGGCGCCACCGAACAGACCGATCTTTCCACCCTTGATGTACGGGGTGAGAAGGTCGATGACCTTGATGCCGGTCTCGAGCATCTCCGTGGAGCCCTCGAGGGACGCGAAGGCCGGGGCCTTGCGGTGGATCGGCCAGTAAGCGTCCGCGTTGATCTCGGACTCGTCAACGTCCAGCGGCTTGCCGAGAACGTTGAAGATGTGGCCCTTGACGCCGTCGCCGACAGGCACGGAGATCGGGGAGCCGGAGTCCTGCACGGAGGTGCCGCGGACGAGTCCGTCGGTGGCCTGCAGGGAGATGGCACGGACGAGGTTGTCACCCAGGTGCTGGGAGGTCTCGAACGTGATGGTCTTGGTCTCACCGTTGAGGGTTACCTCGGTGGTGAGTGCGTTGTAGATCGACGGGATTGCGTCAGCCGGAAATTCGACGTCGACAACCGGGCCGATGACGCGGGCAATGCGGCCGGTGGCGCCGGCCGTTGCGGCTGCGTGCTCGGTAGCGGTGGCAGTCATCTCTCTCACTTCACTCAGTAGATGGCGTGGGGTTAAGTTTATCTATTTGGTGCAGGTGCAGCTTGCGCCGAACCATGCACCGGCAACTACGCGCTCAGGGCGTCGGCGCCGGCCACGATTTCGGAAAGCTCCTGCGTGATCTCAGCCTGGCGGGCCGTGTTGCGCAGACGCGTGTACTTCTTGATCAGTTCGGTCGCATTGTCGCCTGCCGACTTCATGGCGCGCTGGCGGGCGGCGAGCTCGGAAGCCGCTGCCTGCAACATTGCCGCGAAGATGCGGGACTCGATGTAACGCGGAAGAAGAGCGTCAAGCACCTGCTCCGACTCCGGTTCGAACTCGTACAGCGGCAGAAGCTCGGACTCGCTGACTGCCTGCTCTTCGACCTCGAGCGGCAGCAGACGGACAACCGTGGGCTCCTGCGTCACCATCGACTTGAAGCGGGTGTAAACGACGTGGATCTCATCCACGCCACCCTCAGCGAAGTCGTTGGCGAACTCTTCGAGAAGAGCGGCGCCGACTTCCTTGGCAGTCTCGAATTCCGGTGCGTCCGTTCCGCCGGTCCACACGCGGGAGTACGAACGGCTGCGGAAGTCGAAGTATGCCTGGGCCTTGCGGCCAACCAGGTAGGTCTTGACTTCCTTGCCCTCTGCCCGGAGAAGCTCGTTGAGACCTTCAGCCTTCTTGAGCACGCTTGCGGAGTAAGAACCAGCCAGGCCACGGTCCGAGGTGATGACCAGGACGGCGGCACGGCGGATCTGCTCCGGCTCGGTGACTAGCGGGTGATCGATTTCGCTCTGGCTTGCGACAGCAGAAACAGCACGGGTAATCGCGTTTGCGTAGGGCGTCGAAGCTGCAACGCGGGCGCGGGCCTTACCGATGCGCGAGGTAGCGATCAGTTCCATCGCCTTAAAGATCTTGCGCATCGACGTCGTCGAGCTGATCTTCTGGCGGTAGACCCGGATCTGGGCTCCCATACATTTCCTTTCCTAAGATCCCGATGGATCAGCGGCTAAGGCTTTGGCGAAGGTACCGGGCCTGCGGATTCCGCAGACCCGGTAACCAATGCTCTAGCGCTTCTGCTTGACGATCTTTTCCTGGTCGACTTCGCCACCGGAAATCGCTTCGTGCTCTTCGTGGCCGGCGCCAACCAAGCGGTTGTCGCCCTCCCCGAAGAAGCCCTTCTTGAAGTCGATGATCGAGGACTTCAGCGCTTCAGCGGTGTCGTCGTCCAGGACGTTGGTCTGCGCCAGCGTGGTCAGGATGGAGGACTTGTGCTTGAGGTGCTCCAGGAACTCGGACTCGAAACGGCTGACATCCTCAACCGGAACGTCGTCCAAGTAGCCCTTCGTACCGGCCCAGATGGAGACAACCTGGTCCTCGACCGGGAACGGCGAGTACTGGCCCTGCTTGAGCAGTTCCATCAGGCGGGCACCACGGGTCAGCTGCTGGCGTGAAGCCGCGTCGAGGTCGGACGCGAACATCGCGAAGGCCTGCATGTCGCGGTACTGCGCCAGGTCCAGCTTCAAGGTACCGGAGACCTTCTTCATGGACTTGACCTGTGCCGCACCACCAACACGGGACACGGACACGCCGACGTCAACAGCGGGGCGCTGGTTGGCGTTGAACAGGTCCGACTGCAGGAAGATCTGGCCGTCGGTGATGGAGATGACGTTGGTCGGGATGTAGGCCGAGACGTCGTTCGCCTTGGTTTCCACGATCGGAAGACCGGTCATCGAGCCTGCGCCGAGCTCATCGGAGAGCTTGGCACAACGCTCCAGCAGACGGGAGTGCAAGTAGAAAACGTCACCCGGGTACGCTTCGCGTCCCGGCGGGCGGCGGAGCAGCAGGGACACTGCACGGTAGGCTTCGGCCTGCTTCGACAGGTCGTCGAAGATCACCAGGACGTGCTTGCCGCCGTACATCCAGTGCTGGCCGATGGCCGAGCCGGCGTACGGAGCCAAGTACTTGAAGCCTGCGGGGTCGGATGCCGGGGAAGCCACGATGGTGGTGTATTCCAGCGCGCCGTGGTCTTCCAGGGTCTGGCGCACAGCGGCAATGGTGGAAGCCTTCTGGCCGACACCGACGTAAACGCAGCGCACCTGCTTGCTGACATCGCCCGAAGCCCAGTTGGCCTTCTGGTTGATGATGGTGTCGACGGCGATGGCGGTCTTGCCCGTCTGGCGGTCACCGATGATCAGCTGGCGCTGGCCACGGCCGATCGGAATCATGGCGTCGATTGCCTTGAGACCGGTCTGCATGGGCTCGTGAACCGACTTACGCTGGGTCACGCCCGGAGCCTGGAGTTCCAGGGCACGGGTGGTCTCGGCCTTGATCTCGCCGAGGTCGTCGATCGGCTGGCCCAAGGGGTCAACTACGCGGCCAAGGAAGGCGTCGCCTACCGGGACGGACAGGATTTCACCGGTGCGGTGGACTTCCTGGCCTTCTTCGATACCGGTGAAGTCACCGAGGATGATGACGCCGATTTCGCGGACGTCGAGGTTCTGGGCCAAGCCCAGGGTGCCGTCTTCGAAGCGAAGCAGCTCGTTCGCCATGACCGAGGGAAGGCCCTCAACACGGGCGATGCCGTCACTTGCGGCGGTCACGCGGCCGACCTCTACGCGCTCTGCGTTTCCGGGTTCGTAGGACGCCGCGAACTCGTTCAACGCATTACGGACGTCGTCGGCGTTGATGGTCAATTCGGCCATCTGCAGTCCCTGCTCTCCTGTTTTCGTGATCATCGTTGCTCACGATGACCGGTGTTTGTATCAGTTAAGTTGTGCTTGTCTGGCTAGCCAGCGAGTTGCCGGCGGAGTTCGGACAGGCGGGCTACGACGGAAGCGTCAACCACTTCGTCTGCCACCTGGACCCGGATTCCACCGATCAGAGTTGGATCAACGCTGACGTTGACCTTCAGCTCGCGGCCGTAGAGGGCATCAAGCCCGGCCTGCAGACGGCTGGCCTGCGCATCCGTCAACGGACGGGTAACGCGGACAGTTGCGATCCAGCGCTGCTGGCGCTTGGCTGCAAGCTTGGCGAAATTGTCGATGAGCTTGCTCGCTTGACGCCGCGCGGCTGCGATACGGCCTGGGCGATGAGGAGCTGGGCTTCCGGGCTTGCGCCAGGAACCAACTTCTCCGCCAGGCTGATCTTGGCCGCGGCACTTGCCTGCGACTCTCCCAGGGCACGTTGTACCTCGTGGCTGGAAGCAACGGTCTGGTTGAAAGCAAACAGATCGTTTTCCAGCTCTTCCAGCCCCGTGATTCCGGAGGCAGAAACGGCCGACTTGTTCTCAGCCACGGCGATGACCACCGTGGCGGCAAGAGTCTCGAGTGCATCGCCGATATCGCGTGCCGATGCCCAGCGTGAGCTGGCCAATCCACTCGCGATTTCCGCAGCATCAGCGGAGACTTTCCCGCCAACCAGCTGCTTGACCAGCGCCGACTTTTCTTCTCCGCTGCGGGAGGGGTCAGTCAGGGCGCGGCGCAAGCCAGCCGAGCTGTCCACCGTTCCCAGGATTCCGAAGAGGTCCTTAGCCAACTGCAGCGAGGCCGTCGGAAGCGTGGCTTCCAACTGCTCCAGCGCCTTGGTCAGCGATTCGCTCGATACACCTGCCATTACTTAGCTGCACCTGCGCTCTGGGTCTCCAGATCTGCAAGGAAGCGGTCCACCACGCGGGCGGCACGCTCGTCATCGCTGAGCGATTCGCCAACGATGCGCTCTGCCAAAGTCGTGGCAAGGGTGCCCACCTCGAACGCAGGGAGACAACAGCTGCCTGGCGCTCCGATTCGATCTGGGCGTACGCCTGCTCAGTGATGCGAGCCGACTCGGCTGCTGCCTTGGTCTTCAGCTCCGCGAGGATCTGGGCACCTTCGGCTCGAGCTTCTTCGCGGATGCGGTTGGCTTCGGCGCGGGCATCGTGGAGCTGCTGCTTGTACTCTTCGAGAGCTGCAGAAGCTTCGGCCTGGGCCTTTTCAGCTTGGCAATGCCGCCCTCAATCGCCTCTGCGCGCTCGGCAAAGGTCTTCTCGAACATCGGGACAACAAACTTGACCACGATGTACAAGAGGACCACGAAGCCGGCGAAGACGACGCCCATTTCCCAGAGATTGGGAACGAGCGGATTAGCCGACTCGGCGGCACCTTGAGCGGCGGCTGAGATGATCTGCTGATTCATGTTTCACCCGTCCTTATCTACTCGGTTCTGAATGTTCGCTTGGTTCTTAGCGGTTTACTTGAGAACGAAAGCGAAGACCAGGCCGAGGATGGCGAGGGCTTCCGTCAGAGCCAGACCAAGGAACGCGATCGGCTGGAGCACGCGCTGGGCTTCCGGCTGACGTGCAACACCGTTGATGTAAGCAGCAAATACGAGACCCACACCGATACCACCGCCGATTGCGGAGAGACCGTAGCCAATGAGGTTAAGGGAGCCGTTGATGTCGCCGTTCATTGTATTCCTTTCAAGATGCCGCAGTCGCGGCAGGTTGTTTGGTTTGCTTCAACCCCCGAAGGGGAAGATTGAGGGGTTGTGCCTAGTGGCTGTCGGCGTGGAGCGCGCCTTCGATGTAGATCGCAGTCAGAAGGGTGAAGACGTATGCCTGAAGCACCATGATCAAGGCTTCGAGCATGTACATGGCGACGGCGCCAACAAGTACCAGCACGGATGCGCCTTTGAGAAGGACGTTCTCCTGCATGACAAGGAACTCAATACCGGAGCCGGCGATCATCACGATGAGGTGTCCGGCCATCATGGTGGCGAAGAGACGGAGGCTGTGCGTCACGGGCCGGACCAGGAAGTTGGAGATGATTTCGATCGGTACGACGATCGGCAGGATGTACCAAGGAACTCCGGAAGGAACCGTGGCCAGCTTGAAGTACTTCAGGCCGTTCTTCCTGATGCCGATGCCGATCCAGGTGACGTACACGACTGCGGCCAGCACATAGGCCCCGCCGACGTGCGAGAAGCTCGGAAGCTGGATCACGGGAATGGCGCCGTAGATGTTGTTCACCAGGATGAAGAAGAACAAGGAGAACAGAAGCGGCACGAACTTCATGAAGTCGCGGCCGCCGATAATGTCCTTGGCGATGCTGTTGCGGACGAAGCCGTAGGCCATCTCGCCTGCGAACTGCAGTTTGCCGGGAACCAACTGCTGCTTGCGTGCAGCAGCAATGAAGAATGTGGCGATAAGAACCACCGACAGGATCACCAGCAACATCTGCTTGGAGAAGCCATCGCTCGCACCCCACGGCAGGATAGCCGGCAGGTGCATTTGGTCGATTCCGGGAGGAGTGAAGGTCCCTGAATCCTGGGCCGGGAGCGCAAGCGCGATCAACGCGTTTCCTCTCTGCAGTGTCCATCATTGGGCGTTGTTGAGGATCCGGCCGCGTTTCTTGCAGCCATTTCCCGTGTGAAATTATTTGGCATTACTGTTCCCGTCCTGGGACGGACCACTGTCTGCTTTGCTTCCACCGGAAGACGAGCGATGACTTGTGAGGCCGTGCATATGGGAAAGATAGAACCCTCCTGCGGCTCCAAGCAGAGCGCCAAGGAGCACAATCCAGCGAGTCCCCCACAGATTATCCAGACCCCAGCCTATCAAACTCCAGACTATGATTCCGCCAACAATGTAGCTGAAGACGGCTATGCCGGCGTTGTATCCGCCGTCGCTTCCGTCGCTCACTTGCTCAGCGGAATCGCCGGTTTTTGGGGCATTGAGCGTAGCGGAGCGTCGCTTGTTCCTAGGAGTGAACATCGTCGCCCCCTTTGCCCGCTGCGGGGTCGTTGTAGATCTGGAGCCGGGCCTTGCTGAAGCCGTAGATTTCGGCGGCTTGCCACGAGACAACCGTGACGACGGCGCCGATCACGAACCAGCGTCCGTGCAGCCAGGCGGGCGCTCCCAAGACGAAGAGCACCACCGCGAAGCCGACCACCTTGACAAAGTAGCTGGCAACGAACAGGCCGACCGCGCCGGAGGGGTTATCCCGGCCGACGAAATGGCCGATCAGGAGGCTGATAGCAAAAAATGCCATCACGATCGCCCCGCCGAATGCGGCAGAGAGTACCCCTACGCCACCGTTCATGACCGCCGCAACAGCCGACGTTGCCGCGAGGGCCGCCACCGCCGTCGTCGAGCTGAGGAAAAGAAGCCGCAGCCACAGCGAAGACATGGAGCGGGGGGGCAGCAACGCCGCTCGAGTCGGACTGCTGTCCGCCGGCGTTGGAGGTCATGGGGATGCCAATCGTCGTGGCAAGAATGCCAAATTCTCAAAAGGGTGGGTGCGCGGGCGAGTGACTGTCCGCCCTAGAATTCTACATGAGATAGAACTGTGATGTTAACGCCCTCGTCACACATCGTCTACTGGGCAGCGCGCCCTTTTCGGACAAAGTAGGGCCAGGCCGTCACCCCGGCCATGATCAATGCGGCCACGATGTCGACCGTGAGGACCATCTGCCAGGGGAAGATGGCGAACGCGAGGCCTCCGAACGCCAGAATGCAGGTCCACACGTACATCATGAGCACCGCCGTGCGGTGGGTGTGGCCGAGCTCGATGAGCTTGTGGTGCAAGTGACCGCGATCCGCAGACCATGGCGATTGGCCGCGAGCTGTCCGCCGCAACACCGCCAAGCCGAGGTCCAGCAACGGCAGCGACAAAATCGCGAACGGCAGCAGGATGGGCACGATGGTCGGAATACCGTTGGCGCGGTCGTAGAGTCCGGAACTGATCTGGCCCGTGGACACCACACCGGCCGAGGCCATCACGAGGCCCAGAAGCATGGCGCCGGAGTCGCCCATGAAGATTTTGGCCGGGAACCAGTTATGCGGCAGGAATCCGATGCAACAACCGACGATGATGGCCATCAGCAGCGCCGCCAGATCCGAGCGGTCCGTCAGCGTTGCATTGCGGTGGACCCAATACGCCGTCAGGAAGAACGCAACCCCGCCGATCGCGGCGACGCCGGCCGCGAGGCCATCGAGGCCATCGATGAAATTGACGGCGTTCATGGTGGTCACGATGAGGAGCGCAGTCAGGACAATCCGTAGCGGTTCCGCCTCGATCCGGATGGGTTCCGGGACAAAAGGAATCACGGACATCTGCACGCCCCAGACCGCAACGATCGTACCCGCCGTGCATTGACCGATCAGCTTGACCCACCAGCGGATGTCCATCACGTCGTCGGCAACACCGACCGCGACGATCACCAAGCACCCGCCAGGATTCCCCACGGCGCACCGTTTCCGTGGAAGATGTCCTTCACGAAGAACGAATTGCTGGCTACCACGAGGGCCACGGCGAAGCCTGCGAAGAGTCCCAGGCCTCCGAGCCTGGAAATCGGGACTGAGTGCATATCCCGGCTGCGGATGGGGGCGAAAAGCCGGAGTTTGTTACCCATCTGGCGGGCTACCCACGTAGCGAGATACGACACGACGGCAGCCGTGAGCATCATGAGCGAATACATGATCACGTGGCGGCTCCTGTTGGCGGTGGTGGTGGATTATGTCCCTGGCGACTAGCTGCCGGCACAACACCTGCAACACCTCTGCGCACCGCCGAATATTGCTGTACTACAGTTGGACTCTGTCAAGATACTAGCGTCAACGGCGGCTTTGCTCCGTTTCACGCGCCCCTAGGGCGAGCCGGGAGGACCCTCCCCGCGAGTGCCCGGAAGGAACCCTACATGACTGTCTCCGTTGCCGTAGCGGCTGTGACCTTTGACCGCCCCGGAGAGCTAGCAGTCTTGCTCGACGCCATCAACAAGCAGTCCATGCCCGTGGACACCATTTGCCTCGTGGACAGCGGAACCATTCCTTCGCGGGAGCTTGCGTCAAGCCATCCAAAAGTGGACTACGTCCGCTCGGAGGCGAACCTGGGCGGCGCGGGCGGCTTCGCCCTCGCAATCCTCAAGGCGGTCGCCAGCGGCGCCGAATGGGTCTGGATCATGGACGACGACGCCGAACCCGGCGATCCTGCCTGTCTTGAAACCCTGGTTCGCGAAGCAGAGGCCCGCGGACTCGACGCCGTCGTGCCGCTCGTCGTTGCGCCCGGCCACCCGGACAAGCTCTCCTTCTTCTTCCGCATCGACGGCAAGGTGACCCACGAACGCGCCGAAGTCGAGAAGGCGGGGTTCCTGCCCGACGTCGGGCACTTCTTCAACGGCGCGCTCATCCGTTCCAATGTGTTCTTCAAAGTGGGAGTGCCGGATATCCGGCTGTTCATCCGGGGCGACGAGGTGGACTTCATGATCCGCCTCAGGAAAGCGGGAATCCGCTTCGGTACCGTCGCGACGGCCTGGATCAGCCACCCGCACGCGTTTTCCGAGACAAAGCACGTCTTCGCGCGCGCTGGCACGTGATCGTGCCGGATTCGGCGTTCAAGCGATACTTCTACTACCGCAACCGCGGCTACTTGATCCGCCGCTACCGCCGCGGAAAATCCCTGGTGGCCGACGTCGGAGGCTACTTGGGCTACTTCCTCCCCCGGGGTGACTTCCGCGGGCTCGCCGAATGGTTCCGGGCGTTCTCCGCCGGCTTGCGGGACAAGGGCTTTGGCCCCCTGGAGGACCAGAAGTTCTAGCGGTCCTGCCGGGCGCTTCGGTTCAGGCGCTGTTCCTG
>NZ_DF952468.1:759817-762179 GCF_001263615.2 Arthrobacter sp. Hiyo1 | reverse complement strand
GTTCAGCGTCCACGCGCGGAGTGGGGACTCCGGCGTCGGACAGGATGGCTGTTGCCTCGCGGACAGCGTCGGCGAGGCTTTGGCCCGGAAAGAACGTCATGAAGATCCTTGCAGGCTGTTACTCGCCCAGGGCATCCAGGCGCGACTGTTCATCCATTTCGATGGCCGATTGGATGACCGGCTCCAGGTCGCCGTTCATGACGGCGTCGAGGTTGTAGGCCTTGTAGCCCGTCCGGTGATCGGCAATCCGGTTTTCCGGGAAGTTGTACGTGCGGATGCGCTCGGAACGGTCCATGGTGCGGATCTGCGACTTGCGCTGGGCCGAGTTCTCGGCGTCGATCTGCTCCTGCTGGTGTGCCAGGATACGGGCACGAAGGACGCGCATGCCGGCTTCACGGTTCTGGAGCTGGGACTTTTCGTTCTGCATAGCCACCACGATGCCCGTGGGGAGGTGCGTAATGCGGACGGCAGAGTCCGTGGTGTTGACGGATTGGCCGCCGGGACCTGAAGACCGGTAGACGTCGATCTTGAGGTCGTTCTGGTTGATTTCGAGCTCTTCAGGCTCATCCACTTCGGGAAGCACGAGTACGCCGGCCGCGGACGTGTGGATGCGGCCCTGCGACTCCGTGACGGGAACACGCTGGACGCGGTGCACGCCGCCTTCGAACTTCAAGCGGGCATAGACGCCTTCTGCGGGATCGTTCGAGTTGCCCTTGACGGCCATCTGGACGTCCTTGTAGCCTCCCAGGTCCGATTCCGTGGCCGAAATGAGTTCGGTCTTCCACCCGCGGGACTCGGCGTAACGCATGTACATGCGCAGCAGGTCCCCGGCGAAGAGCGCAGCTTCGTCGCCGCCTTCGCCGCCCTTGACCTCGAGAATGACGTTGCGGGCGTCGTCGGGATCGCGAGGGATCAGCAGCCTGCGCAACTTCTCCTGCGCTGCCGGAAGCTTCGCCTCGATTTCGTCTACCTCGGCAGCAAATTCGGCGTCCTCGGAAGCCATTTCCTTGGCCGCTTCGAGATCGTCCATGAGCCCGCGCCAACGGTTGTACGCCTCGACGATGCCCTGCAACTGGGCAGAGCGCCGCCCCAACTTGCGGGCCAAAGCCTGGTCGGCATAAACGGCAGGATCACTCAACTGCGCCTGGATAGCAGCATGCTCGTCAAGCAATCCCTGTACGGACTCAAACATTTTCAAACCTCTTTCGACTTCTACAAGTCTAATAACTGCAACGCGGGGTCACTTACGGCCCATCCAGGCCCTCGGCATGGGCCGTAAGTGACCCCGCGTTGCAAAGGGAAGGGGCGGGAGCGGAACATCCGCGCGGCACCAACCGCACGAACGAACCAGCGCCCGCCCCTAAAACAGCTATTTGTCGTTATCCGACTTGGCTCCAAGAGTCGTCTTCTGTACCTGCATGAGGAACTCGACGTTGCTCCCGGTCTCCCGGATCTTGTTGGTCAAGAGTTCAAGGCTCTGCTGGGTCTCGAGTCCGGAGAGGACGCGGCGCAGCTTCCACATGATCTTGACTTCTTCGGCCGAAAGCAGGTTCTCTTCGCGACGGGTACCCGAAGCGTTGACGTCCACGGCCGGGAAGATGCGCTTGTCCGCCAGCTGGCGGGACAGGCGGAGCTCCATGTTGCCCGTGCCCTTGAACTCTTCGAAGATGACCTCGTCCATCTTGGAACCGGTCTCCACGAGCGCGGTTGCCAGGATGGTGAGCGAGCCACCGTTTTCGATGTTGCGCGCAGCACCGAAGAAGCGCTTCGGCGGGTAGAGCGCAGCGGAGTCGACACCACCGGACAGGATACGGCCGGAGGCCGGTGCTGCCAGGTTGTAGGCGCGGCCCAGGCGGGTCATGGAGTCCAGGAGGACCACCACGTCCATGCCCATTTCCACGAGGCGCTTGGCGCGTTCGATGGAAAGCTCGGCAACCGTGGTGTGGTCATCGGCAGGACGGTCGAAGGTGGAGGCAATGACCTCGCCCTTGACGGTGCGCTGCATGTCCGTGACTTCTTCGGGACGTTCGTCCACCAGCACCATCATGAGGTGGACCTCAGGGTTGTTGGTGGTGATCGCGTTGGCGATGGACTGCAGGATGAGCGTCTTGCCGGCCTTGGGCGGGGAGACAATCAGGCCGCGCTGGCCCTTGCCGATCGGGGCCACGAGGTCGATGACACGCGGGCCGATCTTCTTGGGGTCCGTTTCGAGGCGCAGTCGCTCGGACGGGTACAGCGGAACCAGCTTGGCGAATTCGACGCGGTCCTTGAGCTCTTCGGGCGTCTTGCCATTGACCGACGTGACGCGGACGAGCGCGTTGAACTTCTGGCGCGCGGACTGCTGGCTGCGGTCCTCGCCGTC
>NZ_DF952468.1:758615-759792 GCF_001263615.2 Arthrobacter sp. Hiyo1 | reverse complement strand
ACCTCGACCGATTCAGCAAGCTGGGTCCTCGCCTCGGAGCTGTCTGCGCGGCGGCCTGGCCGGTGCGGTTTGCCGAGGACACCGCTAGCGGTCCGGTGCGGTTGAGCAGTTCAAGCGCAATTTCATCGTCGGGCATGCGCAGGGCCACGGTTCCGCGGGTCTCCCCCAGGTCCCAATCCAAGGACGGCTGGGCGTGGAAGATCAGCGTCAGGCCGCCGGGCCAGAAGGCTTCCGCGAGCTTGCGGGCTTCTTCCGATACATCGGTTGCCAGCCCGTCCAGCGCATTGAGCCGCGGAATCAGCACCGGGGGCGGCATATGGCGGCCGCGGCCTTTCGAGACAAGCAGCATGGTCACGGCTTGCGGCGAGAAAGCGTCGGCGGCAATGCCGTAGACAGTGTCCGTCGGCATGACGACACACTTTTTCTCGCTGATGGCGCGCTGCGCATGCTCCAGGCCTTCGGCGCGTTGTTCCTCTGACGTGCAGTTGTAGCTTGTGGTCACAGCGCTATTCTTTCATTTCCCGGAGGCAGCGATTGCCAACACTGCGCTCGTGGCACGTTCCTTGCCATTGAGATCGAGGTGGGTGGCGACGTGCGTCCAGCAACCGGCAGCCTTCAGGTGTTCGGCAATCCAGCCCGCCTGCACTTCCGCGTGCTCCATCACGAAGTAGCCGCCGCCCTTGAGGAGCCGGGCAGCGGAGGCTGCAGCCGCCGTCGGAAGCTCCATTCCGTCCGCTCCCCCGCCGTACAGTGCCTCCGGCGGATCGTGCAGCGCCACTTCAGGTTCGTTCGGAATTGCTTCAGCCGGGATATAGGGCGGATTGGAAACGACGACGTCGAACGTTCCATCGTGTTCGGGCAGGGCATTCCTGAGGTCGCCTTGAACGAGCTTCACCCCGAGGGGCTTCAGGTTCTTCGCGGCCCAGGCGTGGGCGAACGTGCTGAATTCGACGGCGTGGACCTCGGCCCCGGGCACTTCGTGGGCGATCGACGCCGCGATGGCGCCGGAGCCCGTACCAAGGTCAACCACCTTGGGGTGCTCGAGTCCCTGGAGGTGGTCGATGACGAGCTGGACCACGGATTCCGTTTCCGGTCGCGGAATGAACACGCCAGGGCCCACGGCGAGCGTGAGGTAGCGGAAGTGCGCGACGCCAGTGATGTGCTGGAGCGGGACGCG
>NZ_DF952468.1:752111-755206 GCF_001263615.2 Arthrobacter sp. Hiyo1 | reverse complement strand
CACGGGTGCCGTCCTGCGCAGGAGCTTCAACAGGTGCTGCGGCAGGTGCGGCAGCGGTCTCAGCTTCCGGGGCTGCAGGCGCGGCCTTTGCTGCCACGGCCTTGGCCGCGGTGGGAGCCTTGCTGGTGGTTGCACCGGCACGGTGGGCCGAGATAGCCGAGACCAAGTCCCCCTTGCGCATCCGGGATCCGCCCGAAATGCCCAGCTGACTGGCGAGAGCCTGGAGCTGCGCGAGCTTGAGGCCTGCAAGGCCGCTGCTCTTAGCGGTTGCGGCCGTTGATTCAGCTGCAGAAGATGTTGTGTCCACAGCTGAAGCCAGCTCAGTGGTTTCTGTCACGAAGGATCCTTCCCCCTCGACGGCGTCCAGACCTAGAGCTGGACGCGATGATTTGTTCTGGACTGCAGTTCAGATCTGCAGCCGTGATTTCGGTCTTGCCGGTTTAGTTTCAGCAGGGCCGGATACTAATACGTCTTCGATGCTCCGGCGGGCGGGGCGCGGGCTGACGGCTCGGGTAACAGAAAGGGTTCTGTGGCACCTGCGACAGGCCGATAAGGAGACGACACCGGCAGACTTCGACACAGTAGGAGACGGGAACGGCAATAAGCCGGGATCCAATGTCAGGGAACTGCCCGCGGTTCTACCGCCGGTGCAAGTCCACTCTAGCACCTTCAACGTCCACTGCCAGTGTCATCACGCGCCACGCAACATCCGGAGTGTTGTCCGCGGTGAACGAATTAATCAATTCGGCGATCGCCTTGGCTTCATCCGCGCCGTTGGCCAGTGCCAGAACTGTGGGTCCCGCTCCCGAGACCACGGCTGCATGGCCCGAAGACCGCAATGCCTTGATCAGCGCCGCACTGGGCCGCATTGCCTCGGCGCGGTAGCTCTGGTGAAGGTAGTCCTCGGTTCCGGGAAGCAGGAAACGGGGGTCGGCCGTCAATGCGTGGATGAGGAGCGCCGCGCGTCCTGAGTTCATGGCTGCTGCGTGGTGGCCGATGGAAGCGGGCAGCAAACCGCGGGCGGTCTCGGTGGACAATTCGTAGTCAGGCACGGCGACGATCGGGATGACCGACGGGACCACTTCTGCGCGGGTGCTGCTGTACTGCTCGCTGTCCTGCCATGACAGGGCCAATCCGCCGAAAATCGCGGGTGCGACGTTGTCCGGGTGCCCTTCCATCTCGCTCGTGAGCTGCAGGATCCAGTCGCGGTCGCGCTGTGCGGATTCGGGCACCAAGGCGTTGGCCGCGGTCACGGCGGCAACCACGGCCGACGCCGAGGAGCCAAGTCCGCGGCCGTGCGGGTTGACGTTGTCCGCGGTGATCCTGAGGCCGCTGTGCCGGAAACCGAGCCGCTCCAAGGCCGTGTTGAGGGCACGCACGACGAGGTGGCTCGCATCCCGGGGAAGGGAATCGGCTCCCTCACCGGAGAGCTCGAACTCGAGCTCTCCGGTGGTGAGTGTTTCGACGGTCAGGGTGTCGTAGATCGACAATGCCAGGCCGAGGCTGTCATAGCCGGGGCCCAGGTTGGCGCTGGTGCCCGGGACCCTGACGGTCAGCTGCTGGCTGCCGCGACAAGCGTGAGACCCGTCGCGGTGGGCTGCGTGGTTTCCACTCTTAGTTTTCTTCCAGTCCCAGTTCGGATGCCACGGTTACGACGTCGTTCGGCACCTTGACCGGTTGGACCTCACTGCCGTCTTCGGTACGGAGTGCCCACTGCGGGTCTTTGAGTCCGTGTCCGGTGACGGTGATGACGATCGTCTTGCCGGTGGGAACCTCGCCTGCGGCGTGCTTCTTGATGAGCCCGGCTACGCCTGCTGCGGAACCGGGTTCCACGAAGACGCCTTCCTTGGCGGAGAGCCAGCGGTGGGCATCGAGGATTTCCTCGTCGGTCACGGCGTCGATGAAGCCGCCGGATTCATCACGCGCCGCAATGGCCGTGTCCCAGGACGCCGGGTTGCCGATGCGGATGGCCGTGGCGATCGTGTCCGGTTCGGTGATGGGGTGGCCTGCCACGAACGGTGCCGCGCCTGCCGCTTGGAATCCCCACATGGCTGGCGTCTTGGTGGAGACGGCGGGAAGGGTGCCGGCGGTCGCGGACTCGAAGGGGGCGGAATACTCCTTGTAGCCCTTCCAGTACGCGCTGATGTTGCCCGCGTTGCCTACCGGCAGGACGTGGATGTCCGGAGCGTCTCCGAGGGCGTCGACGATTTCGAAGGCACCGGTCTTCTGGCCTTGGATACGCGCCGGGTTGACCGAGTTCACGAGGAACACCGGGTAGGACTCGCCGAGCTTGCGGGCGATGTCGAGGCAGTTGTCGAAGTTGCCGTCCACTTGCAGGAGGGTCGCGCCGTGCGCGATGGCCTGGCTGAGCTTGCCCATGGAGATCTTGCCTTCGGGGACCAGCACGGCGCACTTGAGCCCGGCGGCGGTGGCGTAGGCTGCGGCGGAGGCCGAGGTGTTGCCCGTGGAGGCGCAAACAACGGCCTTGGCGCCTGCTTCGACAGCCGCTGTCATGGCCATCGTCATGCCGCGGTCCTTGAAGGACCCGGTGGGGTTCATGCCCTCCACCTTGAGGTACACGGTGGATCCGGTGAGTTCGGAGAGCTTCTGCGCGTGGACGAGCGGAGTTCCGCCCTCGCCGAGGGTAATGACCTTCGTGGCTTCCGTTACAGGCAAACGATCAGCGTATTCGCGGATTACTCCGCGCCATTGGTGAGCCACTTAGACCCCTTCTACCCGCAGGACGGATGTCACAGAATTGATGACGTCCAGGCCCTTGACGGCCTCGACGGTTGCCGCGAGTGCGGCTTCGGATGCGCGGTGGGTGACGATCTTCAGCTCGGCCGACTCAACCTTCGAGGCGGCGTCGCGGTGGATCGTCTGGCGCATGATTTCGATCGACACGCCGTGCTCCGCAAAGATGTGGGTGATCCGGGCCAGGACGCCGGCCTGGTCGGCAACGTCGAGGCCGATGTAGTAGCTCGTGGTCGAGGCATCGATCGACAGCGCAGGCACGTAGCCCGTGGTGGTCTCGGTACGGCCGGGACCGCCCAGTACCACCCGGCGGGCTGCCGAGACGAGGTCGCCCAGGACGG
>NZ_DF952468.1:746421-748155 GCF_001263615.2 Arthrobacter sp. Hiyo1 | reverse complement strand
GGAGAAGAAGACATCGAAAGCCACGCCGAACTCGGCCAGGGTGTCCTTGATGTCCTTCATCTGGGCCTGGTAGGCCGCGGAACGGATCACCGGCAGTGCGGCCTCGTCGGTCAGCTCGCGGATTGCCGGATGGGCCTTGAGCACCTCGTCGCCGAGTTCCCGGATGTACTCACCGGGGTAGCCGCCCTCCGGAACGCCGCGTCCGTGCAGGCGGGACAGCACCGAGTTCGCGAAAACGTTCATCTGCGAGCCGGCGTCGTTGATGTAGTACTCCGCGGTGACGTCCGCACCGGAGGCGCGGAGGACGCGGGCAATCGAATCTCCCAGGGCCGCCCAACGCGTGTGGCCGATGTGCAGCGGTCCCGTGGGGTTGGCCGAGACGAATTCCATGTTGACCACATGGCCTGCGAGCGCCTGGTTGGTTCCGTAGGAGCTTCCCGCCTCGACGATGGCCTTGGCCAGCGCACCGGCGGCCGCCGCATCCACGGTGATGTTCAGGAAGCCCGGGCCCGCGATGTCCACGGCGGTGACGCCGTGGATCGCTTCCAGCCGCTTGCCCAGGATTGTGGCGAATTCACGCGGGTTGGTCCCGGCATGCTTGGCAAGCTGCAAGGCAATGTTCGTGGCCCAGTCGCCGTGCTCCCGGTTCTTGGGTCGCTCCACGCGCACGTCCTCAGGGAGGGCAGATTCGGAAAGCGCAAGCTCGCCGGCGGCGACAGCGTCTTTCAGGCAGGCGGATATGGCGGCTGAGAGTTCTTCGGGAGTCACCCGTCTAGCCTACCGGTGGGGCTTGCAAGTGGTGGAATTCTAATGCTTAGCAATGCGCACACGCGGGCACCAGCGCGCACCCAGCCGGCGCCCAGCTTCGGCCAGTAAAGCTCCCAGACTGAACCGATAGGCTGAAATCACCGTCAGTGGTGTGATCGGCCCACGGCCCGAAGGAACGCGCATTGACCACTTTTCGAGTCCAGTTGAAACGAGCAGAACCATGACTACGCCACTCCGCAAGGGCCTCCTGGTGGGCGCCGCCGGCCTCTCCCTGGCCAGTTCGGTGGCAGCTTGCGCCCCCTCGGCACAAGGCAGCACCCCGCAAAAGACCTCCACGATTTCCGGCCCCTACAAGGACGGTACCTACAGTGCGGACGGTGACTACATTTCACCCAACGGCGGTGAAACCGTGGGGGTCAAGCTGACATTGGCCGGTGGCACCATTTCCGCGGTGGACATCACAGTCCATGCCAACAACCCGAACACCAAGGAATTCCAGGGGCAGTTCAAGAACGGCATCGCGGCGCAGGTGGTCGGCAAGAAACTGGATGAGATCAACGTCTCAAAAGTCGCCGGCTCCTCCTTGACCAGCCAAGGATTCAACAAGGCCGTGGAAACCATCAAGTCCGAGGCCAAATAGGCGCATGGCGCACACGCTGGAGCGTGTTCGGCTTCGACGGGATCGGAACCACGTGGGAAATCTCGACGCCGGAGCAACTCCCCGAGGAGGTGCGCGCCGGCTTGCTCGGCATCGTGGAGGACTACGACAGAAGCTACTCGCGCTTCCGGGACGACTCCCTGGTTGCAGCGCTCGCCCGTGAACCCGGCACCGTGACCCTCCCTGCCGGGGCAGGCGAGCTGGAACGGCTTTTCAAAAAGCTGTACCGCCTCAGCGACGGCACCATGACGCCGCTCATCGGCGGCAGCCTCGAGCACCTGGGCTACGGGGCGGACTATGCCTTGCGG
>NZ_DF952468.1:744509-745763 GCF_001263615.2 Arthrobacter sp. Hiyo1 | reverse complement strand
TGGCGCCGTCGATGCCGGCGCGGGCCGCGACGGCGAGTTCGCCCCCAGAGCACGTGTCCAGGCGCAGGCCTTCCTCGGCCACCCAACTGGCCACGGCAGTACACAAGAAGGACTTTCCGGCGTAGTAGACGTCCACTCCACCGCAAATGTCCTCAAAAGCCGCGTCAAAGGCGTCCTTGAAGGAGCGGGCGCGGGCACGAAAATCACCCTCGCTCATGACGAACAGCGGAGTGCCGAACTGCGCCTTGAGCTCGCTGACGGGAACGCCGTCAATGGCGAGCTCGCCGTCGTCGGTCCTCTGGACACCTTCGGCCCACATCGGCGCGTGAAGCGCGTTCACGTCCTCCGGCACGACGAGCCACTCGGGGGCAAGGGGCGAGGCGGCGGTGTTGTTTTGCACGCTGATCACATCCGTTCCGGAGCTGAAACGCCGAGGAGTTCGAGTCCGTTGGCAAGTACCTGGCTCGTGGCGTCGTTGAGCCACAGCCGTGTGCGGTTGACGTCCTGGACTGGCTCGTCGCCGAGCGGTGAGACGCGGCAAGCGTCGTACCAGCGGTGGTAGGCACCGGCGATGACCTCGAGGTGGCGGGCCACACGATGCGGTTCGCGGAGCTCGGCGGCCTTGGCAACGATGGACGGGTAGCTGCCGAGGTAGGACAGCAGCTCGTTCTCGGTGGCGTGGTCCAACAAGGACGCGTCGAAGGCGCTGTGGTCGACGCCAGCCTCGATCGCGTTGCGTGCCGTGCCGCGGGAGCGGGCATGCGCGTACTGCACGTAGAACACTGGGTTTTCGTTGCTGTTCTTCTTCAGCAGTTCCGGATCCAGCGTCAGCGGAGAATCGGCGGGGAAGCGGGCCAGCGAGTAACGCACGGCGTCCTTCCCGAGCCATTCGATCAAGTCCTTGAGCTCGATGATGTTGCCGGCACGCTTGGACAGCTTGGCGCCGTTGACCGAGACCAACTGTCCGATCAGGACCTCGATGTTGACCTCGGGGTCGTCGCCCGCACAGGCTGCGATGGCCTTGAGCCGGTTGATGTAGCCGTGGTGGTCGGCGCCGAGCAGGTAGATCTTCTCCGTGAAGCCGCGGTCCTTCTTCGACAGGTAGTACGCGGCGTCGGCGGCGAAATACGTGGGTTCGCCGTTGGCCCGGATCATCACGCGGTCCTTGTCATCGCCGAAGTCCGTGGTGCGCAGCCAGACCGCCCCGCCGTCGTCGAACACGTGGCCCTGCTCGCGGAGGCGGGCGACGGCGGA
>NZ_DF952468.1:739531-742406 GCF_001263615.2 Arthrobacter sp. Hiyo1 | reverse complement strand
GAAGACGCCCTCGTATGGAACGGCACGGAGATTTCCGCTTCCGTCCCTGTGGTTTTGGACATCGGTGCTGCCGGGAAAGGCCAATTGGTGGACCTTCTGGCCTCGGTCCTGCGTGGAGCGGGAACCACGGAGTTCCTGGTCGATGCCAGCGGCGACATGCTTCATTCCGGGGCGGAGCCGTTGGGCGTGGGCCTCGAACACCCCTACGACCCCACCCAGGCGATCGGCGTCGTCGAACTCCATGACGGGGCGCTGTGCGCTTCAGCCGCCAACCGCCGCGCGTGGGGCGACGGGCTGCACCATGTCCTCGACGGCGCCACCGGGTTCCCGATAGAGACCGTGGTGGCCACGTGGACCATGGCTACCACCGCAATGGAAGCCGATGCGCTGGCCACGGCGCTCTTCATGGTGGATCCGAAAGTACTTGAGCGAGAATTCGAGTTTTCCTGGCTCATGGTCTATTCGGACGGACACGCCGCCTATTCGGCCGGCTTCGAAGGGACACTGTTCTCATGATTGCCATCAAAGCGCGAGTGGATGCCTGGCTCGGCCATTTCACGATGTACCGGCTGATTCTTTGGGTCCTTGCCGTTCTCGCGGCGTACAGCATGGTGTTGAACGCCCTGGGCTGGTTGAGCTTCGGGCTGCCTGAAATGGTTGTCCATCTTGTGCTGTGCCTGGGCCTGACGTATGCATCCAACCGGCTCATGGCCATGCTCTTCAAGGTCCAGCCGCACTCGGAGTCCTCGCTCATCACGGGCCTCTTGTTGTACTTCCTGTTCTGGCCCACCGAGCTGATTCCTTCGGTCCAGGTCCTCGACCTCGCCGGAGTCGCCGTGGCATGCGTCTTGGCCTCGGCATCCAAATACGTCTTGGCGTTCCGAGGCCGGCATATATTCAATCCCGCCGCGGCGGGCGCTTCATCGCCGGGCTCACCGGTTTGAACATCGCCACGTGGTGGGCGGCAACCCCGGCCATGTTGTGGCTCCTGGTTCCCGGCGTGCTGTTGGTGCTGTACCGGACGCTGAAGGTGCTCATGGCCTGCACTTTCTTCGTCGTGGCGCTGTCGGTGGTGTGCGCCGTGCTCCTGCGCGGCGGAATGTCCTTCGGACCCGCTTTGTGGCAACCGATCGCGCAGCAGCCACTGCTCTTTTTCGTCGGTTTCATGCTCACCGAGCCCCTCACCCTGCCTCCCCGCCGCTGGCAGCAAATGGTACTGGCCGCCGTCGTGGCCTTGTTGTTTGCTGTGCCGTACAACGTGGCGGGCGTGGCCAATTCGCCGGAACTCGCTCTGCTGATCGGAAACCTCCTCGCGTTCCTCGTGGGGCAGCGGGGCGGGATCATGCTGACGTTCAAGGGTTCGCGCCCCCTGACGCCGTTCACTACCGAGTTCCGCTTTGAGCCACGACGGCCCGTCCGTTTCCTCCCGGGGCAGTTCATGGAACTCAACCTTCCGCACTCGCGCTCGGACGGTAAAGGGCGGCGACGGGTCTTCAGCATCACCAGCTCGCCCGACTCGCCCGAGATGACATTCGGCGTCGGCACGGCGGAACCAGTCTCCGCCGCCAAGCGTGCGTTGCTCGCGCTTGAGCCTGGAGAGTGCGTCAGCGGAACCGCGGTGGGCGGCGACTTTGTCCTGCCGCCCGACGCCGGCAAACCCGTGCTGCTCATCGCGGCCGGAATCGGGATTGCGCCTTTCCTTTCCCAGCTGCGTCCGGCAGCTCCGCGCGACGGGACATCGTCGTGCTGTATCTCGCCCCCAGCGCCGCAGAACTTGCCGGGAGAGATGTCCTGGAGGCCTCGGGCGCGCGGGTCATCGCCCGCCTTTCGGACGGTTCCCCGCCGCCGTCGTTCATGCACGACGCCGGGCGGAGCCGCATCGACGGCGACTCCCTGCGGGAGCTCATCCCCGATGTGGCCGAGCGGGACGTGTACGTCTCCGGGTCCCCGGCAAACGTGGACACCCTTCGCTCCGCCGCCCGCCATGCCGGAGCCGGACGCATCCATGTGGACGCTTTCGCGGGCTACTGACGGCTCGCCCCCGCCCGTTTTCCATTGCGGCGCGGTGACCTGCTAAGCTCGTGGACGTCCCTCCGGCAACGGACGGGAGCCCCGGATGCCCTCGTAGCTCAGGGGATAGAGCGTCTGCCTCCGGAGCAGAAGGCCGTAGGTTCGAATCCTATCGAGGGCACAACAGAAAACCCCGCCAGTTCAAGGAACCGGCGGGGTTTTTCTTTGCCTCACCGTTTGCCGTGGAGCCTCGCCGCTTGCCAGTCGGGCAACAAAAAGTGGAAAACTGCGTCACGATTGGCCGCCTGCCAGCACAACGTTCTTGTGCAGACAACAAAAAGACCAGGGCAGACACCTCAACAGGAGCCCGCAGCAGCGTTCCCCGAGCTCGAGTCCATTGCCCCGGTTCTCGCCAAGAAGCTGTCGCGGCTCCCAGCAGCACATCTCGCAACCATCCTTTGCCCACAACCCAAGGACACCGATGCCTGAATGTGAAGCCGCCCGCCGCAACAAGCAAGCCCTCTACGAAATCGAACTGGCCTGGGGCAATGGCATCGTGGACCTCGGCAAGCTGCAACGGATCCTGAAGGGCCCCGAATATGAGGAGGAACTGTTGCCGGTGTGCTTGCAGGAGGCCTCCGAGTCGTCGTGATCCCGGACATGCCGCACCGGCCCGGCTAAAAAGTCAGTAGCCACTCCTAAGCTGTTCGTACCCGTCCAACAGGTACGAAAGGGTTCGCCGTGATCTGTTCCATCATTCCTCCCTACATGCTGCGAAGGCTGGCGGCACAGCACGAGCCCCGCCTGCGGGTGATCGCACGGGCGGCCAAGGAATCCCTGCTCCACATCAAGAACCTCCAGGCGG
>NZ_DF952468.1:735313-737414 GCF_001263615.2 Arthrobacter sp. Hiyo1 | reverse complement strand
GCGGCCGCGCGGGCACCCGGGAAAGCTGCCGGGCAAGCCGACCGGTTCATGTATTCAATCCGCGCCGGACAACACCGTGCCACGCTCCCGGAGACCGAGGTCACCGGGCCATGGCACACCCTTGTGGAGAACGCCAAGGTAGAAGGCCACGAGACCCTCCGCCGCTAGCCAACTTCCGCCAACTGGCCGCGGAAAGCCCTCCGGTAAGACTGAGGCTCGTGGCCAGGACCTTGGCGAAGTGGTGCCGCAGCAGCACGGAATGTCCGAATCCTGCTTCGCGCGCAATTTCGTCGATGTTCAACTCCGTGCTTTCCAGGAGCTCCTGTGCCCGGAGCACCCGTTGCGAATTGAGCCACGCCGCCGGTGTGGCACCTGTTTCGGCCCGGAACCGGCGGGCGAAGGTCCGGGCGGACATGTGCAGCCGGGAAGCCAGTTCGTTGACGCTGTGGTCATGCTCGAGGTTTTCCACCATCCAGCGCAGCAATGCCTCCATGGGCGCAGAGCCGCACGTGGGCATGGGCCGGTCGATGAACTGGGCCTGGCCGCCGTCGCGGTGCGGCGGAACCACCATGTCGCGGGCGATGGCAGCAGCAACGTTTGCGCCAAGCTCGACGCGGACAAGATGGAGGCAGGCGTCAATGCCGGCGGCCGTGCCGGCACTTGTGATGATCGTTCCGTCCTGGACGTAAAGCACATTTTCGTCCACATGAATCTGCGGGTACCTGCTGGCGAGGTCCTGTGAATAGTGCCAGTGCGTGGTGCAGCGGCGCCCGTCAAGGAGGCCCGCACGGGCAAGCGCGTACGCCCCGGAGCAGATCGACATGACCCAAGCCCCGCGCGTGTGGGCCGCCCGTAGCGCATCCAATACAGGCTCCGGGACGTCCTCGTCCCGTCCATACGGGGCCATGATGACCAAGTCGGCATCGGCCGTAGCTTCCAGGCCCAGTCCGACATGCATCGACAGGCCGGACTTCATCTTCACGTCTCCCGGTACGGGGGTGCAGACCCTGAAGTCAAAGCCGGGAACGCCACTCCCCCGGTCCGCTCGGTCAATGCCAAAGACCTCGCAGGCGGTCCCGAATTCGAAGATCGAGAAGTTGGGAACAACAATGATTGCCACCGTTTTCAACATAGATCCAGTGTGGCAGAAAATTGCCTAAATGGGTCATTTCTGCCACTGTTTCTTGGGGTGCGTGAGGAACACGATGGAGTCATGGAATTCATCGGAGTCTTGCTCTTCATCATCCTCATCATCACTGCCGCCGCTTCCATCTCAGCGGTCCTTCGGGACGGCCGCGGCCGCCTTCCCGACCGTTCCGAGCCCTGGACGGCGAGGGACCTGCCTGACAACTCGTGCTGGACACTGCGCGCGTTCTAAGGACAGCCTGCCCCTCAACACGGACGACTTTTGTCCGCATGGTGGGCTAGATTCAGTGCCATGATCCAAACGTCCGCAAGGCTCCTGCAATTGCTGTCCTTGCTGCAGGTCCGGCGTGAATGGACCGGCCCGGCATTGGCCAAGCGGATGGGTGTCACGGAGCGCACCGTCCGCCGCGATATCGACAAGCTCCGGAACCTCGGCTATCCCATCCACGCCTCGCCTGGGATAGCCGGCGGCTACCAACTGGGCGCCGGGGCCCAGCTCCCGCCGCTGCTCCTTGACGACAATGAAGCTCTCGCCGTCGCCTTGGGACTGAACTCGGTGGCGGCGGGTCCCGTGGCCGGTATCGGCGAAGCATCGGTCCGCGCCCTTGCCAAGCTCGAGCAGGTGCTTCCCTCACGTCTCCGCCCGAAGTTCGCGATGCTCAAGGCCGCGGTCACCACACTGCCCAGCAACGCGGCGTCGGTTGACCCCCAGCAGCTCACTGTGGTCTCCGCGGCGATCGCGGACAAGCGACAACTCAGTTTCGACTATGTCAAGGCAGACGGTGACGCTGGCCGGCGTTTGGTGGAGCCATACCGGCTCGTCGACACCGGGCGGCGCTGGTACCTGGTCGCATGGGATGTGGACCGGGAAGACTGGCGCACGTTCCGTGCCGATCGCATCGCCACGCTCCCGGCCGAACGGAAAAAGTATGTGCCGCGCCCCCTGCCTGCCGAG
>NZ_DF952468.1:732186-733656 GCF_001263615.2 Arthrobacter sp. Hiyo1 | reverse complement strand
GAGCGACGACGGCGGGAACGCAACCCTGCTCCGCGCCGGCTGGGACAGCTTGGCACAGCCCGCGGCGCACCTCGCGGCGCTGGACATGGACTTTGAGATCATCTCTCCTGAAGAATTCAAGGAGTACGCCCGCACCATGGCCGGGCGATTGGAAAAGGCCGCGGGAAAGCGCGCACTGCGCGCCGACGCGCCGCCACAGTAGACTGTCAGCAGCCATGACACTTCATATTTCCTACCCCGCAGAGCTGCCCGTCTCCGAGCGCCGCGAGGACTTGATGGCGGCCATCGCCGCAAACCAGGTGACCATCATCGCCGGCGAAACCGGTTCCGGCAAGACCACGCAGATCCCCAAAATGTGCCTGGAACTCGGCCTCGGCGACAAGGGCCTGATCGGCCACACCCAGCCGCGCCGCCTTGCCGCGCGCACCGTCGCAGAACGCATCGCCTTCGAGATGGGCGTCGAGATCGGGCAGGAAGTGGGCTTCCAGGTCCGTTTCACCGGCGAAGTCAGCAAGGCCACCAAAATCAAGCTAATGACCGACGGCATCCTGCTGGCTGAGATCCAGCGGGACAAGCTGCTACGTAAGTACAGCGCCATCATCATCGACGAGGCACACGAGCGCAGCCTCAACATCGACTTCATCCTGGGCTACCTCAAGCGGATCCTGCCGCAAAGGCCGGACCTGAAGGTCATCATCACCTCGGCGACCATCGACCCCGAGCGTTTCGCGAAGCATTTCGGCAGCGAGGAAGAACCCGCGCCGATCATCGAGGTCTCGGGCCGGACCTACCCGGTGGAAATCCGCTACCGGCCGCTGTCCCAACCGGCCGGCGGTGCATCCGGCGAGGATGAGGACGCGTCCGACGACGAGCTCGAGGAAGACCGCGACCCACTCGATGCCGTGTGCGACGCCGTCGACGAGCTCGCGCTTGAGGCTCCCGGAGACATCCTGGTGTTCTTCTCCGGCGAGCGCGAGATCCGCGACGCCGCCGAGGCGTTGAACGGCCGGATCCAGGCCAACCGCAGGCTGGCGGGCACCGAGGTGCTGCCGTTGTTCGCCCGCTTGAGCCTGCAGGAGCAGCACAGGGTCTTCAACCCGGGCGGCAAGCGGCGGATCATCCTCGCTACCAACGTCGCGGAAACGTCCTTGACCGTTCCCGGCATCAAATACGTCGTCGACACCGGCACGGCCCGCATCTCGCGCTACTCGCACCGCACCAAGGTGCAACGGCTGCCGATTGAACGCGTGTCGCAGGCATCGGCAAGCCAGCGTTCCGGCCGTTGCGGGCGCGTGTCCGAGGGTATCGCCATCCGGCTCTATTCCGAGGAGGACTTCGAGTCACGCCCCCCGTTCACTGATCCGGAGATCCTGAGGACCAACCTTGCCGCGGTCATCCTGCAGATGACTGCCATGGGCGTTGCCCGCGGCCCCAAGGACGTGGAGAACTTCCCCTTCGTTGAGCCGCCGG
>NZ_DF952468.1:725195-732161 GCF_001263615.2 Arthrobacter sp. Hiyo1 | reverse complement strand
CAGCTCCCGGTGGACCCCCGGCTCGGCAGGATGATTGTCGAGGCCGGAAAGCGCGGCTGCGTCAAGGAAGTCATGATCCTGGCGGCGGCCTTGACGATCCAGGATCCGCGCGAGCGTCCGACGGACAAGCAGCAGCTTGCCGCCGAGAAGCACGCACGCTTCAGGGATGAGAACTCGGACTTCACCGGATTCCTGAACCTGTGGAACTACATCCAGGAAAAGCAGCAGGAGCTCTCCTCCACGCAGTTCCGCCGGCTGTGCAGGAACGAGTTCATCAACTACCTGCGCGTCCGCGAATGGCAGGACCTCTTCCAGCAATTGCGCCAGCTCGCCAAGCCGCTGGGCATCACCATCGACAACAAGCGCGAGGCCGACCCCGTAGGCAACAACGAGGGAATCCACATCAGCTTGCTCTCCGGACTGCTGAGCCACATCGGCATGCTGGATGAACGCAAGCGCGAATACGCCGGAGCACGCGGCAGCCGTTTCGCCATCTTCCCGGGCTCGGCGTTGTTCAAGAAGTCGCCCGCCTTCGTTATGGCCGCGGAATTGGTTGAAACAAGCCGGCTCTGGGCCCGGGTCGCGGCGAAGTTCGATCCCTTGTGGGCGGAGCAGGTTGCACCGGATCTCGTAAAGCGCTCCTACAGCGAACCCCACTGGTCCACCCGGACGGGCTCGGTTATGGCCCACGAGAAGGTGATGCTCTACGGAGTTCCCATCATCCCGAACCGCCGCATCAACTACGGCAGGATCGACCCCGAGCTCTGCCGCGAACTCTTCATCCGGCATGCCCTCGTCGAAGGCGACTGGAAAACCCACCACAAGTTCTTCCACCGCAACCGCGCCTTGCTCCACGAAATCGAGGAGCTCGAGACGCGGATGCGCCGCCGGGACATCCTCGTGGACGACCACACGCTCTTCGAGTTCTACGACGCCAGAATCGGCAAGGACGTGGTCTCTGAACGCCACTTCGACAAATGGTGGAAGGAAGCCCGCCAGCAGGACCCCACGTTGCTGGACTTCGACCAATCGCTGCTCATCAGCGAGGACGCGGAAGCCCTGGATGATTCCGCCTACCCGAAAACCTGGCTGCATAAGGGCTTTGAGCTGCCCCTGAGCTACGAGTTCCATCCAGTGGCTCCCGGCTCGCCGCCCAATCCGTCGGATGGTGTCACAGCCGAGGTCCCCGTGCTGTTCCTTAATCAGCTCGACGACGCCCCTTTCCGCTGGCAGATACCGGGCCAGCGGGTGGAGCTCGTCACCGCCTTGATCAAGTCGCTGCCCAAACACATCCGCAAGAACTTCGTGCCTGCCCCGGATGTTGCCCGGCAAGCGGCTGCTGCTTTGGAAACCGACTTCGCTCCCGCCTCGGACGATCTTGAGGCCTCACTTGAGCTGGTGCTGCGCCGTATCCGGGGACACATCGTTCCTCCGGGATCGTGGAATTGGGACGCCGTTCCGGCGCACCTGCGCGTCAGCTTCAAGGTAGTGGACAGCCGCGGCAAGGTGCTCGACGAAGGCAAGGACCTGGCCGCTCTCCAGGAGCAGCTGGCTCCGGCTACCCGCCGTGCCATCGCCGAATCCCTCGGCGCAACACCCGCGACGACGGCGCGCACCAAAGGTCCGAAGGGCGCTGCACATGCCGGCGGTGCCGGATCCCCCAGTGGAAACGGCAGCGGCGGCTCGACCCCGCAGGCCGCCGGTTTCCTCTCAGAGCAAACCGGGCTCACCGCGTGGACTTTCGGAGCTATCGAACGCCAGGTGACGCGCACAGTGAAGGGGCACGATGTCACGGGTTTTCCCGCTCTCGTGGATGAGGGCACATCCGTTGCGTTGCGGGTGTTCCAGACCCGGGCGGAGCAGGAGCCGGCAATGCGCGGCGGCGTTATCCGGCTGCTCGCGCTGCGGGTTCCCGCCCCGGACCGCTACGTCCTGGAACACTTGAACAACACGGAGAAGTTGACGTTCAGCCAGAATCCCCATGGTTCGGTAAGTGCCTTGATTGCCGACTGCGTCCTCGCGGCCATCGACAAGCTGACTCCGGCCGAACTTCCGTGGGACAAGGAGGCATTCGACGCCCTGTACGAGCTGGTCCGTGCGGAACTGATCGACACCGTCTTCACGGTGACCGCCGTCGTCGAACGCATCTTGGGCAGCACACGGCGGATCGAGAAGCAACTCAAGGGCAGCACGAGCCTCGCCTTGATCAGCGCGCTCAACGACATGAAGAGCCAACTGGAGCAACTCGTGTTCCCCGGTTTTGTGGCACGGACGGGCTACGCCCAACTGAGCCAGCTGCCGCGGTATTTGGCCGCAATCGAGAAGCGCCTCGAAAAGCTCCCGAACAATGTCCAGCGTGACGGGCTGAACATGTCCGTTGTTCAGGCGTTGGAGGACGACTACGACGACGCTGTCTCCGCGCTGCTGCCGGGCCGACGGGCAGGAGCTGAATTAACACGGGTGCGCTGGATGATCGAGGAGCTGCGCGTGAGCCTCTTCGCCGTCGAACTCGGCACGGCCTACTCGGTCTCGGAAAAGCGCATCCGGGCGGTTCTCAACCAGGCGCTGGCCCCCGCGTAGCCGGGGCGGTACCAACGCCCGCTCACCTATATGGCCAAATCCCAGGACGCCCGCTCACCTATACGGCCATTCCTGCCAAAGGTGAGCGAGCGTTTGGGAAAACACCACCAAAGGTGAGCGAGCGTAGCTGGGTGCCAGCCTCAATCTGCGGGAACGTACTCGCCGTGTCCGGCGGCGACGAGCCCGGCGCGGAGTTTTGCCGCATTCGCGTCGAGCCGGGCAGGGTCCGGGTTGTGCTCCACGGTTCCGAAATCGAAATCGGCCAGGGACGTTGCCGGGAAGACGTGCACGTGGAAGTGCTCCACTTCGAAGCCCACCACGGACAGCCCCGCCCGTGGTGCGCCAAACGCCTCCACTTGTGCCTTGCCGATTATCTGCGCGACCGACATGACTTTGTTGAGGAGCTCGGGAGGGACGTCGGTCCAGCGGTCCACCTCTTCGCGCGGCACCACGAGGGTGTGGCCATCGGTCAGCGGGGCGATGGTCAGGAAAGCCACCACATCGTCGTCCTTCCAGACAAAACGTCCGGGAATCTCGCCGTTGATGATCTTGGTGAAGAGGGTGCTCATACGTCTGCCTTTTCCGAAGGGGGCTGAAGGGTCTTGGTATCGAGGACGAAACGGTATTTGACGTCGCCGGCAACCATGCGGTCGTAGGCTTCATTGAGTTGCCGGGCGGTGACCACTTCGACTTCGCTGACGACGCCGTGCTCAGCGCAGAAATCCAGCATTTCCTGGGTCTCGGCAATGCCGCCGATCAACGAGCCTGCATAGGAGAGCCGCCGCCGGATCAGCGCGCCAGGACTGACCGGAGGCATGTCGGTGGGAGGCAGCCCCAACTGGAAGAGGGCGCCGTTCAGCCGCAAGGTCCGGAAGTACGGGTTCAGGTCATGGGGCGCCGCGACGGTGTCGATAATGACGTCGATAGTGCGGTCGGCGCCTTCCATGGCTTCGGGGTCCTTCGAGAGGATCACGTCGTCCGCACCGAGCTCTATTGCCGCCTCGACCTTGGCATCCGAGGTGGTGAAGACCACCACCTGCGCCCCCATGGCCTTCGCGATCTTGACCGCCATGTGGCCGAGTCCGCCAAGTCCGACGACGCCCACCACGTCCCCTCCTCGACGTCGAAGTAGCGAAGCGGCGAGTAGGTGGTGATGCCCGCGCACAGCAAGGGCGCCGCCGCGGCCGGGTCAAGGCCCTCGGGAACGCGCAACACGAAGCGGCGGTCAACCACCACGGAAGTGGAGTAACCGCCTTGGGTGATGGCGCCGCCGTTCCAGGAATCCTTCACCCCATAGGTGCCGACGTTTCCGCGTTCGCAATACTGCTCCAAGCCTTCGAGGCAGCTATCGCACTCGCGGCAGGAGTCCACCAAGCAACCGACGCCCACCAGGTCTCCGGGCACGAAGTCGTCGACGGCGGAGCCCACCCGACGGACCCGGCCCACGATTTCGTGGCCTGGGACGAGCGGATAGCTCTGGGCACCCCATTCGCCCCGCGTCGCGTGGACATCGGAGTGGCAAAGACCGCAGAAGTCGATCTCGATCTCGACGTCGTCTTCCTTGGGAACGCGGCGGGCCACTGTCAGCGGGACAAGACCGCTTTCCGCGGAAGTGGCGCCGTATGCGGCAGCCAGGGTCGGCATGCCTTTCGCGGCCACGGGTGCAGCGGGGCTGGCCTCCGCGGTCTCGTCACTCACGACGAGCGGCTTGCCAAGGGGCGGAGGAACGGGGCGTCCGGGAGTCATGCCTCGACGCTACCCCTGCGGGCGGATTTTTTGCCACTCCGCGCTGCCATACCCCTCCGGCGTCACCGGACCCATGACTCATGGGCGGAGTGCTAGCGGCGCTGCACCGGTGACAACCGGGTTGGCGTCGAGCGAGGACCATTGCGAAAAGGAGCCCGGGAAGAGGGCTGCCCTGAATCCGGCGATTTCGAGGGCGGCGATTTCGTGGGCTGCCGTCACCCCGGAGCCGCAGTAAACCGCTACCTTGCTGCCTTCGTCGATGCCCAGGGCAGCAAATCTATTGCGGAGCTGCGCTGCGCGGAGGAACGTGCCGTCCGGTCCGAGGTTTCCGCTGGTGGGGGCGCTCAGCGCGCCGGGAATGTGTCCCGCGCGGGGATCAATGGGTTCGATTTCGCCCCGGTAGCGCTCCCCCGCCCGGGCATCGAGAAGGATTCCACGGCTGTGCCAGTCAGCCGCGTCCTCCATGCTGATGGCATCCATGTGGCCGTGTCCAAGCACGACGTCGCCCGGAACCGGCGGTTGCTCGTCCTGCGCCAGCGGGTGGCCTGCGGCGCGCCAGGCACCCAGTCCACCGTCGAGCAGGAAGACGGAATGGAAACCGGCGTCCCGCAGCAGCCACCACAACCGTGCCGCGGCAGTGCTGCCGCTGTCGTCGTAGGCAACCACGGTATCGCCGTCGTTGATTCCCCAGGCACGGGCGCTCCGCTGCAAAGCAGCGGTGGACGGCAACGGATGCCTCCCCTGGCCCTCGGCCGTGGGATCGGCGAGTTCGTGATGGAGGTCCACATAGACCGCGCCAGGAATGTGGGCTTGGCGGAAGTGCGAATGGCCGTGCGGATCGCCCAACACCCACCGGACGTCGAGCAACACAGTCCGCTTGCCCGCATCCATGCGGTCCTTGAGTGCGGCTGCGTCAATGATCGTGGCCATCAAATCTCCTTTGTTTTGCTGTGTCTACCAAACGATTGCGACGCTGCCGCCGTGCAGCTGCCAACCGGCTACCAGCCTATCCTTGGGCGGCAGCCTCCGCCGGTAGGCTGGATCGGTGAGCACTCTACGCAACCAGGACCGGGCATGGGCCAGCGAGGCAATCCGACGAATCGAAGCCGAGAACAACCGCTCGGCGGATACGCACCTCTACGCAGTGCCGCTCCCCGAACACTGGGGTGTCCAGCTCTACCTCAAGGACGAGTCCACGCACCGTTCGGGCAGCCTCAAGCATCGCTTGGCCCGCTCGCTTTTCCTCTACGGCCTGGTCAATGGATGGATCACGGAAGGGACCACCATCGTGGAGGCTTCCAGCGGGAGTACCGCCGTGTCCGAGGCGTACTTCGCCAGGCTGATCGGACTTCCGTTCATCGCCGTGATGACCCGGACCACCAGCCCGGAAAAGATCGCCCTCATCGAAGAGTTCGGTGGCGCCTGCCTCCTTGTGGATCACGCCTCTGAGGTCTACGCAATGGCCGAGGAGGTTGCCCGGACGTCCGGCGGTTACTACATGGACCAATTCACCTTTGCTGAGCGCGCCACCGACTGGCGCGGCAACAACAACATTGCGGAATCGATTTTCGAGCAACTCGCCCTCGAAGAACATCCGGTGCCCGAGTGGATCGTGGTGGGCGCCGGCACCGGCGGCACCAGCGCCACGATCGGCCGGTACCTGCGGTACCACTGCCACTCAACGCGGCTGGCCGTGGTCGATCCTGAAAATTCCGCGTTCTACCCCGGCTGGCGCGACGGCGTCTCGGACTACTCGACGGGAATGCCATCCTGGATCGAAGGCATCGGACGGCCGCGCATGGAACCCAGCTTCGTCCCGGCCGTCATCGACACCATGATCCAGGTCCCCGATGCCGCTTCTGTGGCCGCCATGCGGCACCTGCGCAGGCTGGCCGGGCTGCACGCCGGGCCCTCCACGGGAACCAACCTGTGGGGTGTTTGCCAACTGATTGCCGAGATGGTGGCCCAGGGAAAGCGCGGCAGCATCGTGTCACTCATGTGCGACGCCGGTGATCGCTACGCGGGCAGCTACTACAACCCGGACTGGCTCGCTGAGCGCGGCCTGGATCCCGCCCCATACGAGGCCGTACTGGCCGACTTCTTCGAGACAAGTACGTGGCCGGGCAGCATGTAGGCGGCGCAGACTGAGCTAGACCTCCACGGACTCGAGCGGCGACAACCTCGCATAGCGGGTACCGTACTTCGCGCCGATCCGGGTTACGTGGCCTTCCACCAAACCGCGTCCGAGTTCATTAAGCAGGCCATCGTGGACCGGGTAGGCCTGGGGTGCGCGGACCGCGATCACGAAGTCAACCACTTCGCCCACCTTTGACCACGGCGCGTGGATGGGCACCAGCAGGGTTTGCACGTCGATGCCATCGGGGACGACGAATGAGTCCCCGGGGTGGAAGACATTTTCGTCCACGAGGTAGCCGATGTTGGCCACCACCGGAATCTGCGGGTGGATGAGGGCATGCTGCCCTCCGAAGGAACGGATCGCGAAGCCCCCGGTTTCAAAAGAGGTGCCGGGTTCGACGGCGTGTACACGCTCGCCGTCGTCGCCCGCCTTCTCGGCAAGTCGGGACGCGACACCGGAGGGTGCGTGCACCTGCAGCCCTGGGTTTCGCTTGAGGCTCCGAC
>NZ_DF952468.1:717858-724919 GCF_001263615.2 Arthrobacter sp. Hiyo1 | reverse complement strand
CTTGAGGGCTCCGACGACGGCGTCCACGTCCACGTGGTCGGCGTGCTCATGGGTGATCAGCACCGCGTGGGCGCCTGCGAGCGCTTCCTCGGACTCGGAAAAGTCCCGGGGTCGATCACAAGGACCTGGCTGTCCTTTTGCAGGCGGACACAAGCGTGGGTGAACTTGGTGAGCTTCATGGAGCCAGCCTAGGACGGGCCTCCAATGGTGTCCACGAACCGGCGTCCGAGCGTGGCCTGCTGGTAACGTTGGTACTTGCGAACAACCACATCGAAATGAGTCCACGAATGTCACAGGGCGCCCATGCCGCCACGTCCGGGCCCACAGCCCGGTCGCTTCCGGATGCCAAGGATCCCGCCGTCAAAGAGCAGCGCGTCACCAAGCAACGCCTGGCCGTCAGCGCCGCCCTGGACGAACTCGACGATTTCGTGAGCACCCAGGAACTGTACCGGCTGCTCCAGAACCAAGGCGTCTCGGTGTCCCTGGCCACGGCGTACCGCATCCTGCAGTCACTTGCCGACGACGGCCTGATCGATGTTCTGAGAAACGCCGATGGCGAAGCCGTCTACCGCCGCTGCGCGGTCACAGGCCACCACCACCATTTGCTGTGCCGCAATTGCGGCAAGGCCGTCGAAGTGGAAGCTCCGGCGGTGGAGACGTGGGCAGCCCGGGGTGGCTGCCGAGAACGGCTACACCGAAGTGGCGCACACGGTGGAGATTTTCGGGCTCTGCCCTGAGTGCACTGCCAAGAAGGCCGCGGGCCTGCTCTAGCCGGCTACCGCCTGGTCTTCCACTGCCTGGCCCATGGCAGCGTGGGGACGGACGATCCGGCCGTTGTTCCCGCGTTTGGCGCGCACGTTGCCGATGACCCGGCACACCACATAGATCAGGAACGACAACGTGGTGACATAGGGGCTGATGGGAATCCTGCTGCCGAGCGCCAGGAGGATGCCGCCCACAGTCGCTGTGATTGCAAAGACCACGCTCAACAAGACCACGAGCCGCGGCGAAGTGGTCACGCGAAGGGCAGCGGCAGCGGGCGTGATCAGCAAGGCCAGCACCAGAAGCGCGCCGACTATCTGGATGGACAAGGCAACGCTGACGCCGAGCAACACCATGAAGGCAATTGCCAGGCCGCGGACAGGCACTCCCCTGGCTTCCGCCATCTCAGGATCCACACTGGCGAAGCTGAGCGGGCGCCATATCGCGGCCAGAGCGAGCATGACCACCACGGCCGTGCCTGCCAGGACCTGGAGCTGGACAGTGTCCACTGAGACGATCTGGCCGGTCAGTAGCCCGAACTTGTTGGCCGCCCGGCCTTGGTAGAGGGCCAGGAACAAGATGCCCAGGCCTAGCCCGAACGGCATGATGACGCCAATGATCGAGTTCTTGTCCCGCGCCCGGACGCCCATGAGTCCCAGAAGCAGCGCAGCCGCAACGGATCCCGCGAGCGAACCGAAAATGATGTCCGCCCCGATAAGCAGGGCAAAGGAGGCACCGGCGAAGGACAACTCCGAAATGCCGTGCACCGCGAAGGCGAGGTCCCGCTTCATGACAAAAGTGCCTATGAGCCCGCCGAGCAGGCCAAGGACCGCACCGGCCCAGATGGAATTCTGGACCAGGGCCAGCAGTTCGCCATAGTTTTCAAAGTTGAAGATGGTGTGCAGGATGCTTCCGAGATCCATTTAGTGACCTTCCTCCACACCGGCGTGGGCGTCATCGTGGTAGTGCGTCGTCGCGTCCGGAAGGCCGACGACGACGATCCTGCCGTTCGCGCGGATGACCTCAACGCGGCTGTTGTACAGCTCGGACAGGACCTCGGTGGTCATGACCTCTTCCGGTGTTCCCACGCGGAACCTGCCGCCGGCAAGGTAGAGGACGCGGTCTACGTAGTCGATGACCGGGTTGATCTCGTGCGTCACGAACACCACGGCGCTGTTCCGCTCGTGGCATTGCTGGTTGATGAGGGCACTTACGGCCTGCTGGTGGTGCAGGTCCAAAGACAGCAGCGGTTCGTCGCAGAGCAGGAGTTCAGGCTCCGCGGCAAGGGCTTGTGCAACCCGGAGCCTCTGTTGCTCGCCACCGGACAATTGGCCAAGCGGTACGCGGGCGTAGTCACTCGCCCCCACCAAGTCCAGGAGGGCGTCGACGCGCTCATTGACGGCCTTGGCTTGATCCGCAGGCCCCAACGGTGGCCGTCGACGCCGAGGGCCACGAGGTCCCTGGCGCGCAAGGGCGTATCCGGAGCAAAGGACTTCTGCTGCGGGATATAGCCGATTTTCCGGCTGCCACGTTCCACGGCCTGTCCGGCCACGGTCACCGTCCCCGAGTGAAGCTGCTGCAAACCGAGGAGGACTTTGAGGAAGCTGGTCTTGCCGCTGCCGTTGGGGCCGAGCACAGCGAAGAACTCACCCGCCTGGATGTCCACGTCGAGGTCCTTCCAGAGGGCCCGTTGGCCAAACTGGAGGCCCGCGCCGCGAAGGCTCACTACCGGTGTCAAAAAGAATCCTCGATCCATGGGGTTCGCGAAGAGATGTCGCTGCCGGCCTGCACTTGGATGAACAGGGAGGGCCCCGCAGCCGCCCTGTATATCTTAGGACGATTGCGGGGCCCGTCTGTTCGTATCTGCATAAGCCTTTACTTGTTCAGGGCAGCAGCAACGTTGCCCACATTGTCCGTCATCCAGGCAGCGTAGTCCTTGCCCTCGGGAAGTGTCTCGGTAAAAGCGATCACCGGGACGCCGGCAGCAGTTGCCGCGGCCTTCAGCTTTTCCGTCTCAGCACTGGCGGTCTGCTCGTTGTACGCGAGGAAGCGAACCGACTTCGAGGCAATCAGATCGCTCGTTTCCTTGACCGCTGCCGGCGGAACGTCCGAGCCGACCTCAATGGCATGGCTGAATTCCTCGGGCGTCTTGTTCTCCAAGCCCGCAGCCTCAAGCAAATACCCCGGTACGCTCTGTAACCGCTACCGGAGCGGAACCCTTGGAAGCCTTGATCGCTGCGACTTTGGCGCTGAGTCCGGTCAGCGAGGACTTGAACTTGTTGGCATTGGCGGTAAAGGTCTTGGCATCGGCGGGGTTCAGGCTTCCGAGCTTCGCAGCGATAGCATCGGCCACTTTCGCCATCGCGTCGAAGTTGTACCAGACGTGCTCGTTGAACCCTTCCGGCACCGCTGAGGGAGATGTGCCGGCCGTGGCCGCGGGAAGGAGCCCGGAGACGTTGACGGCGGTAAGGGTCTTGTCCGCAGCGACCTTGCTGTCATCGGCCAGCTTGCTGAAGAAGTCGTCGTAGCCCGCGCCGTTGTCGATCACCAATTGGGCCTTGGAGACGGCCAGCTTGTCCTGGGTGCTTGCCTCGTAGGAGTGCGGATCCTGGCTGGTCTTGCTGATGATGGAGGTGACTGACACTTTGTCACCGCCGACGCTCTTGGCGATGTCGCCGTACACGCTGGTTGAGGCCACCACGTCGATCACCCCGGAGGACGACGACGGCGCCGTCGCGGCGGGTGCCGCGCATGCGGAAAGCAGGACTGCCAGGCCCGCGGAAGCGGCAAGCGAAAGGCGGGCGGCAAGGGAAAGGCGGGCGGCGGCACGACGCACGGAAAACCTCGGATCTACCGGATCAAGCACAACAGGGGACTCCATGAGTGTACCCACAAATGGGAATGATTCCTATTTAGAATTTTGGGTGGCTCCTGCCGGCCCCGTTGGAGGCCAGCAGGAGGCTACGCTGATTCCGTTCCGCCCAGCCGGCGGATTCCCCTGGCCTGGGTGGCGTCGCGGATCTCGCCCACAAGCTGTTCGATGACGTCTTCCAGGAACAACACCCCCAGAGTCGCACCGCCCGTCCCCACCACGCGACCCAGATGCGAGCCGGTCCGCTGCATCACGGCCATCGCATCTTCGATCTCGTCTTCCGGTGCGAGGTTCACGAGGGACCGGATCCGGCTTTCCGCGATCGGATAGCGGCGCCCTTCCTCGGGAATGGAAAGCACATCCTTGATGTGAAGGTAACCGGTCAGCTCACCGTCGTCGTCCAACACGGGGAAGCGTGAGAAACCGGTGCGGCTGACCGCTTTCTCGAGTTGCCGCGGCGTCGAGCCAGGCTTGAGCGTGACGAGTTTGTCCAGCGGCACCATGATGTGCGCAGCGGTGTGCTCGGAAAACTCCAAAGCGCCGCTCAGCAGGCCGGCGTCGTCGTCCACCAGCCCGTGACGGGTCGATTCCTGCACGATGGACTGCACTTCCTCGAGGGTAAAGGAGGAGGTCACCTCGTCCTTGGGCTCGATCTTCATCAAGCGAAGGATGCGGTTGGCCAGCCAGTTCAGCGTCCAGATGACGGGCTTCACGAAGCGGGCCACGTGGACCAACGGCGGCGCCAGAAGCAAAGCCGCCTTGTCTGCGACCGAAACAGAGATGTTCTTGGGGACCATCTCGCCAAAGGTGACATGCAGGAAGGTGACCGCGAGCAAGGCAACCGCAAACGCGATGACGTCTGCCAATTCAACAGGGACGCCGACGGACTCCAGCGGCGCCCCCAGCAAATGGTGGATGGCAGGCTCCGCCACGAGGAGAATCAGCAAAGAACACACCGTGATGCCAAGCTGGGCACACGCCAGCATCAGCGAGACGTGTTCCATCGCATACAGGGTGGTCTGCGCGCGCTTTGACCCGCGTTGGGCCAAAGGCTCGATCTGGCTGCGGCGCGCAGACATTACGGCAAACTCGGCGCCGACAAAGAAGGCGTTGCCGATCAACAGCACCACGAGCCACAGGATTCCTGCCCAGTCGCTCATGCGGCACGTCCTTTACGGCTGGTTTTGGCCACAGGGTTGCCAACCGCATCGCCTGCAGAACCGCCGGACCCCTTGCTCAACCGCTTGCTGGCCTGCTTCCTGCTTTGCCATCCGCCCGAATCGCTCTCCGCTGTGCCAATTTCGCCGGTGCCTTCGTCGTCGTCGGCGTCACCGTCGGGCGCCGTGGGGTGGAAACAAATGCGGTCGATCCGGCGGCCGTCCATCCGGGTGACGGCCAGCGTGCCGCCGCCGGCCTCGACGACGTCGCCGACCATCGCGATCCGGCCAAGTTGGCTCATGACGTAGCCACCCACGGTTTCGTAGGCGGGGTCGTCGGGAACCGTGAGGCCCGGGATCTGTTCACTGACCTCGTCCGGACGCAATAATCCGGGAAAATACCAATCCCCCGAGGCGCTCTGCAGCAATCCGGGCCGGACCCTGTCGTGCTCATCCGCCACCTCGCCGACGATTTCCTCCACCAGGTCCTCAAGGGTGGCGATCCCCGCAGTTCCGCCGTACTCGTCAAGCACGACGGCGAGTTGCAGGTTGCCCTCGCGGAGTTCCAAAAGCAGGGCGTCAAGATGGATGGTCTCGGGAACGCTCAGGACTTCGGACATGATGGCTCCGGCCTCCAGCCGGCTCCTGCGTTCCGACGGGACTGACACGGCTTTCTTGATGTGCACCACGCCCCGGATGTCATCGGCCGATTCGCCGATGACCGGGAAGCGCGAATACCCGGTCCGCCGGGCCGCTTCGATGATGTCCGACACGGGCTGGTCGGCGTCGATGGTTTCCATGCGGATGCGCGGGGTCATGACGTCGGCCGCCGTACGCGCCGAGAAATTCAGGGTCCGGGCAACAAAGTTGGCCGTCCCGGCGTCGAGGGTTCCCAGCTCTGCCGAACGGCGCACCAGGGAGGCCAGTTCAGAAGGCGAGCGCGCGCCAGAGATCTCCTCCTTGGCCTCGAGTCCCACAAGGTTGAGCACCTTGTTCGAGAAGCCATTGAGCACAATGATTGCGGGCTTGAACACGGCCGTGAACATCAGTTGCGGGCGGGCCAGCGCCCGGCCGAGCGGAAATGCCAAGGCCAGGGCCATGTTCTTGGGAACGAGTTCGCCGATCAGCATCGACAAGCCGGTAGCGAAGGCCATGGCCAGGATGAGCGACAAGGACTGGGCAGCAGCCTCAGGCAGCCCGGCCCAAAGAAGCGGTCCGTGCAAGAGGGAGCCGACCGATGGCTCCATGACGAAGCCGGTCAGCAAGGTGGTGAGGGTGATCCCCAATTGGCAGCTCGAGAGCTGGGTAGAAAGGGATCTGAGGCATCTGAGCAACGCCTCGGCGGCGTGGTCGCCGCCGTCGACCGCTCTTTGGACCGTTGACTGGTCGAGTGCCACGAGTGAGAACTCGACGGCTACGAAGAAGCCGGTGCCCAGAATCAGGAGCACGCCGGCGAGAAGGAAAAGCCACTCCATTAGAGGCCGCCGGATCGTGCGGAGGGCAGGAGCAGGGCACCAGGAGGGCTAAAGGCTGGTTGGCCCGGCGGGGGTTGGTCGGACGCAGCGGATGAGCGATCCGCCGACCGGCCGGCCAGGAGATCCGGAGTGCGATGGGCATGTGTACGGGTATTGCCGGCTCGGCGGGTGCGTTGCGCGGAGATTGCCGAACGGCTTCCCCTGCAGCTCCCAGGCCGGCACCTAGAATTACTGTCCATAAGAATTCAAGTCTACAGTCCGGCCGAGACGCGGCTTCACGCGACTTCACCGGCCTGAGCCGGGCTCTGCGACGCAGCAAACGACCGGAAAATCCCGGGAAAGAAGAGCCCCCTGCGGACGCAAAAGCCTGGCCATCCCACCTTCAGCATGATTTAGGTCACCACTATTGGCAGATAGCCGCCGCTCGTCACTAGACTGGCTAGGGTCTGAGTTCGCGGGACCCGGACCCTGGCTCGCCTTGCACCCCCCTGCAGTCCCCGGGCCAGCTGGAAATCAACACTCATGGAAGAGGCGTATTTCAAGTGCCAGAGCAGCCAAGCCACCGTCTACCCGAGGAATTTGGCGGAAACGAGTGCTCGTTGACGAACTGTACGAGCGGTACCAACAGGACAAGAATTCGGTCGACGCCAAGTGGTGGCCGCTTTTCGAGTCCTTCGATACCGCTGACGGCACTTCTTCCAACGGAACATCAGCAGCCCCTGCCAACCCTCCCACTCGCGAAATTCCTGTCGTGGCACAGGCCGCCGCAACGGCAATGACGCCGGTCGCGCCCGT
>NZ_DF952468.1:708765-717833 GCF_001263615.2 Arthrobacter sp. Hiyo1 | reverse complement strand
CTGTCGCCAAGGACGGCGCGCAGAAGCCATCCGACGGCAGCCAGTCCCAGCCGATCCCGGCACAGCTTCCCAAGAGCACCAAAGCTCCCACCCCGCCGGAAGAGGACGTCGTCTCCGTCCTCCGTGGTCCGGCCAAGGCCATTGCGTCCAACATGGTCATGAGCCTTGAGGTTCCTACCGCCACGAGCGTCAGGGCCGTTCCTGCCAAACTCCTGATCGACAACCGCGTTGTCATCAATTCCAACCTTGCCCGTGCCCGTGGCGGCAAGGTTTCCTTCACCCACCTCATCGGCTACGCAGTGGTCCGCGCACTGTCCCAGTTCCCGTCGATGAACGTGTACTACGACGAAGTGGATGGCAAGCCCGTTGCCGTGCAGCCCGCGCACGTCAACTTCGGCATCGCCATTGACATGCCCAAGCCCGATGGCACGCGCCTCCTGATGGTTCCCAACATCAAGAAGGCCGAAACGATGAACTTCGCGGAGTTCTGGCACACCTACGAAGACCTCATCAAGCGCGCGCGCAACGGCAAGCTCACGGCGGACGACCACGCCGGCACCACCGTGTCCCTGACAAACCCGGGCGGCATCGGCACCGTGCACTCCGTGCCCCGGCTCTCGAAGGGCCAGGCCGCCATCATCGGCGTCGGAGCCCTCGACTACCCGGCCGAGTGGCAAGGCGCGAGCGAGAAGATCATCGCCCAGAACGCCATCAGCAAGATCCTCACGCTGACGTCCACGTACGACCACCGCGTCATCCAGGGTGCCGGAAGCGGCGAGTTCCTCAAGCTCGTCCACCAGCTCCTCCTCGGTGCCCAGAACTTCTACGACGAGATCTTCGAAGCGCTGCGCATTCCCTACGAGCCCGTCCGTTGGAGCCCCGACCTCCAGGTCGACCCCGCTGACGAAATCAACAAGGTTGCCCGGATCCAGCAGTTGATCCACTCCTACCGGGTCCGCGGCCACCTCATGGCAGATACGAACCCCCTCGAATACGTCCAGCGCAAGCACCCGGACCTCGACGTGCTGACCTATGGCCTCACCCTGTGGGACCTGGACCGCGAGTGGCCCACCGGCGGATTCGGCGGCAAGCCGATGCTCAAGTTCCGCGACATCCTGGGCGTCCTCCGCGACGCTTACTGCCGCACCACGGGCATTGAGTACATGCACATCCAGGAACCCGAAGAACGCAAGTGGTTCCAGGACCAGGTGGAGCACCCGTACTCCAAGCCGAGCCGCGAAGAGCAACTGCGCATCGTATCCAAGCTCAACGCAGCAGAGGCCTTCGAAACCTTCCTGCAGACCAAGTTCGTGGGCCAGAAGCGATTCTCCCTCGAAGGCGGGGAATCCCTGATTCCGCTGCTGGACACCATCATTTCCGACGCCGCCGACGACGGACTCGACGAAGTCGCGATCGGCATGGCCCACCGTGGCCGCCTCAACGTGCTCACCAACATCGCGGGCAAGACGTACGCCCAGGTGTTCCGCGAGTTCGAAGGCACCCAGGACCCCCGCTCGGTGCAGGGCTCGGGCGACGTCAAGTACCACCTCGGCACCGAGGGCACGTTCACGTCGGACAACGGCAATGAGACCAAGGTCTACCTCGCCGCCAACCCGTCCCACCTCGAAGCGGTTGACTCCGTGCTTGAAGGCATTGTCCGGGCCAAGCAGGACCGGCTGGACCAGGGCGAGGCGTTCCCCGTGCTGCCCATCATGGTCCACGGCGACGCCGCGTTTGCCGGCCAGGGCGTTGTGGCGGAAACGCTCAACTTGTCCCAGCTGCGCGGTTACCGCACCGGTGGAACCATCCACATCATCGTGAACAACCAGGTCGGCTTCACCACCGCACCGTCGTCGTCGCGCTCTTCGACGTACTCCACCGACGTGGCCAAGATGATCCAGGCTCCGGTCTTCCATGTGAACGGCGACGACCCCGAGGCCGTGGTGCGCATCGCGCAGTTGGCCTACGAGTTCCGCCAGCGCTTCCACAAGGACGTCATTGTGGACATGGTGTGCTACCGCCGCCGTGGACACAACGAGGGCGACGACCCCTCGATGACGCAGCCGCTCATGTACAACCTCATCGAAGCCAAGCGCTCCGTCCGCAAGCTCTACACGGAATCCCTCATCGGCCGTGGCGACATCACCGAGGACGAAGCCGAACAGTTGCTGCGCGACTACCAGGAACGCCTCGAACGCGTCTTCGCGGAGACCCACGCCGCACAGACTTCGCCTATCCCGATCATCACGGCGGATTCCGCCGCGGTGTCGGACATCGAGCGTCCCATCGCCCAGCAGGCGGACTTCGGCACCAACGCGCCGGCCACCACCGCCATTTCAGCCGAAATGCTGCAGCGGATCGGCCAGGCGCACCTCGATATTCCGGAAGGCTTCACGGTCCACTCCAAGCTCAAGCAGCTCTTGGAGAAGCGTGAGCAGATGTCCCGCGAAGGCGGCATCGACTGGGGCTTCGGCGAGATCGCGGCCTTTGGTTCGCTTGTCATGGAGGGCGTCCCCGTCCGCCTCGCCGGCCAGGACTCCCGCCGCGGCACGTTCGTTCAGCGTCACGCCGTGTTCCACGACCGCGCCAACGGCAGCGAATGGATGCCGCTGGGCAACCTGAGCGGGGATCAGGCCAAGCTGTGGATCTACGACTCCTTGTTGTCCGAATACGCGGCCATGGGCTTCGAGTACGGCTACTCCGTGGAACGCCCGGACGCCTTGGTGCTCTGGGAGGCCCAGTTCGGTGACTTCGTCAACGGTGCACAGACCATCATCGACGAATTCATCTCCTCGGCCGAGCAAAAGTGGGGCCAGCGTTCCTCGCTCGTGCTCATGCTGCCCCACGGGTACGAAGGCCAGGGACCGGACCACTCGTCCGCACGCATCGAGCGCTTCCTGCAGCTTTGTGCCGAGGACAACATGATCGTGGCGAACCCCACCACGGCCGCCTCGCACTTCCACTTGTTGCGCCGGCAGGCTTACAGCCGTCCGCGCAAGCCGCTTATCATCTTCACCCCGAAGCAGCTTTTGCGCCTCAAGGGTGCGGCTTCAGCGGTGGAGGACTTCACCACGGGCGGCTTCAAGCCGGTCATCGGCGAACACGAGCCCCTTCAGGCACAGAGCGTTGACCGCGTGATCCTGGTTTCCGGCCGCCTGTACTACGATCTTCTGGCGAACCGGCAGAAGACCGGCGACACGTCGACTGCGATCATCCGCCTGGAGCAGCTGTACCCGCTGCCCCAGGCCCAGCTCGAGGCGGAACTGGCCAAGTACCCGAACGCCGACATCGTCTGGGCGCAGGACGAACCCGCCAACCAGGGTCCGTGGCCGTTCATCGGCTTGAACCTGCCGCAGGCACTGGACCGCAAGGTCCGGCTCGTTTCGCGTCCGGCATCGGCCTCTACGGCAGCCGGTTCGATGAAGCGCCACAGCGCTGAACAGGCCACGTTGCTCAAGCAGGCATTCGAACGCAAGTAACCCTCAAAAGAGAAGGCCGCCCGGCTGGAGGTTCAATACCCGCTTCCAGCCGGGCGGTTCTGTTTAATGGAACAAGTGCCCGGTGATCCAGCCGCCCGGCCGGGCACAGTGCAAGGACCGCAACGTTTGGTGAAGAGGTAACCGTGGAAGACAGGAAGCTGCGCATCGCAGCTGTTGGTGATGAACTACTCGCCGGGCTCGGTGACCCCAGGGCCTTGGGCTGGCTCGGAAGGGTTCTTGCGCGGACTCCCCAGGACTCCGTTCCCGTGGAGAGCTACTCGCTTCCCTGCCCCATGGAGGGCACGGAGGGCCTTGCGGCGCGCTGGCTCGACGAAGCCGGGAGACGCTTCAGCAACGTCCACGAAAACCGCCTCGTAATCGGTTTGTCCGGCCGCGACATCGAATTCGGTGTCTCCACGGCACGCAGCCGCCTCAATCTTGCCAATATCCTCGACGGGGCGTCCCAAAGCAACATCGAAGTATTCGTCGTCGGTCCACCACCCACGCTGGACCCGGCCAAGAACCGCCGGATCGCGGAACTCAATGCCGCATTTGCGGACGTCACCACCCGCCGCAACCACCACTACGTCGACACGTTCTCGCCGTTACTCAACCACGAACAGTGGCGCACCGACCTCGCTGCGAATGGCGGCACCCCGGGCCAAGCGGGCTACGGGCTCATGGCCTGGCTCGTGTTGCACCGCGGCTGGTTCCAGTGGTTGAGGATCGCCCAGCCGGAATAGCCAGGGCCCGAGGCACCCTTCCCGCAGTCAGGACCCATTGCCAAGCGCGATATCGCGATATATCGTGAATTCATCAACGCGATATATCGCGACAATGGTAGCGCAGCAATGGAGGGGCCATGTCAGAAGAGAACTGGACCGTTACCGGTCCGCAGACCATCGACGTCGACGGCGTCCGCTCACTCAAGCTGGGGATCGTCAAGGGTCGCTTCGACGTCGTCACGCACGACGAGGCGATCACCAGGATCGAAGTCTCGGAGATCGACGGCGATCCGCTGAGCGTCAGCCTCATTGACGGCCGGCTCGAGGTCCGCCACCAGTTGCACGGCCCCCAGGGCTGGTTCCGCAACCTGATGGGGACCGTCAACAACACCAGCACCAACACGATCGTCATTAGCATCGCACTGCCAGCCGGCGTCGACGTCGAAGCAGGAACCGTGGGCGGCGACGGCATGGTGTCGGGAGTCACCGGCCATATCCGCCTCAACACAGTGTCCGGGTCAGTCCTCGCGGACGGCACGCGGGGCGAGCTTCACGTCAACACCGTGAGCGGCGAAGTCATCGCCCGAAACCACGACGGCGTCATGACCGCCAAGAGCGTCTCGGGCGAAGTCACGGCTTCGGGCCGTTTCAAGAACATCCGGGCCAATACTGTCAGCGGCGACCTCAGCTTCGACCTTCACGGCTACACCCAGGATTTCGGAGCCAACTCCATTTCAGGGGACCTCACTGTCCGCCTTCCGCATGACGTGGGCGTGGACATCGTGGCCAAGACGGCAAGTGGCACCGTGATGATCGATGACCAGCTCTATGCCCAGTCAGGTGGAAGGGTCCAGACCATCGTTGGCCCTGACGAGCGGCTCATGGTGGCACGCACCAATTCCGTGTCCGGAAAGACCTCCATCATCCATGGCAGTGCGCCAGCCCCCGGAACAACGCACTCAGCACCCGGAGAGGAGGAAGCCTGATGCCGCCCGTCTTTGCCCACGGAGCCCTCCGGCTTTACCTGCTGGCGCTCCTGGAATCAGGCCCCAAGCACGGCTACGAGCTCATCAAGGCCCTCGGCGAACGCTTCGGCGGGACCTACTCGCCCAGTGCCGGAACCATCTATCCGCGCCTTGGCAAACTCGAGGAAGAAGGACTCGTAGCCACCAGCAGCGACGGGCGCCGGACCAACTACTCCATCACCGCGGCCGGACTGGCCGAACTCAACAGCCGACGGCAGGAACTGGCCGACGTCGAGGACAACATCTCCGCCTCCGTGCGGCGCTTGGCCGACAATCTCCGAGACGACATCCGCAGCAACATGCGCGGCTTGCGTGCAGACCTGGCGGCGACTGCCGAAGCCGCGCGAGCCAATGCGAAGTCCGCGGACTTCCAGTCGTGGGCCGGAAGCTACTCTCCGGAGGGACACCGCATCCTGAAGGAAGCCGAAATGATGGTCCAGTCCTTCCGTGATGACATCCGGGTGGAGCTGCGACAGCACGCCGGCTCCAAGGCCCTGACTCCGGTCGCCCTTGAGACCGTGCGCACTGTCCTGGACCAGGCCAGGATCTCCATCCGGAATTCCCTGCGCGGCTGAGTCCCCCGATTCCCTCCGCGGTTGGCCGGCACGGTTCGCGGGGCGGCCCCGTGATGTGGGAGACTGGAGGGCAGCTTTATTGAGTATCAAGAATCTAAGGAGGCCAGCTATGAGCAAGCGTGCACGTAAGCGTCGTGACCGTAAGCGCGGCGGCGCAAACCACGGCAAGCGTCCCAACACCTAAGCCAGCGGCTTAGCGTAAGACTTAATGCGGAGGGCCCCGGAAACCATCAGGTTTCCGGGGCCCTTGCCGTTTGAGGCTGTTAGACGTCCACGGACTTCATAGCGTGGATCCTGTCCAGGATCGAGTTCTTGAGATTCTCAGGAGCCGCTTCCGTACAGGAGCGCTTGACCACGGTGCGAATGACGCACTCAAGGTCGTATTGCTCGGTGCACTCCGGGCAATCTTCCAGATGCACCTTGATCTCTGCGATGTCCTCGCGGGTCAACGCACCATCGAGGTACTCGTAGATACGCTGCATCCGAGCATCGTCGCAGTCGCCCAATCCTTGGCAGCTCATTTCCTTTTCTCCTGTTTTTTGCTTGTGGCCGCGCCCACGGCCAAGGCCTTTTCTTCCGCGCCGGCGCTGATTCCCCGTTCTGCGGCGTAGTCCGCCAGCAGATCGCGCAACATTTTCCTGCCGCGATGAAGCCGGGACATGACCGTGCCGATCGGGGTATTCATGATGTCTGATATTTCCTTGTAGGCGAAGCCTTCGACGTCAGCGAAGTACACCGCGAGCCGGAATTCCTCCGGAATGGACTGCAGGGCGCTCTTCACGTCCGAGTCCGGCAAATGGTCCAGTGCCTCCGCCTCCGCAGAACGCAGCCCCGCCGACGTATGGGACTCCGCCCGCGCCAGCTGCCAGTCTTCGATGGTGTCCGAATTCGACTGCAACGGTTCTCGCTGCCGCTTCCGGTAGAGGTTGATGTACGTATTGGTCAGGATGCGGTACAGCCACGCCTTGAGGTTGGTACCCGGCTTGTACTGGTGGAAGGCGGAGAAGGCCTTGGTGTAGGCCTCCTGGACCAGGTCCTCGGCGTCGGACGGATTCCTGGCCATGCGCATGGCGGCCGAATAAAGCTGGTCGACATACTGCATCGCGTCGCGTTCGAAGCGCGCCCTCCGTTGTTCGGGGGTCTCCGTTGCGAAGTCCACCGCAATCTCGACGTCGGACTCAACCGTCGCGTCGCCGTCGGACGTTGCGTCCGTGACTTCGGTCGCTGCCTTGTACATGGCCGCTGCGGCCGGATCCATGGTGCTCATTGCATCCAAGTCTACTGTCACCCTCCGGGAGTCCCCTGGCAGCTCCCGCCCAAGCGCCAAGTGTCCCTCGCGGTCCTTAACCAAGGCCAAAAAACCATCTCCACTCAAACGACATGACAAAGCGCGGCACCACACACACGCCACAATCCAAGGTCCAGCCCATACCGCACCTTCTTCTGACAACGGCAAGCTCCGGGCAAATATTCCGCAAAGATGCAAGACTAGATCCGACTGCACCCCGTGAACACCGCACCACTTGAACGCAGCACCACCTGAACACCGTGGCACGCCATCCAGGAGGCAAAACATGTCCCTCGTCCGTTTTCTCGCCAGGCCAATGTTGGCTTCCAGTTTTGTCGTCGCAGGGCTGGACAAGCTCAAGAACGCGGATGACACTGCCAAGCAGCTCTCTCCGCTGCTCCGCCGCGCTTCCGAGTCACTGCCTTTCCCGGCGGACGAGAAGACGCTGGCGAGGGTCATCGGCGGTGCGCAAGTGGGCGCCGGCGCCTTGCTGGCACTCGGCAAATGCTCCCGGTTCTCGGCAAGCGTGCTTGCCGGCATCTCGGTCCTGAACACTTTTGTCGAGTGGCGTTCTGCCGACATCAGCACCAAGGAAGGCCGGCTCGCCCGCCGCGCCCAGTTGCTCAAGAACATTTCGCTGACGGGTGGCGTTTTCCTCGCCGCCGTCGACACCGCGGGCAAACCAAGCCTCGCATGGCGTGCCGAACACCTCGCCATGGACGCCAAGAAGGCCACGGGCAAGCAGTTCAAGAAGACAGACCGTGCCGTCCGCAAGGCCGTAGACAACGCAGTTGGAGCATAAGGAAGCATGCCAGGATCCCCCGCCACGCAGACCGACGATTCAGGAAGCGCTACGGCGCCCGCACTCCCCCTGTGGCCGGCACCCTTCGCCAGCCACCCTGTGGATGCCACGGTCACGGTTCCCGGCTCGAAGTCGCTGACCAACCGTTATCTGGTCCTGGCGGCCTTGGCCAACGGCCCAAGCAGGCTGCGGGCACCCTTGCATTCGCGGGATTCCGCCTTGATGGTCGAGGCCTTGCGCCAGCTTGGCGCCACCATCACCGAAGTTCCCGGCGATGGACACTACGGCCCGGACCTTGAAGTCACCCCCATCGATCCCGCGGCCACGGCGTCGGAGACCGACATCGACTGTGGCCTGGCCGGCACGGTCATGCGCTTTGTGCCGCCGCTCGCGGCCCTCCGCAACGGCGCTTCGGTGTTCGACGGCGACCCCCACGCGCGGCTTCGTCCCATGGGCACCATCATCGAAGCCCTCCGGACACTCGGAGTGGAAGTCAGCGGCCTCGACGGGCATACAGCGAACTCCCTCCCGTTCAAGGTTTCCGGCACAGGCTCTGTCCGCGGCGGCCACTTGGTGATCGACGCAAGCGCTTCGTCGCAGTTCGTCTCCGCCCTGTTGCTGGTCGGCGCCCGGTTCGATGAGGCCTTCACCTCGAGCATGTCGGCAAGCCCGTGCCGAGCCTCGACCACATCAACATGACCGTCTCGGTCCTGCGCGGCGTCGGAGTGCAGGTGGATGACTCCGTGCCGAACCATTGGCGGGTCGCCCCCGGCACCATCCAGGCGTTCGACGAGAGGATCGAGCAGGACCTTTCCAACGCGGGTCCTTCCTCGCCGCGGCGTTGGCCACGAAGGGAACCATCCGCATCCCCAACTGGCCGGCCCACACCACGCAAGTCGGGGACCTTTGGCGGGACATCCTCGCCACCATGGGTGCAACCGTCACGCTGGACAACGGCACACTGACGGTCACCGGCGGACCGGAAATCCTGGGAGCGGACTTCGACGAAACCAGCGAACTCGCTCCTACCGTAGCGGCATTGTGTGCCCTGGCAACCGGTCCTTCCCGGCTCACCGGCATCGCGCATTTGCGGGGACACGAAACGGACAGGCTGGCCGCGCTGGTCGCCGAGATCAACCGGCTCGGCGGCGACGCCGAGGAAACCAGCGACGGC
>NZ_DF952468.1:700922-705209 GCF_001263615.2 Arthrobacter sp. Hiyo1 | reverse complement strand
CACCCTCGCCCGGGCCACACAAGTCATCGCCAGCCTCGACCACGACGAATGGCACGCCCACGAGGCCGCCATCCGCTCACACCTGGTCGAAGGCCTCAAGGAAATCGACGGCGTGACCGTGCACCAGATCTTCAGCGACACGGATCCCGAGGACACCATCGGCGTCGTGAACTTCTCGCTCCAGGGCTACGACGCCGGACTTGTGGCGGCCTATCTTGCGGCCGAGCACGGCATTGGCCTGCGCGACGGGCGCTTTTGCGCCCACCCGCTGCTCAAGCGCCTCGGTCTTCCCTCCGGATCCCTCCGGGCCAGTTTCGGCGTAGGGTCGCGTTTGGAAGACGCCACTCGGCTCATCGCGGGCATCCAGGCGCTCAAGAGCAATGGCCTCGGTTGGGACTACGTGGTGGACGCCGGCCGGTGGGTGCCCGCGAACGATCACCGCAGCTACCCGGAATGGGCTCCCAACACTCCGGGGACCGCGGGCGCAGCTCCCTGCAGCATCGACTGATTGCGGTAGATTCGTAGGGTATTTTTCCTGTCCTACGAAGGAGTTCCCGCGTGGCCCCGCGACCCAAAGGCACGTCAGCCGGCCCCAAGCTCTATGAGGAACGGCGCCTTGAACTCGGTCAGAGTTTCCAGGACGGCGGAGAGCACTATGACCGAGTCCGGCCCGGATACCCCGCGGATTCAGCTGACTGGCTGCTGCCGGAAGGCGTGCGGGACGCGGCAGACATCGGCGCCGGCACCGGAAAGTTCACATCGCTCCTCGTCGAGCGCGCGCTGGCGGTGTCCGCAGTGGACCCCTCCACGGACATGCTCACGCAACTGCGCAAAACGTATCCACAAGTGATCGCTCTGGAGGGCAGTGCCGAGGCAACTGGACTGGCGGACTCAGCATTCGACGTCGTCAGCGTTGCCCAGGCATGGCACTGGTGCGATCCCCTCGCCGCCAGCACCGAGATCGCCCGGATCCTTCGGCCCCAGGGTGTGATCGGCTTGATCTGGAACCAGCTGGACACGTCGGTGCCCTGGGTCCATCGTTTGTCTCGCATCATGCATGCCGGCGATGTCCACAAACCGGACTTCCGGCCTGTGGTGGGCCGGGAGTTCGCCGGCCTCGAAAGCCATGTGACGCGTTGGGAGGATCCCGTGACTCCGGCGGACATCCTCGAACTCGTGAAGTCGCGCAGTTACTACCTGAGGGCGAATGAGACCACCCGGGCCAAGGTGACGGGCAATCTCGAGTGGTACCTTTTCGAGCATCTGGGCCATGCCGAGGGCGAGGTCATCCCCTTGCCCTATCTCACGCAGAGCTGGCGGGCGCGGAAAGTCTGATGCGGCCGGTTCACGATAGGCTTGGAACCGTGAAGACCAGTGCGCCCTCCTCCTCGATCGAGGACTACGTCAAGGTCATCTACTCCTTTACGGAGTGGCAGGACAAACCCAAACCCATCACGTCCTCACAGCTCGCGCAACGGCTCGGCGTCGCCAATTCCTCCGTCTCGGAGATGGTCCGCAAGCTCAAGGACCAAGGGCTGGTGGACCACCAGCCCTACAGCGCCATTTCCTTGACCCCCCGGGGAATGCAGCTTGCCCTGGGCATGGTCCGCCGCCACCGCCTGATCGAGACATACCTGGTGAGGGAGTTGGGCTACAGCTGGGACGAAGTCCATGACGAGGCCGAGATGCTCGAACACGCCGTTTCGGACACCTTCATCGATCGCATGGCCACCAAGCTGGGCAACCCCGGACGCGATCCCCATGGGGACCCCATCCCTGCCGCGGACGGTTCGGTGAGCCTGCCGCATGCGCACCGCATGATCGAGCTCGACGACGGCCATTCCGGCAAGATCACGCGGATCAGCGACGAAAACCCGGAGTTGCTGCGGTACTTGTCCGCAGAGGAAATCGACCTCGACGCCACCATCCAGGTGATTGGCCGCAAGCCGTTCGGTGGGGCCCTGGTGGTCCGGATCGGAAAGGGTCCGGGCAGCCGCGACTATGATCTCGCGGATGAGGTCGCCTCGGCGCTCTGGGTGGCCACCGACGTCGAACACGACGGCTGCGTCCTCGCGGAACACTAACGAAGCCCTGTTGTGGAAGGCGCTGTTCAGGCGCGCTGGGCAGCCGTCCCGCCGTCGTCGGGCGCTTGACCTTCGGGAGAGTCCACTACAGCAGCGCCCAGCACCGGGTTCCGGATCCCGACGGCGGATGCCACCGCCCCGAGGAAGAACAGCACGGCCGTGACCACGACGGCGTTCATGAGGCCTTGGCGGCTGAAGACCGGCCGATGATGAGCCCGGCAAACGCGATGCAGATCAGGCCTGCGATACGGGCAACAGCGTTGTTCACTGCGGAACCGATCCCTGCCTCTTCCGTGGGTACCGCGCCGAGGATGGCCGCGGTGAGGGGCGCCACCAAGGTGCTCAGGCCGATCCCGAAGACGATCTGCCCGGGCAGCACTTGCGTCCAGTAGTTCAAGGGCTCCTGGACGGCCAAGGTCATGAGGAAACCGATTCCGCAAATGAATGGTCCGGCCGTCATGAACCACCGCGGACCGTATTTGCCGGCCAGCCCGCCGAAGAATGAGGCCGTGAGCATCAGGAGGACCGTCGCGGGGAGCAACGCGATGCCCGCCGTGGTGGCCTTCATCCCTCCCACCTGCTGCAAGTAGATGCCCACGGCGAAGAAGCCCAATGACAGGGCGCCGTAAATGGCGAGCGTGGCAATGTTTCCCCAGCCGAAATTTCGGATGCCGAAGAGCCTCAGGGGCAGCATCGGTTCAGGGGTCCTGGCCTCGTGGACCAGGAAGAGGACCAGGCCGACGGCTCCGAGGGCGAGCGGCATCCAGACCACCATGTTGCCCCAGCCATGCGCCCTTGTTCGATGAAGGCGTAGACAGGGCACCGAGTCCCACCATGGCAAGGAACGCGCCGAGGTAGTCGATCTTCTTGCTCGTGTCCGTGGCGGCATCGGACTTCCGCAGCCCGGCGAGGATCGGCCAGACGGCGACGGCCGGAATCACATTGATGAAGAAGATGACGCGCCAGGACAGCAGATCGACCGATGCGCCGCCGATCAGCGGCGCGACGATGGCGGCCGCGCTGGTCCAACCGGACCATTGGCCGATTGCCTTGGACTGCGCGGGACCGGAAAAGAACGTGACGATCATGGCAAGCGAACTCGGGACAAGCAGGGCACCGGCGATCCCCTGGAGGCGCGCGATACCACCAGCACCTCGCCGTTCCAGGCGAGGCCGCAGGTGACGGAGGTGAGGGTGAAACCGGCGAGTCCCCATTCCAGGATGCGTGCACGGCCGAAGTGGTCGGACAGGGATCCCGCGACCAGGATCAGCGCGCCCAAGGTCAACAAGTAGGCATCCACCACCCATTGCTGGATGACAAGCCCACCACCCAGCTCGCGGCCAATCGCCGGGAGCGCGAGGTTCACCACGAAGCCATCCAAAATGGCAATGAAGGAAGCCACAATAGCCACAACAAGGACCCGCTTTTGAAGCGGGGTGCTTGGCAGCAGGGCCGCTGCGTCGGTCATGAGCACAGCCTACGCCTGCTTGTCAGCTCCCGTCCGGATCCCAGCACGATCGTGCCTCGGCGAAAGTCCCGTATCGTTGAATGGTGATTAGCAGACGTGACGCCGCACTGGCCCTTGATATTTCGATGGAAATGGCCCAACGCCACGGCATCCCCTCCAGGCTTTCACAAGCCGAACTGAACGAACTGCAAGACAATCCGCCCCAGTGGCTCGTCCAATCCCGCGCCAACCGCACCGGCAAGCGCCCTGTCTGGGTCCACTTGAGCTGCGTCGTGTGCGGCTACACAGAGGCCGCGCGTCCCAAGAAATGGTGGCCGGAGTTCACCTACGTCTTCTGTGGCCACCACCGGAACAGCGAGGTTCCCGGAATCCTGCCCGGCGAAGTCCGCAGCGAGTACGAAGGAATCGGCTCCCGGTTCGTGGGCGTCGTGGACGTCCCGGCTCCGAAGGCTGGCCACTAGGCCGTCCGGCTGTCGGTTGATTTCGGGTGAAACAGGCGTAGCTTACAAGGAGAGGGCCTTTCAGGACCCTCTTTGCAGGATCTGCAGGGAAGATCCGTAGTTAGGGAGCATGACATGCCTGACAAAGCGCCTCACCAGCACGAGACGAAGAAGAGCATCAAGTCCATCAAGGAGAAACGGGCAGTGAAGCGTGCCAAGCACGAATCCGACGCCGCAGTGGATCCGGTGGCCCATTTGAGGATGCGGAAGAAGTAGCAAAAAAGCCGGAGCCAGC
>NZ_DF952468.1:691756-698526 GCF_001263615.2 Arthrobacter sp. Hiyo1 | reverse complement strand
GACCGGGATGGAGCGCCCGAGCCCGCTGACGACGCCTGCGTCACTGATCCTGCCAGCCCCAGCGGGTTGCCCACGGCGATCACCAATTGGCCTACGTGCAGCGACTCCGCGTTGCCCAGGATGGCCGGCGGCGGCGTGTGGCGCCCGCGGACAATGGCGAGATCAGACAAAGGATCCGCACCGACGAGTTCGACGTCGGTGTGGGTTCCGTCAGCGAAGATTGCCCGCCCGGAGCGGAGACCCGAGACCACGTGGGCGTTGGTCAGCATGTAGCCGTCCCCCGTGAACACGACAGCCGATCCGCTTCCAATCCTGACTTGGCCGTTCCTGCGGGCGCTGCTCATCTCCAAAGCTGCAACATGCGGCGTGACCGTCTCTGCGACGTGCATCACTGTCCGCGAGTAGGCGTCCAAGGCTTCGTCATCTGACGGGGCGTCAGGGATGTCCTCGGGAAAAACTTGTTCCGGCAACGTACTCATCGTGCACCTCCTGTAACCGGTGGTGTCTATATCAACGAATACGCTGCTTCGGTTAGTCCGTTCCGTCCTACGCCGTGGGTGAACTCTGCCACTGCACGCCGACACGGTGAGTGCCGCCGTCGTTACCTTCTTTGAACTGGTTAACAACCACACTCGACGGACCGCAACAGCGGTCGCGTACGAATCCCCGAAAACAAGTAGGGACCACTCAAGACGGCAACCGCCCGCAGTCCTATGGTGTCGGTCAGCGTCCATGCGACAACAGATGGGCGGATTGCAACGACTGGGCTCAGACCGGCGAGGGGTCGCAGCCAATAAGGCAAGGGGGCTTGCTGAATGGACTACCCACAGTTCAAAAACCGGGGTCGGTGCATCGCCTACGCAAACCATCAGGAGAAAGACTGACTCCTCAGCGGGCCCGCCTTCCGGCCTAGGCAGGCAGGGCAACGGCCTTTCGTAGTACAAAGCGGGACGCAGCCGACGGGCTGAGATTGGGGCGAACGTGGACGGGCAACAATGGATTTGGGTCGTGATGGTCCTCATCGGAGCCGCAGTGGTAGCCGTTGTGATGGTCTTTGGACACCGGCGACTGAGGCTGGTTGATCGCAAGAGCACTGCCAAACATCGCAACGGGGAACCTGGAAGTTCAACGGACAACATCGAGAACTCGGATGACGAGCCCGCGGCCCGAAGTCCGAATCATTAAGATCACCCGGGAATGGAACGTCGAATCTTCGGCGGGATCACGATCCGAGGCAAAGAAGCACAACGTCAAAGAAAAACACCCCGGTCCGAAGACCGGGGTGTTTTCAGTGAGACGGTTTGTTCGTGCGCCGTGGTTAGAGGAAGTAACCCGAGACATCCGCAATGAGTTGGGCGGTGCCGCCGGAGCGGTTGTACAGATTGACCTTGCCATCCGGTCCAATTGGAATGGTGACGCTGTTGGGGACAATCTGGCCGGTGGCGTAGTTCAGATTCGACGCGTTCGGGAGTGCCGCCCCGGAGGGATAGGCCGTGACAAAACCGAAGGACGTCGAGTTGGCCACCGTAAGGTTGAAAATCGTCGCAGCGGCAGTAGCTGGGACTCCGCCCACGCCACCCACCTGGAAGGAGATTGTTCCGTCCCCTGCCACCGCCGTGGTGTTCCTTGTATCAAGGAACCTCGTTGGGGCGATCGGCTCGAACGTACCCGGGAGCGTTGCTACGCCCGACAGGTAATATCCCGAGACGTCGACGATCAATTGCGCAGTGCCACTGGACTGGTTGTACAGTATGACCTTGCCGTCCGCTCCGACCGGGACCGTCACCCTGTTCGGGACGATTTGCCCGGTGGCGTAGTTCAGGTTGGATGCATTTGGCCTCAGGGTTCCCGAGGCATAGGCGGCAACAAACCCGAATGACGTCGAGTTCGCGACCGTCAGGTTGAAGGTCACGGCCGACACGTTTGCCGGGACTCCGCTCACTCCCCCAACCTGGACCGAAACGGTGCCGTTCGGAGCCACGGGCGTTGGGGTGTTCCTGGTATCAAGGAACCTGGTTGGCGCGATCGGCTGGAATGCGCCTGCGGCGGCCGCTGTTCCTGCGACGTAGTACCCGGAAACGTCTGCTATCAGTTGTGCCGTGCCGCTGGACCGGTTGTACAGCGTGACCTTTCCGTCGGCCCCGACCGGAACCGTGACGCTATTCGGGATAATTTGTCCCGTGTCATAATTCAGGTTCGATGCGTTAGGTCTCACGGTGCCGGAGGCGTAGGCCGTGACGAACCCGAATGAGGTTGAGTTCGCGACCGTCAGGTTGAACGTCACCGCGGCGATGCTTGCCGGTATTCCGTTCACTCCAGCGACCTGGAATGAGACGGTCCCGTCGGGAGCCACCGGGCCGCTGCTGGTCCTCGTGTCGAGCAAGCGCATCGGGGTCAACGGCTCGAACGCGCCGGGCGGCAATACTGCTTCCGTCAGGCTGTAGTCATCGGTAACCAGTGTTCCCAGGCTGGTAAGGGTCAGTGCCATGGTCATGGCGGTGGCGCCGGCAGGCACGGGTGGAGAGGTATAGGTGACCTGGGTGTAGGCCGCGGAGGCAGGATAGAGCGGACTCGACGTCCAATACTGCCAGTTGCCCTGACCCAGCCTGTAGTAGAGCTCGAATTGGGTATTCGCCGTCGAGTTGTACCAGGCCGACATCGTGTATCTCTTGCCCGGCGTCACGGTCGGGGTGCATTGGCCCGTATCAAGCGGTGGCAATATTTTGGCATCACCGTCCAGGTAGGTGGTCATGACCAGTTGTTCGGCGGCAGTCCCGGTGTGGGCCCCGGTTACCGTGCTGTAGGTGTAGGTGTTGTTGCCGTAGCCTCCCGGAACCCAGCACGAAGGCGCCCCTCCGGCGACGGGGCCGGCGGTCTCAAAACCGGGATTGCGGAGAAGATTTCCGGAGGTGATGGGCGCCGGCGGCGGCGGCCGGCCGGGTTGGTCTTGACAGTGCCGCCGATCACTTGGTCGACGGTCTTGACAATGATCCGGCCTGCGGCCTGCTCGGCCACCAGGAAGTCAATGAGGGCATTGAAGTTTGCGGTGCTCACGTTGAGCGGATTGTTCGCGATGTTGATGTGGTGGAAGGTGTATTGCATCCACCCGCCGCCGGGCTCGGCTTTGAGGGTCAGGTCCTTCAGGTTCTGAAGTGTCCACGTGCTGTCGATCTGGTCCGGTGCCTTCGTCAGATATGGGTCGGCTGGCGGCATGGTTTCAGAGAGCGGCATGCCGGCCGATGCGGGGATCTGGCTTGCAATGTCACCCAATCCACGGGCGCTGTTGTAGCCGCAACTTTGGACAATCGTCTCTATGGCCGGGGTGGACGAGGCATAGGGGTACGCAAAGTTCGTTACGCGCAACCCCATGTTCGTCAGGTTTGTGCGGTCATCGCAAACCTGACGGGTAACCTCACCCGCGTCAGCCTGGGCGAGGTCGGGGTGGGTCACCGTGTGCCCCCCGATCTCGTTACCCGCTGCCTGAAGCGCGAGTGCCTGAGCAGTCGTCATGTGCAGGGAGTCAGAGTTCAGGAAGCCTGACGGAGTGAAGAATGTTCCGTGAAGGCCCTTCGAGTTCATGTAGCAGCGGCTGCCATCTGATCCACGTGGGCGTCATCAAAAGTAAGGGTCACAGTGACGAGGCTTGCCGCCTGGGCTGCCGGCGCCAGCAGGACCGCGTTGAAGAATGTCGCAAGGACAAGCACCACTGTGCCGATGGCCGTGGCTGCGGTGCCACCGGACTTGAGAATTTTCCACCACTCGAGTATTTTCCACGGCTGGCCCCGCTCGGGCACTGAGGCAACCGTCCACCGGTCTGCCCCCACAGAAGTATTTTGGACTGGCGCGTCATTCTGCCTTGATCGTTTCATAGGACCGAACTCGTTTCACAAATGCGGTTCGTCCCCCATGTCCTGCCCGGATATGGCCCGAACGAAACCGGAACGGGCATTCTCACTGCCGGCCACCCACACCCACAAGTGATCGACCCTCCCCAAAATACTGTCGTTCCCACACAGCGACTTGAGTGTCGGCTACCTGTCTTTCGGACACGCCACTCGGTTTCGTCCGGGTCTCCCGCGCAGCGAGTAGCGGAGCTCTGCCCGGTTCGGAAACCGGCAGGGCTGACAGGCTAGTCGCGAACGTGAGCGGCGTGTACAGTCGGTTTTCGCAGCCCCTTCCGGTGTCCCCGACCGGGTCCGAGGAGTAAGGAGTGACTGTGACGCTGCCTGCAGTCGACAAACGCGAACAGCCGGGACGCGAGCACGGAAGCCCGTCACGTGCTTTCACGTCGAAGTCTGCCGCCGGTCTCATCGTCGGGCTCGCCCTCATTGCACTGTTCGCGGCCGTCCGGGTGCTGGCACCATCAACGCCGGAGGTCTTTGCTCTACCCAACGCTGCCCGCGACTTCGCCACACTGTCGATCAGCGTCGTCGTCGAGTCCCTGCCGTTCGTGTTCCTCGGGATCGTCCTCTCGATCGCTGTCCAGGTCTGGCTGCCGGAGGGCATGCTGCTCCGCCGCCTGCCGCGGAGCCCGGTGCTGCGGAGGCTCGTCCTGTCGCTTTTGGGAATGCTGCTGCCTGTTTGCGAATGCGGCAATGTTCCGCTTGCCCGGGGTCTGGTGGTCAATGGCCTGACGGTTGCGGAATCGATGACTTTCCTGTTCGCGGCACCCATCCTGAACCCCGTCACCATCGTCACCACCGCGCAGGCGTTTGGTTGGGACAACGGCATCCTGGCCTCCCGTGTCCTGGGCGGCTTCTTCATCGCCAACCTTGTCGGTTGGATCTACAGCCGGCATCCGCGGCCAGGTGAGCTGCTGACCGCCCGGTTCCAGGAGACGTGTTCAGTAGCAGACCACCACGCGGGCTCTGCCGGAAGGATCAGGCGCAGCGTGCAGATGTTCGCCCAGGAGACACGCGCAATGATGCCTGCACTGTTTGTTGGTGCAGGCATGGCGGGGCTGATCCAAGTTGCCGTTTCCCGCGAAGTGCTGGTCGCCTTGGGTAGCAACCCGGTCTGGTCTGTCTTGGCATTGATGGTGTTGGCTTTCGTCGTTGCGATCTGCTCAAACGTGGATGCCTTCTTTATCCTGTCTTTCGGAGCAACCTTCATGCCGGGGGGCATTGTGGCTTTCCTCGTCTTCGGGCCCATGATCGACGTGAAAATGCTCGCCCTGATGCGCACCACGTTCACCGCGAAAACCCTCCTTCAGCTCAGCCTGCTGGTGGCACTTTGCGCGGCGGTCCTCGGATTGGCGGTCAACTATGGTCATTAGGCGGCTCGTGGGCCGGTGGCAGGGCGTGGTCCTCAGCCTGATCGGCCTCATCGCAACGATCTGGCTGGGCGTGTCAGGGCAGCTTGCCTTGTATATCCATCCGCGGTATTTCGTGTTCACGGTCATCATGGCCGTGATCGCAGGAGTACTTGCCCTCGCGGCCTTCGCCTTTGCTCCCGGCACCCAAGACGGGCACGAGCACACCGATGAGCCCGGTTCGCGATGGGGCTGGCTGTGGCCGGTCGGAAGCGTGCTGACCATCATCGCCGCCGTCGTCGCCTTACTCATCCTGCCGCCGTCGACCCTTACTACTGCCACCGTCGCGCAACGGGACCTCAACGGTTCGGCATCCGCCCTGACCCTGAAAGCCCCCGCACTGCCCGGAAAGGGAGACTACTCCGCTTTCACGGTGAGGGACTGGGCATCGTTGCTTCGGTCCGGCGCGGGGCAGGACTTTTTTGCCGACAAGACTGCCACCGTGACCGGGTTCATCAGCGCGGACAAGACAGATCCAAATGTATTCTTCGTGACCCGTTTTGTAGTGACCTGCTGCGCCGTCGATGCCCAGCCGATCGGTGTTCCGGTCTATCATCCCGGCTGGCAGAACGAGTACAAAACCGACAGCTGGGTCACCGTCACCAGCAGCTTCCGTGCCAACCCCAATGCGGCCAGCCGGGAGTCAATCGTTCTGATACCGGACTCCATCAAGCCCACCACACAGCCGGCACAGCCCTATGTCTACTAAGCGCCGTCCCGTCTCAGCCAAGCGGGCCGCGGCCATTGCTGCCGCAGCAGAGCTACTGGCCGGACGCCGTTTTGCCCGGCGCCTCTACGGCGCCATCGCGATCCTTGCCGTCCTTGCCGGCGGGTTGACCGTAGCAAACCTTTCGAAGCTACCGCACCCCCATTCCACTTCGGCCCTGGCCCGCTCGGCCACTCCGGCCGCCTTCTCGCTGTACACCCTGCAGAGGGACACCGGCAAAGACAACTCAGGCCTGAAGAAGCCGGACACGATCCTCGGCTCAAGCCTCTCCGGAAGCGATCAGGGCACCGTCATTGTCAGCGCCCCCCGCATCCAGGAGTATGCTGCCCTGCCGTCCGCCCTCGCCGTCGTCACCGTCAACGATGACAACACCAGCTCACTTGAGATGGTCCCGCTCACCGGCGGCCCGCCGTCGCTTGTTCCTTTGCCAAGCCTCGGGACGGTGGCCAACCTTCACGCGGCAGGATCCAATCACCTCATAGGCTTCACGTTCACCGCTTCTTCTGCCACTGGCCAGTACTGGAAAACGCTCTTTGTCTACGACGTCGACAAACCGTCGTCCGCTCCGTGGGCTGTCCAGGGCATCCACGGTCCGGTCACTGCGACGGACTGGCGCTTTGTTCCCGGCGCCGCCACCTTGGTGGCGCAGGCAGACGACCAATCCATCTTCCTCATCGATCCGCTCGACTCCGGCAAGGTGTCCCCTTTGGGCACGCATGCCGGAATCCTCGG
>NZ_DF952468.1:689080-691252 GCF_001263615.2 Arthrobacter sp. Hiyo1 | reverse complement strand
GCACGCATGCCGGAATCCTCGGATTCCCCGGGACGAACGAGCTTGCGGTGAGCGACCCGGGGCTGAAGGTGGGCGTCGACCCGCCACGGTATTCGACCATCAATCTCTCCAACGGTGCGCTCACGCCGGCGACCCTCGCGGGAGGCGCCGCCCCGGAGAACAACCAAAGCGCCACGACCACCGTGGGCCAGCCCGTGATCCTCGACGGTTCGGGGCAGTTTGCGCAGGTGGTGAGAAAGTTCGACGCCGGAAAGGAGACCTCATTGGTCAATCTCACCGACCGGAACGGATCGCGCGTGCTCTACCGGCCTGACGCTGCCTGGTCGCGCATCCTGGACACCTGTGTCTCACCGGCCAGCGATTACCTCGCCGTCGAAACAGCGGCACCCCAATATGCGGGCGACCAATACCCGGTCCGCCCCGAACCGACTCCCATGCGGACAGACCTCGTGGACTTGAAATCGGGCACTGTCGTGAAAAGCGTTCCCGGTTTCCTCCCCAGTTGGTGCGGGTGAACATACCCGGGCAACGGCCGGCCATCGTGGTCTGATGCTCCCGCGGGCAAAGAAAAACACCCCGGTCCGAAGACCGGGGTGTTACCGATGACCCGACTCATCCATGAGGGATGTCTCGACTCATCACAAAAAGTGGAGATGGGGGGAATTGAACCCCCGTCCGATGTCGTGTTGTCAGGGCTTCTCCGGGCGCAGTTCGCGTCGGACTTTCTCGGCCCCAGCTATCCTGCGAACAAGTAGCTGATCCGGGCCCAGTCATCTAAGAGTCCCGCTTGCCTCGATGACGAAGGCAAACAGCAGTGGCTATCTAAATGACGCCAGGATCCGGGGCAATAGCAACCTCGGGCTGACGGACTGTCTTACTGCTTAGGCAGCAAGAGCGAAGTCAGTGCGCTTAGAATTGGCACTTATTGGTTTGCAGACAGCGTTTACGAGATAATTCTGCATCCTCGGCCCGCTTCACCTGTCGCGACTAACATCGTCGAAACCGATCATCCCCGTATTTTGTTATCAATCCCCGCAGGACAACGACCGCCCGAAAACGACCACCTAAAAACCTGCCGGGTTAATCATCATAACGCATCGCGGCACCCGAACATTCCGGGACACGCCTTGGCTGCCTACCCGCGTGGCGGCCTGGGGGAAATCAACGGCGGTTGCGCTCGCGCAGTTCGCGGAGCGATTCGCGCTTGTCCTGCTGCTCACGCAGGGTCTGCCGCTTGTCGTAATCTTTCTTGCCTCGAGCCAAGGCGATCTCGACTTTGGCGCGTCCATCCAGGAAGTACAGCTGGAGCGGCACTACGGTCAGCCCGGTCTCGCGGATCTTGCCGGAGATCTTGTTGAGTTCCTCGCGGTGAAGCAACAGCTTCCGACGGCGGCGCGCGGCGTGGTTGGTCCAGCTCCCCTGGTTGTACTCAGGGATATGGATGCCCTCCATCCACAACTCGTCATTGTAGAAGGTGCAGAAACCGTCGACCATCGATGCATGGCCTTCACGCAGGGACTTTACTTCGGTTCCCATGAGGGCAATGCCGGCCTCATAGGTATCCAATATGTGGTAGTCATGCCGAGCCTTGCGATTGGTGGCCACTACCTTACGGCCACTTTCCTTGGGCACGGTAGAACTCCTTGGTTGTCGAAGAATCACACTAGTCTACGCCAGCAGATCCCTGTCGTGTGGGCTACAAAAGGTTCATCGGGTCAACAGCCTGCCCATTAACCCAGGTTTCAAAGTGCACGTGGCAACCGGTGGAGTTACCCGTGGTACCTGAATAGGCAATGAGCTGACCTTGACTCACTTGCTGTCCGGAGGAAACCACCACGCTGGTGTTGTGGTAGTAAACCGTGGTCAGGGAATCACCATTGATGACTCCGTGCGATATCTTGACACGGTTGCCACCGCCGTCGTTGCCCCAACCTGCAGAAAACACCGTGCCTGCAGCGGCTGCGTATACCGGCGTTCCGCAGGGGGCACCGAAGTCGATGCCCGTGTGCATATAGCCGCCCTGGCCGTAGAAATCGATGGTTCCAGGCGGCGTCGCACGCCAACCGAAGCCTGACGTGATCGGGATGTTCGCAGGCACCGGGTGAATCAGGCCGAAGTTCGAGCGCGGGTTGCTCGCCGGTGGGACAAAAGGCTGCGGGGCTGCCTGGTTTT
>NZ_DF952468.1:688208-689055 GCF_001263615.2 Arthrobacter sp. Hiyo1 | reverse complement strand
CTGGGCCGCGGCGCCGCGGCTGCGGCAGAGGCGCTGCTGTTCGGCCAACCAAGCTTCGCGCAGTTTACGGTCACGTTCCGAGATTTCCGCGGCGACGGCGTCCTGGTTCGCCTTCACTTGCTGGAGTTGGGCTTGGATCCCGGGTTTGGCTGCTTGAAGCTGGGCGTTGAGACGAGTGGTGTCGGAGATGAGTTTGTCCACCTCCGCCTTCTTGGCAGCGGCGTCATCCCGGGCTGCCTTCTCACGCTCAAGTGCGGCGTCCGCCTTTGCCTTGAGATCGCGGATTTCCTGTTCGACGGCGGTGAGCCGGGCCTGGGAGTTCACGTTCGTCGCGCTCTGCTGCGTCAATTTCGTCATCGCGGCGTTCTGGCTGCGCATCGCTTGGTTGGCGAGGTCCATGGTTTCCGTGAGGTTGCCGCCGTCGTTCGATCCGAACAGCAAAGCGACGTTCGTTGGAACCCCTCCGGATTTATACGCCTGCGCCGCGATCTGGCCGATGAGCTTCTTGGTGTCGGTGATCTTTTGCTTGTCGTTTTCCAGTTGCTGGGTGATCTGGGCTTTACTCTGCTGCGCCAGATCCACGCGGGCGGCCAAGGCATCAGCCTCCTTGACTGCTGTGGCAACCTTGCCCTGGGCTTCGAGGAGTGCCTGCTGCGCCCCCGGAAGCTGTCCTTGGTAGACAACGAGGTCGCCAGCCGCCTTGGCGATGTTGGCGTCAACGAATTCCAGCGACTGCTGCACACGCGCCGATTCCGCGTTGAGGGCAGCCTGTTGGTCATCGAGATTGTCAGCGTGCGCCCCGGGCGCGGTGCCGAGGCTCGCGGCGAGCGCAATGGCCAGCACGGAG
>NZ_DF952468.1:684188-688183 GCF_001263615.2 Arthrobacter sp. Hiyo1 | reverse complement strand
CGCAATGGCCCAGCACGGAGCCGGCGACCTTCGCCCGGCCGCTCACTTTGCGCAGCTGCAGCGCAGCCTGGTACTTCCGTGTCATCGGCTGTCCTGTTCGCCCGGGATCTTTGCTCTTCATGGCTAGACCTTGAGATATCGGCGGAGGGTCAGGAGCGACGATATCCCGGCCAAGCCACCGCCCAACGCTATCAGGACCGGCGCAATCACGAGTACCTGGGTCGAGGAAATAAACGGAGTGTTCAGGAACTGCCGCGACAAGTCTCCGTTGAGCCAGAACTGGGCCACCAGCCACAGTGTGCCTGAGGCCAGGACTGCACCCACGACGGCGGCGATGACGCCTTCGAGGATGAACGGCAGTTGGATGACGGTCTTCGATGCTCCAACGAGGCGCATGATGCCTGTCTCCCGTCGCCGGCTGAACGCGGACAACCTGATGGTCGTGGTGATAAGCAGGACTGCACAGAAGATCATGACTCCCGCCACCACCATTGCCGCCACAGAGGCACCGTTCATCCACTCAAAGATCCGTTCAAGGACCTGGCGCTGATCGCTCACGGTCTCCACCCCGGCCTGGGACGAGAACGTTTCGCTGATGATCTGGTACTTCTGGGGGTCCTTCATGTTGATTCGGAAAGACGAAGGAAGCTGGTCCTGGGTTACCGAATCAACGATCGGAGAGTTGGAGAACTGTTCCTTGAAGTGCTTGAACGCATCGGCTTGCGATTCGAACTGGTAGTCGGTGATGTACTGCTTGACAGCCGGCGAATCGAGCATTTTGGCCAGATTGGCCTGCTGCTCCTTGGTGACCGCACCCGAGGCACATCCGGTCGACGTCGAGGAGTCGTTGCAGAGGAAGATGGCGACCTGGACTTTGTCATACCAGTAGCCCTTCATCTGGTTGATCTGCATCTGCAGCATTCCGGCCGCACCAACAAAGGTGAGCGAGACAAAAGTCACCAGGACGACGGAAATCACCATTGACAGGTTCCGGCGCAGACCGCTGCCGATCTCGCCCAGGATAAAAGCGAGCCTCACTGCTGGACCCCCTGCGCGCGGTCGATTTCCGCATCGCTCGCGTCCTTCATCCGCCGGGACTCTCCCACTACCGGAATCATCGAGGTGTAGAGGGCCCTTGCCTCATCGCGGACCACCACTCCGTTCCGGAGCTCCACCACGCGCTTGCGCATCTCGTTCACAATGTCGTCGTCGTGCGTCGCCATGACCACAGTGGTGCCGTTCTGGTTGATCTTGTCGAGAACGCCCATAATGCCCATCGAGGTAATGGGGTCCAGGTTTCCGGTGGGTTCGTCCGCCAGCAGGATGCCGGGACGGTTGACGACGGCGCGGGCGATGGCCACGCGCTGCTGCTCACCACCGGACAGCTCATGCGGCATGCGACGTTCCTTGCCTTCAAGCCCAACAGTCTTCAGCACTTCCGGAACCGTCTCGCGGATGATGCTGCGGCTTTTTCCGATCACCTGCATGGCGAAGGCAACGTTGGCGAAGACATTCTTCTGCGGCAACAGGCGGAAGTCTTGGAAAACGACACCGATTCCGCGGCGAAGTTTGGGGACCCGCCAGCTTGAAATGTTGGCCACGTTCTGGCCCGCGACGTAGACGGAACCGGATGTTGCCCGGTCTTCCTTCAGAATGAGTCGTAGAAACGTCGACTTGCCGGAACCCGAGGCCCCGACGAGGAAGGTGAATTCTCCACGGTCAATCTCAAGGTTGACAGCATCCAGCGCCGGACGGGCATTGGGGTCGTAGACCTTGGTGACATTCTCAAATCGGATCATGACTCTTCAGAACCCCGCCGGACATGCCACGTTCGACCAGTCCAACCGCCAGCGCACGGGCTTTCATTGGGGGAAGTTGAGCGCCGGCTCTTCGACTATACGCACGCTCCGCGATGGAATCGCGGGCTTGGCGCGGTGTGTCGCCCAATCAAGTAATCAGCCCGGGCGCTTATCCCTCGGCGTTGCGGTTACCTGTGCGCCAGCGAATCCCTGCGTCAATGAAGTCGTCGATGTCGCCGTCGAACACCGCAGACGTGTTGCCCACTTCGTGCTCAGTCCGCAAGTCTTTGACCATCTGGTATGGATTGAGCACATACGAACGCATCTGGTCCCCCCACGATGCCTTCACGTCACCTGCGAATGCCTTCTTCTCAGCATCTTCCTGCTCCTTTTTCAGGAGGAGGAGCCTTGATTGGAGCACGCGCATCGCGGCTGCGCGGTTCTGCAACTGGGACTTCTCGTTCTGCATGGAGACGACAATCCCTGTGGGGATGTGGGTCAAACGTACTGCGGAGTCCGTCGTGTTGACGGACTGCCCGCCAGGGCCGGAAGAGCGGAAGACATCGACGCGGATCTCGTTGTCCGGAATGTCGATCGAGTCGGTCTGCTCAATGAGCGGGATGACTTCGACGGCGGCAAAGGACGTCTGTCGCCGTCCCTGGTTGTCGAACGGGCTGATCCGGACAAGCCGGTGCGTCCCGGCTTCGACGCTGAGGGTACCGAAGCGTACGGCGCTTTGACCTCGAAAGTAGCCGATTTGAGGCCGGCCTCTTCGGCGTACGAGGTGTCCATCACGGTAGTCGGGTAGCCATGGCGTTCTGCCCAGCGCAGGTACATGCGCATGAGCATTTCGGCGAAGTCCGCCGCATCAACACCGCCGGCGCCCGCACGAATCGTGACGACGGCCTCGCGTTCGTCGTATTCGCCCGAGAGCAGGGTAACCACTTCAAGTTCCTTGAGGGCCTTACGGATTGATTCGAGTTCCGTGGCCGCCTCCACCATGGAGGCGTCGTCGTCCTCGTCCTGGCCGAGCTCGACAAGGACCTCAAGATCGTCGATGCGGCCCGTCAGCCTGTTCAACCGTTCAAGCTCCGACTGCCGGTGGGACAACTTGGACGTAATTACCTGGGCGGCAGCTGGATCGTCCCAGAGGTTCGGTTCACCAGCCCGCTCGCTCAGTTCTGCGATCTCTTCCTTGAGCTTCTCGACATCGGAAACCTGTTCGATGGAGCGGTAAGTGGAGCGAAGCGCGCGGATTTCTGCGGGAAAGTCAATCTGAGCCATGGTTGTTCCAGAGTACGCCATCCGTTGACGGCCTTGGCACGGAGCCTGGACGTGTGACGCTTGAAAATCAGCGGGTCAGCCGGGAACGCGCAGTGGAACGGGCTTCGATCGGAACACCGTCGGGAAGCAGAAAGCTGACCACAGGCGGATGGGCAACCGCGCTGAGCACCACTTCGGCCGTGGTGTTGTCCGGACTCCCGGTACCCGGGCCGACGGCAAGTTGATCGAACCGTGAATGGGCGCCGTTTTGGCTGAGGTATGACTCGGTAATACCTCTTACCCGCGCGCTGTTGAGGACGGCCGACGGCGTTTCGGCGCCGCTGTCCACTTGGCCGAGGGCATAGCTGTCCGCGGCCGCCACAGAAGCTCCGTCCGCCACGGAGAGGAGCTTCTTATGTTCGATGTAGATGGCCGAGGCCGCAGCAACGACCGTTGCAAGCAATAACGCGACCACGACATAGCCGATGGTCAAGACCATCAAATGGCCGCCTTCCGCCTCTGATTTTCGGGATAGCAGGATGTCCGTCTTCGCGGGAAGACCTCTCACCGGAACCGCCCGACGATTTGCGTAGCCGACGCACTCAGATTCGCGGCGTCCAGATTCAGGGTGTCTCCAAAGGGCAGCATGGGCAACGGCACCGTGAGCTTGACCGTCACCGTCACAGCAGCGCCGGCGGACAGGCAATCGCCGCGGTCGCACGCGACGTCGACATTTGCCCGCTCCGCGGAATGGCCATAGTCGGCAAGGGCCAGAAGGGCAGCCTGTTCAGCGGCGACGCGCCCTTGGGAGGTGTCCTTCTGCATGACATAGACCTTGGCGGCTTGGTCCGCTGCCCCCACGACGGCGAAGGAACCGCCCTGGATCTGTCCAATAGTGACGATGAAATAGACCACGGGAACCATGAGTAGGAG
>NZ_DF952468.1:671674-684163 GCF_001263615.2 Arthrobacter sp. Hiyo1 | reverse complement strand
CGCCGCCGGCAGGCAGACCACCTCCCTGAAGCGGGAGAGCGCTGCACGGCCAGGATCAACCCGAAGTCGCAGCATGGCCCCTCACCTCCAGCCCTGCTACGGGACCAATCAGTCCGATAACTGGCAATGGTGCACGGACTGTCACCTCCAAGGTGCGGATTCCCTGGAAGCTGGCCTCCGATGTCGAGATGTCCCGGGCAAAGTCCGCGTTCAGCGCCGTTCCGATCAGCTCTGCTGTGCGCTCACGGGCATCGGACGATGTCCTGTCGGCGAGAGTGCCGTAACGGGCTCCGGACGAGGCCGCATCAATGAGCGTATTGCGCACGTGCAATATGAGGGTCAGTTGAATGACAACGAGGAAGAATACCGTCAACAGACCGCCGACCAGCACAAAATCCACGACGGCGGAGCCGCGTTCATCGCCCCTGCCGACCCTCACGCCACTGCCATCTTCCGCTACCCGGCTGCGGAACGGCATGGACTTACTTTCCGACCTTGCTCATCGCCTGGTTGAAGAGTCCTTCCAGTGCCGGGCCGGCCAGCGCCAGCAGGCCCGCGACAAGTGCGGCGGACATCAGGGTGATCATGACCCAACCTGGTACATCGCCCCGCTCCGGATGATCGTCGTCGGGGACCGGACACTTGTGCAGGTTGGTTCCAAGCGCTGATCTGGACGACGGGAGTGTCCACAGCTGCCACAGCAAGAGTCCTGAAGCGGATAGGCCTTCGCGTCCGAGCTTTTTCATTTTCACCATTTCATCTTCCCCATTTCATCTTTCCCAATTCCTTATGCAGGAATCCATTGTGATCCGTGCTGTCTTGGTATTCAGGCGGACGCCCATGTGACGGATGTGAAAAGGCTTGACTGAGATTCGTCATTAGAAGCCGAGATCCAACGCGGCCAAGCCCGGATAGACCGCGAAGATCACCGTGAGGGGCAGGACGCCGAAAACCAGCGGGACCATCATGGCGATTTCCTTGCGGCCCGCCGCTTCCATCAGTTCCCGCTTGGCTGAATCGCGGACATCCGCAGCTTGGGCCCGCAAAACATCGGCCAAGGGAGTTCCGCGTTCGACGGCAACGACAATTCCATCCACGAACCGAACAAGCGGGCCGAGCTCGGTTCGTCCCGAAAACTCGCGCAGGGCTTCGATCAGGGGCGTGCCGGCCCGGGTGGCGGCCAACACCAGGGCAAACTCCTTCGCCAGTTCGCCGCGGGCTGTGCGACACACTCGATCGAGGGCACCGCTGGCGCTCTCCCCCGCACCCACCGCAAGAGCCATCAACTCGGCAAGGCTCGGGAATTCCGCCAGCATCCGCCTTTCCCTTCGTTTGATCTGCACCCGGAGCATGTAGTCGCGGAAAAGAAACCCTGCCAGTGCACAAACCAGGACCGTAGCAACCGCGGGCACCGGACTGAACCGACCCCCGGTGGCATTCCCGACCACCACGACGAGCGCCGTGGCGAAGCCCGCGGCGGCCCACAGCAGTTGCTCCGCGCGGAAGTCCAGCGCGGACTTTCCAGAACCGGCCTTTGCCAGCTTTTTGTTGAGGGATGTGGTCCCCAGGTTGAACTTCGCCAGGTAGCCGAGGGCGTCGCGAAAAACCGGCCGCAGGATGCGCTCCAAGGCGCCGAACGGTGCGATGTCCGAGGGTGCGGAGAGCAGGCGCGATTCGAGGTTCTGGGACCTGAGTTGCGGCTCGATGCGCTCCACGAACCGAATCGCCCGCATGAATGGCATGCGAACAAAGATGAGCCACAATCCGGCTCCCAAAAGAAGTCCGCAGAATGCAGCCAAGGCAGTCAGCCCAGTCATCGAAGGACCCTTTCATCTTCAGGAAGGGCGGCGATGCGCAGCATCACCCAATAGCAGAAGGCCGAGACCAACAATCCGCCTCCAAGAACGCTGGCTCCGGCCGCCGAGTTATACGCGGCAACGGCTTCCGGCCGGCTGGCCAGCAACATCAGGACGATCCATGGGGCGGCAACGGCCAGGCGAGCACCATTGATGGTCCATGATTGTCGCGCCTCAAGCTCGCTGCGAGTCCTCGCGCTCTCACGAAGGAACTCGGCAAGAGTTCCCAAAAGGCGGCCGAGATCGGATCCGCCCACGTCCCGGGTCAGCCTGAGCGCCTCAATGATCCGGTCGGCAACGGGATCGGCCAAACGCTCCTTTAGTTTGCTCAACGCCGCATCGAAATGGCCGCCGGAACGGTAGTCCGCGGCAAACTCGCGGAAGAGAGCCCGCAGCTCTTCGGGACCTTTGTCTCCGAGCTGGATAAGCGCCTCGGGCAGCGAAAGCCCCGCACGGATCGCCGAGCGCAAATGGTCGACGACATCGGGCCAGAGCTCCCTGAGCATGGCGGTCCGCTTGCGCGCCCGCCAACTGACAACGGCCAAGGGAAGCCACATACCGAACAAGCCGAAGCACGCTGCGATCGAGAACGACGCGGTCATGATGTAGATCACCAGTGCGGCGAAAAGGCCCAATCCGAGGCACGATGCGATGAATCCCCCGCCGCTCACTTTTTCGATCCCGGCAGTGAGCAACAAGGACTCAAGGCGTTTAGGTTTTGGCTCCTTGACGGCAAGCGGGTCTTGTTCCCATGCCGACCACCAGATGAGGAAGACACCCAGCCCGCAGAGAACGCCTAGCAGCGGCGCCATTAGAAGTGCCCCAGGAGCGCGGCGACGTCAAATCCGGCCCGGGCGAATTTCTCGGCGGCCGGCATGGAATTCGACGTGGCTTGGAGCCGGCCGTCCTGCATCGTGAATACCTTGGACGACTCGATGATGCCGTTCTCCACGCGTCGCCCCAGCGAAAGGATCTCGGTGACTTGCCGGCGACCGTCCGCGTGGCGGCTGCAATGAACCACGAGATCGATGCATGAAGCCACGGTTGGAACGACGAACGCGCTTGAGATGTTCCCGCCGGCCAGCAGCGGCAAGGTGCAAATCTTTGTCACGGCGTCATGGGCCGAGTTGGCGTGGACGGTGCACATGCCCGGCAAGCCCGAATTCAACGCAATCAGCATGTCCAGGCTTTCGGCTTCCCGGACCTCGCCCACCACGAGACGATCCGGCCGCATACGAAGAGCCTCTTTGACGAGCCGGCGGAGGGGAATTTCGCCTTGGCCCTCAAGGTTTGGCTGGCGACACTGAAGGCCAACGACGTCGCGTAGCGGGAAGTGAAGCTCAAAGATCTCTTCGACGGTGATGACCCGCTCGCGGGAGCCGATATTGGCTGCCAGGCAGTTGAGCATTGTGGTCTTTCCGGCCTGGGTGGCTCCTGAGACGAGAATGTTCAATCCACTGGCGACCGCGGCTCCCAGGAACCGGGCTGACTCGGGCGTCAACGTCCCCAACTCCACGAGATGCTCGAGCCGGGTTGCCTTGACCACAAATTTGCGGATATTCACGGCCCAATGACGACGGGTGACGTCGGGAATGACGACGTGGAGCCGAGAGCCATCGGGCAGGGCCGCATCCACAAAAGGTGAGGAGAGGTCGAGCCTCCGCCCGGAACTCTTGAGCATCCGCTCGACGAGGTCGCGAACCTGCTGCTCGGTGAGGCTGATCGAGGTAAGTTCTGATTCGCCGTTCCTGGCAACGTAAACCTCGTTTGGCGCGTTCAGCCAGACCTCTTCGATGGTGGGATCATCCAGAAGTGGCTGGATAGGCCCGAAGCCGGCAACGGCGTCGAACACGTACTTGCGCGCAGTGTCCAAGCGTCCCAAGGGAGGCAAGGGGCCCAGAAGAGCCCGCTCATCGTAATCATTCACGGCGGCCTCGACGAGCCGGTGAATTTCGACTGCTTGACTCGAAGGATCCAGTCCACGCCGACGAATCAGCTCCCGCACTTCATCCTCGACGATGCGCAATGCTTCCATGTTCCCCCCAATGCAGCATGCGCCCAGGCGCTGCGGAAACCTTCAACCAAGTTAAGGCTAGGGGAGGTTGCGACTCCCTGCCAAGTAGATTTGGGCGGTTGTGGATAACCACGAACACCACGGCGATTGACAAGGAAGTCCCCGGATTCAACTGAACCTGCCGCGGCTGGATTTTGCGGGGACTATCCGCGGCACGGCATGCACGAAACCGGGATGGATTTGAGGCACTACTCGAGTGTTGACGGTGACTAAATACGAGTGTTGACACCCTGATTGCCCGCTCGTAGCGTCAAGTAATCAGGCGCGCGCCATTGGCCAAAAGGCCAAGCGCCTTTTGCTGTTAAGCCATCGACGCGCAACCGGGTTAATAATAAATGAATGCCCACAATGAGTACTGGCGACCCCGAATTGTGCTGAGGGTAAAACTGCACAGAAGGTCGCACCGGTCAGGTTGCAGGCGCGACGAACGGACTTGAGATGCAAGACGGGTGCATGGTGGCCTCCCGCATTGGGCGGAGGCCCTCCTTTGAAGCTCAAAAAAACCACCGAAAAGCGTTTGCCATGGCCGCAGCCGCGCTCCTTTTGGCGACGCTCTTCAATGCGGCGCTTTTGACCCGGCCGGCCCAGGCCGCGGGTCCTCTTGTCGTCACGTTGACATTTGACGACGCCAACGCTGATCAGGTGGCTGCGGCGAACTATTTGAATTCCAAAGGAATGTTTGGGACGTTCTTCCTTCCCTCCGGTTACCTCAACGCGACCGATCCTAATGGTGGCCCGCCTCCCTACATGACGACCGCCCAGGCACTCGCACTTCAATCGGCAGGCAACGAAATTGCCGGGCACACGGTCACGCACCCCGACCTTGCCCAGATGGACGCGAACGAGGTGGCACGCCAGATATGCAATGACCGCGTCAACCTGACCACTATGGGCTTCCGGGTCACGAATTTCGCCTACCCGTTCGCCTCCGCCACTCCCGCCGTCGAGCAACAAGTCGCCAACTGCGGCTACAACAGCGCACGTGGCCTGGGCGATCTGAAAAGCAAAGCCGCCCCAACGCTGACCGAAGTTGCTGAACCGCTGCCCGTTCCTACCGCGGACCTCTTTTTCACCAAGGCGCCCGATGAGGTAGACAACACGTGGGCAGTTGCCGACATGCAGGCCGTCGTGACCCAGGCGGAGGCCGGCGGCGGATGGGTTCAATTGACTTTCCACCACTTCGACTCGGCTACAGACCCTCTAACTGTCACGACCACCAACTTCCAGGCGTACGTGAATTGGCTGGTGACGGAGCAAACGGCCGGCAGGATCGTCGTCAAGACGGTGCGCCAGGTGATGGCCGCCCAATTCCCGGATCCCGCAAATCCGGCGCTCGACCTGGATAAGCCACTCGTCAATGGGCCGGCCGCCCCGCCACCCATCACGGTGGGAAACCTGATCCAGAACCCGAGTTTGGAAACAGCAGGCCCGGTGGCCACCGGACTCCCCTATTGCTGGGCAATCGGAGCATATGGCACCAACACCCACACCTTCACCAGCGTGTCCCCGGGCCACACGGGGTCCGTTGCAGAACAGATGGTCATTTCCGGCTACGTTGACGGCGATGCCAAGCTACTGCCGACTTTGGACCTGGGCCAATGTGCGCCGAGCGCTACGCCCGGCCATATCTATCAAATGTCCGCTTGGTACACGGCGACGGCTCCGACGCAATTCGAGCTCTACTACCGAACGGGCCTTGGCACGTGGAATTACTGGACCGCAAGTCCGAACTTTGCCGCGGCAACAGCGTGGACCCAGGCCACCTGGACCTCCCCACCGGTTCCGGCAGGTGCGAGCGCAATCAGCATGGGCTTGAACCTGCTGAGCAATGGAACCCTGATAACTGATGACTACGCGTTGTACGACTCGGTTGCCGTGGCCAGCGTGTTCAAATCGATGACACCAAGCAGGCTGCTCGACACCCGTAACAGCACCCCGGTGGCGCCAGGGGGCACGGTGTCCTTCCAAGTCGGCGGCGTCAATGGCATCCCGGCGAATGTCTCGGCAGTGACCTTCAACCTCACGGTGGCCAATCCGACGTCGTTCGGCTTCGTCACGGCCTACCCATCGGGAACCGCACGGCCGAACGCCTCCAACCTGAACTACGCCACGGGACAGATCGTCCCCAACTTGGTCACGGTCCCGGTGGGTTCGGACGGGAAGGTCACCCTGTACAACCAGTCCTCGGGAACCGCGCAACTGATCGCTGACGTCTCCGGGTACTACGTCCCGGCTGCCACATCGGCTCCTGGTGAGTTCCAAGCGCTGGCGCCAAGCCGGTTCCTGGACACCCGCAACAGCACCCCGGTGGCACCGAACGGAACGGTGTCCTTCCAAGTCGGCGGGGTCAGCGGCATCCCGGCAACAGTCTCGGCCGTCACTTTCAACCTCACGGTGGCCAATCCGACGTCGTTCGCTTCGTCACGGCGTACGCGTCCGGAACCGCCCGGCCGAACGCTTCCAACCTGAACTACGCCACGGGACAGATCGTCCCCAATAGTGTCACCGTTCCAGTGGGCGCGGACGGAAAAGTCACGCTCTACAACCAGTCCTCGGGAACCACGCAACTCATCGCGGACGTTTCCGGTTACTACCTGGCCGGCACCGCAACGGCGTCGGGAACCTTCCAACCCATCGCGCCAAACAGGTTCCTCGATACGCGGAACAGCACTCCGGTGGCACCGAACGGCACGGTGTCCTTCCAGGTCGGCGGGATCAGCGGCATCCCGGCGACAGTCTCGGCCGTCACTTTCAACCTCACGGTGGCCAATCCGACGTCGTTCGGCTTCGTCACGGCGTATGCGTCCGGAACCGCCCGGCCGAACACCTCCAATTTGAACTACGCCACTAACCAAATTGTCCCCAACTTGGTCACGGTCCCCGTGGGTGCCGACGGAAAGGTCACGCTCTACAGCCAATCCTCGGGTACGGCGCAGCTCATCGCGGACGTCTCCGGGTATTTCCTGCCATGAACTACTGAATACACAACACCCAAGTAAAAAAACACCGCCGCTCCGGCCTGCACCGCGCAGGCCGGAGCGGCGGTGTTTGGCTGTTGGCGGCCGTGCAGACAGTATCCGAACTGCATTGAACCACTCACTCAAATCCCATTGGCCACATTAGCACCACCTTGCACATCAGTGTTATGGTTGCCTTCGAATTAGAAGTGCCAACAGCCATTTACCGTCGCGGGTTTGAAACGGCGGAATGAATCAAGTGCCGCCCCATCGGGAGCCGGCAATCTCGTGTGGAGCCAAGAGATGAAGACCATTCAATTTAAAGCCCCTGTCTCCACTTCCCGGGTGCGCCGCGTTCAAGACCTTGCGCTAACAGCGATGTGCGGCGCGGCGGTCTTGCTTCTCTCTGCAACGACGGCCGTTGCAGCACCGGCTCCTTCACCGACGCCCTCCCCGGCGAGCTCCCCGACGTCGTCTCCCGCTAACTCCCCACAAACGACGGCGACCCAGTTGCCGAGCGCAAGCTCAACGCCTTCACCGACGCAGCCGGCAGCAAAAAGCCAGACAGCAACGCCGTCACCAACCGCGACGGCCCAAAGCAGCACAGATCGCCAAGCCGCAATGCGCGCAGCTGCCGGACCAGGGGCGCGCAGATGGGCCAACGCTCCCCACGAGTCCAGGGCGCGGTAACCGCCCAGGGCAGCTGGACACCCACCTTCGGCATCCAGGGTCTCGATGTCAGCTACTACCAGGCCGGCGTCGATTGGCAGCAGCAGTGGAACATGGGGGCGCGATTCGCCTACGTCAAGGCCAGCGAGGGAAACTACTACACCAGCCCCACGTACAGTTCGCAGTACCAAGGCTCGCGGGCAGTCGGAATGATCCGCGGCGCCTACCACTTCGCGATTCCCAACTGGTCCTCAGGCGCCGATCAAGCCAACTACTTCGTGCAAAACGGTGGCGGATGGAGCTCGGACGGCGCAACGTTGCCGCCCGTCCTGGACATTGAGTTCAATCCGTATGCAGGGCAGACCATCAACGGCGTCTACATGGGCAACACCTGCTACGACATGTCGCCCGCCCAGCTCACGTCGTGGGTACAGAATTTCGGCAACACCATGCGTTCCCTGACGGGACGGCTCCCGATGATCTACACCAACACGAGTTGGTGGAAACAGTGCACCGGAGATCCTGCCGGATTCGGGGACTACCCCCTCTGGGTCGCCTCGTATCCAGGCGGGCCGTCGAACGACGCTGGAATTCTTCCTTCCAGTTGGGCCAACTACAGCATGTGGCAGTACAGCAGTACGGGTCCCTTCAGCGGCGACTCGGACGTCTGGAACGGGGACTACGCTTCCCTCCAAAGGTTTGCCGGCAATCCAGCCAGGGGTTCGTTCGATTCACTGTCGCTCGTCCGGGACACCACCTCGGCATACCTGAGGGTCACGGGCTGGTCTGTAGACCTTTCCAGACCTTGGGTATCGACTCCCGTCAATATTTCAGTTACCGATCCGGGCAACGCGACCACCGGGTACTCGTTCCTGGCGAACGCATATCGCCCGGACGTTGATCAAGCCTTCGGTTACGGCCCTGCACACGGCTTTGACAACAACATCCAGATCACCGCATCCGGCACGTACAAGGTTTGCGCCACCGCCGTCAGCGTCAACGGCACTGTAGACCTTGGCTGCAAGAGTTTTCAGGCAAACGGTGTTGAACCTCCCATCGGATCGTTCGACACGCTCGGACAGGTTCGTGCTCCCGACGACGTTTCCCTTCGCCTGACGGGCTGGGCCATTGACCGTGCCAACCCGCAAACGGCCTCGTTCGCCGACGCCTACGTCACCGACCCCAGCGGACAGACCACGGGCTACCGCATCACGGCCAACACTTCCAGGCCGGATGTGGGAAGCGCTACCGGCTACGGTTCGAACCATGGCTTCGACAAGTCGATCAGCCTGAGCAAAGCCGGTACATATCACGTGTGTACCTATGCCATCGGGCAGTACTACAACACCGCGCTTGGCTGCAAAGACATCACTGTCGGATCCAACCCGCCGCCGAAGGGATATTACGACTCCATTCGAATCTCGCAGGCGCCCGGCGCGGCCAACCTCGTTGCGACGGGCTGGGCATTCGACCCCACCAACACCGCGGCCAGCATTCCTGTCCATGTCTACGTCCAGGCACCGGATGGAAGCAACGTCGGCACGGCATTCACGGCAAATCAATCCCGTCCCGATCTGAACAACGCCTTCGGCATTACCGGTAATCACGGCTTCAGCGCCTCATTGCCAACCAAGGGCACCGGCACCTACACCGCCTGTGCCTATGCCATCCCGGTTGCCCCGCTCGCTTCGGGGAACACGGCGCTTGGATGCATGTCCATTCAGGTAAGCAATACGCCAGTCCCGGCCGGCTACCTCGACTCCGTCGGAGTTGCATCGGTGTCAGGACAAGCCAATATCAGGGCGACGGGGTGGACATACGACCCAGCCGTTCCGGGCTCGTCCAATCCAGTGCATGTCTACATTACGTATCCGGACGGGAGCCGTCAGGGGTATGCCTTCGCGGCGAACGTTTCGAGGGCTGATGTGAACAACGCTTTCGGCATTACCGGAAATCACGGCTACTCGACGCTGGTCCCCGTCACTCAACGGGGCAGATACACGGTTTGTACTTATGGCATCGGGATAGCACAGTACAGCTCAGGCAACGCGCTTGCAGGCTGTCAATCCCTGAATTACTAAGTCTCCTGCACGGAGCGGGACCTGTGTACCGCGCCTCAACCAGAGGGCATCGAGCCGAAACGGGCTACGACGCTCAGGTTGAACGGTTAGGGTTATCAAGACGCAAGTCTCAGCTATACCCGTAATCGAAAGGACCCCCGGTGCATCATCGGTCGATTCACCGAGCGGCAGGATGCCTCCTGCTTGTCGGTATCAGCTTGGCCGCCTGTGCCAGTCCCCCAGCCAAACAGCAAAACATCCGCGGCGCGCTCACTGCGATTGGAAGTCCCATTCAGAGCGATCCGATCGGAGCATGGTCCAGCGCTTGGAAAAAGACCTTCACGGCCACGTCATTGAGCTATTCTCCGGACGGCTCTGACGTTGGGCTGACAGCCTTGGCCACGGGCCAGGCCTATTATGCAGCCCTCGACGCCCCCTTGACCGCTCAGCAACAAGACGCAACCAAAGCGGAATGCGGTCCGAATGGGGCGTTCAGCGTTCCGACCTCGGTGACCTCTATCGGCGTCGTCTTTAATATGCCAAGCATCCGGAGCCTCAAGCTCACGCCTGACCTGCTCGCCAGGATCTTCACCGGAGATATCAATCGCTGGGATGACAAGGCAATCGCAGCGATCAATCCGGGAACCACGCTCCCGGACGCGCCGATCGTCCCGGTGACCGCGAGCACAGCTTCAGCGCTGACCTCGGCCAGCACAGGCTATCTGGCGGCCTCACCCAGTTGGTCGTCCGGCGTAAGCAACAAGTGGGCCAAGATACCCGGCGGCCAAGAGGTCAAGAACTTCAGCGACATCGCCAAGAAAGTCGACGGCACCGCCGGCGCAATAGCCTTCATGGACTCGGCGTCCATCGGGTCCCGGTTTGACACGGCGTTGCTCTCGTTTGGCGGCAGCTTCGTCAGAATGTCCAAGGACTCGGTGGCTGCGGCCGTCCAGGACGGCACCACCAGAACGGTGGCCACGGGAGTCGAGTTTCGCCTTCCGGACAAGACCGACCACGGCTACGCATTGGGGAACGTGAACTACCAGGCATTTTGTACCAGCTATAAGAACGGGGAGGTTGCGTCCCTCGTGAAATCCTGGGCAGACTTCGTGGTCGGCCCCGATGGTCAGGTCGCTTCGACCTATTTCGCCGGGGTGGCCTCCCCGAGTGAAGAGTCCTTGCGGGATGCGTCACGCCTGATTGAGAAGATCGGGAGCGACCAATGATCGACCAACCAGCTGCCCAAGGCCCCGCTCGTCCCGACGTTCGACAGGAGTCGCTCTCCCGGGCAGGCGGATTGCGGTCCCGGACTCGCAACGTGTCCCCCGCCACCAAGGCCGGATTCGGTTTCTTCATCCGCGTTTTTGCCTTGCTCTCAGCCCTGATCACGCTCTGGATCCTGGCCACGCCGCTGATGGCGTATCCCGACGAACCCGCCCACACCATCAAGGCAGCAGCCGTGGCGAGGGGGCAGTTCTTCCCGGGTCCCGGCGAGTCCTATGGCAACGGGGTCCACGTACAGGTCCCCTCCTACATCGCCAACGTCGATTCCCAGCGGTGTTTTGCCTTCCTCAAGGAGATGCCCGCGGGCTGTGCGCCTGCCATTCCCGTTGGCGACACCTACACCACCATCGGCGTGACCTCGGCCGGCTTGTACAACCCCTTCTACTACTGGTTCGTCGGGCTCCCTAGCCTGTTCATGTCCGGAGCCCCCGCGATCTTTGCCATGCGGATTGTCAGTGGACTCATGTCGGCCGCCTTCTATGCGGCCGGGTTCACCGCGCTGTCGAGGCTGCGGCATCCCAAGTGGCCCATGGTTGCGGCCGCGGTTGCGACAACGCCCATGGTTTTCTTCCTGGCCACGGGAATCAATCCGAACTCCCTGGAGGTCGCGGCGTCGATGGCAGCCTTCTGCGGTTTGGTCTCCGTGCTTGAGAACTCAAGGCAGCTTCACCTGGCCCGCCCGGGAATCCTGGCAGTCGGAGTATCGGCAGCGACCTTGGCCAACACCAGGAACGTGTCCTTGTTGTGGCTCCTTTGCGGGGCGATTGTGGCCTGCCTCTTCTTCCGGGGCGCCGACATCGTTGCAATCTTCCGCAATCGGCTATTGCTCATAGTTGCCGGATTGTCCGCCATCGGAGTGGCACTGGGTGTCATCTGGAACTTCATCATGTTGACCGCGCCTCCGTCGGCAGGCGAGGCGCCCGCCGGAATCTCCAATGCGGTTGAAGGCCTTCGGCCCTCCAACGCCTTCGCCACCATGCTGGACAGGTCGTTCGACTTCGTCAATCAGTACATCGGAGTCGCAGGCTGGCTTGATGCTCCGGTGCCGCAAGCCGTCCTGATGTTCTGGAACATGCTGCTCATTGCCCTGTTGCTGCTGGTCTTCCTGATGCGTCCGGCTAGATTGCAGCTGGGCTTCTGGGCCGCGATCGGAATGCTTGCGGTAGTTCCCGCCCTGGTCCAGGCCGCGCTTGTCACGAGCAGCGGATTCATCTGGCAAGGAAGGTACAGCCTCCCGTTGTTCGCGATCGCGGTCATCTCGGCCGGGTTGGCGCTTCGGTTCCGCAAGTTCCACGCAAATCTCATCAGCCGCAGGGTCGCCAAGATTCTTCTCTGGGCAACCTGCGCTGCCCATATCTACGGCTTCGTGTACATCCTGCGACGGTACGTAGTGGGAATACCGGACTTCGCGAACTGGCTGGTGATGTTCACCAAGCCGGATTGGCAGCCGCCCCTTTCCTGGGAAGTCCTCACCCTGCTCTTCGCCGTTGCATTGGTCGTTGCGGCAGCCCAGCTGTACCGTTTCCTCTACCCCGGCCTGCCGTTCTTCCCGGTCCCGGTGATCCGGGCGCTGCGTTGGGCGGCGCGCC
>NZ_DF952468.1:654837-671553 GCF_001263615.2 Arthrobacter sp. Hiyo1 | reverse complement strand
GTCCGGCGACTGCCGCCGTCGGGAACCAAGCAAGCAAGGAACCCGCGGAACGCCAGCGCGTCGAGTAAAGATCGCGAAACCCAACGCAAAAGGTCTGGCCAGGCATTGCCTGGCCAGACCTTTTCCATTGGCGTAGCTACGCCTCCGAGTGCTAGCCCCGAAGGTAGGCCGTCAGTCTCTCGGCACTGCTCGCTGGAACAAACCCTGCGCCCTTGATCTTGCTCAAGTCGAGGATGCTCTTCAGCGGCCGCGGGGCTGCGGATTTGCCCGCAAAATATTCTTCGGTGCTCACGCCGGTGACGTCGTCTCCCGAGGCACCGCGGAGCTCGTAGACGTCTCCTGCGATGTCCGCCCACGACTGCGGTTCACCGTCGTTGCTGAGGTTGTACGCGCCGTACGGCGCGCGGGACTCCAACAGGTGCCTGATTCCAGCAGCGATGTCTTCCGTGAAGCTGAGCCGCCCGATCTGGTCGTTGACGACACTCGGCTTGATCCCGCGATCGGCGAGCGAGGCCATGGTCCGGACGAAGTTGCTGCCTTCGCCGATCACCCAACTGGTGCGCACGATGTAGTGGCGCGGAACCACGCTGACGACGGCGTCCCCGGCGGCTTTGGTTTGACCGTACACGCCAAGCGGGGTGTACGGCTCGTTTTCGTCGTGCGATTCCCGCGACCCGTCGAAGACATAGTCCGAGGAGACATGAACGAGCGTGAGATCGTGTTCGATCGCGGTCCTGGCGAGGCGCGCGACGGCCGAGACGTTGACCTGCCAGGCGGCTTCCCTGCCTTCGGGACTCTCGGCGGCGTCAACCGCGGTGTAGGCGGCCGCATTGATGATCGCAGAGTAGTTCTTCCAGTTCCGTCCGTCGAACGACTCTTCCTTTGATAGGTCGAAGTCGGCTCGTGCCGCGAACTCAACCGAAGGGTCGCCGTCGTACAGTCCACGCAATGCCTTGCCAAGCTGGCCGTCTGCACCCACCACAAGGATCTTCCGGGACGGCATCGGCTCGACCTCGGCGAGGCGCGGATGCGCTTTGTCCTTGTCGGACAGCTCAGCCTGGTCCAACGGCACGGGCCAGTCGATGGCAGCGGTCTCGTCGGCGAGGTTGAGGAATGTGTACTGGCTCTGTGCGTCCGCAGACCAGTGATCGTTGACGAGGTACGTGTAGGCCGTATTGTCCTCGAGGGTCTGGAATGCGTTGCCCACCCCACGCGGAATGAAGATGGCCTGGCTCGGATCAAGCTCCGCGGTGAAGACCGCGCCGAAAGAAGGACCTTCACGCAGGTCGACCCACGCACCGAATATCCGGCCCGTCGCTACCGAAATGAACTTATCCCAGGGCTCGGCGTGAATGCCGCGCGTTGTGCCGGCCTTCTCGTTGAACGAGATGTTGTTCTGGACAGGACGGAAGTCCGGCAGCCCAAGCGCGACCATTTTCTCCCGCTGCCAGTTCTCCTTGAACCAGCCGCGGTTGTCGCCGTGAACCGGCAGCTCATAGAGAACGACGCCGGGAATCGGCGTTTCGCGGGCCGCGAGCGGCTTCGAAAACTCGATCGTCATTGGTCTACTGGCCCTGTTCCTTGTATTTGGCTTCAGTGGCTGCCTTCTGCGGGCGCCACCAGGACTCGTTGTCCCGGTACCAATCGATGGTGGCTTCGATTCCTGCGTCGAAGTTGGAGTATTGCGGCTGCCAGCCGAGCTCATCGCGGAGCTTGCTCGAATCGATCGCATACCGCAGGTCGTGGCCAGGCCGGTCAACGACGTGGTCGTAAGCATCGGGCGACTGACCCATGTGCTTGAGGATGAGCTCAACAACGTCTTTGTTGTTCTTCTCGCCATCGGCACCGATCAGGTAGGTTTCACCGATCCGGCCTTTTTCGATGATTGCAAGCACGGCGGAGGAGTGGTCGTTCGCGTGGATCCAGTCGCGGACGTTTTCACCCTTGCCGTAGAGCTTGGGGCGTATGCCGTCGATCACGTTGGTGATCTGGCGTGGAATGAACTTCTCCACATGCTGGTACGGCCCATAGTTGTTTGAGCAGTTGCTGATGGTCGCCTGCAGTCCGAACGATCGCACCCATGCGCGCACCAGAAGGTCGGATCCGGCTTTGGTCGAAGAGTAGGGGCTGGACGGGTTGTACGGCGTCGCTTCGGTGAACCGCTCGGGGTCGTCCAACTCCAAGTCGCCGTACACCTCATCGGTGGAGATGTGGTGGAACCGCTTGCCGTGCTTCCGGGCAGCCTCGATGAGCGTGTACGTCCCGATGATGTTTGTATCCAGGAACGGGCGCGGGTCATGCAGCGAGTTGTCATTGTGTGATTCGGCGGCATAGTGGACCACTACGTCGCAGTCTTCAACGAGCCGATCCACAAGTTCCGCGTCCGAAATGTCACCCTGGACGAACTGGAACCGTTCCTCCGGAAGCCCCTTCAAGGAGTCCACGTTGCCGGCGTAGGTTAGTTTGTCGAGAACGGTGACACTGTCCTCAGTGCGCTCCAGGACGTAGTGGACAAAATTCGAACCGATGAAGCCGGCACCGCCGGTAACCAGAAGTTTCTGCATGGGAACAGCCTACCGAACCCCAAGGTGAAGGCCGTCAAGAACCCAGGCGTACCCGGCGTAGCGCTTCGAACATCAGGCGGGCGATCATCATCCGCGCTTTGATGATTTTGACGAGCGAACGCCACCCGGCGGGTGTCTGGTTGTCGTCGTGCAGACGTCGGAGCACGGTCGATTCGTCAAGGTGGCGGATGGACCGTGCAACGTTTCCGCAAATGGCGAGCCAGAGGTCATGCGATTCGTTCACATAAGACGGGATCGGCACGAAGTAATTGAGCGCATCCCGGCGGATGCCCATGGCGCATCCGTAGTAGGCCCGGTACCCGATCAGGATCGCGAACAGATTGGCCAGGTGCCTCGCCGAGTCGGAAGAACGAAGCCTTGGAATCCAAGGTCTCGGTCCACCGCCGAGGACGTCGAAGTTTCCTGCGACAACCTTGTGGTCGGCCAGCGCATCGAGCATGATTTCCACTCGCCCGGGAATCCATACGTCATCCTGGTCGGAAAGCATGATGAATTCGCCACGGCTCATTTCCACGGCCTGTTCAAACGTCCTGACATAGCCCTTGTTCACAGATGCCCCGACAAAACGGATCCGCGGGTCCCGAATGCCCTTGACGATCTCGGCGGTGTCATCGGGCGACGCATCGTCCACGACCACCAGTTCATCGTCGGGACCAAGATCCCGAAGAATCGAGGCGATCTGCTCCTCGATGAATCGGGATCCCTTGTAGGCCGCAAGGCAGACACTCACCCGGATCGCCTGGCCGTCCGGCGTCGTCGAATCGTTCATGACCTCCACTCTAGGCGAGTTACCAGGGCGTTAGCGGGCAGGCATCATCGCGTATCATCGTAAGGTCACGCCGTCGAGCAATAGGACCTACCAGTAATGAAACCCGTGTTGCTTCGACTCGCTGGATTCACGCTGCTTCCGCTTCTCGCACTGGTACTGCCTTTCCTCCTGCTGCCCGTCATTGCCCGTGTCGCAGGGCCGGCCGGCTGGTCAAGCATCACGTCCGGCCAGGCCATCGGAGTATTTGCCGCCACGATCATTCTGTGGAGCTGGAACATTTCCGGTCCCGTGGCCATTGCCCGGAGCCCCTCACCGCAGGCTCGCGCATCACTTTATTCAAGAAGCATCCGAACGCGCATCATCATTGCGCTCGTCGTCTTTCCGCTCATGAGCATCATCGTTTCCCTCGTAGCGCACGACGGTTACCGCCTTGACGCGATTACCATGGCGTGGGCCACTGCCCTCACCGGCTTCTCCCCGGCCTGGTTCGGTATCGGCACAGGACAACCGCGGATTCTGGCCGTCTATGACACCCTTCCCCGGTTCTGCGCAGCACTGCTCAGCGTGCCATTCATTCTTGCGACCGGCCAGATTTGGATCTATGGCGTCCTTGCACTCCTTGCCACCATTGTGGCGTCGATAGCATTCCAGCTTCGATTCGGGGAAAGCGGGACGTGGTTCCCCCGGCGCCCGGGGAATGCCATCCGCGAGATCGTTCCCGAAAGTGGGACCGCGGCAATCAATTTTGCCGGAAGCGCTTACGCCTCATCCCCCGTCCCGATAGCCACGGCGACGGTGCCGTTGGCAACGGCCACTGCAGGATTCGCCTCCGCGGACAGCATCTACCGCTTTGGCCTTTTCAGCGTGGTGGCCGTCGGGAACACTTTTCAAAGCTGGACGCTTGAGGGAAACCCCGAGGACTCCCGACGGCGCCACACAGTTGCGCTGATGACGCACCTCGCGCTCGGAGCCGCCGGAGCGCTCGGCCTGGGCCTGCTGGGTCCATGGGCTTCTGCCATCCTGTTCAGCGACGCGAATAAGGCCGATACCGCGACGTCCGTCTTCTATGGGATTTCCTTCTTCTTCCTCTCGGCTTCAACGCCCCTCATCAGGAACCTCCTCATTCCCGCCGGGCGCCAGAGTACTGTCCTTTTGTGGACCGGGCTGTCGGCAGCTGCGGGAGTCGCGTTCATGGTAGTGGCCGGCTTGGCGTCAAATGTTCCGGGTGTGGCACTGGGAATGGCCATCAGCGAAGCGTTGCTCTTCTTCGGCCTCCTCCTCCCCGCGTCAAGGCTGCTGCCCGCCAAGGCGCTCCCCGTAAGTGTGGACGGGTAGGATCATCTCCGTGATTGAAAGTCCACAAAGACGAACCGCAGCGGTGATCGCCGCTTTCAACCCAGACGACGAACTGCTCACCAACGCTGAATCCATCGCGACGCAAGTAGACGAACTCATAGTCGTCGATGACTGCAGTACGTCTCCGGCGTCGGAGCAGATCTTTGACCACCTTGCCGGTAACGGAACCAAGGTACTGCGCCTGGACAACAACTCCGGAATCGCAGCCGCACTGAACCGCGGACTCGAAGAGCTGGAATCGACCAGCCGCCCGGATTTCGTGCTGACTTTCGACCAAGACTCGCTGCCGGTCCCGGATTACGTCTCAAGCGCCCTCGCCACCTATGACAGGGCCACGGCCGAAGGACAAAAAGTGGGCTTCGTGAGCGCTGAGACGTTCAGCGGGCACCAGGTGCCGGTCCTCGGAGCATCCCACGGATTTCCGGAAGCCTTCGATCCCATGCAGTCCGGTTTCTTCATCCCGATGACTACCTTGGCCGACGTCGCAACTTCGAGTCGGGCTTTTTCATCGATTGCGTGGATTCCGAGTTCACCGCGCGAGTCCGGGCAGCCGGCTACAGCATCCTCATCGGGGCAGGTTGCGAAGTCGGGCACAGGCTCGGGGCGCGCCTCCCGGCGAAGGTGCTTGGGCGGCCCTTACGGCTCCGTGGCAACGATTTGTCCTTCAACTACTACTCGCCTTTCCGGATGTACTACATCATGCGAAACGGCACCACACTCGCCCGCAGGTACTGGCGCCGCAACCCGGCCTGGGTGATTCGGCGCATGCTGGAAGACGCGAAAGCACAGCTTCTCCGCTTCGCATTCAGCCCGGATCGACGGTACTTGGCGATCGCCGCTTGGGAGGGGCTCGTCGATTCATGCCGCGGACGGCAGGGTCGCATCAGCCAGGACCTCCTCAACCGCATCCAGCCACGATGACATATAGGAGAACGATGGAAAATCATGACTCAACGCGGGTCTTGGTCATCATGCCGGCGTGGAATGAAGCCGAGTCGGTGGGCGACACCGTGCGCGAAGTCCTCGGCGTCGGATGCCCTTACGACGTACTGGTCGTCAATGATGGCTCCTCCGACGCCACCGCGGAAGTTGCCGCCGAAGCCGGAGCGACAGTCTTGAACCTTCCCTTCAACCTCGGCGTCGGTGGTGCCATGCGCGCCGGCTTCAAATACGCGAAGCGCCTCGGCTACAGCCGCGTGATCCAGGTCGACGCCGACGGGCAGCATGATCCCCGGAACATCGGCGAGGTGCTCGCCGGACTGGAGCACGCCGACATCTCAATCGGCGCCCGATTCGCGGACAAAGGTGAATACAAGGTGAGCGGCCCCCGGAAATGGGCAATGCAGTTCCTCGCAAAAGTCATCTCCGGCCTTGCAAAGACGCGCCTCACTGATGTGACGTCAGGATTTCGTGCCGCCAACGACCGCGCCATCAGCCAGTATCTTGACCACTATCCCGCGGAGTACCTCGGCGACACGATTGACTCCCTGGTCGTGGCAATACGTTCCGGGTGCAAAGTGACCCAGATCCCCGTGGCCATGCGCCCGCGCCAGGGCGGAACTCCAAGCCACAATCCTGCCAAGCAGCGGTTTATCTCGGCCGTTCCACTTTCGCACTCCTTTTCGCGCTTACACGTAAGAGATCCGCTATTCCATCCGCATCAACAACATGGGCCCAGGAGGCATCCTAATGGGAAATCTGGCGGCCTTCCTCCTCTCGTTGGCGATCGTGGGGATCGTTTTCGAAATGCTCCGGCGCAAGAAGCTCCGCGAGAAATATGCGGCACTATGGCTCGTGGTGGGCATTGGAACTTTGGTCCTTGCCGCGTTCCCGAGTTTGCTGACAATCGTTGCCGAACTCGTTGGCGTGCAGCTTCCGTCGAACTTGCTGTTCATCATCAGCATCCTGCTGCTGCTGGGCGTCTGTTTGCACCTTTCCTGGGAGATCTCGGTCGTCGAAGATGAGACCAGGACGCTGGCTGAGGAAGTTGCGATCATGCGCACCCTCCTTGAGCGCCTCCAGGCCGCCGAGACCCAGGAGGACGACACCTCCGCTCCTTCCGGACCAAAGTAAGGAACCGAATGGCCCTTGATATCTTCATCCCCTACTGGGGGGATCCTGACTACATGCGGCAGGCAGTCGACAGCGTACTGGCACAGAATTCGGACGATTGGCTCCTGACCGTTGTGGACGACGCCTATCCGGGCGATGAGGTCCGCCGATACTTGGAAGAAATCAACGATCCACGCATCACCTATGTCCGCAAGGAAACCAACGAAGGAATTACGGCAAACTTCCGCACGTGTGTCTCCCGGGCAACGCAGGACACGCTTGTGGTCATGGGTTGCGACGACATCCTGCTCCCTAACTTCGTTGATGTCGCACTTCGCGCCCACCGGGATTTCCCGGAAGCCTGGATCATCCAGCCAGGCGTGGAAGTGATCAACGAGGCCGGGGAGAACGCCCGGCCGATTGCCGATCTTGTGAAGCAGCACCTCGTCAAGCCACACGGGTCCCGGCCCAGGGTGGTCAGCGGCGAGAAACTGGCAGTCAGCCTTCTCCATGGTGACTGGCTCTACTGGCCCTCCCTGATTTTCCGCCGGGACAAAATCGGGAACTTCGATTTCAGGGATGGTCTCCACGTCATCCAGGACCTTGGCTTGATCATCGACATGGTCTTGGCTGGAGCTGAGTTACTCATCGAGCCGGAGGTATGTTTCGCATACCGCAGGCACACCGCCAGCGCTTCCTCAAGCAAATTGCTGGACGGCTCCCGTTTTGCCGGCGAACGCGGCTACTTCGAACTTGCTGCAGAGCTCTGCAGGAAGAAGGGGTGGAGAAAGGCATCACGGGCGGCTGCATTGCGCCTGACGTCCCGGGCCCATGCTTTCTTGCTCCTGCCCAATGCCGCCTTGCACGGCAGCCCCGCGGCTGTCGGGTCCCTCCTGAGGCATACCCTTGGAAACTAGGAAGTTCGACTTGCCAACCGAAATTGATCCGTCGAAGCGGCTAAACAACGTAGCCGCGGTGGTCACCGCCTATCGTCCGACGTCGCACCTGGTCCGTAACGTCTCGTCCTTGCTGGGCCAACTCACCACCGTTGTAGTAGTCGACGACGGTGGCGGGCCCGGTTTCGATCGGATCTTCGAGGACGCAGCGGATGCCGGCGCTATGGTGCTGCGGCTTGAAGAAAACTCCGGAATCGCATCCGCGTTGAACGCGGGGATCGACTTGGCGCGCAAAGCGCCGATCGACTACATCATCACCGTCGACCAGGATTCGCTCCTGACCGCCGAATATGTCCACCGGCTAGTGGAGGCCGCCCAGTCGGCCGAGGCCGCAGGCATAACCCCGGGCCTTGTTTCCCCGGCCCGCATCCATGGCAATCCCGTGAAGAAGGCCGGTTCGAAATCCGGGATCCAGCTGGGACGGGAACCAATTCAATCCGGACTGCTGATTCCGGTTTCCACCCTGGACGCTATCGGCAACTTCTGGGATGGCCTTTTCATCGACCTCGTGGACACGGAATACTACTTCCGCGCCCTCGATGCCGGGCTTCCGACTGTACTTGCGGACGCAGAATTCGACCATTCGCTAGGAACCTTGGTAGATGCGAATATTCTGGGCAGGGACATCAAACTTCAAGATCGTCCGTTGAAAGTCCGCATTGCTGCTTCCTGGCGTTATTACTACATCTTCCGAAACAGGATTCTGGTTGGCCGGCGATACGCGAAGGCACATCCAGGATGGGTTGCCTCTGGCTTGTTTCTCGACATGAGGCACCTCGTTTTCGTGTCAGTGTTGGCGCCCGGCCGCGCTGCCCGGCTCCAGTCAGCATTGAGGGGAACCATCGACGGCCTCCGCGGCCGGAGCGGAAGAGCGCACCTCGGCTAGGAGTTGAGTCGGTGGCCATTGGCCAGTCGCTGGTTTTGCCGCGGACTCGAAGGTAAGGGATGATGGGGACCATGCGTGGAATCATTCTTGCCGGTGGCACCGGCTCTCGTCTCCATCCGATTACTCACGGCATCAGCAAGCAGCTGGTCCCGGTTTATGACAAGCCGATGATCTACTACCCCCTCTCCACGCTCATTCTGGCGGGCATTCGAGACATTCTCGTCATCACCACTCCCCACGACGCAGAGCAGTTTCAACGGCTCCTTGGCGACGGTTCCCAATTCGGCGTGAACATTTCCTACGTCCAGCAACCGTCGCCCGACGGTCTCGCCCAAGCATTTATCCTGGGCGAGGAACATATCGGAAATGAAACCGTTGCCCTCGTCCTGGGAGACAATATCTTCTACGGACAGGGCATGGGAACGCAGCTTCGGAAGCATGCAAACATCGACGGCGGTGCGGTCTTTGGTTATTGGGTGAAGGATCCCAAGGCCTACGGCGTGGTCGAATTCAATGAAGATGGCAAAGCCATTTCCTTGGAGGAAAAGCCGGAGCACCCCAAATCGCACTACGCCGTTCCGGGCCTGTATTTCTATGACAACGATGTTGTGGAGATCGCCAAGAACCTCAAGCCTTCACCCCGTGGCGAGCTCGAAATCACGGACATCAACAGGACATATCTTCAGAACGAAAAGCTTCATGTCGAGATCCTTCCGCGGGGCACGGCCTGGCTCGACACCGGTACCTTCAACGACCTCAACGACGCGTCGAATTTCATTCGCACGGTAGAGAACCGCCAAGGCCTCAAGATCGGAGCTCCCGAGGAAATCGCCTGGCGCCAGGGTTTTCTTTCCGACGACGAGTTGCGGGCACGTGCCGAGCCGTTGGTCAAGAGCGGTTACGGAGCGTACCTCCACGGCCTGCTGGAAGACTAGTCCCCGCCCGTGTGGTGGTCTGTCCTTCCGCAGTTAGTCGGTGCTGCCTTATTGCTGGTTGCTCCCGGACTGCTTGTGGCACTCGGATTGCGCTATCGAGGATTTGATGCGCTAGGGCTGTCCCCTGCCCTCTCGGTAGGCGTGATTGTCCTGGCTTCGACGCTGAGCCCCTTTTTGCATGTCCGGTTCACCGTGCTTCCGGTCGCTATCGTGGCGGTCGCGCTCGGCGTCATCGCGTGGTTCGTTTCCCGGTTCCGTCCTCGCGCCGGGGAAATGCCGAGGCCGGGGCTTTGGCGGCGGTCAGCACCATTTGTGGCCTGTGCGCTCGCACTCGCGGTGGTCGGCGCCAGGGTTATGCAGGCTATCGGCGGCCCCGAGCATTTTTCGCAGACCTACGATGCGGTGTTTCACCTCAACTCCGTCAAGTACGCCCTTGATACCGGGAATGCCTCGTCCCTGACGATAGGCGACATGACCGGCGGTGGTTTCTATCCCGCAGGCTGGAACGCGGTGGCGACCTTGGTCGCCTCGACCTTCGCGCTGGACGTTCCGGTCGCCGTGAACCTCACGAGCATAGTCCTCGCGGCAGTGTTTTGGCCTCTAGGCTGCGTCTTGGCGGCCAGGTGGACCATCGGCCGTTCCTCCGCGGTTGCACTGGCGGCCGGCATAGCGTCTGCCTCGCTTGGCGCATTCCCGCTCCTGATGATGGACTTCGGTGTCCTGTACCCCAATCTGCTGTCGATCAGCATCCTGCCGGGTTCCATAGCCCTGGCTGCGGCAATTTCCAGGGTTTCCCCGGTCTGGGTGCCCCGGGACCTGTCGGCGGTCCTCGCGCTCTTGTTGAGCCTTGCGGGGCTCCTTGTGGCGCATCCGACCACCTTCATGGCCTGGCTCACATGGACGGCCCCGATGGTCGGTGTCCTTGCGTGGAAGGCCTTCAAGCTCCGGAGACGGGGTTTGCTGCGTCTTGGGAGGGCCAGGTTCATGGTCCCCTTGATCGGCTATTGCGTTGTATTCCTCATCCTCTGGATCGTCCTCAGGCCACCGTCGGACGCTTCATTCTGGGGCCCGTACCATACGGTCCCGCAAGCTCTCGGCGAAGCCTTTGTTTTCTCTCCGTTGGATTTGCCTGCCGCCTGGCTGGTGGCACCGGTGGCGCTCCTGGGCCTTTGGGCGGCGCTGGGGCGGATTCGGTACAAATGGCTCGCAGGAGTCTTCCTGATTTTCACGGTGCTGTTTGTGGTTGTGTCCGGCTTCCCCATTTCCAGGGTCCGTAGTATTTTGACGGGCGTCTGGTACAACGACAGCTACCGTATTGCAGCACTGTTGCCCCTTGTCGCTGTCTTGCTTGCTGCCGTGGGCGTCGAGTGGATCTGCCACAACCCATACCTTTCGCAACTGTTCAAGCGGGTTTTCCGTCGAAGCGGCTCAGGGATCCGCCGGTCCGGTCTCCGGAATGCACTTCAATACGCCTTGGCTGCCGTTCTCGTCGCCGTTGCCGTCGTCGTCGGACAAGTGGGCGGAGTGAACAAGGAAGTGGAGCAAGCGGCGTCAAAGTACGCCTTGTCGGCGGACTCCCCTTTGGTTTCGAGCGACGAGCTGGCAATCTTCCAAAGACTGCACAATGACGTCCCGCAAGACGCGATCTTGATCGGGAATCCCTACACCGGAGCGTCTCTTTCGTATGCCCTCGGTGATCGCAAGTCTGCTCAGCTCCATATCCTTAGCTATGTTTCGCCTGATCTCCAAGAGATCTACGACCACTTGGATGCAGTCTCAAAGGACCCCGCGGTGTGCAGGGCTGTTCGGAGCGAGCATTCCTATTACGTCCTTGACTTCGGATTGCTGGAAGTCCATGGAGGCAACCACACTCCGGCTGGTCTGGCCCGCTTGGACCAAAACCCCGGAGTTCAGCTCGTAGACAGCCAGGGAAATGCGAAGCTCTACAAGATAACCGCATGCGGAGCCAGCTGAGAAGGCGCACTGTCCAGTTGGTGTCCTCAGGTGTCGGAAGCGGTATCCAGGCCGGCTTGGCGGGTTGGCCGGCCCCTTCGCTAGTCCCGCGCACCTGGGCTAGTCCGCCGAGCGGCGCCGGAGTTCCCGGACGACGTCATGCACTTCGCCGTCCATGATGATCTCGCCGTGCTCCAGGAGCACACCACGCTTGCACACCGAGGCGACCAGATCCAAGTCGTGGCTCACTACGAACAGCGTCTTGCCGGCCGCTGCCAATTCGTTGATCTTGGTGATGCATTTGCGTTGGAACGGTTCGTCGCCCACGGCAAGGATCTCGTCGATGAGGAAGACCTCCGGGTCCGTGTGAACCGCGATCGAGAAAGCCAACTTCAGGTACATGCCCGATGAATAGAACTTGACCTCGGTGTCGATGAACTCTCCGATTTCGGAGAACTCCACAATCGAGTCGAACATTTCATCGATCTGGTTTTGGCTCATCCCAAGGATGGCCCCGTTGAGGTACACGTTGTCGCGCCCGCTGAGGTCGTGGTGGAAACCGGCTCCGACTTCGATCAGTCCGGCGACTCTTCCCCTTGTATGCACGGTACCCTCGTCCGGCTGGAGCACGCCCGAAATGAGCTTCAAGAGAGTTGACTTGCCTGAGCCGTTAAGCCCGAGCAACGCCACGGTTTCGCCTTGTTCGACATCCAGCGAAACGTCCTTCAGCGCATCGAACTTCTTCGAAAGGTCCCCTTTACGCCCCGTCAGCAACCAGACAATTGCTTCTTTCATGCTGCGGGTGTGCCGGAGCACGAACTTCTTCCGCAAATTCCGGCAGGTGATCGCCACCCTGTCGGAAACTTCCGCGGGTACAGTCATTTCAGAGCTCCTGGGCAAAGTGGACAGACAACTTCATGAAGACGAGCTGGCCGATCACGAGGACGAGTGCAGCGACGCCAAAGGCAGAGGGGAACCAGACGGTGAGCAGGTCCGGCGGCATGGAAATCGACCCGGATTGCGCAGCGCTCAGCGTCGGGGACCAAAATGCCCAGTGGAAGATTTCGACGGCGACTGTGACCGGATTCAGCTGGTACAAAAAGAACCAGGGACCCATGACGCGCTGCACCATCGGCCACACGTAAAGGACCGGTGAGGCCCACGTGACGATCATGAGGATCATATCCACGATGTTCTCGGAGTCGCGGAAGTAGACGTTGGCGGCACCGAAAAGGAGGCCAAGGCCGGTGGAAAGAATCGCTGTCAGCACAAACGCCCCGACGACTGCCAGCAATTGCCAGACCGAGGGACTCCAACCGGTCAAGAGGCAGGCTCCGAGCAAGACCACTACCTGGGGAAGCAAATGGGCTGCGGAAACCCACACGGTCGAGACGGGGAACAGCTCCCGGGGCAGGTAGATCTTACGGATAAGGTCTCGGTTGTCCACAATCGAACGGGTCGCGTTGCCCAGCGACTCCGTGAAGAAATTGACCAGCACAATTCCTGCAAACAGATAGATCGCGTAGTTGGGGGTTCCGCGCTGCATGTCGAGGAAGACGCCGAGAGCGACGAAGTAGATCAAGAACTGCATCAGCGGCTTCACGTAGGACCACAGGAGTCCCAAGACGGAGCCGCGATAGCGGATCTTGATCTCCTTGCGCACCAGTAATTGCAGCAGGAACTTGTGCTTGTAGACGTCGACGATGCCGCGGCCGCGGCCCGGTTGGACCAAGTCGGTCACGGGCTGTGCCATCTAGTGGCCTTCCTCGTCGGCCAAGCCAAACGTCTTCTTCCAAGCTTCCATGGAGGTGATCTCCGGCAGGGCCTTGCGGTACTGCTCCGAGAGCTCCTCCCACTGGCGGTAGAGATTGGCGTGGAGCTTTCCTGCTTCCGCCAGCATGGACTTGAGCTTGTCAGGATCGCGTTTGTACCAGGAAGCCGCGGTGCCATCGGCGTTCGAAACCACAACGCTGTCATAGTGCGCCAAGCGGAACCATCTGTTGTCCCGGTGTGCCAGGAAGCCCTGCGGCCGCTCTGCCGATTCCGCGGCCGGCTTCTTCACCAACTGGCGGGCAACCGTGGTGACACCCCATTTAACGAGGTCCTTCTTGTTGGGAAGTCCAATGGGATTGAGACCGGAGGGACCGCGGCCCAATGCCGGGGCTGGAAAATCATCGACGTTCTCGCGCATCTCCGCGTCGGGATAGTCGGACTTCAACGCATTGATCTCGCCGAGCTTCGTGGCGAGATTGCCGTGCAGATGCGCGGGCCCGAGGAAGAGATCCTTGAGGGCATCGAGGCGTGAATGTTCGGTGAAGTACTGCATCGAAACCAAGTGCTTCACATCGGCTTGGAACGACTCCCGGATAACGCGGCCACCCTTCTTATAGGGGCTGTAGATGAGCGTGGTGATCAGGCGGTTCCGGCCATGGAAATAGGCTTGCCATCCGACCAGGTCGTCCTTGTCGATCCAGGAGACATGCCAGACGGCCGCGCCGGGCAAGGAAACCGTGGCAAAACCGGCTTCACGGGCGCGAAGTCCGTATTCGGCGTCGTCCCACTTGATAAAGACGGGAAGCGACAGCCCGATCTCGCGGATGATTTCCGTCGGGATCATGCACAGCCACCAGCCGTTGTAGTCGACGTCGACGCGCCGGTGCAGCCACGGCGTCTGCCGAAGGTTCGCAACGCTGAAGTCGTGCCTCATCTCCATGTCCGCATGGGGCATGGCCGGCACGAATCGATAGGGGTCCACCACTTCACCAAAGGTGTGGAGAACGCTGCGGCTGTAGAGGTCGAACATGTGACCGCCGACGATAGTCGGCTTCCGGCAATGGTCCGAGAACGTCAGCAGGCGCGCGATACTCTCCGGTTCGATCACGACGTCGTCGTCCAACAGGAGCGCGTAGTCGCTGCCGTTCTCCACGGCCTCGTACATGCCGCGGGAGAAGCCACCCGAGCCGCCGAGATTGGCTTGGTTGATGATCCGCAGCTTGTCACCGAGGGCGGACTTCACTTCGGCAAAGCCTGGCTGCTCGGCAACCTTTTGGGTTCCTTGGTCCACGATGAGGATTTCCTGGACGTGTTCCAGCACCTCGGGATGCTCCGAGAGGATCCTGGCGTTGTTCAGGCAGAAGTCCGGCTTGTTCATGGTGGTGATCTCGAGGGTCACCTTGCCGGGGTTGCCCTCGCGCTCCGCGCCTTGCCATTCCGCTGAATCGAGCGTCAGTTCCTCACGGCTGGAGGCCAGATCGAACCAGTACCACCCGCCGTCGCCGAAGGGCTTGAGGGAGAGTTCGAATTCGGTGACAGCGGCGCCCTCGACCCTCGCACCATCAACACGCTGGAGAGTGCCCCGCGCGTTCGACTTGTAGACCGTGACTGTACCGTGGCCCGTTGTACGGACAACAAGGCGGACCATTTGAAGGTCCGTCCAGCGGCGCCAGTAGCTCGCGGGAAACGCGTTGAAGTACGTTCCGAAGGAAAGCTGCTCTCCCGCGCGGAGCCTTACGGAACTCCTGGAGAGGACGTCTTCAAAATGGACCTCTTCGCCGCCCGAACTGACGAAGTGAAGTTTCTCCTCGGTCGACTTGGGGTTCCTGGCGAATTCGTCGTTCTCGCGGAGGCGGATACCGTTCGCTGGTCCGGCGTCGACGTACAACGCTGTGGTGTCCAGCTGGTCATCAGCGGGCAGGATAACCCGCTGCAATACTTGCATCTTGATTTCGCTGCTCACGCGTCTACTCCTCCACTTTCAATTGCCGCGCCGCTTTCGAAGTGCGGACGAATCCTGTTTTCAAACATCGACAGCGCCGAACCGATGGCCATGTGCATATCGAGGTACTTGTAGGTGCCAAGACGCCCGCCGAAGAGTACATTCTCTTCCGCCGCCGCCAAATCCCGGTACTTGAGCAGCTTCTCCCTGTCGAGTGCCGTGTTGACCGGGTAGTACGGTTCGTCGCCCTTTTCCGCGAATCGAGAGAACTCACGCATGATCACGGTCTTCTCCGTCTGGTATTCGCGCTCGGGGTGGAAATGCCGCGGCTCGATGATCCTGGTGAACGGGACGTCGTCGTCGTTGTAGTTCACAACGGAGGTCCCCTGGAAGTCGCCCATGTCCAGGACTTCCTCTTCGAAATCGATGGTGCGCCAGGACAGGTCTCCGGCGACGAAGTCGAAGTAGCGGTCCACCGGGCCCGTGTAGACGACGGGAATCTTGCCGACAACCTTGTCCTTCGAATACTCATGGGAGTTGTCGAAGAAGTCCGTGTTCAGCCGCACTTCGATGTTCGGATGCTCGGCCATCTTCTCGACCCACGCGGTGTATCCGTTGGTCGGAAGGCCCTCGTACTTGTCGTTGAAGTAGCGGTTGTCGTAGTTATAGCGGACGGGAAGCCGGGAAATGATCCCTGCCGGCAGGTCCTTGGGGTCCGTCTGCCACTGCTTGCCGGTGTAGTGCTTGATGAAGGCCTCGTAGAGTGGACGGCCGATCAGCTGGATGCCCTTGTCGTTGAGGTTCTGCGGATCGGTTCCCGCAAGTTCGCCAGCCTGCTCCTGAATGAGTGCCCGCGCCTCGCCGGGCTTCAGGTTGGCCCTGAAGAACTGGTTGATCGTTGCCAGGTTGATGGGCAGGGAGTAGACCTCGCCCTTGTGGACGCCGTACACCTTGTGCACGTAATTGGTGAAGGTAGTGAACCGGTTGACGTATTCCCAAACCCGTTCATTCGAGGTGTGGAACAGATGCGCACCATACCGGTGCACCTCGATGCCCGTTTGCTCTTCCATTTCGCTGTATGCGTTGCCTCCGACGTGGTGCCGGCGGTCGATGACAACAACCTTCAAGCCCAGCTCGGTGGCTGCCTGTTCTGCGATTGTCAGGCCAAAAAAGCCCGACCCGACAATGACGAGGTCAGCGGTCACAAAATCTCCTGGTTCGAATATGGGCAGCCCAATGGTGTGCATTGGCTGCAGGTCAAGCCTACCCGAGATGGCGCGCCCGGTTTTCGAGCCGGCCCCTCCCCGGGCGAACGAGTGCCACGTTTTCCACATAGGCCAACTGCCCAAGAACACCCGGTGCTCAGCACAAATATCGTGGGAGAACAGCAGACGCGCGAACCGAAGGAGCGGACACAATGACATTCCATTGCACCCTTGTCCGGGCCCCGGGGGCGTTACGGCAAAGTGAGCCCATCGAACTGACCATGGCCGCGGGAAACGGCACACC
>NZ_DF952468.1:651507-653891 GCF_001263615.2 Arthrobacter sp. Hiyo1 | reverse complement strand
CAGTCCGCAGAATGCCCGCGTTGCGCTCGATCCCGCGGACCCGGGCTTTCAGCCACCGCATTTAGGCCCGGTTCCGGTAGTTCTGGATCCCTCCCTGCAAACCGTTTCCCTCTCGGGACCCGAAGCCAAGGTGCAAGGAATGTTCAGATTCCTACTCATGCAACTGGCCGCCTTTCCGGGCGCAAGCAACGTCCCCGTCCTCATACACGGAGCGATGACCCACTTGCCGTCAAGTGCCCGGTTCCTCCCCCGCGTCACCTTGACCACGGACTCCTCTTCAGCCGCAACTGTTCTTTCCGCGCCCACGGACAGACCGGGAGCACTGTTTCTGGTGGGGCCGGAACGTGATCCCACCATCGGCGCACTCCGGGCGGCGGCGATCGAGTCCGGATGGAGAGTCTTCCAACGTTCCGCAGGCGGGGACGAAAGCAGTTGCGCGGTCGAACTGTGGAGCAATGGCGCAATCCTCCGCTCGTGTCTATCGGAAACGGAATTTGACCCTGACCTTGTACCGCACCTTGTCTTCGACCGCTACTGTCGGTCATTGGCGAGATTGCCCGGCTCGGCGGCAGAAGGGGCGCCGCTTGTCCCCTCTTGTTGCCAACTTGCCGAATTGCTTCCGCCAGAGCCTTCAAGCATCGCGGACCGCTGGAGCGCTTCTTCAGTACGCGGAGGGCTGTCTGCGGTCATCGGGCAAGGAACCGACGGACCCCGGTCGTTGGACCTGGTTTCAGACGGCCCGCATCTCCTCGTTGCTGGAACTACGGGATCGGGAAAGTCAGAGCTTCTGCGCACGATAGTGTCCGCAATCTCGCTGACCCACAGCCCGGACAGGGTCAACTTCCTGTTTGTTGATTTCAAGGGAGGTTCGGGCCTCGGGCCGTTGCTCGACCTTCCGCAATGCGTCGGAATGCTGACGGACCTCAGCGAACACGAGCTCGAACGTACCCTCTCCTCCCTCCGGGCCGAGGTTCGGATGCGGGAAGCGACCCTTTCGAAGGCCGGGGTCCCTGATTTGCCAGCATATTGGGCCAAAGCCGGCGGAACCGGGGGCGGGGGCGAGTCGGGACGAAGGAGCCGGTTTCCAATACTGCCCCGTCTTGTACTTGTAATCGACGAATTCAGGATGCTCATTGAAGACGCCCCCGATGCCTTGGCCGAATTGATGCGGATCGCCACGGTAGGACGGTCTCTGGGCATTCACTTGATCATGGCTACACAACGTCCACAGGGTGCCCTGAGTGCGGACATCCGGGCCAACGTGACTACCAGCATTGCCCTTCGCGTCCAATCAGAAATGGAATCCCGGGACATCATCAACTCACCGGCGGCGGCATCGATTCCGGTGTCTCGACCTGGCCGGGCATATATGGTTCGCGGAGGGGAGGATGCCGAGCCCTTTCAGTCGGCAACTCTTGCGGGCAGCGAAAAGGCCCCGGCGCTCACAAAGGCCGTTGCATTGCCGACAACGGGGTCGCTCCGCTTCGGCGGTTGGTCTGAAACAGCCGACGCAGCGACTCAGGGGGCGATCGCGACGCCAGCAGAAGCCGCCCGTTCCATTATTAAGGCGATCAACCAGGTTTGGGACGTCCGCGGGCGTTCAGCACCCCGGAGACCCGTTGCACATCCGCTTCCAGAATCCGTTCCCTTTCACGATTCCCCCGGCATAGCGGCAATCACGGGAAAGCGCGCGGCAAGCGGATCGCCGGCAGGGCCGACAGCCTACCTTGGCTTGGCAGACTTGCCGGCGCAACAACGAGTTGCCGGCTTGTACTGGACTCCGCTCGTCCACGGGAATCTTGGACTCGTTGGTCCTCCTGGGAGTGGAGTCGACGATACCTGTAAGGCGGCAGCGGCGCAGCTTGTTGGAAGTGCCGAGGAACTCCATCTCTATATCCTCGACGGCGACGGTTCGTACACCGACGTGGCAGCCCAGGGACGAGTGGCGGCCGTCGTCTCCTCCACCGACAGCAGGAGGGGAGTCCGCATCCTGGAGAGGCTCGCGGCTGAGATGTCGTCGCGGCAATCCCCGGGAACCGCCGGGCAGGTCCCGCTTCTGCTGGTTATCTCGAACTGGGGTTCGTGGGTCTCCGAGTTGCGCGCCGGAGCGCTGGCCTGGGCAGAAGACGTTGTTCATGCGATCGTCCGCGATGGACCAAAGGCAGGAGTGGCTGTTCTTGTCACCGGCGATCGCGAACTGACAGCGTCACGCATGTTCGCGTCAATCCCCAACCGCGCCTTCTTTCCCACCGGGACAACGGAAGAAGGGCGCTTGGCGTGGCCGCGTTTCGTGGCTATGAAGCCTCTGACAGGCCGGGCGGTCGTGAGTGGCAACCTGCTTGACGTCGACACGGCAGTCGCGCAGCTCGTGGCGCCCCCTCCAG
>NZ_DF952468.1:650612-651482 GCF_001263615.2 Arthrobacter sp. Hiyo1 | reverse complement strand
CTCATCTCGGGAGGCTGTGTTGGTGGACGGGGCCGGTCAGGAGGCGCGGGACACCCGTGACGGCAATCGGAGTCCGGCAGCGTTGTCCTTGCTGGTGCATGCCGGACCAGCCGCGGGCCTGGTCATACCGTTGGAACGGGGCACTTACACGATTGGCCGGAGCAACGCTGATATCTGCCTCCCGGATCCCGATGTTTCCCGGGTTCACGCCGTCCTCACGATCTCCGAAACAGCCGTCACCATAAGCGACACGGGGAGCGCGAACGGAACAGTGGTGGATGGACGCAAAGTCCGCTCCGCCCACCTCTCAACCGCTTCCAGGATTCGATGTGGTGGCTCGGTCATGTCAATAGTCTTCGGCGACGATGAGCATGGAGCGGAGTCGCTGGGGACCGCAGGCCTGGGCGTCGCCGAGCCGATCCTGGTTCCCCGGCGCCATGATGCCGGCAACCGAACGCAACTTCTCCTCACGGCCGGGCTCCCAGTCCTGCTGGGAGTCGGAATGGCACTTGCCACCGGCATGTGGATGTTCCTCGGATTCACCGCAATTTCGGCCATCGCGATTCTTGTCCCGGCAATTTCGGGAAAACGCGAGCGCCGCCTTCTGGCTGCCGCGATCGCGGCGGCCGTCGAACAGGATCGGGCCAGACGACGGCGGTGTTCACCATCCGCCGCTGAGCTCGCCTTTGCCGTCAGCTCAGCAGCCTGCTCCCCACGGAACACGGACGAAGGCAGTTGACACCGCCAAGAACCAGCACAACGCAAGGAACCGGCACGGTTAAGGGAGCCCGTACGAAGCACGCCTCGGGCGCAACGCAAGGAACGGCGGGCTGCCGCGATGTCTGGCTCCGGCTCGGCACCAGTCCGCAG
>NZ_DF952468.1:645983-647637 GCF_001263615.2 Arthrobacter sp. Hiyo1 | reverse complement strand
CCGGGTGGATCCCCTGCCGCAGTTCATCCGGGCTTCGGATCTCGCTGCCCTTAGCCGAACCGAAACCGCTGCCCTTTCCCGCGCTCGCGCGCAGGGGTCGGTACTCCTCGGGGTTGGAGGGGACGAACACGAACCTGCTTGGATCACACTGCCGCGCCCAGGCATCCTCCTCGCCCTTGGCACTCCCGGTTCCGGCAAGTCCTCGTTGCTCACCGCGTTGGCCATGCTCAATCCAGGCCATCATTGGTGGGCGCCACCCGAAGGGACCGATCCTGATGCCTGTTGGGCTGCATTCCACCGGGATGCGCGCCGCAGGCTCGTGGGAGCAGAAGTCATCCCCCTCGTGGACGACGTCGATCGCCTCAGCAGCGAAACCGCCGTCCTCCTGGCTGAACTTCCCGGCATGGGCTTCTCAGTCGTGGCGACTGCGGGAAGCCCAGCCCTCATGCAACGGACGCCGCTTGCTTCCCTGGCCGGAAACCACGGAACCGGACTTCTCCTTGGCAATGCGCCGCCTGCCGCTGCGGATTTCTTCGGCGTGCGCATCGCCGCCGAACAAGCGCCGCCACCGGGTCGTGCTGTCCTCATTGAGAATGGACGAACACGCTCCCTCCAGATCGCCGCTCCGGGTTAGGAAGCCGTACCAAAGCGAAAACAGCTAGAGGGCGGCGCGGGATCCGCCCGCCCGGGAAGCAAAGGCAACCACCCGCTTGTCGAACAAAAAGACGATCGCGGCCAAAGCCGGCACCACCATGGCCAGGCCGGCGAGAACCAGGCCTCCGGTCATGGTGGGAAACCCGATGGTCAGGGCGAACAGCTGGGCAACCAACGCCGGTGCCCGGGTCCAACGGTAGCCACGGAACAGGAAGTGTCCCACGGCAAACAACAATGCAGAAAAGGCCAGCAGAAGGCCCAAAGTAAATACGGCTCCCCAGAATGAGGCCACCGGAGCCCCTGTCACGAGCTCGTATATATACAGCGCCCCGGCGATCAATAGTGCGAGGGCTTCCAGCACAACCACAATCGAAATAACAACGATTCCTGCAGGACGCGGTCCTCCGCCGATTGCCCGGCCTAAGTTATCGCGGCTGGTCCCCTGGCCGTCGTCGCCGGGCGCTGCTGGGTGATGGTGGGGGTTCAGAGGGGGTCTTGACACACTGGCACACTACCGGACATAGTCGAATACCTGTGAGTAGGCCGGTATCCAATGTGATGCATCGCTCACGGTTTCAAACGCTTGAACCCCTTGTTTACATGGCGTTAACATGACACGCTTGACTCAGACGACCAAGGGGGCCCAATGGGTCCCCTTTCCTATGAAGCCTCTCGTGAATATTTTCACAAAAGGCTTAACTAGTACTCACGAATGGAGTGACTGATCAGCATGGATTGGCGTAACCGCGCAGCCTGCCTTGACAAGGACCCGGAGCTTTTCTTCCCCGTAGGCAACACCGGCCCTGCGCTTCTCCAGATCGAGGAAGCGAAGAGTGTCTGCCGCCGCTGTCCCGTCGTGGACACATGCCTTCAGTGGGCCCTTGAGTCGGGTCAGGACGCTGGCGTCTGGGGCGGAATGAGCGAGGACGAGCGACGTGCACTCAAGCGCCGCGCCGCCCGCGCCCGCCGCGCTTCCTAAGCGACTCGGCCCGCAAAACAC
>NZ_DF952468.1:640976-645122 GCF_001263615.2 Arthrobacter sp. Hiyo1 | reverse complement strand
GGACGATCTCGACGGCGGTGCCGCCGCCGTCGCGCGGCCGCCACTGGATGCTGCCACCCAATTCGCTCGTGACGAGCGTCCGCACAATCTGAAGGCCTAGACCTTCCGTGTATGACCCCTCGGGCAGCCCGACGCCATCATCGGCGATCGTCACCGTGAGGAGTTCATCGCCGCGCTCCCCCGTGGACCGATCGGCCATGAGCCAAACCGTTCCGGCCCGTCCTTCAAGGCCGTGCTCCACCGCATTCGTCACGAGCTCATTGATGACAAGAGCAAGGGGCGTGGCAAAGTCGCTCGGCAACTCGCCGAACAGGCCCGCGCGCTCGGTCCGGACGTGCTGCGAAGGGGACGCTACTTCTGCGGAGAGCCGGAACTGGCGTCCAATGAGTTCATCGAAATCAACGCTCTGCGTGAGGCCTTGCGAAAGTGTCTCGTGAACCAAGGCAATCGTCGCCACTCGCCGCATTGCCTGCTCCAGGCCTTGCTTCGCCTCATCGCTGACCATCCGTCGCGACTGCATGCGCAGCAAAGCCGCCACCGTCTGCAGGTTGTTTTTGACGCGGTGGTGGATTTCACGAATTGTCGCGTCCTTGGTCACCAGCTCGAGCTCACGGCGTCGCAGTTCGGACACGTCGCGGCACAGCACCAAGGCTCCGAAGCGATGCTTCTCGTCACGCAACGGAATCGCGCGCAACGACAAGCTGACACCGCGGGACTCGATCTCGCTCCTCCAGGGCATCCGACCCGTGACGACCAGCGGCAATGTCTCGTCCACCATCCGCCGGTCCTTGAGGAGTCCTGCGGTTACTTCCGCAAGGGACCGTCCTTCCAAGGTTTCCACCTCGCCGAGGCGACGGAAGGCGGAGACACCGTTTGGACTCGCATACTGGACGATCCCGTCGGCGTCGAGCCTTATCAGGCCGTCACCCACGCGGGGAGCGCCACGGCGGGAACCCGTCGGTGAAGCGAAATCCGGCCAGAGTCCCAGCGTTCCCATCCGGAGCAGATCGTAGGCGCATTGCCGATAGGTGAGCTCCAGGCGGGAAGGCATCCGCGAACTGGAAAGGTCCATATGCGACGTGACGACGGCAAGGGTCCGTCCGTTCCTGACCATGGGAACCGCCTCGACGCGCAGGGCCATCTCGCTGCTCCAGCTCGTTTCGCTGGAGCGTTCGATGGAACGGCTGGACCACGCTTTGTCGACTATCGGTCGCAGATCCGAGCGGATGCCTTCCCCGACGAAGTCCGCATGAAACACCGTGTGGCTCGTCGACGGCCTCACGTGAGCAAGCGCGATGTAACCGAATTCAGGATGCGGAAACCATAGGGCCAAGTCCGCGAACGCCAGGTCGGCGACCATCTGCCAGTCGCCGACCAGGAGGTGCAGCCATTCGGCATCTCCAGGCCCGAAATCAGCGTGCTCCCTGATGGGGTCTGTAAAGATTGCCACTGCACCTCCATATAACGCCCGGGCTTGTCCCTAGCGTCGAACGATTGACCTCAAGAGCCTCAATGCTACCGACAGAGAAGCCATGTCGTCGGCCTCCAGCGCGTTGACCTCGTCGAACATGCTCTTCGCGCGGCCCAATTGCTCGGCATTGATGCTTCCCAGGCCCGCAAACGGGCCTCGGCGTCGAGGTCGGCGTCGGTCGATTCGAGCACCGATGTCGTCATGTCCGCTACGGTCGAGTAGAGGTCGTCGCGCAGGGCTGCACGGGCAAGAGCCTGCCAGCGGTCATCGCGCGGGAGCGCGGTAATTCGCTCCAGCAATGAATCGACGTGGAAGCGGTCGAATACCGTGTAGTAGACGTGGCTGACCTCTTCCACACGGGCGTCGCGGCTGTGCGTGATCTTGGCGATGTCCAGGAGCACGAAGCTCTCGAACAGCTCGGCCCAGCGATGGGCGAGCGTGTCGGGAAGGCCCCACGAGCGCGCCTTTTCGAGCCAGCCGGTAACGCGCTCTTTGTCGCTGCCGCGCAAGTAGTCGAGCACCCGGGCCCGCATCGGATCCATCATCGGCTTGAATTCCGCGACGATCTCCGAGATCGGCTTCGAGGCGTTGCCCTGGCTCAGCAACCAGCGAACGGCACGGTCCAGAAGCCTCCGGATGTCGAGGTGGACGGTGCTCCAGTGTTCCGTGGGGAACGAGGCAGGCAGGGCATTGAGCTCCCGCACCATCGACTCGAGTTCGTAGATCTCACGGAGGGCTACGAACGCCTTGGCGACGGCGACCTCGGTAGCCGAGGTCTCCTCCATGGTGCGGAAGGCGAAGGTGATCCCGCCCAGGTTGATCATATCGTTGGCCACCACGGTGGCGATGATTTCGCGGCGCAAGGGATGGGTGTCCAGTTCCGCGTCGAACCGCTCTCGGAGCTGCTTCGGGAAGTAGGAGCGGATCGTCTTACGGAACCAGGGGTCATCCGCCAGATCACTGTCCCGCAATGCCGAGCCCAATTCGATCTTGGCGTAGGCGGCGAGCACGGACAGTTCCGGGGACGTCAGGCCCTGGCCCTGTTCCAACCGTTCGCGAAGCGTCTCGGTGGTCGGCAGCGCTTCGAGGTCCCGTTTGAGGTCGGCGGACTTCTCGAGCCAGTCCATCAGGCGCTCGTAGCTCGGGCTCCATTCGGCGACGCGAGTGCGGTCGTTGAGCAAGAGGATGTTCTGATCGATATTGTCTTCGAGCACAAGGCGCCCGACCTCGTCGGTCATGTCGGCGAGGAACGAGGTGCGCTCGGAAGCATCCAGTTTTCCTGCGGCAACCATCCGGTCGACGAAGATCTTGATGTTGACTTCATGGTCGGAGCAATCGACGCCGGCAGAGTTGTCGATTGCGTCGGTGTTGAGGATGACACCCTGCAGAGCGGCCTCGATACGTCCGCGCTGCGTCATTCCGAGGTTGCCGCCTTCGCCCACGACTTTGACGCGGAGTTCGCGCCCGTTCACGCGGATGACGTCGTTTGCCTTGTCTCCCACCTCGGCGTGGGACTCGGTGCTGGCCTTGATGTACGTTCCGATTCCGCCGTTGTAGAGGAGATCGGCCGGAGCGAGGAGGATTGCACGCAGAAGTTCAGGCGGACTCAGCTGAACCGTTCCGTCCGGCAGGCCAAGGGCACGGCGGACTTCCGGCGAGATCGGGATGACCTTGGCCTGGCGGGGGTAGACCCCGCCGCCTGCGCTGATGAGCGAGCGGTCGTAGTCGTCCCAAGAGGAGCGGGGAAGCTCGAAGAGACGCTGCCGCTCGCCGAAGGACGAAGCCGCGTCCGGCGTCGGGTCCAGGAAGATGTGGCGGTGGTCGAAGGCGGCCAGCAGGCGGATGTGCTTGGAAAGCAGCATTCCGTTGCCGAACACGTCGCCGGACATGTCGCCGACGCCAACCACGGTGAATTCCTCGCTCTGGGTGTCAAGGTCCAGCTCGCTGAAGTGGCGCTTGACCGACTCCCATGCGCCGCGGGCCGTAATGGCCATGGCCTTGTGGTCGTACCCCACGGAACCACCGGAAGCGAATGCGTCCCCCAGCCAGAATCCATACTCGGCGGCCAGGCCGTTCGCGGTGTCCGAGAAGGTAGCGGTGCCCTTGTCAGCTGCCACCACCAGGTACGAATCGTCGTCATCCTGACGGACAACGTCCGACGGCGGCACAATCTTCTCGCCGTCGCCTGTGGTCACGAGGTTGTCGGTGAGGTCGAGCAGGCCGCGGATGAAGGTCTTGTAGCTTTCGATGCCCTCGGCCATCCATGCGGCACGGTCAAGTGTCGGATCCGGAAGTTGCTTCGCGAAGAATCCGCCCTTGGCGCCGGTCGGCACAATCACGGCGTTCTTGACGGTCTGTGCCTTGACCAGCCCGAGGATCTCGGTCCGGAAGTCTTCACGGCGGTCCGACCACCGCAAACCGCCACGGGCCACCTTGCCGAAGCGCAAGTGCACGCCTTCAACGCGAGGCGAGTACACCCAGATCTCGTACTTTGGCCGCGGGAACGGCAGTCCGTCGATCGTGGTCGGATCGAGCTTGAAGCTGACGTACGACTTGCCCTGGAAGTAGTTCGTGCGCAGCGTCGACTCGATGAGGTTGACGAAAGTCCGCAGGACCCGGTCGGCGTCGAGCGTTGCCACCTGGTCAATTGCTTCGGCCAGTGCGGCGCGGGCGCC
>NZ_DF952468.1:630814-640530 GCF_001263615.2 Arthrobacter sp. Hiyo1 | reverse complement strand
GACGCGCGGCGTCAGGCGACGACGGATCGAAGCGCGCCCCAAAGAGGTCAATAAGGCCGCGGGCAACCTCCGGGTTGGCGAGGAGGGTATCCGCTATGAACTCGAAGGAGTTGGTGTTCCCCATCTGGCGCATGTACTTCGCATAGGCGCGGAGCATGACAACCTGCCGCCAGTGGATACCTTCCCGGAGGACGAGCCGGTCGAAACTGTCGGACTCCACCGCACCGGTCACGGCGGCGCTGAAGGAGTCCGCCAAGAGCTGGCCGGTAGCCACGGGATCGACACCGGCGGGGTACTTCAGGCCAAGGTCGTAGAGGAAGAAGTCCCGGTGGTCGGCAGTCTCAATCTCGAAAGGCCGCTCATCGAGAACCTCAAGGCCAAGATTGTGGAAGTAGGGCAGGATCTGGCTCAGGCTCTTCGGTTCCAAAAGGTAGAGCTTGACGCGGGCATCCTCTTCGAGCAGTTCACCGGCGCCGTTGGGCAGGTAGACATGCACGCCGGGGACCACCTGGACAGCGACGGCGTCGCGGTCGGTTGTGGCGGCATACTTCTCGAAACGCTCAATGTCCTTGAGGGCGTCTTCGACTTCGTAGTCGACCCGGTAGCCGGCGGGGAACGCATCTGCCACAGGGCGGACAACCGCTCGGCATCCAAACCGCTGGTGTTCTCGCGGAGCACCTCCGCAATTCCTTCGGCCCAGGACCGCGAAGCCCGGACAAGCCGCTTTTCGAGTTCACCGGCGTCGACATCGCGAAGCTCAGCCTCCCGCGGGAGCCGGATACGGAAGAACACCCTTGAGAGTGCGGACTCCGTGATCCGGGCCTCGTAGTCGATGCTCTCGGCTTCGAAAGTCTCGCGGAGTTCCTGTTCAATTCGCTGCCGGACGTTGGTGGTGTAGCGGTCACGGGGCAGGTAGACCAATGCCGACATGAATCGCCCATAGATGTCCGGGCGCAGGAAGAGCTTCGTACGACGCCGCTCCTGCAGACGCTGAATGCCCAAAGCCGTTGCTGCCAGGTCCTCGGTCTCTATCTGGAAGAGTTCGTCACGGGGGTAGGTCTCGAGGATACCGACAAGGTCTTTGCCAGAGTGTGAGTCCTGGGGGAAACCGGCCGAGCGGAGCACGGCGTCGACCTTTTCCCGAACGATCGGGATGTTCCTTACGGAACCGGTGTACGCGCTCGTTGCGAAGAGGCCGATGAAGCGGCGCTCACCGTTGACGTTACCGGCAACATCGAAGCTTTTGACACCGATGTAGTCCAGGTACGCAGGGCGGTGAACGGTGGACCGCGAGTTGGCTTTGGTGATGACCAAGGCACGCTTCTCGCGCGCCTTCCGGCGTCCGGCATCGGTGAGGTGCTGGATTTGGTGCGGGTGGTCCCCCGCCCTCAAGAGTCCCAAACCGCTTGCTTCACGCAACTCGAGTACGTCTTCACCGTTCTCGGTGATGAGGTCGTATTCCCGATAACCAAGGAACGTGAAGTTGCCGTTGTCCAACCAACGCAGCAGGTCCTGCGCTTGCCTGAGTTCCGCGATGTCTTCCGGGTGGGCCACTTTGTCCAGGGACGATGCCAGCTCGAGCGCCTTCGTGCGCATTTTGGGCCAGTCTTCGACGGCGGCCCGGACGTCGTTCAGGACGCGGTGGATTCCGTCCACGAGTTCCTTCTGGAAGTCGTCGGCCACCCTGTCAACCTCGACGGCGATCCACGACTCCATGTGGGAGACATTGTCACCTTGGGCGATCAGATGGGCGATGTTCGGCATCGCCGCGGTGTCACCGCTCGAGATGCCGATGTTCGACGGCACCCGGGCAATGTCGGACAGGTCGCCGGTGAGGTGGTCACGCGAAACCACGAAGAGCGGGTGCATGACGAGCCGGATAGCGCAGTTCTGGCGAACGAGTTCGGCGTTCACCGAGTCCACGAGAAACGGCATGTCATCCGTGACGATGTACAGAATGCTGCGGTCACCCTCATTGGCGATCCTGACGTTGGCAGTGCCCGGCTTGCGGCTCTGCCCCGCTTCCCGGTGTGCCGCCGCCCTGGAGGTCAACTGCTCGGCAGCGTACCCGCGCGCGTCCTCCTCAGCGAGATGCTCGTAGTAGTCCCCGAAGAATCCCTCCCGGACTACTGCAGGTTTAGAACGATCCTCCACGCTGGATCCTGACGACATCGACAAACGCCTCCATCACATCTCAATTGCTGCGTCCTTGCAGCCCACATGGCGAGCCTAACGCTTTAGACGACGCCTTGCTCTGGAATAAATGACAGAGGATTTGCGATTTTGCTGGACAGGTGCACATACCATATTTGCGATGGCGAGCCGCAATGGAGATTCGGGCGCAGCCTCGAAGAGGACAGAGCCGGACAACAGGGCCACGTCGCAGGCTTCAGGATCGGATGGCAGGAACGCTTCGATGCCTTGATTGGGTCCGTACCGCTCCCATGCTTCACGGAGTTCACGTTCGGGTGAGCGGCCAGCGGATGCGGCCCGGACCTTGTTCAAAACCACTCGGGGAGCCGCGTGCGGGACAGCCTGTTCGAGCTCCGCGAGGCCACGCACGAGTCGCGGAACGCCAACGGCATCGGCCGCGCCGACGGCGTAAACGGTGTCCGCCAGTTCGATACTGCGGAGGGTCGCGGCATTGCGTCGAGGGGCCATCGTGTCGAAGCTGAGTTCTTCGTCCGCTTCAAGGCAGAAACCTGCGTCGACTACGACGACGTCCGCGATCTCCTTGGAGAGCTCAAGCACCGAAGAGAGCGCGGCGGCCCGGAGCTCCGTCCACCGGTCCGCGCGCGTAATGCCGGTAAGAACCCGGAAGCTGGTGGTTTTGGCGAAGACCGGCGCGGCGATCCGCTTGAGCGATTCGGTATCCAGCAATCCTTGGTCCGCCAGTCGACAAGACTGCGCCAGTCCGGCGGATTCGTCCAGCAAGCCCAGCGAAGCCGCGACGCTGGCCCCGTAGCTGTCTGCATCGAGGAGGATCACTGACTTGCCTTCCGCCGCCAACTCTGCAGCAATGTTGACCGCCACAAGAGTCCTGCCAGGCGCCCCGGTAGGCCCCCAGACCGCGATGATCCGGCCAGCCCCGGCCGGCACGTGTTCCGGTTCTTCCGGCGCATCGGTGGGACGGAGTTCTGCCGCGGTATCCGCAAACCCGGAATCCCGAGGCTCCGCGCGTCGTCTTCCTTGTCCGGGCAACTGGCCTACGGCATCGGAGATCCTCGACGCCAGCGTTGCCGAATCCACATCGAGCGACGCCGTCACGACGCCGATGCTGCGCAGGCGGCTCTCCTCTCCCGGATCGTCGCTCAGGGCGACGATGGAGACTCCGACAGCCGCCAGCCGGTCGACCAGCGACGCGTCAATTCCCCAGCGCCTTCGGCGATGACTGCGGCGCGGGCGAGACCGCTTTGGCATGCGGCCAGGAGTTCGGCGAGTTCACCGCACCGACGCACCACCGTCACCGGCCCGTGGAGCCGTTCGAGTCCGCCGACCAAATCTTCCCGGGATTGCCCGACTGTGACAACCGGGATACTCACTTGCCGGCACCGCCCGGATTCCACACCACGGCAATCTTCGCTTTGTTTGCCTGCGCACCAAGAAGGTTCGGCATCTGCTCATCGGTCACCAGGACCAGAACCACCTTCTCCTTGGACGCTCCAAGGGTGGAGGCACCCTCCGTGACCTGGGCGATCTCCGCCCCGGGCAACAGCAACTGCGGCGTGCCGAAACCGTTGCGCACATCGGGGTGGGCCACCCAGACGTCGACGCGGGATCCTGCCACAGCCTGGGAAGGCAGCGATTCCTGGATCGCGATCGCCACCGGCTTGCGGTCCAAGGAGTCGGCGGCGCCCAGGCTTTCCTGCGGGACGAGTTGGTTCTTGGCAATTCGCTGGATGGCAACTCTTCCCTCCGGCAGACCGCCAGCCAGAGTGACATAGCTGGACTCAACGTCGTCGAGCCGGACCTTGACAACCGCAAGATCGTCCTTGCTGACTTTCTGGCCCACGGCAATCGACTCGCGCGCCGCATAGACCTGAATGGTGCGGTCAGCGGTTCCAACGAGGGCGATGACGCCGGCCAGCGATGCCAAGACCAGGAGAATCCCCACCAAAAGCCGCGGATCCCTCCATGACGGTTTCCTGAGCCGCGCTGCAGCGGCCGCGGTAGTTACACCCATCCTGCTCCCCCGTTTGTTTTGTTAGTCGGCGTCGACCTTCAGTGGCCTTTATTCTGACCGCATCTGGGTCCTTCCGAAAGCCACATGCCTCAAATTACGTCAACCTGTGGATAACCGCGGCAAGTGGATCGAACAGTGGCAAAATGGATGCATGCCCCGATTCCTCACCCTCGCTGATGTCGCCGAACAGCTTCAGATCAACTCGCCGCAGGCATACGCTCTGGTGCGAAGCGGTGAGCTCAAGGCCATCCAAGTGGGCGGCAGGGGCCAGTGGCGCGTCGAAGAAAAGATGCTGGAGCAGTACATCGAGGAACGCTACGCCGAGGCCAGCAGGATCATCCAAGAAGCCAAATCCAAGTCGTCCTGATCTCCGTCCAGCGCCCCAGGACAACGACGGCGGGGAGCCGGCCGGGCTAGAAGTCCTGGCCCCGCAATGAACGCAGCGCGGCAAGTGACTGGAACGGAATTGTTGCCACAGATACGACGTTCCCGGACCGGCGGACCTCGCCCGGCAACATCACCGCGAGATCAAAGTGGTCCTTGCCCACGCGATCAATGACGCCCCGCATCGTCCGCTCCTCCTGCGCCAACTCAAGCAGATGAACCGCCAGTTCCGCCCTGTCACGGGCCAGCATTCGCAGTGCGCTGGCCAGGCCAAGCCGCTGTGATGCCTTCGATTGGCCAGCCCGGACCTGCCGGCCCAGGCCCTGATACGCCAAAGCCGCCGCGACGGGCACCAACCACTGGTGGCGACCTTCGTCCAAAACCACCGATTCGCTCCCGACATGACTAAGCGTCCCTGACACCTGCGTTCCGGATCGGAGCTTCACATCAATCTTCCGGCCGATCGCGCCACGCAGCCTGTCGGAGACGTCGATTCCGGCGATCTCCACACGTGCCCGCTCTGAAATTTCCGATTCAAGTCCCAGCAATCGCTCAGAGGCCAACTGTGCCTCCATGTCTTCAAACAGAGCATCCCAACGCATTGCGTCAGCGTAAGCGGGCATCCCTCGACGGTCAATCTGTCTTCATCGACAAGCTAGTCCTAGACAAATGCCGCTCGTTGTGACCAAAATAATTCAAACATCATTAAATAGCATCAAATTGCACATACTTGCATCAACTGGGTAAGGGGAACCCATGGAACAGACGAACAGGCCCGTTCGGAACGATGTTGCAATGGCGGTGACCATCCTGGTGCTCGCCCTTTTGCTCGCTGTCACTGGACTGATCTTGGTTGACCGATGGAACTCCGCGGCAGGACGACTCCAGACACCCATGTTCGAAGACCTCCTGGGATTTGTCGCAACTGCCTCCGGTCTGGGGATCGGCGCCTGGTGGATCGCCACGTTCATCCTGGCAATGGCCGCCGCGCTCCTCCAGCAAATGGGAAAGAACCGCTGCGCGAGCGCCACTGCCAAACTCAGCCCTGCGTTCATGCGCAGACTGGCCGTTGCAATTCTGGGCCTGAATCTCGCGGGAATCCCCGTGGCGAATGCGGCACCGGCACAGTTTGAACCAGCGTGGAGCCCGGCGAACGGCTCAAACTCGTCGAGCGGCATCTCTGCCCAATGGAAACCCTCCCCTAGTCCTTCTCCCCATCGCCCGGCCATTCCCTCGTTTGAGTCCGGCTCGTTGGAGATCAACCCGCATTGGCAACCCCGCGCACCTGCCACTGCGCCCGGGCTCCTGGGTAACGGGCCGCAGCGTGGCGCCGAACAGCCTGCTTCGCCAAATCAACGCGAAGTGGTGGTGAAACAGGGCGATTCACTGTGGTCGATTGCCGCCCGGCAGCTGGGCCCCATGGCCAGCGACGTCGACATTGCCCACCACTGGCCGAGGTGGTACTCCACCAACCGGCATGTCATTGGAGACGACCCTGGGCTCCTCCTACCGGGTCAGGTCCTCCAACCACCGCCGAACCAGTGACCCAGCCCAACCACCACCAACCAGCGATCCGTAACCGAGGAAGTCCATGAGCGCATCACCAGCCGTCCGCAGCGTGCCGAATGAAGTCCTTCAGGCGGCTTCGCCACCCATTGCCTCCCGTTCGATCATGGCTTCCCCTCGTGCGAAAGCCCGAACGGACGGGCCGTCGGGCGGGGGGCCATCTCCTGCCCGCAAAGCGGCCCAGATCCGCAGTCTCGACGGCGAAATCCGCGCACTGGCCCGCAGCATCGCCCAAGCCGCGGTCGAAGTCCTTGCAGGCACCCGGCCGGCGCAACAGCTCTCACGGACCCTGGATCCCGGATGCTTCAGCGCCCTTCAACACCGTGCCGCACTGACGCGAGCCCATGCTGCCAACGCCCCGGGCGGCAGTCGCGCCTTCACCGAAGTCCAATGGTCCGTTCCGTGCGTGTCTGCGCGGTGAACGACGGAGTGTACGAGGCCAGCTTGGTTGTCTCGGAAGAACTCCGCTCCCGCGCCGTAGCCATGAGGCTTGAAGGGATCAACGGCACATGGCGGGTTACCGCCCTCGAAATCGGCTGACGGCCCGGTTCAAAGCACGCGAAAACGGAGAGGGACCAGAACGCGCGTTCTGGTCCCTCTCCGTTTTCGCTGCAGGCATCGGCTTATTGGAAACGTCCGGAGGCTGCGGGCGTCAGCTACATGCGTCAGGCAGTCGGAGGGTCAGCGGCGCTTCTTCCTGTTGGATCCGCGTTGCTTGTCATCAGCGGCAGCCTTGGCGGGGTTGCCTGAGCGGCCCGAGGCCCTCCCCTCGACGCGGGTCTGGCTCGCGCCGTCTTCACCAGGCGCCGTGTACTGCAGCTGAACAGGCTTTTCCGGGGCTTCGAGGCCGGCCGCGCGGATCTGCGGATCGTGATGTTCCACGTGACCGCCTTCAGGGCTGCCATCCACTACCACCACGTCTTCGGCGGGCGTTACTTCCACTTCCAGGTTGTAGAGGAAGCCCACGCTCTCTTCGCGGATGGCTTCCATCATGCTCTGGAACATCGTGAATCCTTCACGCTGGTACTCGACCAGGGGATCCCTTTGGGCCATCGCGCGCAGGCCAATGCCTTCTTTGAGGTAGTCCATCTCATAGAGGTGTTCCTGCCACTTGCGGCCAAGGACCGAGAGGACAACCCTGCGCTCAAGCTCGCGCATGTTCTCGGCGCCAATGGCTTCTTCCCGCTCCTTGTAAACGAGCTGGGCGTCCGAAAGGATCTCGTTTTTAAGGAATTCAACGGACACCCGCGCCTTCCCGCCGGCTTCGTCGATGATGTCCTGGGCCGTAACAGTTACCGGGTACAGGGTCTTGAGGTTGGTCCACAGCTGGTGGAAGTCCCAGTCATCGCCGGTTCCCTCTGCCGTCGCGGCATCGATCAAGGCATTGATGGTGTCTTCCAGGAAGAACTGGACCTTTTCGTGCAGGTCGTCGCCTTCAAGGATCCTCCGGCGGTCGCCATAGATGGCTTCACGCTGGCGGTTCAGGACGTCGTCGTACTTGAGGACGTTCTTGCGCTGCTCGGCGTTCCGCCCTTCAACCTGGCCCTGGGCCGAAGCGATCGCGCGGGACACGAGCTTGGATTCGAGTGCAACATCGTCCGGTACCGAGCTGTTCATGAGGCGCTCGGCAGCGCCGGAGTTGAAGAGCCTCATGAGGTCATCGGTCAGCGAGAGGTAGAAGCGGGACTCCCCCGGGTCGCCCTGGCGGCCCGAGCGGCCACGCAGCTGGTTGTCGATTCGACGGGATTCGTGGCGTTCCGTGCCCAGCACATACAACCCGCCAAGTTCAAGCACTTCCTCATGCTCGTCCTTGACTGCCTGCTTGGCCGCTTCGAGCGCTTCGGGCCATGCGGCCTCGTACTCCTCGGAGTTTTCCTCAGGGTCCAGGCCCCGCTTTGCCAGTTCGGCGATGGCCGTGAACTCGGCGTTTCCGCCCAGCATGATGTCAGTACCGCGGCCAGCCATGTTGGTGGCGACCGTGACGGCGCCCTTGCGTCCCGCTTGCGCGACAATCGCGGCCTCGCGTGCGTGGTTCTTTGCGTTCAGGACTTCGTGCCGGATGCCCTCTTTGGCCAGCAGCTTGGCAAGGTATTCGCTCTTCTCAACGCTGGTAGTGCCGACGAGCACGGGTTGGCCCTTCTCGTGCCGTTCCGCGATGTCCTTCACGACGGCTTCGAACTTCACGATTTCGTTCTTGTACACGAGGTCCGACTGGTCGATGCGCTGCATGTCCCGGTTGGTGGGAATGGGTACCACGCCAAGCTTGTAGGTGCTCATGAACTCGGCGGCTTCGGTTTCAGCCGTGCCGGTCATGCCCGAGAGCTTGGAGTACATGCGGAAGTAGTTCTGCAAGGTCACAGTGGCGAGAGTCTGGTTCTCAGCCTTGATCTCGACGTTTTCCTTGGCCTCGATCGCCTGGTGCATGCCTTCGTTGTAACGCCGTCCGGCGAGGATACGGCCGGTGTGTTCGTCAACAATGAGGACTTCGCCGTCGAGGATGACGTAGTCCTTGTCCCGCTTGAAGAGCTCTTTGGCTTTGATGGCGTTGTTCAGGAAGCCGATGAGCGGGGTGTTGGCGGATTCGTACAGGTTCTGGATGCCGAGGTAGTCTTCGACCTTCTCAATGCCGGCTTCGAGAACACCGACCGTCCGCTTCTTTTCGTCGACCTCGTAGTCGACTTCAGCCTGGAGGCGCTGCACGACCTTGGCGAATTCGCTGTACCAGCGGTTGGTGTCACCCTGGGCAGGACCGGAAATAATGAGCGGAGTACGGGCTTCGTCGATGAGGATGGAGTCCACTTCGTCGACAATCGCGTAGTTGTGGCCGCGCTGCACAAGCTCGGATTTGTCCCACGCCATGTTGTCGCGCAAGTAGTCGAAGCCGAATTCGTTGTTGGTGCCGTAGGTGATGTCTGCCGCGTACATCTGACGGCGCACTTCGGGATCCTGGTTCGACAGGATGCAACCGCTGCTGAGGCCAAGGAAGCGATAGACACGGCCCATGAGTTCGGACTGGTATTCGGCGAGGTAGTCGTTGACTGTAACGACGTGCACGCCCTTGCCTGTCAGGGCATTGAGGAAGGCCGGAGCGGTGGCCACAAGGGTCTTTCCTTCACCGGTCTTCATTTCGGCGATATTGCCCAGGTGGAGGGCGGCCCCACCCATGAGCTGGACATCGAAGTGGCGCATCCCCAAGGTGCGGGAGGAAGCTTCACGCACCGCTGCGAAAGCCTCCGGCAAGAGATCGTCCAGCTTCTCGCCGTCCTCGTGGCGGGCGCGCAGCCTGTCCGTCTCCTCGCGCAATTCGGCATCGGAGAAGGTCTTGAAGGAGTCTTCGAGGGCGTTGATGGAATCGGCGTAGGTCCGCAGTTGCCTCAGGGTTTTTTTGTCACCCGTGCGGAGAAGTTTTTCGATAAGTGATGCCACGTAAAGTTGCTCCCAGTCTCAAGCTGCCGAATTCTGGCGGTTTCAGTCTACGGGAGAGACCAACGCCACGCGGCCCCGTTTCCCTGAGAGCGGAGCGCAAGGCGCCCCGCAGGCCACCGCCGGAGACCCATGACCTCAGCCGCGGGCCACTGCCGAG
>NZ_DF952468.1:628714-630789 GCF_001263615.2 Arthrobacter sp. Hiyo1 | reverse complement strand
CTCGCCGTGGGCGGCACGCACCAGAAGCTGCTTGGCTGCGCGGTCGGCCTTGAGGTCTACGCGCGCGACCACTGCGTCCCGAAGGAGGAAGGGCAGCACGTAATACCCGAACTTGCGTTTCTCCGCAGGCGTGTAGATCTCGATCCGGTAATGGAAGCCGAACAACTCCTCGAGCCTTCTACGCTCAAAGACCAGTGAATCAAACGGGCTGAGCAAGGCACGGCCCGTGGCGGCCCTGGGAAGACGGGCCTCCGCGTGCCGGTACAAGGCCCGGTCCCAACCACGCACCGTGACGGGCTCCAGGCGGCCGGCGGCAACGAGCCTGTCGATCGATGCTGCAGCTGCCTTCACCGGAGTCCGGAAGTAATCGGCGAAGCAGCGGATTGATCCGATTCCATGGGCCTGGGCTGCCGCGTCGATCAGCCGGTCCATTGCCGCCGTCGACAGCTCGGAGCCGCCGTCCGGGAGGGCTCCTGCTCGGGGGATGACCGCAGGCAATCCCGATGGCAGGACCCGCGATGTCAGCGTGTACCGGCGCTCGAACTGCTCTGTCCTCGACGCGGCCGTCACGAGCCCCTCTTCAAACAAGTGCTCCAAAACCCTCTTGACCAGGTTCCAGTTCCACCCCCAGTTATCGTGCTGCCGGTCTTCCTGGTGCCCTAGGTGGGCCGTCAATTGTGCGGCAGTCATGGGGCGCCCGGTTGCGAGCGTATCGAGGATCCGGTTGGCCATGTCCTCCCGGAGTCCATGTTCCAAGTGGGCTGCGCCCACCCATGCGCGGTTTTGCCAGAGCAGCAGATCCTGGAAGTGTTCCGGGCGGATGAAGCTCGCCTCGTGCGCCCAGTATTCCATCATGCGCCGCGGACTTCGCCCGGCCATCGCATGAAGGATGCTCCGGTCGTAGTTGCCAAGCCTTGAGAAGAAAGGAAGGTAGTGGCTGCGCGAGAGGACATTGACGGAGTCGATCTGCACCACGTGGAGGCGGGCAAAGGTGCGGCCCACCGCCCGCGAAGTCACGGGGCCGGTGGGCCGTTCCTTGTCCAGTCCTTGGGCTGCCAATGCAATCCGCCGTGCCTGCAACAGGCTCAGCGAAGCGGCCATGCCAGTCCTTTCATGGGAATTACGAATGCAAGCTAGGCTGTGGCGGCTTGGTCATTCGAACGGTAAGCGTGGATCTTTTCCTCCACTGGTTCGTCTCCTGGTTCGCATGTGGAGTCCAGAGTGATTACTCCATATGTCCAGCCACGGCGGCGGTAGACGACCGACGGCGTGTTTGTTTCCTTGTCCACGAACAGGTAGAAATTGTGGCCCACCAATTCCATGTTGTCCACCGCGTCATCAAGGGTGAGCGAAGCGGCGGGGAAAACCTTGCGACGAATCAGGACCGGGGAATCACCGGCCGGAATGTCGTTGTCGACGTCGTAGGGCGAGGTCTCCACCGGTGGCGTCGTTGGCTCCTGGTGGTTGCTTGCCTCTACGTAAATGGGTTCGCTCGCGCTGGCCGGCTCGAGCGTCGCAGTAGCCTCACGAACGGCTTTGGGGTGTGGCGGCCGTGGTGGACCTTCTTGCGGTCCTTGGCCCTGCGGAGCCTCTCCAGCAGCTTGCTATAGGCGAGATCAAAGGCGGCAAACTTGTCAGCGGCGCTCGCTTCGGCCCGGATCACAGGGCCCCGGCCCAGAACTGTCACTTCGACCGTGAGCTGGCCCGGTGTCTGGCGCGGGTTGGTTTCCTTTGAAACCTTCGCGTCGACCCTCTGGACCTTGTCCCCAAGCGATTCAATCTTTGATATCTTCTCGCCGGCATACTCGCGGAAGCGATCCGAAACGGTCAGATTACGGCCGCTGATCATGAACTCCATGGTGCCCTCCAAACAACTCAGGTGACACGATAAGGGCGCTTCTAGGGCTGATCTGACGGACAGTCGAGCCCCTTTCCGAGCCGCTATCGACAGGTACATCTGTTCTTGGTACCCATAACCGACGTTAGTTCATCGCCACTGGTAATTCATCCTTTCGTCACTTATTTTTTGTTTGAGTCGGCGCGGGCTGGGTGTCCAGCCGTCCGCAGGTAGGTCG
>NZ_DF952468.1:622569-628155 GCF_001263615.2 Arthrobacter sp. Hiyo1 | reverse complement strand
GGACCACCGCTCCACACACCACGCCTCCCGCCGACGACACGGCCCGGGCGGCTTCGGCGAGGGTCGCACCCGTAGTGAGGACGTCGTCGACGATGACGCATGCCCTGCCCTCCAATGACCTTTTGCGGGACAGGCGAACGGTCATGGAACCACGGACACGGCGCGCACGCTCTCCGCGGCCCAAGCCCTTTTGCCCGCTTCCCGGTCCGGGCGCCTTCTTCAAGGCATCCGTCATGTGCAGACCCGGCAAAGCGCCACGTTGTCCCAAGCGGCCAAGCAAGAGATGGACCGGACTGAATCCGCGGCGCCGGAAAGCCGCGTTACTGCTGGGAACAGGTATAAGGCAGACGCCTGCCGCGTCTCCAACGGCAGACCGGATGGCCTTGCCCAGTGCAGGCGCGAGCACGGAGGCGAGCCGTCCCTGGCCCAGATGCTTGAAAGAAAGCAGGGCTTGGGCCAGTTCGTCCCGGTAGTGTCCGCCCGCGACGACGGGCAGGATCACGGCCCCTTCCGCCGTGAGCAAAGCCGGTGCCTGTCCTTCGGCGCGAAACGGACGGGCGCATAGCAGCCGCAGGCGCCGTGCACAGGTGCCGCAGAGGGCCGAATCTTCGAAACCGCAGCACACACATTCGACAGGGGCCAGAACAGCCAGCAGCTCGACGAAGGCCTCACCGACGCCCTGCGCGAGCCTCGCCAATCGTGCAGGATGGACTCCCCGATGGCGTGCGTCGTCACTCGGGACCACAGTGCGGTCAGGGTCACGCACCCGGCAACGGCCCACAGTACCCATGCCCCAAGCATCCGGCTCCTCGACGGCCGACAACACTCCCCAACCGCGCTATGTGGAGAACAAGTGGCGACGTTGTCGGAACGTGGGCCCACGCCGCCCGGGTTCCCTGGCCGAGCGAAGCGAGGTTAGGGAGGCGGTGGGTGGGCCCACGCCGGCGAGGGCCCCGGCCTGAGCTTGCGAAGGCTGGGAGCCGGTGGGGACTAGCCCGGGAAGGAGGGGTCTACCGGACCCTTGAGTTGCAATTCCCACCCATTGCCGACCCGTTGGAAGACGCCTGCGCCCGACTGTCCAAAAATCTGCTCGGGTCCGTTGCCCGCGCTGATAGTCGTCAGGTTCGGCCATGCCGGCAACAGCTGCGGCTGGCTCGATGTCAAGGACAACAGCTCGGGAACCACGTTCTCCGTTGACGAAGCTTTCATCACCGCGACCGTCGTGGAATTGACCCAGACCCCTTGATCAACAGGGGCGGAAGAGAACAAGGTTATGGGTGCAGTCAGGTCTTTGGGGGTGCCGTCAGGATTGCGGACAATTCCGGTCACCTGCACCGATGATTTCCCGTTCATCTCGGAGATCACCAGTGCGCGCGTCCCTTCGCGGGATATCCGGAAGTCCCTCACAACGCGCCCTGCCAACCAGGCCGGCGCCATCGTCACCGTGGGGACGGGCTGTCCAAGAGGAACGTTGGACGGTTTGAACGCCACCACCTCGGTGGCCCCGTTGGCTCCTGGACCTGCCGTCCAGACCCAGTCCTGCGGGCTGAAGGACGGATGGCTCAGGGTTGTCCTGGTTGTCAGTTGACGGGCGGGTAGGCCGGGAATCATCGAATACAGGCTGGTTCCGGCACTGTTGAGGAAGGCCACGGCCTGGGACGTCGGGGACTCGGCGGGAGCGCTAGGGTTCAGTCCGGCCACCGGCTGCATGTCCGGGAGGGCCGAGACCCTGTTGTTCTCGTAGCGGACGAGTTCGTTGTTACTGACGGCGATTTGGCGCGCGGGAGCATTCTTCTCAAGCACGGGCGGCAGGACCGAGCCGTTGTCCTCCACGCGGACCAGATCCTGGTCGGCACGCAACTGAACATTGACCACGTCCGGCTGGCTACGGAAAGTCAGGGTCAGCTGGTTTTGCATCCGCTGCCGGTCCTCGGCAGACGCATCCACGAGTTCCTTGGCGGAAAGGTCCACCTGGGCGGCTCCCGACACCACCGGGACCGACTCCCGGGCCAGCTTCATGCCGGAGGGAAAGGCACTGACAACCGCACCCTGGAGGTAGGGCGCAGGACCGTCGAGCAAGGCGCTGGTCATTGCCTTGACGGTGTTCTTCTTGATGAACCACCGGACGTCCGGAACCGCATAGGTGAAGGTCGGGTCGTAGAAATAGATGGGCTGGGCCGCGTAGATGACTTTGAACGTCTCTTCCGGTATCGCGGTGCCGTCGGGGACCGCCGAGATCCGCCATTCGCCGTCGACCTGTTCCAGGGTCACCGGAATTGTCTCAGTGGTTCCTTCGGGGAACTGCGTCGCAACGCCGTCGGCGTCGACCGCGTAGGCGAGGTCCAGCTGGTACTTGAATTCGTTTTCCACACCGGTCTTGACGACGGTCGCCTTCCGGAAAACGAGCGTGCGCTTGTCGGACTTCCAGCTGACGGACAGCGCCTGCGTGAGGTACTGCCTGGCCACGGCGTAGTCGCCTTCGTAACCGCTGCCTGCACCATAGAAGTCTTCGATGATGGACTCCGGAGTGGCACCGGGGTGGGGCGGCGGCGGGAAGAAAACAGGAGCGTTCGGGTTGCCCGCGCTTTCGTCCTTGCTCTTTCCCACCGGACCAGACCGTGGGATCTGGGCGCAGGAACTAAGGACCACCATGAGGACAGCAAGAACGGCGATCACGGCCCTTAACACGTACGGGCGTCGGGAGAGGTACGGGCGTCGGGAACTCAAGGTGCCGTTCCCCCTTCGGCTTGGTCGTCGTCGTCGTGTCCTGCCGGAGGCAGTACGGCGGGCAGTACGGGAGGCAGTAGTGGCGGCGCCGGCGTGTCTTCCAGCCCCGGGTCCGCGGCGGAACCGCGCTCGAGAGGCGGATCGCCGGCATCCAATACGAGCATCTGGCGCTCAGGAGCGGCGCCCGGCAAATGGATGTCTGCCGGTTCAAGCTGCAACGGTGATTTCACGATGGTGCCACCCCTCTTGAGAGGCAGCGTCAGCCGGAAGTTGGAACCGGATCCCTTGCGCCCCCAAGCTTGCAACCAACCGTTGTGGAGCTTGGTGTCCTCTGCGGCGATGGAGAGTCCCAGTCCGCTGCCACCCGTGGTCCGCGCACGCGCGGGATCGGCGCGCCAGAAACGATCAAAGACCCGCGCGGCTTCTGCCGGGGTCATCCCTATGCCGAAGTCACGCACAGAGATGGCGACTGCCTCTTGGTTGGCGGCAACGGAAACGTGGACCGGTTTCCCCTCGCCGTGTTCGACGGCGTTGAGCAGCAGGTTCCGCAGGATGCGATCGATCCTGCGGGCGTCCATCTCCACGATGATCCGCTTGTGGCGCGAGGTAAGGCGAACTTCGGAGCCATATTCGGCGGCAACGGGAGAGGCACCGTCGATGACATGGGAAACGACTTGGAAGATGTCCGTCGGCTCGGAGTCCAACACGGCGGCCCCTGCGTCGAAGCGGGAAATCTCCAGCAGATCCGAAAGCAGCGACTGGAAGCGCTCCACCTGGTTGTAAAGCAGCTCGGCGGAACGCTTGTTGATGGGGTCGAAGTCATCGCGGGCATCGAACAACACTTCGGCTGCCATCCGAACGGTCGTGAGCGGTGTCCGCAGTTCATGGGACACATCGGAAACGAACCGCTGCTGCATCTGGGACAACGTGGCCAGCTGCGTAATCTGCTCCTGCAGGCTCGCGGCCATGTGGTTGAAGGAGGCGCCCAGCCTGGCCACCTCGTCTTCGCCCTTGACCACCATCCGCTCCTGCAACTGGCCTGCGGCCAGCTTCTCGGAGACGACCGCGGCATGGCTCACCGGACTCACGACGTTCCTGGTCACGTACCAGGCAATACCGCCGATCATGAGGATGAGTGCGGCTCCGCCCGCCCACAGCACGTTCTGGATTTCGTCCAGGGTTTGTTGGGCGGTATCCAGGTCGTAGAGGAGATAGAGCTCGTAGACCGTGCCATTGAAGGTGACTTTGTTCCCGACCGCGATCCCGGGGTGGTCCTGGTTGCCGACGGGGAACTCGGTGGAAGCCCAGTACTGGTCCTTGCCCGATTCCTGCACAGACTTGCGAAGGGCCGGAGGAATGACGCGGACCGTCAACTGATCCGAGGCCCGCGATTCCACCCAGCGGTTGCGCGGTTTGGTTTGTTCGGGCATCGCTTCGAAGACGTATCGCCGCTGGATGACCGAGCCGTTGCCCTCCACCGCTTTGAGCGTGTCATAGACAAGTGTGATGACGCTTGATTGGTCGTTGGCCTGTGACCCGTCAAAGGTGTCCTGGACTTGCTTGACGTAGTAGCGGCTTTCGGACTCGGCTTGCTTCAAACGCTCCTGGAAAAGGTTGTTCGCTATTTGGTTCGAGAGATATGCGCCGACCACCGCAAACGACACCATCGACAGCACGATTGTCACCGCGACGGTCCTGAATTCGAGGGAGCGGCGCCAACGGCGCAGCAAGGCGCGCCACAAGTACCGGATCCCTGGCCGGATGTGGCGAAGTCCGGTCACCACGAGGCGGGAGACACGCAGTGCCAGGATCAGGGCGCGGCGCGTCCAAATGCGGGTGCGCTCCAGGATCCACGGGAGATTCAATGCCCGGGCGTCCGTGTGTTCCGGGACAGGATGTCCTGAAACGGGGTGTTTGACCTTGGCCTCCGGGGCCTCCTGGTCGGTGCCGGGCTCGCCGGTGGAAGACTCAGGCGCCTGCTTTATATCCGACACCACGAACCGTCAATACAACTTCGGGAGCTTCCGGGTCACGCTCGATCTTGGACCGCAGGCGCTGGACATGGACGTTGACCAGCCGGGTGTCGGCAGCGTGGCGGTAGCCCCACACCTGCTCAAGGAGCAGTTCGCGGGTGAAGACCTGCCAGGGCTTGCGCGCCAGCGCGACCAACAGATCGAATTCCAGGGGTGTCAGCGAAATCCGCTCGCCGCCGCGTGTCACCAAGTGGCCCGCGACGTCGATGGTGACGTCGGCAATCCGCAGGGTCTCGGGCGCTTTCTGGTCGCCCGGACGCAACCGGGCGCGGACCCGGGCCACGAGCTCGGCTGGCTTGAAAGGCTTGGGCACGTAGTCGTCAGCACCGGATTCAAGGCCGCGGACGACGTCGGAGGTGTCCGATTTGGCGGTGAGCATGACGATGGGAACGTCCGACTCCCCGCGGATCTGGCGGCACACTTCGATGCCGTCCGATCCGGGCAGCATCAGGTCAAGCAGTACCAGATCCGGTTTGGAGGAACGAAACACCTCCAGCGCTTGTCCGCCGTCCGCGCAAAAAACCGGGTCGAAGCCGTCGTTCCGCAGCACGATGCCGATCATTTCGGCCAGCGCTTCGTCGTCGTCTACTACCAGGATGCGTGCCTTCATAGTTATATATTCCCTTATGACCAAGCCTTTGTCCCGTTGAGCCCGATCACGGCATGGCGCGCTGCAGCCCGCAAGCAAATGGGCTATGAGGCGCGACGGCGGAACTATAGGCTGGTGCGAACGGCCCCTTTCGGGGTCCGTGCATTGCCGCGGACGCATCTTTTGGGGAGGAAAACGTGTCACAACCCGATCCGGGTTACCCGGCCTGAACAGGGA
>NZ_DF952468.1:616171-622319 GCF_001263615.2 Arthrobacter sp. Hiyo1 | reverse complement strand
TATTACGGGCGGTCCGCCGCCGTACGGCCAGCCCCGCTATGTGGCTCCCCCGAAACCCGGAATCGTGCCCCTCCGGCCGCTCTTCTTCGGTGAAATCATGGACGGTGCATTCCAGACCGTCCGCCGGAACGCCAAAACCATGTTCGGCTCCGCCCTCATTGTCCAGGCCGTTGCCGGCGCATTGAACGAGGTGGCCGCGCTGGGCATGCTCGGGATGGTCGAACCTCCCGTAGGAGGATTCACGAGCCAGGACGAGGCGATGCGGTATCTTGGCCCGGCCGTTGGCGCCACTGCAGGGATCATGGGAATTTCCTTGCTCACTATGGTGCTCACAGCCGTCCTTCAAGGGGTTATGGCCATTCCCGTCGCCAGATCCGCGTTGAACCGGCCCACGGGGTTCAAGCAAATGTGGTCCTTGGCCCGCTCGCGTATCTGGCCCTTGGTAGGACTTGCCGCCCTCCTCCTTGCTGGATCATTGTTGTTCTTCCTGGTCCTGTTCTTGCTGGCCGTCCTCGTCCTGGCCGGATTGGGTCCGGCCGGGGTGCTCTTGCTTTTCCCGTTGGTATTCGGCGCCGCCGTCGTATTTTTCTGGATCTATACGAAACTGTTGGTGGCCCCGGCCGCCATCACCGTAGAAGAACTCGGCGTCTTCGCCGGTCTTCGGCGCTCGTGGACGCTGACGCGCCGGAATTGGTGGCGGATCTTCGGAATCACGCTGCTGGTGGCCTTCATGGTATTTATCATCGGGTCGGTCATCCAGATTCCCTTGGGCTTGGCTTCCGGTGGAATAAACTCCGTGTTCGCCCCCCATGCCGGCGCCGCACAAGTGACCACGACGGCGATTGTCCTCGCCGTGGCCTCGCTGGTCGTAGGGGTCCTCGTAAGCGCCGTTGGCTTCGCTTTCCAAACCTCCGTAGCAGCCCTGATCTACATGGACCTGAGGATGCGACGCGACGGGCTGGACGTGGAACTCCTGCGGCTTCTGGAGACCGGGGAAGATCCCGACGGCGTTCCCGGCCGGCGCAGGGCACGTCAAGTCGGTGCGCATCCATGGCCGCCGAACACCGCCCAGGGTTCTCCACAAGGATGATCCCGGTCTCCGCGTCCCTTGCTCTTCTTCTCCCTGCCATCGAGCCTCCCGTTGATCCGGACCGCGGCGAGGCCCAGCGGTGGGCGGCCGAAGAACTGTCCAGGCAGCAGTACGCATCGGCCAAGCCAAGTTGGATCGGCGAGGTATGGAATCAGTTCGTCGACTGGCTCCGTTCCTTGAACGGCGATTCCATGGGTGGGGCAAATATCGGCGTGCCGCTGATCGGCGTCCTGGCCGTGGTCCTCATTGTGGTTGCCGTGATGGTCGTCAGGCCGAGGCTCAACGCGCGGAAGAAGCGTCGGCGAAGGTTTTCGACGGCGAGCCGACGGTTGATGCCGATACGTTCCGCGCCCGCGCATCTGCAGCGGCAAGCCGTGAAGACTGGCAAACGGCCGTCGTCGAACAGTTCCGCGCCGTGGTTCGCTCTGCGGAGGACCGGGCAGTCATTGACGTCCAGGCTGGCCGGACCGCGGACGAGGCGGCTGCCCAATTGGGGCGCGCGTTCGGGGATGCCAGTTCGCGGCTTGAGGAAGCCGCCAGGATTTTCGATGGCGTGAAATACGGAAAGGCGACCGCCACCGCTTCCGACCATGCAGCCGTCCTCTCACTGGACACCGGACTATCGGCCATGAAACCTGATTTCGCCGGGCAGTCCGCCAACGGTTTGGCGTGCCGCGATGACATCGGACACTCACGCAGTCCGGTGGTCCGCGCAACTGCGGGGTTGGTTGCGCCGCCATATGGCCTGGATCATCATCGGGGCCATCGTGGCGGTACTCGGATCTGTCACTGTGTTCCAGTCCCCGACGAACACGGACACGGCACCCCTCTCCGCCCGCAATGCCGCTCCTGATGGCGCCATGGCTGCGGCCGAAATCCTCCGGCGGCACGGAGTCACGGTCACGGAATCCGATTCATTCGCGACGACAACCTCGCTGCTGGCCGGGAAACCACGCGCCACCGTCTTGTTGTATGACCGCAACGGCTATCTCGATTCCGCCCAGTTGCACAGCCTGCTGCAATCGGCCGACCGCGTGGTGGTCATCGCTCCCGGCTTCCGAACCCTGACGGGGCTGAGCCGCGAGATCCGTCATGCCGGAGTGGTTCCCAACGGGACGTCAACGTTGGAAGCAGGGTGCGGGCAAAAAGATCCACTTGTTGCGGGGCGTGTCTCCGGCAAGGGCGCGTTCCTTTACACGGGAGCCGATGTGACGTGCTACCGGCCTGGCAGCAACGACGGAGGCATGTACGCGGCCAGTGCGGACGGTCGGCTGGTGGTTCTCGGCAGCACGGCCGTTCTCAGCAACGATCTCCTGCAGGTAGAGGGCAATGCCGCACTGACTCTTCGGACCCTCGGGCCAACGCCGGATCTCGTCTGGTATCTGCCAGGCCTTGGAGACGTACCGAATAATGGCACACCGCCCACGCTGGAGGAATTGGCGCCGCCGTGGGTTGGCTTCCTGGGATTGTGGCTGGCGGTGGTCGCGTTGCTCGCTGTGCTGTGGCGGGGCAGGCGGCTTGGTCCGCTCGTGTTTGAGCCGCTGCCGGTGGTGGTCAAGGCTGTAGAGACCGCCGAAGGCCGTGCCCGTCTCTATCAGGATTCCCGCGCTGTCGGCCAGGCCGCCGACAATCTCCGGGCCGGCACTTTGACCAGGCTTGCCAAGCACTTCCGGCTCGGCCCCGAAGCCCGCGCGGAGGCCGTCCTCGATGCCGTGTCCCGAAAGGTCAACCAGCCTGCACAGGAGTTGCGCATGCTCCTGCTGGACCACCGGCCACGCACCGAATCAGAACTCGTCCACTGGGCACAAAGCATCGAAACACTCGAGCAGGAGGCAACAGCCCCATGAGTAATCACGCAATGAGCAATCAAGCAAACAGCTACACCGACGGCAGCTATGGCTACCCGGGCGGCCCGGCGTCGCAGGGGCAGCCAACGCAGGCGGCTACCCGGTCCGACCCTGCCCGCAAAGCCCTGCTGGACGTCCGTCACGAAGTAGGCAAGGCCGTGGTCGGACAGGATGCAACGGTGTCGGGCATGCTCATCGCGCTGCTGTGCGGTGGCCACGTACTGCTTGAGGGTGTTCCGGGCGTCGCCAAAACCCTCCTGGTACGGGCCTTGTCCGCCGCGTTGAGCCTGGATACGAAGCGCGTCCAGTTCACTCCGGACCTCATGCCGGGCGACGTCACCGGCTCACTCGTCTACGACTCGCACACCTCGGAATTCACCTTCCGCGAAGGACCAGTGTTCACCAACATCATGCTGGCCGACGAAATCAACCGAACGCCGCCCAAGACCCAGGCGTCGCTGCTGGAAGCCATGGAGGAGCGCCAGGTATCCGTGGACGGACTCTCCCGGCCTTTGCCGTCGCCGTTCATTGTTGCCGCCACCCAAAACCCTGTCGAGTACGAGGGCACCTATCCCCTGCCCGAGGCGCAACTGGACCGCTTCCTGCTCAAGCTCTCCATGCCGCTGCCCGGACGTGCCGAAGAGATCGAAGTGGTCCGCAGGCACTCGGAAGGATTTGATCCGCGCAATTTGCTGGCTGCGGGAGTCAGGCCAGTAGCGGGCGTCGCCGAACTCCAGAATGCCCGCGACGCGGTGGCCGAAGTGACCGTGGCCCCCGAGATCCTCGGCTACATCGTGGACGTCGTGCGGGCGACGCGGGCAGCGCCGTCGTTCCAGCTGGGAGTCTCCCCGCGCGGCGCGACGGCGCTTCTGAACACCTCGCGTGCCTGGGCATGGTTGTCCGGGCGCAACTTCGTCACCCCCGACGACGTCAAAGCGCTCTCGTTGCCGTGTTTGAGGCACCGTGTCGGACTGCGACCCGAAGCCCAAATGGACGGTGTGCATGTAGATGATGTCCTTGGCAGCATCCTGGCGTCCGTCCCCGTGCCGCGCTGATTGGCCTCGCCTCATGACTCTCTACTTCGGGCAGTACTGAATGGCGATCACAGGCCGCTTTGTGCTGCTCGTTTTCGCCGCGTTGGCCCCCTTGCTGCTGTTTCCCGCGTGGAGTACGGTCCTTCTCGCCACCGCCTTGCTGCTGGCGTTGGTGTTGTCCGACCTCCTGCTGGCCGCGTCCCCGGCCAAAATCGCCCTTCAACGCAAGGATCCCGGGAATGTCACCCTGCACGCGGACACGGAGTCCGTTCTGACGCTGGAAAACGGCAATCGGCGTAGATTCCGCGGAGTGGTGCGTGACGCGTGGCAACCCTCCGCGGGGACGGTCGCCCCGGTCCAGCGTGTTGAAATCCCTGCTGGTGAGCGGCGTCGGATGTCGGTGGCTCTGAAGCCAACACGGCGCGGGGACCTGTCGGCACCGCACGTAACGCTCCGTTCCTTCGGCCCGCTCGGCCTGGCTGCCAGGCAACGCACCGTGACCCTTCCCGGCCGTCTTCGCGTTCTGCCGCCGTTCCATTCCAAGCGGCATTTGCCGTCCAAGCTGCGAAAACTCCGGGAGCTCGACGGCAAAGCGGCCGTGCAGATCCGCGGGGCCGGCACGGAATTCGATTCCCTCCGCGATTACGTCCGGGGCGACGACGTGCGCTCCATCGACTGGCGGGCAACCGCCCGGCGCACCGCCGTCGTCGTCCGGACCTGGCGACCCGAACGGGACCGCCGCGTCGTCATCATGCTCGATACCTCGCGCACGGCAGCAGCCCGAATCGACGACGAGCCCCGCCTGGACACCGGGATGGAAGCGGCTCTCCTGCTTGCGGTGCTGGCAGAGCGGGGCGGAGACCGCGTGGACTTCTTCGCTTTCGACAGGCGCGTCCGCGGGCGCGTCGATTCAGCGGCCAAAGGCAATCTGCTCGGCTCCTTGGTCCAGGCCATGGCTCCGCTGGAGGCGGAACTGATCGAGATGGACTGGGCCCAGATCCCGGCGCAAGTACGGGCCATTTCGGCGCACCGTTCCCTTGTGGTCCTGTTGACCTCGCTCGACAGCGGCGCACCCGAAGAAGGACTCATTCCTTTGGTGGCGCAACTCGTACGGCAGCACGTCGTGCTGCTTGGATCGGTGCGGGACCCTTGCTGGGCCGAATGAAGGAAGAACGCACGACGGCGAGCCAGGTCTTCCGAGCCTCCGCCGCCGAACGTGCCCTGCTGGACCGTGAGGCCGTCAGCGCCCAATTGCGCCAGCTTGGGGCGGAGGTAGTCGACGCCGAGCCGTTGGAACTGCCGCCGCTCCTGGCGGATGCCTACATTCGGCTGAAGGCCGCGGGACGCTTATAGCCTTGCCAGGCGCCCAGTCCAGATATCAACAACCCGGAATCCGAGGAAAGCACATGAGCACACCCATCTACGAGTTGGCGCTGGGCGCTAAGTTCCGGCAATTGCAGCCCGAACTCCAGGACTATTTCTCCCTGGCCCCGGGCTCCGGATCTTACGGAATCGGCGAGGGCGTGTTCGACGTGGTCGGTTGCAGGCAGAAGTGGCTCCGCCCACTCCTTGCCACGGTTGCCGGCGAAGAGGCCTTCTTCCCCGAGTACGGCGAGCGCATCCCGTTCCGCATCGAAAATCATGCGCACCTTGATCCCTTCGGACGGTCCAGCCTCACGGCCCGGCGTGAAATATTCTTTCCCGGGCACACCCGCTTGTTCCATGACACCACTGTCGCGGAGGCCGCCCACGACGGTGGCACCCGCTTGGTCGACTATTTGGGCCGATACCGCAGGCTGGCCACGGCGTTGGACCTGGATGTCACCGCGGAAGGGCGTCTTCGCGGTGTCTCGGGTGCATCACGCCTGTTCCTGGGTCCGCTGAGGCTCAGCTTGCCGGCTTCCCTCGACGCAAAAGCCTACGCAGAGCAGTGGTGGGATGCGGCAGAAGGAAAGCATCAAATCCAGGTGAAGGTGCTGCAGCCGCAGGTCGGACTGGTGCTGGTCTATGCCGGCTCCTTCGACTACCGTTTGGCGCCCTCGCTGCCCGCGAACGATGGTGCAGTTGCCAAGCGTTCCGCCACTGCCGCCGTCGGGCTCCCCCGTTACGCCGAGCCGGACCGTTGGGAACGGCGCGTCTAGAAGGGCCCGGACGGCAGGCTAACCGAGCGCGATCTG
>NZ_DF952468.1:614164-615559 GCF_001263615.2 Arthrobacter sp. Hiyo1 | reverse complement strand
GGCAGGTGCGGGCTGCCCAGTTCGCCGCGGATGATCCGGCTGCCTCAGCAGGATCCGTTCCGGGCCAAGGACCCAATGCCGTGGCGCTGACCTGGTTCTGCGCGGTTTCGGCTTTCTGCGCGGTCTCGGCGGCCACGTGTTCAGGCCTGCGCGATGGAAGCCTGGTGGCCTTCGGCGATTGCCTCGTGGTGCCGGATGACCTCACTGATGATGAAATTCAGGAACTTCTCCGCGAAGGCAGGATCGAGGTGCGCTTCTTCGGCGAGCCGGCGGAGCCGCGCGATCTGGGCGGACTCGCGTCCCGGGTCCCCTGCGGGAAGCTTGTGCGTCGCCTTCAGGACTCCCACTTTCTGGGTGGCTTTGAACCGCTCCGCGAGGAGGAAGACGAGGGTGGCATCGATGTTGTCGATGCTGGAGCGGATGGAGAGCAACTCGTCCATGACGGCCTGGTCCACGCGGCCGGCGAGGGAGCTGGCGGAAGGATCGAAGGAGTCGGCGTCGGGGAGGGCGTGGTTCTGCTCGGTCATTCCTCCAGTCTAGGGTGTGCGGGCCGGCCCTTGAGGGGCAGAATGGGCATGTCCGCGCCGATGATAAGGAGAGCACGCATGAAAATCGCAGTTCTTGGCACCGGAATGGTGGGGCATACCCTGGCCGACAAATTGGTGGCCGTAGGCCACGAGGTCATGATGGGTTCCCGGGAAGCCGGCAATCCCAAGGGGACGGAGTGGGCGGCGCAGGCGGGTCCGGGGGCAAGCTCCGGTTCCTTCGCGCAGGCGGCAGCCATGGCCGAGCTCGTGGTCAACGCAACCCCGGGCATGGTCTCGCTCGCGGCGTTGAGCGAAGCCGGGGCTGCGAACCTGGCGGGCAAGGTCCTGGTGGATGTGTCCAATCCGCTGGATTTTTCCGCCGGCTTCCCGCCGTCGCTCTCCGTCTGCAATACCGACAGCATTGCCGAAACCATCCAGCGCTCCTTCCCCGCGGCGCGTGTGGTCAAGGCCCTCAACACCTTGACTGCTCCCCTGATGGTTGATCCGCTCAGGCTCGCCGATGGTGCCCATGACGTCTTCGTGGCGGGGAACGACGACGACGCGAAAGCCACCGTCGTCGCGCTCCTGCGGGAGTTCGGCTGGCTTCCGGAACACATCCACGACCTGGGCGGGCTCGACGTTGCCCGTGGCCTTGAAATGTGGATGCCGCTGTGGCTCCGGATCTTCGTGCGCCAACCGAAGGACAAGCTCTTCAACATCAGCATCGTGTCCGAATAGCCGCGCAGAACGGACATGCCCGCCCTTCGTGGAGAAGGGCGGGCATGTCCGTTCTTGCGGATCGCCGCTTGGATGGAGGGCTAGATGCCCAGCAGCGCGCGGTTCTCTTCCCGGCGTCGGGCCTGTTCAT
>NZ_DF952468.1:607680-613175 GCF_001263615.2 Arthrobacter sp. Hiyo1 | reverse complement strand
CGATTCGAGCAACTGCGCCACGCGCAGGCGTGCTTGGGCCGGGCTCGGGTGGGTATGGATCAGCAGCGGTTCCGCGACGCACTCGCCGATGGTCAGGTGAGGGTTGAACGAGGCGGCCGGGTCTTGGAAGACGAAGCCGATGTCCTTGCGCAGCGGCTTGAACGTGTGCTCCTTGAATCCCAGCATTTCGTAGCCAAGGACCTTGAGGCTGCCGCCGGTTGCCCTGTTGAGGCCTGCGATGGCGCGACCGATGGTGGACTTGCCCGAACCGGACTCGCCGACCAGGCCGAAGACCTCGTTCTCGGACACCGTGAAGCTGACGTTGTCCACGGCTTTGAACCCGGGCTTGCCGAGGCGGCCCGGATACTCGATGGTGAGGTTCTTGGCCTCGACCAGGATCTTCCCGGTCTGGTGCAACCGTTCGGTGGCCCCCTCGGACGCTGAGTTGCGGCCAAGGTGCGGCACAGCGGCCAGCAGCTTCTTGGTGTAGTCCTGCTTCGGCTCGGCGAAAAGGACCCTCGCGGTGGCTTCTTCGACGACGTCGCCTTGGTACATGACCACGACCCGGTCGGCCAGGTCGGCCACGACGCCCATATTGTGCGTAATGAGCACAATCGAGGTGCCGTACTTGTCCCGCAAGTCCCGGAGCAACTGAAGGATCTCGGCCTGGACAGTGACATCCAGCGCCGTCGTCGGTTCGTCCGCCACGATCAAACCGGGGTTCAAGGCAAGCGCGGCCGCGATGACGACGCGCTGCTTCTGGCCTCCGGAAAGCTGGTGCGGATAGTAGTTGACGCGGGTTTCGGGATCGGGGATGCCCACCTTCCGCAGGGCTTCGGTGGCCCGTTTCTTGGCCTCCTTGGCCGAGATGCGGTGTCCGTCCGAGGCGTGTGCCCGGATGCCTTCGGCGATTTGCCAGCCAACCGTGAACACCGGGTTCAGGGCCGTTGAGGGCTCCTGGAAGACCATGGCCACGTCGCGGCCACGGATCTTGCGCAGTTTGGACGCGCTCACGCTGATGACGTTGTTGCCGTTGATCAGCACAGCCCCGGAGCTGATGGCCGTTTCAGGGAGGAGGCCGAGAATGGTCTTGGCCGTGACGGTCTTGCCGGAACCTGACTCCCCTACGATCGCCAGCACTTCGCCGGCTTTGACCTCGAGGCTGACGTCCTTGACCGCGTAGACGTCGCCGCTGTCGGTGGCAAAGGTGACTTTGAGCCGTTCGATGTCCAGGACGGGCTGCCCGGATGTCAGCGGCTGGTCCGAAATGTTGCCGATGTTGGTGGTCATGCCTTACCTGCTTCTGGTTCAGGAGCGGTGGTGGCCCCTGTGTTCGTGCCGTCGGTTCCAACTGCGGCCTTGGAGCGGGAGGCCTTGCCTCCAGCACGCTTCCGGCCGCGTAGGCGGGGATCGTTGAGGTCGTTGATGCTTTCGCCGACCAACGTCAGCCCCAGCACGGTCAGGACGATCGCGATACCGGGGAAGACGCCGGTCCACCAAATGCCGGAGGACGCGTCCGCCATGGCCTTGTTGAGGTCGAAGCCCCATTCGGCGGCCGAGGACGGTTCAATGCCGAAGCCCAGGAAGCCAAGGCCCGCAAGGGTCAGGATCGCTTCGGAGGCGTTCAGGGTGAACATCAATGGAAGCGTCCTGGTGGCGTTCTTGAAGATGTGCCGGGTGATGATCCGGAGGCTGGACGCGCCCAGGACCATGGCCGATTCCACGAATGGCTCGGCCTTGAGCCGGATGGTTTCGGCCCGGATCACGCGGAAATACTGCGGAACGAACACCACGGTGATCGAGAAGGAACAGGCGAGGATGCCGCCCCAGAAGCTCGACTGGCCACGGCTGATGACGATCGACATGACGATCGCCAGGAGCAGGGAAGGAAAGGCATAAATGGCATCGGCGATGACTACCAGCACCCGGTCCAGCCAGCCACCGAAGTAACCACTGAGGAGGCCCAGCGCCACGCCGAGGAAGATGGACATCACGACGGCGACGACGATCACGGTCACCGCTGTCTGTGAACCCCACAGGACGCGGGAGAGGACGTCATAGCCGCCGACTGTGGTGCCGAGCAGGTGCTTGCCGCCGGGAGCCTCCTGGGTGGGGAACGAGCCTGTTGCGTCACTCAGCTGGGAATATCCGTACGGCGCGATGAACGGCGCGAGCACGGTCGAAAGAAGGAAGAGCCCGGTCAGCACAAGCCCGGTGATGAGCATGCCCCGCTGGAGGCCGACGCTCTTTTTGACGTGGGAGATGACAGGAAGTGCGGACAGGAAGGACTTCTTCCGTCCTGAAATTGTTGCGGTGCTCATGTCAGTACCTCACTCGCGGGTCGATCAGCGCGGCGACGACGTCCACGACGAAGTTGGTAAATGCGACGATGACGGCCAGCAGCACCACGATGCCCTGGACCGCTACGAAGTCCCTCGCGTTCAGGTATTGGACCAGCTGGTAGCCAAGGCCCTTCCATTCGAAGGTGGTCTCGGTGAGTACGGCTCCGCCGAGCATCAGGCGATCTGCAAGCCCATGACGGTGATGATGGGGATAAGCGCCGGCTTGTAGGCGTGCTTCGTCACGAGTCGGAACTCGCTGACGCCGCGGGAACGGCCGGCCTCGACGTAATCCTTGCCCAGGGTCCCGATGACGTTTGTCCGGACGAGTCGCAGGAAGACACCCGCGGTCAGGAGGCCCAACGCGATAGCGGGCAAAACGGCGTGGGACACGACGTCGCCGAGTGCCGTGAGATTGCCGCTGCGCAGGGCGTCGAGCCAGTAAATGCCGGTGGGAGCGGCAAGTTGGCCCATGGTCAGCTCAGTGCGGGTGGATACGCGACCGGCCACTGGGAGCCATCCGAGCCAAACGGAGAACGTCAGCTTCAGCAGGAGTCCGGAGAAGAAGACCGGAGTGGCGTAGCAGAGGATGGCAAAGCAGCGAAGGAAAGCGTCAGACGCCTTGTCGCGCCGTTGCGCGGCGATCATGCCTAGCGGGATGCCGACCGCGAGCGCCACGATGAGCGCGTTGATCGAGAGCTCAAGGGTGGCTGCACCGAAGGTCGACAGCATTTCGACGACGGGCCGCCGGTCCGTGATGGTGGTGCCGAAGTTACCGGTGATCAACTGGCCCAGGTATTCGAAGTACTGGATGATGATCGGCCGGTCGTAACCGGCGTCGTGGATTCGCTGCGCCAGAACATCCGGGGGAAGCCGGCCGCCCTGGGCTGCGGTGATGGGGTCTCCGATGACCCGCATGAGGAAGAAGACCAGAGTGACGAGGATGAAGATCGTGGGAATGATCAGGAAGAACCTGACCACGATGTACCTGCCGAGACCCCCGCCCGCTGATTTACTCTTGGGAGCGACCGCGTCCGGTTCGACGTCGGGCACCTCTATAAGTGTTGTCATTGCTACCTAAAGTTCATTGCCCGCGGATCGCGCGGGGTTTTGCTCAAAATGTGAGGCAATCAGCAATAAGGGGAGGCAAAGCACCTGTTGGCACCCGCCTCCCCCTACCGGCTGCTTACTTTGAAATAGTTCCCAGTCGGAACTTGAAGGAAGCGTCAAGCGTCTTGTCGACGCCGTTCACGCCCTTCGCCGAGATGGCAACCTGGGCACCCTGGAGCAGCGGCAAAGTGGAAATGTCCTTTGCCAGAGCGTTCTGGGCGTCCTTGATGGTGGATTCGCGAGCCGACTTGTCCGTGGTGGTCAGCTGCTTGTTGATCAGGTCGGTCACGGCCTGGTCGTTGAAGTGGTTCTTCAGGAAGCCGCCGTTCGGGAAGAACGGGGTGAGGTAGTTGTCGGGGTCGCTGAAGTCGGGGAACCAACCGAACTGGAAGAGCGGGTACTCGTCGGCGCGGCTGGCCTTGCTGTAGGTCACCCATTCGGTGGACTGCAGGTTCACCTTGAAGAGGCCCGACTTCTCGAGCTGGTCCTTGATCATGGCGTACTCGTCGCCCGAGGACTTGCCGTAGTGGTCCGGGTTGTACTGGAGGTTCAGCGTGACGACGTCCTTGACCCCGGCATCGGAAAGAACCTTCTTGGCTTTGTCCAAGCTCGGCTTTCCGTTGTCGCCGTAGGCATCCTTGAACGACTCGTTGGCGCCCAGGAAACCGCTGGGGACGTTGGAGTACAGCGGCAGGTAGGTGCCCTTGTAGACCTGGTCGGCGATTGCCTGGCGGTCAACGAGGTTGGCGATCGCCTGGCGCACGGCAAGTGCCTTGGCCGGGTCTGCACCGGTTGCCTTGGCGCCGAACGGCATGGTGTTGAAGTTGAACGTGATGTAGCGGATCTCGCCGCCGGGACCAACGTTGACCTTGACCTTGGAGTCCTTCTTGAGGTCGTCGACGTCGGTGGCGCTGAGGCTTCGGTTCGCAACGTCGATGTTGCCCTGCTGGATGTCCAGCTTCATGTTGGTCGGCTCGGCGTAGTACTTGATCGTTGCGGCGTCGTTGGCCGGCTTGCCCAGGACACCCTGGTAGTCAGGGTAGGCCTTGAGGCTGATGAGCTCGTTCTTCTTGTAGCTGTCGATCGTGTACTGGCCGTAGAACGCCTTGGCCTTGATGATGTCGTCATCCGAAAGGAGCTTGTCGGCCGGGAAGACCTGGTGGTCCACGATCGGCGCGGCCGGGCTGCTGAGGATCTGCGGGAACGTCTGGTCGTTGGCGAGCTTCAGCTTGAAAACGGCCGTGTTGGCGTCCGGGGTGGTGACGCTGTCCAGGTTTTCGAGCAGGCTTGCCGGACCAGCGGGGTCGTTGATCTTGAGCTGGCGGTCGAAGGAAAACTTGACGTCGGTGGAGTCCAGCGTGTGGCCATTGGCCCACTTGAGTCCGGGCTTCAGCTTGACGGTGTACTCGGTGGGCGACGTGAACGACGCCGACGCTGCCAGGTCCGGAACGGGGTCGGCGCTTCCTGGCTTCGAGTTGAGGAGGAAGGAATAGACCTGGTTCATCACCATGAAGGAACCGTTGTCGTACGAGCCGGCGGGATCGAGTGCGGTCACCTTATCGGTGGTGCCATAAGCGATCGGACCGCTGGCAGCTGAGGAAGCTGAACCGCCGCCGCCCGCCGGGCCCGTGCAGGCCGTCAAAGCGAATACGGAGATGCCCGCGAACGCGATAGCGCTTCGCAAGGCTTTTTTGTTCAATGCCATCAGTGAACTTTCTGTTCGATGGATACGGCGAACCGCCGTCGGTAATTTCTTAGGAGCGCATACTCCTGACTCCACGATTCAATCAGAAGCTTTTCTGGTGAAACGTTTGATTTTGTGAGTTGAGACACAAAATTTACTTTTCTTTTGGCGCATACTCGGCTAGGGGAAAGCGGCAGGCCGCACTGGACGCTGATGAAACAGGCCCGTTAGCGCTAACAGTCTTGCGGACCCGGATTCACCCGCTGCGGAGCGCGGCCGGGCTTAGAGTTCCGCGCGCTGAAGCGACCGGGCGACGTCGATAGTTGCCTGGCCGAGGACACGGGTGCTTGGTAGAGCACGAT
>NZ_DF952468.1:604740-606346 GCF_001263615.2 Arthrobacter sp. Hiyo1 | reverse complement strand
GCGGCAACAGCGGAGTCGACTCCGCCGCTCATGGCTGCAAGAACTCGCATGCTGGCTTTCTGTTGATGGTGGGGGAAGAATTGCGGCTGAAGTGAGTAAGCGCGCCCAACTATTCTAGCGCCCGCGGGAATCCGCCCCAAAAATGCCTTGACCAGCATCCCGGACGATTCTAAAGTCAAAACTAACAGTTTTAGATCGCGGCTGCGCGCGCGTTGACGCACACGCAGACCGCGCATGCGAACCGCCAACGCCCCGCGAATCGAGTCACCATGGACACCGAACACATCCTGATTGCAGGCGGCGGACTGGCCGGCGCCACGGCTGCCAAGACACTGCGCTCCGAAGGATTCCAGGGCCGCATCACCGTGGTCTGCGCCGAGAATGAACAGCCCTACTTGCGCCCTCCACTCTCGAAGGAGTTCCTCCTGGGCAAGGCCGGCGAGGATACCGTCCCGGTGCTGGCGGCCGGCTGGTACGGGGAGAACGACGTCGAACTCCTCCTTGGCGAGGCGGTCGCGGCTGCCGATCCTGCCGCCCACACGGTGCATCTGCGATCAGGAACCGGGCTTCCGTTCAGCAAGCTCCTGATCGCCACGGGGGCGCAGCCGCGCCGGATTCCGCTCCCCGGTTCGGATCTTGCCGGTGTCATGACGTTCCGCACCTTCAATGATTCCCGCAGGCTCAAGGAAGAACTGTCCGGAGGAGGCCGGAATGTGGTGATGATCGGCTCGGGTTGGATCGGCATGGAGCTTGCCGCGGCCGCGAGCAGCTACGGAAACGCCGTGACCTTGCTGGGACTGGAAGACGTCCCGCTCGGCGTCGCCATCGGACCCGAACTGGGAGGCTTCTTCCGCAGCCTGCACGAAAAGCACGGCGTGCAGTTCCGGCTCCCCGCGAGCGCCGCGGAAATCACCGGCGTCGGGGGCAAGGCGAGCGCCGTTGTCACGAACTCCGGCGAGGTCCTCCCTGCCGACCTCGTGGTGATGGCGGTCGGGGTCGTTCCGGATACGGCCCTGGCCGAAGCAGCCGGCTTGGAGATCCGCAACGGAATCGTGGTGGATGCTTCGCTCCGGACCAGCAGTCCGGACGTGTTCGCAGCCGGAGACGTTGCCAATGCATTGCATCCCTTCACGGGCGAGCACCACCGCAGCGAGCACTGGTCCAACGCCCTCAACGGCGGCAAGGTCGCCGCCAAAGCGATGCTGGGACAGGACGCGATGCTGGACGTGGTCCCGTATTTCTATACGGACCAGTTCGACGTCTCGATGGAGTACTGGGGATATCCCACGCTCACGGCAGGTTCCGTGCCCGTCATCCGCGGCGCGTTGGAGGAAAACACCTTCCTCGCGTTCTGGCTACGGGATGGCGCCGTCGTGGCGGGCATGAGCGTCAACCAGCAACGGGTACAAAAGCCCGTCAAGGCACTCATTTCAGGGCGCATCCCGGTGGATGTGGACCGCCTGGCTGATCCTGCCGTTCCGCTGGATCAGTTGTTGCCGGCGAGCTGATGGCCGGCCGGACCGCCGGAGGAGCCGCTACCGTGGCCGCGGGCCGCTGTGCCTGCGGTCTGGATGCTGGACTCGTGGCCGGCCATTCCGGCGAGCTT
>NZ_DF952468.1:601154-602356 GCF_001263615.2 Arthrobacter sp. Hiyo1 | reverse complement strand
GGTCCAGATGGAAGGAGGCCGTGCTGCGGGGAGCCCGAGGGCCATCGCGGCGTCGTCCCGGCTGACGGCGTCGCGTGCCCCGCAGACGTGCTCGTACAGGCGGCGGCGGTTGCCGTCGTCGAGGGATGCCAAAGCGGAGAGTCGACGCAGCCAGGGAAGTCCGGTCATGCATCAAGCTTAACTCTAAAATCAACACTCATTGCTTAATTCCTTTGGGACTTTCTAAAATCAAAGTATCCAGTTTTAGAAAGAAGGCATCATGAACACTGCATCATCCCCGGCCCAGGCGAAAACCGGATCGCTCATGTCCATGGATCCCCAGCGGCAGGCATTCCTGCTCCTCCGGACCGTGTTCACCGTGGCGCCGATCATTTTCGGCCTGGACAAGTTCACCAACCTGCTCACCCACTGGACGATCTACCTGGCGCCCGTGGCCACCTCCGTCATTCCGGTCCCGGCCCAGACCTTCATGTACATCGTGGGAGTCGTGGAGATTGTGGCCGGCATTGCGGTGGCGGTCCGGCCACGCTTTGGCTCGCTCCTGGTGGCGGTCTGGCTTCTGGGCATCATCGTGAACCTGCTGGTGCTGGGCAACTTCTTCGACGTCGCCCTCCGCGACTTCGGCCTGCTTGTGGGCGCACTCGCGCTCAACCGCCTGGCCGTCGCCTCGCAAGCTGACGGCCAGGCTTAGGCCAATACCCGCAGGCGCCCGGAACCACGTCGATGTCCAAGGGAAGATGGCCGATCCGCTCACCATCGGCGTAGGCCACCACATTCTCGGCGGCAAGCCGCACTGAACGCACCCGGCGGATTTCCACCGCCGGGTGCGAGGTATGCCGGCCGGAGAAGACCTTGGGGAAGACAGCGAGGAGGGCCAGCCGGGATAACGGCTTGACGATAAACAGATCCAGCAGCCCGTCGTCGGGCGCGGCATCCGGGACGATGCGCATGCCGCCGCCGATCGATGGGGCGTTGGCCACCGAAATCAGCATGGCGCCTTCCTTCGTTTCCGCGCCGTCGGCAGTCACGGTGTAGTTGATGGCCCGGAACGATCCGAGCTCCCGGAGCATCGCCAGGGTGTAGCGGAGCGTACCGCGGGGCCACCTCCAGGAGTTGGCCCGTTCATTGACGGCAGCGTCGAATCCCGCCGATACAGCTCCCGCAAACCACACGGTCCGTCCGCCGGTGGTGATGCGGCCGGC
>NZ_DF952468.1:599793-601129 GCF_001263615.2 Arthrobacter sp. Hiyo1 | reverse complement strand
ATGCCGCGATCGACGCCGTGTCCAACGTTCCCGAGCGGACGTCGCGCTCCTGCCCTCCCCCGTGCTGGACAGGGGTGACCTTGGTGGACCGCCCCAGGAACAGGGCACCCACGCCCACGGGGCCGCCGATTTTGTGGCTTGAGACCGACATCGCGGCGAGTCCGGATTCGCGGAAGCCCAGCGGAATCGAGCCGAAAGCCTGGACTGCGTCCGAGTGCACGGGGATGCCGTGGGCGGCAGCGATTTCCGCGATCTCCTTGACAGGCTGGATGCTGCCCACCTCGTTATTCGCCCACATGACGGTGACCAGGGCTACCGATCCCGGATCACGCTCGATCTCCGCCCGTACAGCGTCCAGCCGCACGACGCCCTGGGAATCGACGGGGAGCCACACAGCCTCGGCCCCTTCGTGCCGTTCCAGCCATTCGACGGTGTCCTGCACCGCGTGATGCTCGACGGCGGAGCAAAGGATCCGCTTGCGGCGGCCGTCTTCGTCGTGGCGGGACCAATACATCCCCTTGACGGCGAGATTGTCTGCCTCGGTGCCGCCGGACGTGAAGATGAGCTCGGAAGGATGCGCCCCGGCCGCAGCCGCAATAGCTTCCCGCGCCTCTTCGACGGATCGCCGGGCACGCCGTCCGGAAGCGTGCAACGATGAGGGGTTGCCGGTCCGTGCCAGCTCGCGGGTCATGGCGGTGAGGGCGACGGCGGCAAGGGGCGTGGTGGCGGCATGGTCCAGGTAAACAGGCACTACCCAAGTCTATCGAGACAGGCGGATCCGGGCTTCGGCGGCGGAAGACGCCTTTACGGGCCGCTTCTCCGATCGGGACTAGTCCGCCGGACTGATCAGGATGCCGGACGGATTTTGGCGCAGCAATGGCCTTCGCGGTTGTCGTCGGCGATCCGCTCCTCGGCAATTCCGCAGACGGCCGCCGCTCCGCTGAGGAAGGCGCCGTTCATAGCGCAGACGACGCTCGTGTGGCTTTCGGCCAGCCGGTGGAACGGGCAATTGACCAGGGAGTACCCGCCGTCGTCGTCAGGTTCCGGCCTGTAACCGTAGCTTGCCAGGACATCTTCGAAATGCGGCTCCGCACTGCCGGCCTCGCGGCCGCGGGCGTAGGCGGTTTCGAGGAGCACTTCGCGGGGGGAACCACCCTTCGCCATCAGGTTCTGGATGGCAGAAGCCATCACTTCACCGGCGAGGTCATAGTGGCGCTCCGGAACCGAGGCGCCGATCTCTTCAACGACAGGTGAATACAGCTTCGCCGGGCGCCCGGAACCCGGACCGACCTTGCCGCCGAGCTTGCGGAACTCAACACTCAGGAGTCCGTCGCGG
>NZ_DF952468.1:594714-597104 GCF_001263615.2 Arthrobacter sp. Hiyo1 | reverse complement strand
CACCGGCGTCCACAGGCCGAACACCCCGCGCAACACGGCCGGCGACGCCCCCGTCTATGTCCCGCCCTTCGATGATCCCCACGAGGTGCCCCTGCTCTCCAAGGGCGAGGCCGCCTTGCAGATCCACGGGATTCCCCGGAAGCGTGGAATCTTCGGGGCCGAAGCCCGCATTCAGCGCGAAATGCGGACAGTCCAGCTCATCAGCCGCCAGATCCTGCCTGCCATCCCGTCGGCCCGGCTCGTCAACGGGCTCCGCTCCCCCTCGGACGACAGCCACATCGACCACGCCCTCCTCGCCGGCTACCGCCTGGCGCTCATCGGTTCCATGCTGCTGCCCAAGGGCGCCTATGCCTGGGACGGGGTGGCGCTCAAGCACGGCGGACGTTCGGTGCCACCGCCCCAGCTCGAGCTGATCGTTCGCCACATGCAGGAGATCTTCCCCGAACTGAATGTAACGTTGGGTAGTCGTCCACAGCCCGGACGGCAACCCCCACGAGCCGGTCATCGACCACTACCGGCGCCAGGACGGGGACTTCGGTTCGGTGCAAATCGTCAACGCCTCCGGTTTGGCCCGCGGCCTCAAGCAGTTCCTGAGTTCGGGCCCCGTGCCCAACACCGTGGTTGTCCCGGTTCTTGCCCGGTTGCTCCGCGGCATGCACTGAGCCCGCAGGAGCCACCCCGTATTTTCGCTGGCTAGGATTGATACGTGTTCCGCATCCTCTTCCACACCCCTGAAATCCCGGGCAACACGGGAAACGCCATCCGGCTCGCCGCCATCACCGGCGCAGAGCTCCACCTCGTGGAGCCGTTGGGCTTCGACTTCTCCGACGCGAAGCTGCGCCGAGCAGGACTCGACTACCACGACCTGGCGGTGGTCACGGTGCACAAGGACATCGAGGCCGCATGGGCGGCTTTGCAGCCCGAGCGCGTCTTCGCGTTCACGTCCGACGGCGAATCCTCCTATACGGACATCGCTTACGAGGAGGGCGATGTCCTGATGTTCGGACCCGAGTCCGTCGGGCTTCCGGACTGGCTGAAGCAGGACCCGCACGTCACGGCCCGCGTCCGGCTCCCCATGCTGCCGTCCCTGCGCTCGCTGAACCTTGCCAACGCTGCCTCTATCGCGGTGTATGAAGCCTGGCGCCAACACGGTTTTGCGGGCGCGAAGCTCTAGCGGGCCTGCTCGTCCGCCCGGACATCCACTGGGTCACCTCCGCGGGTCACCCATCCAAAGCTCCCCCTGCGCCGAATACCCTATGCAGGCCAACAGCCTGGGCAGGCAGCTGGCCTGCGAAGCAGGGCCGGTGGGCGACGGCCGCGGAAGGGGCACAGGTGACTACTCTCAAGACCCGCAGTGCTTCTGGTACTGCCAGGGTCACGAGCAACCTATGCTGGACGGTGATGGATACACCGAATGTGGGAGGCCCCGAGGCCCCCGGCCTGATTGCCGGCTCGAATGCGCAGCTTGCGGAGTTGCTGGGGTTGATGGCCGACGGCGACCGGGTCGCCTTCAGCGAGTTCTACCGCCTCACTGCGCGGCGGGTCTTCGGCATGGCCAAGCGAGTGCTAGTGGATGCCGGCCTGAGCGAAGATACCACCCAGGAAGTGTTCATCCAGGTCTGGCAGAACGCGGCCAAGTTCGATCCCGAGGCCGGCAGCCCGCTCGCGTGGCTCATGACCATCACCCACCGGCGCGCTATCGACCGCGTCCGCTCGGCCCAGTCCGCCACGGACCGGGAAGCGAAATACGGCGCCGCGAGCCAACTCCTTGACCACGATTCAGTGGAAGAAGAAGCCAGCAGCCGGCTTGAAGCCGAGGCCGTCACCCGTTGCCTCGGCACCCTGACGGAAACGCAATTGGAATCCGTACGGCTCGCCTACTATGGCGGGCTCACCTACCGGGAGGTCGCCGAACAACTCGGTGCCGCGATTCCGACCATCAAGTCCCGCATCCGCGATGGACTTCTCCGACTCAAGACTTGCCTGGGGGTGAGCTGACATGACCGAACACGATGACAACAAACGGAACTTCGGGAAGGAAGGCCTCCGCAGGATGTTTGCCACCGATATAGCCACTGACCTCGCCGAAGGCCGCGTCTTGGAGCTTGCCGAGATCTATGCCCTCGACGCCTTGAGCGACGCCGAGCGTGCTGAAATCGACAACTACATTGCCACGGCGCCTGAACGCTCGGCATTCCTCGAACGGGTCCGGCAGTCACGCGAAGCCCTCACCGCTTCCTTCGCCGACGAGGCCGAACCGCGGCCCGGGCTCTTGCAGGACATCCTGCGGCAGCTCCCGGAACAACCACGAACTGCACAAACCGGCACAGCGTCCGCGCCGTCGTCGGTTCCCGAAGTGTCGACTGGAACCGCAACGCACGTTGCCCCCG
>NZ_DF952468.1:590292-594689 GCF_001263615.2 Arthrobacter sp. Hiyo1 | reverse complement strand
TACGTAGCCGGTCAGAACGATCCTGTGAACCAAGTGCTGCAGGCCGGCGATGTCCGTCAAGCCACCGTCGACGTCAACGGTGGCGGTACCGCCACCGTGTCCATCTCCAGCTCGAAGAACGCCGTGGTGGTCCGCATGAACGGCGTTCCCGCTCCCCCGGCCGGCAAGGTCTATCAGATGTGCTCATTCCCAAGGACGGCTCCGACCCTGTATCCCAGGGCCTTATGGATGCCCAGGCATTGAGCCATCCGGCGGTTGTCTCCGGCATTTCCAGCGCGGCGTCCATCGGCATCACGGTTGAACCCGTGGGTGGCTCCAAGAAACCGACCCTCCCCACGGTCGCTGCAGCACCTCTCACCTAGAGCGAGAGGCCCTGCCCGCCGTTGGCTCTTGCGGCAGGGCTTGACCTTGACGTTACGTCAACTTCTACGCTGGATACATGAAGCAGGACAAGGCAGGTACCTGGACCATTTCCGAGCTGGCCAAGGCCAGCAAGGTCTCCTCGCGGACTTTGCGCCACTATGGCCACCTCGGGCTGTTGGAGCCTGCCCACACAGGATCCAACGGCTACCGGTATTACGGTCAGCCTGAGCTGCTGCGACTGCAGCGGATCCTTCTGCTTCGTGAACTTGGCCTTGGGCTCGAGACCATCGGCGAAGTTCTGGATGGCCAGGCCGACCCTGCGGAGGCACTTGCCGTGCACAGGGATTGGCTGCTGGCCGAGCGCGACCGACTGGACCGGATGTCCCGGACGGTCGACGCCACTATCGCAGCACTACGTCAAGGAGAAACCATGACCGCGGAGAACATCTTCAAGGATTTCGACAACAACCCCTACGAGGCCGAGGCTCGCGAGCGCTGGGGCGATCGTGCCGTCGACGAGAGCAAGGCCCGGCACTCGGCGATGACCACAGCCCAAAAGCAGGCGTTCATGGAAGAGTACGCGGCGCTGAACCAGGATCTTGCCCACTGCTTCGACGCCGCCCTTCCGGCGGACCACCCGGACGTCCAGGCCGCCGTCGGCCGGCATTACAAGTGGATCTGCGCGAGTTGGACGCCAAACGCCGAATCCTACGTAGGCCTGGGACAGATGTACGTGGACGACCCCCGGTTCACTGCAAATTACGACAAGGTCCGGGTAGGCCTGGCGCCCTACCTGCTCGAAGGCATCAAGGTCTACGCAGCGCAAAAGCTCAGTTAAGGCACTCTTGCCGAAAAGCGCGACGGCGGCCCGTCCCCACTGGAAAAACAGTGGACGGGCCGCCGTCGTACCGGCTGCTAAGCAGCCCCGCTAAATGATCAGCGAGAGCACCATGATGAAGCCGAAGCCGACCACCGAGATGAGTGTCTCCATCACCGACCAGGTCTTGAACGTCTGCCCGACCGTCAGGCCGAACAGTTCCTTCACGAGCCAGAACCCGGCGTCGTTGACGTGGGACAGGAAGAGCGAACCGGCACCGATGGCCAAGGCAAGGAGTGCCGCGTGGGTCGGGCTCAGGCTGCTTGCCAACGGAGCCACGATGCCCGCAGCCGTGACAGTGGCAACTGTCGCCGAGCCCGTGGCCAGGCGAAGCGCCACGGCCACCAGGAACCCCAGGACCAGCACGGACATGTTGGCGCCTTCGGCCCATTTCTTGACTGCGTCACCGACTCCGGCACCGATGAGGGTCTGCTTGAAACCGCCGCCCGCGCCCACGATCAGAAGGATCGCGGCGATCGGTCCGAGGCTGCTGCTGAGCTTGGAGGTGATCTTGCTACCGGTGAAACCGACCGCGTAGCCGAAAGTCACCATGGCGGCGAGCACGGCCAGGGTCATCGCAACGAGGGGCTGGCCAATGAAGTCCAGGACGGTGCGGATCATGGGTGCCGTCTTGGGATCGGCCCAGACGATGTCTGCGACGGCCTTCAACAGCATGAGCACCACCGGGAAAATGATGGTCAGCAGGGTGACCAGGAAGCTGGGCTGACGCTTCACTTCGCTGAGGTCGACGGCGTGCTTGGTGTCGACGCCGCCGGCCACCGCAGGAGCATCAACTGGAACCCAGCGCGCGGCCAAGCGGGAAAACAGCGGTCCACAAATGATCACGGTGGGAACGGCCACCAGGAGCCCAAGAGCCAGGGTGGTGCCCAGTTCAGCCTTCACCGCGCTGATGGCGATGAGTGGGCCCGGGTGCGGCGGGACCAGTCCGTGCAACACGGACAAACCCGCGAGGGCCGGAATGGCAATGCGCATGAGCTTCATCTGCGAGCGCTGGGTGACCAGGACGATCACCGGAAGCAGCAGGACGAGGCCGATCTCAAAGAACATCGGGAGGCCGATGATGACCGCAACCAAAGTGATCATCCAGACCACCTTGTTGCCGCTGGCTTTCTCCAACAAGGTGTCCACCACGCGGTTTGCGCCGCCGGAGTCCGCCAGGAGCTTGCCGAGCATGGCGCCGAGGGCAATCAGGAGGCCGACCTCTTTAAGGACGCCGCCCACGCCGTCTTCGAAGTTGCTGACCACTTTATCGAGGCCGACTCCCGATGCCAGGCCGACGAAGGCCGAACCTAGCACGAGGGACAAGAACGGATGGACCTTGAATTTCGCGATCAGCAGGACGATCAGCGCGATGCCGATAGCCGCGACCACCAGGAGTTGGGTATCGTGCCCGGTCCAGTTCACGCTGCATCTCCGGTTGTGTGTGCCGGCTGTGCCTCAAGGCCGAGCCGTTCGATGATTTCGTCTGCCTCTTCGGCAGGAGAAGCGGAGACGCACAGCGAGATGTGGTTCTCGTCCTCGGTGGGCGCTTCCAGCGCATCGAATTGGGATTCCAGCAGCGAAGCAGGCATGAAGTGCCCGTGGCGCGAAGCCAGCCTGTCGGAAATCTTGTCCTTGCTCCCCTGGAGGAAGACGAACACAACGCCCTCGCCGCGCAAGACGTCCCGGTAGCGCTTCTTCAAGGCCGAGCACGTGATGATGCCCGGCTTTCCAGCTGCCGTACGCTCCTTGATCCAATCGGCAATGATGTCCAGCCACGGCCAACGGTCCTCATCACTGAGTGCGTGCCCCGCCTGCATCTTTGCCACGTTCGCTTCCGGGTGCAGGTCGTCGCCTTCGGCGAGGTCCCAGCCCAGGCGTCCGGCCAATACGCCGGCCACTGTCGATTTACCGGAACCGGAGACGCCCATGATCACCAATACCGGTTGTTGTGCAGTCTTCGCCATCAAAGTCTGCCTCTCTCAATTAAATATGATTTAAACGAGACTAAGCATATGACACAGGTTACACATCAGCAATTTCAGAAACCGGCGATGGTTTGGGACCCGTTGACTTCCACCACATGGAACGCTTCGGCGCTGCGCCCGCCGGGCATTCCGGCGCGCGAGGCATTGTGCCGGAGCATGCCCCGCACGGCCCGTTCCATGCCTTCCAGATCGGGGTGCTGGCTCGCGTGGATCCGGATGGCAGCCAGTTTCGCGTCCACGTGGTCGGTGACGTCCACGAAATAGTTCTCACGGGTTTCGGGACCGGCGAAGAGCCACAGCCATGGCAATTTGAAGGCCTCGAGGCCCGCTTCGGCCAGTTCCGGGTACGCGAAGGGATTCTCAAGCGCGGGGTACACGGCCCGCGTCACGATCTCCCCCACTGCGAGGTGGTCGGGGTGGCTCTTCTGGATCCGGTCCCAATTGCGTTCCGGGTGCATGGCAAGAACGATGTCCGGGCGGATCTCGCGGATGAGTTTCACCACTTGCTTGATGACCCCATGCGTCGGTTCCAGGTAACCATCGCGCTCATGGAGGTAGTGCACGTCCGTCACGCCGACGAGGGCAGCGGCCTGTCGCTGCTCCTCTGCGCGCATGGAGACGATCTCTTCGCGGTGTGCAGGATCAAAACCTCCGGCATCGCCGTCTGTCATGACGCAATAGCTGACCTCGACGCCGGCAGCGGTCCAGGCAGCGATGGTTCCGGCCGCGCCAAAGTCGACGTCGTCCGGGTGGGCGGTAAAACAAAGCACCCGCTCAACGCGCTCTGTGGAGGCGTTGAACGGGCTCTTTGCTGACGTAGCGTCAGAAGACAAAGGGATCAGCCTTTCCGCTTTTTGATCTCTTCGGTGGCCTGTGGAACAACCTTGAAGAGGTCACCGATGATGCCGAAGTCCGCGATCTCGAAGATCGGCGACTCAGCATCCTTATTGATCGCGACGATGACCTTGGAGGTCTGCATCCCGGCCTTTTGCTGGATCGCCCCGGAGATGCCCGCCGAGATGTAGAGCTGCGGAGACACCGTCTTGCCCGTCTGGCCAACCTGGTAGTCATGACCGATCCAGCCCGCATCCGTGGCGGCACGGGAAGCCCCGAGCGCGCCGCCCAGTGCGTCGGCCAGTTCTTCCAAGGGACCGAAGTCGCCGTCGACG
>NZ_DF952468.1:585884-589297 GCF_001263615.2 Arthrobacter sp. Hiyo1 | reverse complement strand
CCTCCGCGGTCTCGACGGCGGTCAGGGAACCCGCGGCGCCCACCTGCGCGGCATCGACGCCGATATCGGCCAGGGTGAGTGCCGTGATCTTCTTCTTCTTGGCTGCAAGGATGCCTTTGAAGTTGGGGTATCGCGGTTCGTTGATCTGGTCCGTCACGGAGACCAGCGCGGGCAAGGTTGCCTCCACGGTGTCCGCGTGGGCGTCACCGTCACGGCGCGCTACGATGCGTTCGCCGTTGACCTCCAGGGACGAAGCAAAAGTGACTTGCGGGAGTCCGAGCCGCTCGGCGAGCTGTGCCGGAACCAAGGACGTTTCGCCGTCGGTCGACGCCATGCCCGTCAGGACGAGGTCAACGGGCGAGTCTGCACCGAGATACCGGATCGCCGCGGCAAGGGCCAGCGAAGTGGCTGCGGCATCGGAGCCGGCCAAGGCGTCGTCGCTCAAATGCGCTCCCGAGGAGGCACCGATCTGCAGGGACTTCTTGACCGCGTTCACGGCACCGGCTGGACCCATGCTCAAGGCGATGACCTCGTTGCCGGCCTTGGCACCGCCGCGGGCTTCGCTGAGCTGCAGCGCGGCTTCGAGTGCATACTCGTCCAGTTCGGACAGGATGCTCTCGTCGCGGTCCGTGGTGTTGCCTGGGCCGGTGAGGTGTCGGTCGAACTGCGCGTCCGGGACGTGCTTGACCAGAACAACAATCTTCAATGTATCTCCCACTGTGTTCGAGGCAGCCTTCCATACTCGGGGATGGCCAGCAACTAGGCGCATGGCCAAGAGTGCCCGGCATACGGGCTCGTCCTAGCTAAGCATATTGCGGGACAAGTCGGACAACGGCGCCGCGTTAACTCCTGTTTCGTGGATCGCCACCGCCACGGCGGCAAGAGCACACGACGACGGCGGGCCGCACCGGTGGTGCCGCCCGCCGTCGTCGACGTGCTAGTCAGTTCGCGTGCTGGAATCCGCTGCTACGGCGTAGCTGTTACGGAGCAGCGTCCAAGGTCACGTCGAGCTCCTGCGACTGGCCGCTACGCTGGACGGTCACCTTGACCGTTGCGCCTGCCGGCTGCTCCCGGACAGCCGCAGTGAGCTGCTCCGGGTCGGTGATGTCTATACCGGCGAACTTGGTCACGACGTCGCCCACCTTGAGCCCGGCCTTCTCAGCTGCGGAGCCCTTGGTCACGGCCGCGACCTGCGCGCCGATAGAGAACCCGGAGCTGCTGCCTGTTGCCGACTTAGGCTGAACGCTGACGCCGAACTGCCCATGGGTTGCCTTGCCGTTCTTGATGAGTTCCTGCGCAATACGCTTCGCGTTGTTGATCGGGATGCTGAAGCCAACACCAATGTTGCCGCTGGACGAAGACGAAGAACTGCTGCTGCCGGCAGAAGCGATTGCCACGTTGACGCCGATGATCTCGCCTTTGGTGTTGACGAGCGCTCCACCGGAGTTACCCGGGTTGATCGGCGCGTCGGTCTGGATCACGTTGAGCGAAACGGTGCCCTGGCCCGCACTGCTCTGGCTCTGGCCACCGCCTGGAGGGGCGAATTGGAATCCGCCCTGGCCGCCGTTTTGCGAATTGTCCGAGCCGCCGTTGGGAACAGCCGAGGACGCCACGCTGATGGTGCGGTTGAGCGTGGACACGATGCCGTCGGTGACCGTGCCGGGCAAGCCGAGCGGAGCACCGATGGCGATGGCGTTGTCTCCGACGTTGATCTTGCTGGAATCACCCAGGGTGGCCGGCACGAGGCCGGAAGCGTTGTCCACCTTGATGATGGCGAGATCCGACAGCGGGTCCGTACCCACTACCGTCGCCTTCAGCACGCGTCCGTCGCTCAACCGCACTTCAATGGCGGCGTTGGCGCTGGCACCGTCAAGGGTCACCACGTGGGTGTTCGTCAGGATGTGGCCTTGGTCGTCGAGGATGATGCCCGAACCGGTGCCGCCCTGGCTCCCGCTTGAAGCCATGATGGTCACGACGCTCGGAGTAGCCTTGGCCGCGGCTGCTGTGATGGCGTTGACGTTGTCCGTGTTGTTGACAATCACGGTTCCCGCCTGGCCGCTGCCGGCCGCCACCGGGGTCCGGCTGTTCAACAATTGATCGCTGGCGGCCACCACGCCTCCACCCACGAGACCGGCTGCCAGGATGCAGGCCACCAAGGTCCCGACGCCGAAGACCGGCTTGCGCTTCGGACTAGCCGCCGGACCTCCCGGGTGGGCGGGGAACTGCTGAGTGGGATAGTGCTGCGCAGGGTTCGGTCCGCCATAGAAAGGCTGGTGCTGCGGGTAGGCGTGCTGCTGTCCCGCGCTGTGCTGGGAGGCTCGCTGTTGGGGCGCTCCGTTCTGGGGAGCGCTGTGCTGAGCGTGGATCTGCTCGGTGGCGTTTTCGGCCGGGCCTTGGGCCCATGGTGCCGGGGCTACCGGGGTCTGTGCTGTGTGCTCCCGCTGCGCTGTGTAATCGGGCTGCGCCGGGTAATCGGGCTTCGCAGTGAAATCCTGACCCGGCTGGTATGCCGGCAGCGGGGCCGTAGGCTGGGAATTGGCTTGCTTGTCCGCTTCCGCCTTGCCGGTGCTCTCAGGACCATGGTTCTCGGGGCCATTGTTCTCAGGCTCGGCGCCCTGTGCTGGGTTCTCCGTCATGGGACTTCCTTTCTTCCTCGTCCCCTTAACTATCGTCGCTCTTGCTGGATCAAGAGTCGACGTTCGCTGGGAGCTTGCTGAACGCCGTCATCGGATTGGCCCTATGCCGTCGAATGCCGCCGACAAGCCCCTCAACGTTGGAGAAGGTACGATTTCTCCCCGTTTCGCTGGCGGCATATTTACCGCTGTGGACGCTCCAAAAGGTGCACCATAGTATCAAGTGGAATTGCCACAGCGACCTGCCGCTTGACAACCATGCGTGGGGGCGCTGATGCATTCTGTTTCGATTGCTCCGGCCCGGACCAGTCGCAGACGTGCTGAAGGGTTGCACATGCGGTCAATGTTGAAACGTGTACTCGCCGTCATCGGCCTGGCCGGATTGCTGGTCCTCCCGGCCACCGCAGCCTGGGCCGAGGGTCCGGTGACCATCCCCTCCGGCCAGAACATCGTGGACAACGCGAATGTCCTGGGCAACCGCAAGGGCGAGGTCCAGGATGCCATCCAGAAGCTCCTGAAGGACCACAAATACAACTTGTACGTGGTCACGGTGAATTCCTTCGACAACCCCTCATCGCCCGCAGACTGGGCCACGGCAGTGGCCACCAAGAAGGGTATGGGCAAGGCTGACGTCATTCTGGCCATCTCCACGGCCGGTCAGTATTATTTCGCACCCAATTCGGCCAGTGCGATCTATTCCAAGAGGTCAACCATTTCGTCCAATGCCATCGCGGCCAATCTGGGCGCAGGCAAGCGCGACTTTGCCCAGGCAGCCATCGA
>NZ_DF952468.1:580433-585859 GCF_001263615.2 Arthrobacter sp. Hiyo1 | reverse complement strand
TTGTACTTCCGTAACCGCCGCAAGAAGGGCCAGGCATCCGGAACGAGCTACGGCCCGCAGGGCGAACAGCTCGATCCCCTCGCCTCCTTGAGCATCCCGGACTTGCGGCGCAAAGCCGGGTCCCTGCTTATCGAAGCGGACGACACCATCAAATCCAGCGAGCAGGAACTCGGCTTCGCCCAGGCGCAATACGGCGATGCCGCCGTCGGGAACTTCACCAAGGCCTTGCTGGAAGCAAAGAACCATATGACCGAGTCGTTCAAGCTCCAGCAACAGCTCGATGACCACATCCCGGATACCGAAGAGCAGCAGCGCAGTTGGCTTGGCGAAATCATCCGGCGCTCGGACGCGGCCCTCGAGTCGCTGCGGGAGCAGAAGGCCGATTTCGACTCCCTGCGCGAGCTGGAGAAGAACGCGCCGCAGGCTTTGGCCACTGTTGCCGCCGGGGCGAACGAAGCCGAGGCAAAGATCAGCAGCGCGGAGCAATCGCTCAACGGACTGCGCGAGAAGTACGCAGACAGCGCACTTGGCCACGTGAGCGACAACATCACCCAGGCCAAGGACCGGCTTGCCTTCGTTCACAACGCAACAACGACGGCGCAGGAAAAGCTCGCCGCAGGTGAGAGCAGCCTCGCCGCTGTGGCCGTCCGCGCCGCGGAAGAAGGCCTGCACCAGACCAACGTCCTGATCGACGCGATCTCCAAGGTGGCGGGCAACCTCGACGAAGCCCGGAATTCGCTGGAGGGCGCCGTGGTGGAGACCAGCCAGGACCTGGCCCAGGCCAAAGCGATGATCCAGTCCGGCGAACACCCGGAGCTGGCCGGTCCGGTGGCGGGCGTCGAAGCCGCACTGGCGCAGGTCAAGGCCGAAATCCAGGGCGGAAAGATCGATCCCATTGCCACCCTGGACCGGGTGGAGAAGGCACACCAAGCCTTGGACCAGTCCCTCTCGGGAATCCGTGACCAGCAGGAACAGGCAAGGCGCGCGCAAGCCGCGCTCCAGCAGACCATCATGGCTGCCCAGTCCCAGATCAGCGCTACCTCGGACTACATCGCGGCGCGACGCGGCGGCGTTGGCCCCGAGGCCCGTACTCGTTTGGCCGAAGCCCAACGGAATCTCGACTACGCCCTGTCCATTTCCCGCAATGACCCCGTCACCGCACTGACGTACGCCCAGCAGGCCCAGTCGCTCGCTGCACAAGCCGCGCAACTGGCCCAGTCCGACGTCGATCAGTTCGGCGGCTTCGCCAACCAAGGCTACGGCCGCGGCGGCATGTTCGGTGGTGGAGGCAGTGGTGGCGGCCTCGGCGGAGCGATCCTCGGCGGCATCCTCATCAACTCCATCCTCCACGGCGGAGGGGGCGGCTGGGGCGGTGGAAACAACGACGGCGGAGGCGGAGGCTTCTTCGGTGGCGACGGCGGTGGGGGCGGAGGCTTCTTCGGCGGCGACGGTGGAGGTGGAGGCGACTTCGGCGGCGGCGACTCCGGTAGTTTCTAACTCCCAAAGACTAGGTGGGGGCCTGTTCCCCACGTAGAGCGGTACAAAAAACTGATCACTGGATTCAGTGGGCACCACTGAGCAGGACGAAAGGCAACACCATGGTTAAGCAGTCCATTTTCGGGCGGATCGCGCAGCTCGCCAAGGCGAACATCAATGCCTTGCTCGACCAGGCTGAGGACCCGCAGAAGATGCTGGACCAGATGGTCCGCGACTACTCGAACAACATCGCCGAAGCCGAGTCCGCCGTCGCGCAGACCATCGGGAACCTCCGCATGCTGCAGGCCGACTACAACGAGGACGTCAAAAACGCCCAGGACTGGGGCAACAAGGCCCTCGCAGCCTCCCGCAAGGCGGACGAGTACCGTGCGTCCGGCAACGCGGCCGACGCCGTCAAGTTCGACAACCTTGCCAAGGTGGCCATCCAGCGCCAGATGTCGGCCGAAAACGAGGCCAAGGCCGCCGAGCCGAACATCGCGTCCCAGTCGGAGGTCGTGGACAAGCTCAAGAGCGGCCTCGACCAGATGAAGGGCAAGCTCAACGAACTCACCAGCAAGCGCAATGAGCTGGTTGCCCGCTCCAAGACGGTTGCTGCCCAAACCCAGGTGCACGACGCCTCAAGAGCATCGACATCATGGACCCCACCAGCGAGGTAGGCCGCTTCGAAGAGAAGATCCGCCGCGAAGAGGCGAAGGTCCTCGGCCAGCAGGAACTGGCAGCCTCCAGCCTGGACGCCCAGTTCAACCAGCTTGAGGACCTCGGAGAGCAGACTGAGATCGAGGCCCGCCTGGCGGCCCTGAAGTCGGGCGGTTCGAAGGCCGCTATCGGCGCCGGCGCCACCGCTCCGGCAGACGATACCGTGGACGAAGCCGACTTCGACAAGCTCTAGTTCAGCCAAGCGAATGGCCGGGCCTCCAATGAGGCCCGGCCATTCGCTTTCTGAGTGCTTTATGCCCCTACGGCGAGCCGTCCAACGATGAGCCTCATGATTTCGTTGCTGCCTTCCAGGATCTGGTGGACGCGCAGGTCCCTGGCAATCTTCTCGAGGCCGTATTCCGACAAGTAGCCGTAGCCGCCGTGCAACTGGATGGCTTTGTTCGCCACGTTGAAACCGGCGTCCGTGGCGACGCGCTTCGCCATGGCGCACAACCTCACGGTGTCCGGGGCGCCACGGTCCAAAGCGTCCGCGGCCCGGAGGATCAGGTCCTGGCAGTTTCCAGTTCCGTATCCATGTCGGCAATATCAAACAGCAGGGACTGCTGGTTGATGAGCGGGCCGCCAAAAGCCGAGCGTGACTTGAGATAGGCGATGGACTTCTCCAGTGCCGCCTGGCCACCTCCCAGCGAACAAGCGCCCATGTTGACCCGGCCCCCGTTGAGGCCCTTCATCGCGATGCCGAATCCGCTGCCTTCTTCGCCAAGCCGGTTCGCCACGGCGACGCGTACGTCCTCGAAGATGACCTGCCGGGTGGGTTGGGCATTCCATCCCATCTTCTTTTCATTCGGGCCGAAGGACAGCCCAGGCGCGTCCGCGGGCACAACGATTGCGGTGATGCCCTGACTGCCCGTGTCCGCGGTCCGCGCCATGACCACATAGACGCTGGAAACTCCGGCACCCGAAATGAACTGCTTGGTGCCGTTAAGAACGTAACTATCGCCGTCGAGCACTGCCTTGGTGCTCAGCGCGGCGGCATCCGAGCCGGCTCCCGGCTCCGTAAGGCAATAGCTGCCCAGCGCTTCCATGGACGCGAGCTGCGGCACCCACTGTGCCCGCTGCTCATCGTTGCCGAAAGCGTCGATCATCCACACCACCATGTTGTGGATCGAGATGTAGGCCGCGATGGTGGGGTCTGCCTTGGACAGCTCCTCGAAGATCAGCGCCGCATCCGTGCGGGAAAGGCCCGAGCCGCCGAATTCTTCCCGGACGTAGATGCTCCCATGCCGAGGGTGCCCGCTTCACGCAGGACATCCACAGGGAAATGCTTGGTCTCGTCCCATTCTGCGGCGTGCGGCGCAATGGCCGTCGTGGCGAAATCGCGCACCATCTCCACCACCGCTTGCTGGTCCTCCGTGAGCTCAAACATTGGCACTCCTTTTCCCGGGTTGTCCGGGTTGTCCGGTTTTACTGGCCTTTTTCTAGCTATCCGCTGGGGTTTACTTGCTGACTTTGCCCATCAGGGAAGCGACAGGGCGAAGGAACAGCGGCCTCGCGAGGAACCACGCGCCCACAATCACGAGGAGGGACACGGCGAAAATGCCGAAACCAACCCAGTTGATATCGTCGCTGCCGCCATACATGTGGTTCAGGTTGCGCAGCGCCCCGGTAGCGAGGACCAGGGTGACGTGCACGATCGTGAAGAGCACGAAGTACACCATCACGGGGAAATGCACCGCCCGGGCGAGTTCGATGGGATAGACCTTGTTCACCGTGCCGGCCTTCTTGGGCCAGGCAGAGGAGGTGCGCAAACCGGTGATGATGGCGAGCGGGGCGGCGATGAAGACCGTGACGAAGTAGGTCAGCAATTGCAGGGCGTTGTAGTTCACCCAACCGTCCTCAGTGGGCCAGTTCAACGAGGCGTACTGGAGGGCGGCGGAAAGGGCGTTCGGGAAGACATCCCAGCTGGTGGGAATGATCCGCATCCATTGCCCGGTGGAAAAGATCACGATGATGAAGACGATGCCGTTCAACACCCACAGTGCATCCAGGGTTAGGTGGAACCACAGGTCCAGGCTGATCTTGGTTGGCGCGTTTTTGGTCCGGATGAATCCTTTGTTGTTTCGGGTCCATTGGGCCGGAGGCCTCTTGGCTGTGCGAACCTGCCAACCGGAACGAACGATGAGCACCATGAAGAAGACGTTCAGGAAGTGCTGCCAACCGAGCCAGGCCGGGAAACCTACGGGAGCGTTCGCCGGGAGGCTGGAGGCACCCGGGAAGTCGTGCAAGAACGACTGCACACCCGACAGGCCCGTCAACCATTTGGCAAACAAGACGATGAGCAAAAGTACGACCAGCACGCCTGGAACCACCCAAAGGGGTTGGGACCATTTGCTCTTGGCTGCTGTCGACTTTTTGGCGGGGGTGGACATCTTCTCAGACACCTCTCGGAAGAACTTTGCAATCAGGGACGCATCAAGCTAACAGGCTTTGGACCGAAGCGGCCAAAGCCTGTTACGCCGTCAGTTGGAACGGGCTTTGACGGCCTCGATGAGTTTCGGAACAACGGTGAAAATATCGCCCACGATTCCGAAGTCGGCCACCTCGAAAATGGGCGCGTCCCCGTCTTTGTTGATCGCCACAATGGTCTTGGCGGTCTGCATGCCTGCGCGGTGCTGGATGGCTCCGGATATTCCCAATGCGATGTACAGCTGCGGGGACACGCTCACACCGGTCTGGCCCACCTGGGCCGTCTGGGCAATGTAGCCGGCGTCGACGGCGGCGCGTGACGCACCGATCGCCGCGCCCAGAGTGTCGGCGAGCTGTTCAACCAGCACAAAGTTCTCGGACGAGCCCAAACCCCGTCCGCCGGAAACCACCGTCGCTGCGGTCCGAAGCTCGGGCCGGGCCGAGACGGCAGCATCGTCATTGAACTGGTCTATGATGGCGGCGCCTTCTGCTCGAGCATCGAGGGACACCGTCTGCAGGTCTGCCGTGGCTGCGGGAGCCTGGCCTTCGATCGCCCCCTGCCGGATGGTGAGGATGGGCAGCCCGCCTTCCACCACGGACTCGACGGTATAGGCCCCGCCAAACACCGAATGCTGGGCAACAACGGTTCCGTTGTCGCTGCGCACCTGCACGACGTCGGCGAGCACGCTCCCGCTTGCCCGCACGGCAAGCCGGGCGGCAGCTTCGCGGCCGTCCACCGAATTCGCCGTGAGGACGGCAGTCGGCCCGTAGGCGTGGACGGCACCACTCAGGGCATCCACGGCGGG
>NZ_DF952468.1:572920-579713 GCF_001263615.2 Arthrobacter sp. Hiyo1 | reverse complement strand
AACGTGGTGACGGGTTTGCGCTTGGCCGTCAGGATGCCCTTGAAGTTGGGAAACCGGGCCTCTGGAAAACGCTCGGTCACAGTGATGATGGCGGGCAGTCCGGCACGGACATTGAGGGTTCCACCCTCACCCTGGCGAACGCCGCTTACGCCGTCGTCGGCGATTTCCGCGGAGATCAATGAACCCAACAGTGGCAGTTGGAGATGTTCGGCAATCATGGCGGGCACGACGCCGGCGCGGCCATCCGTCGATTCGTTGCCGGCCATCACCACGTCGAACCCGGTAGACCTCAGTGCAGTCGCCAGCGTTGCGGCCGTTCGACCGGTGTCGGCGCCGGCCAGGGAATCATCCACAATGTGAACCCCTGAATCGGCTCCCATGGAGAGGGCCTTGCGCAAGGTCTGCGTGGCGTCGTCAGGACCCATGGTCATTGCCACAACCTCGGTGCCTTTGTTGGCATCCTTGATGCGCAGCGCGGCTTCGAGGGCGCGCTCGTTGATTTCATCGACCACGGAGTCGGCAGCCTCACGGTCGAGCCGGCCCGTTGCCAGATCGAGCTTCCGTTCCTCGGCCGTATCCGGCACTTGTTTGACGAGCACGACGATCTTCATTCAACAGCTCCCTCGATGCAAATGGCTGACGCTTGGAATCGAGAATACTAGGAACTCCTAGTATTTACCATGGAGCGAAGGAAGGAATACTTGGAACTCCTATTGATTCTGCCGGGCATGCGGCTTTCCGGGCCGGCGTGGGGATTCGGGCCGGCGGCAGGTTGCAGGCCTTCTTTCGAAGCGATCGATCTAGCCCTGGCGAATGCCGAGGGTGTTCCCGTCGGGATCACGGAACCATGCGCCACGGGCGGGGCCGAGCTGAGCGATGTGCCCTGTTGTGGCAAGGGGACCCTCTGTGTAGTCGAGGAACTCCACGCCCTTGGCGGCCAAGTCGCCGACCACGGCCTCAATGTCGTCCACTTCGAAGTGGGCAAGGGTGTGCTCTGTAGCGGTAGGCGGACGCTTGAAGACTGAGATCTCGCTGACGGATCCGCAACGGTACCGCACGCCGACCGGAGTCTCCCAGAGGAAGGTCAACCCCAGGATGCCGCCATAGAATTCTTTCGCCCGCTCCAGATCGGTGACCGGAATCGTCGCCACTACCATCGTCGCACTGATCATCTCGGGCCTCCTCAGGGCGGCCCATTCCGTCAGGATGAACGGGCCATTCGGCCCAAGTGTCTTCCTCCGGGAGCTGACTGTCAACGAGGATCGGGAGATTCAGCGGTGCTGCGTCGCACGGCCATCACCACGCTGACAAGTACCGACAACGCTATGACCACGACCATTCCGGCGAAGTTCGGCTGGAATTCCAAGGCCAGCGCCCCGTTTTCGGCTCCCCGAGTCGCGGTGAAAAGTCCCGGCAGGGTCGCCCGGGAACCCGTCGAAATGGCGATCACGCTCACTGCCACGCACAGAATGAACGCCAGGGCCAATCCGCCGGCCACGCCGTCCAGCGCTGCGCCAACTATTTTCGACACCGTTTTCATTGGGGTCCCTCCTCGAGCCGGCCAACGCGGAGCGCCGCCTGTATTCCAGTGATGAAGCTTTGTCCCCGCCCAAGAAACTACTCCGACATTCTGCCTCTCGGGGGTCGAAGTGGTTAAGATCCGTACAGATTTGCCAAAAATCAGCGTGTTTTCCGGCAATCTCAGTGTGGATCTCGGCGCTTCTGCGTGTGAAAAAACGTTTCACCCGGATCGGCCCGCATGGCCGTCTAAGACCGCGTCCAAGACCTGCTTGGGGAAATTAGGAGCGGATGTCTCCACTGCGCGCCCACATCAGGGTCGGGAGGGCGGCGAAATGGGGTTAAACGAAAGAGTCCGCCCAGACGGGCGGACTCTTTCGTTTATTTGGTTGCGGGGACAGGATTTGAACCTGTGACCTCTGGGTTATGAGCCCAGCGAGCTACCGAACTGCTCCACCCCGCGTCGCAGAATCAACTCTACCGCACATTCGAGGGCGCCCCTGACCATTCAGATGTGCGCTGCAGCACGATGGGATCTGGAGGACCTTCGGGCGAAGTGACAGCCCTTGAGGGGCTATTCTCGGGGGCTTGGCGCCATCCTGACCTTCTTTGCTTTGGGAAAGCGCTTGCGACACGGCGAGTCGCGTCATTCTGGCGCCCAGAAGGCTCAAAGAAGGTCAGGACGGAGCTGGCACAGCCGTACCCGGCACATGCTCCACCGATCCCGCACTCCCCCATCCACAAATCGGTGGAAAACAAAAAGATCCGGCACAGTGTTTCCACTGTGCCGGATCTTTTCTCCAGTTGCGGGGACAGGATTTGAACCTGTGACCTCTGGGTTATGAGCCCAGCGAGCTACCGAACTGCTCCACCCCGCGTCGCAAGAACTACTTTACCTGCAGGTGAATGTCAGGCCAAATCGAAACGACGTGACCTCCGTCTCCCCCGCCGGGCGGCCACCATGCACGGGCCTCCATATCAAAAGGAAGACCGGGCCAGCCCTGGTGTGAGGGCTGGCCCGGTCTTGCAAAAACCTCCAGCTAAGCCGACATCAGCCAGCTGGAGAGTTGCCTACTTACTCGGCGAAGGCGAAGGCGACGGCGAGGCCGACGGGCTCGCCGAAGCTGGCAGTTGCCGACGGAGCCGGGGTGGCACCAAGCCTGGACTCGGCGTCGAGCGCTTTCTGTATCGCCGCCGACAGGAGGCTCTGCTGGGCGCCGTATCCGGCGAAGTCGCCCTTGGCCAGCGCGGCCTGGCCATCCTGGATGGCCTTGTTGGCCTGATCCAGCGCAGCTTCAGCTGGGCCTGTGCATCCGCCGTCGCAGGTGGCGTAGTAGTCCCCGGCGGAGTTGTGGTCTGGCCGTTGTTGGCCGAGTCTCCCGCCGAGGCCCCTGAGTCGCCCCCGAAGAGGATCTTCAGCGCACCGTCAAGCGTGGGGGCAAAGCCGACCTTGTCGCCGAAGGCCACGAGCACGCGTTGAAGCGTCGGATAGGAGGTCTCACCAGTGGACTTCAGATAGACCGGTTGGACATAGAGCAGGCCACCGCCGACCGGCAATGTCAAGAGGTTGCCGTTGAGCACATCGGATGCTCCCTGCCTGAGCAGGTTGAGTTCCCGCGACACTTCAGGATCGGAGTTGAACTTGTTCTGGGCCTGTCCTGGGCCTGGAACCTGGGTATCCGTTGGCAATTGGAGTAATCGCAACTGGCCGTAGGTGTCTGCCTTCACCCCCTTCTGGCTACCGGCGTCGGAATCGGCTGCGAGGAAGCCATACAGGATGTTCCGGGCGGCGCCGTTGACCACCTGTGGAATGAAGGAAGACGTCAGCTGGAAGGCCGGCTTGGTCTGGTCGGGCATCTGCAGGGACATGTAGAACGGGGGCTGCCGGACGGGATCCGTGACCGTGGGGTCATTCGGAACGCTCCACGCGTCGTTGTTCTGGTAGAAGCTGTCCGCGTTGGTCACGTGGTAGCGCCCAAGCAGCTCACGCTGGACCTTGAACAGGTCCTCCGGGTAGCGGACGTGGCTCATCAGCTGTCCCGACATCTCCGAGTACGGCTTGACGGTGGTCGGGAAAATCTTCTCCCACGCTTTGAGGATGGGGTCCTGGTCATCCCAGGCGTACAGCGTGACCGAGCCGTCATAGGCGTCAACAGTGGCCTTGACCGAGTTCCTGATGTAGTTGACCGCGCTGTTCGGCAGGGCCGCCGTGCGCCCGGAGGTCGTCTGCGAATCGGCCGTAGCGTTTCCCAGTTGCTGCTGCTGGGAGTAGGGGAAGTACTGGCTGGTGGTGTAACCGTCCACGATCCACTTCACCCGGCCGTCGACAACTGCCGGATAGGCGCTTCCGTCAACCGTCAGGTAGGGCGCAACCTTTTGCACGCGCTCACGCGGAGTGCGGTCGTAAAGGATCTGGGACTTCTCGTTGACGCCGTCAGACAGCAACAGGTCCGAGGACTGGAACTTGATCGAGTAGAGGAGGCGGTTGAACCAGTTGCCCACGTTGGGGCCACCGTTGCCGGTAAAGGTGTACTGAGTTTCAGTAGACGTGTCTTTGCCGGCCGGTCGGTCCTGTTCGCGGTGCGGAGCGCCATCGGGAGCGCCGACCACCGAGTAGTCCGGCGAATCTTCACCGAAGTAGATGCGGGGTTGGTAGCTCGCATCGCTGCCAAGGGTACCCATGGATGGAATTCCGGACAGCAGGAAGTCCGGCTTTCCATCAACCGTGAAGGTGTTGCCCTTGGCGGCCACGACGCCGTAACCGTGGGTGTAGACGATATGCCGGTTGACCCAGGTCTGCTGGCTGGCGTTCAGCCCGTCCTGGTTCAACTCCCGGACGGCGATCACGGTGTCCTGGGTCTTGCCGTTCACGGTGTACCGGTCGACATTCAGGGCCTTGGGAAACTGGTAATACGGACGGTACTGCTCCAGTTGGGAGAACGCCGAGGAAACCAGGTTCGGGTCCAACAGCCGGATGTTGGCGGCTGTCTGGGCATCCTTGGCAAGCGCCCCGGTCTTGGCGTCCGTGGTGGCGTTGTAGGGAGAAACCTTGATCTTGTCCAAACCGTAGGCGGACCGGGTCATGGCTATGTTGCGGTCAATGTACTTGTTTTCGAGCGTCTGCTCCGAGGGGCGGACTTGGAACTGCTGGATGACCCAGGGATAGACACCACCGGCGAGGATGGATGTGATGATCAGCATGGCCGTGCCGATCACGGGCAAGCGCCAACGGCCAATCACGGCGGCCACAATGAAGAGGACGGCCACCAGGCCCGCGGCAACGGCCAGGATGGTCTTGGTCGGAATCACGGCGTTGACGTCCGTGTAGAGGGCACCTGCCCAGTGGCCACCGTTGTTCTGGACGGTGCTGTAGACGTCAAGCCAGAAGTTGGCTCCGAGAAGCAGCAGGAAAACGGCCCCGGTCACGGCCAAGTGGATTTGGGCGGCACGGCTGGTGAAGATGCCGCGTTCCATGAGCCGGATGCTCCCATAAAGGTAGTGGGTGAGGATTCCCGCGATTCCGGCAATCACCACAACGCTCATGAGGAAACCCGTGACAAAGCCAAGGAACGGCAAAGTCATGAGGTAGAAGCTGATGTCCAGGCCAAACTGGGGATCGGCCTGGCCGAAGGGTACCTGGTTGAAGAACAAGAGCACCGATTGCCATTGGCTCGCGGCCGCGCTGCCGGCAAAGAGGCCAAACAGCACGGGGATGCCGATCATGACCACGCGTCGCACGGGCTCCAGTTGGGCCTGGTACCGGTTCAGGTTGTCCCGGACCTCGGAATCCGGAGCGTAGACCGGCCGTGCATGGTAGGCAACGCGGATGGCGTAGAAGACCGGCACGAACATCAGGACGAATCCCGCCAGGAAGATCAGGATCCGGGCAAGGTTCTCCTTGAAATAGACTTCGAAGAAGCCCAACTGCTGATACCAGAGGACGTCTGTCCACACATTGGCGAAGAAAATGAATCCCACCACGGCGACGGCGACGATGATCAAAGTTGGAGTGAGTGCACCCCGTCTCCGCTGCGGTCTTCCGGGCGGGCTGGTGCTGGCTGGACGGGACAAACTCGATACCTCATCGCTGGTCGTCAGTTAACGGTCATCAGTGCGTGTGTTCGTCGGCCCCGGTGCCGGGTAGTAATGGCGGAGGCCGTCATTAGTGCCACGAGTGGCGGTGGAGCTAAGTTCCATCATCAGTCTAGTTGTTGGAGCATGTCGGGAGGCGGGACACATCCTGGCCCGAGGCGAGTCGCTCCACAGCGGATTTCGCGTCCGCGAGGGTGTCCACTTTGACTACCTGCAGCCCGTCCGGAACGTGGCCCACGACCTCGTCGCAATTGGCGGCAGGCGCGAGGAAAAGCGTGGCGCCGCCGCTGCGGGCTCCGCGCATTTTCTGGGCGATTCCGCCAATGGGTCCCACGGTGCCGTCCGGCGAAATGGTGCCGGTGCCGGCCACATGCTTGCCCCCTGTGAGGTCCCCGGGGGTGATGCTGTCGATGATCCCCAGCGCGAACATCATGCCGGCGCTCGGTCCGCCCACCTGGTCCAGGGAGATCTTGACGTCAAACGGGAACGTGAACTTGTACTGAAGCAGTACGCCCAGGATGTACTTGCCGTTTGAGCCCTTGCCCGGAGTAATACTCACCGTCACCGGTTTGCCGTTACGATCGACGACGACGGCGGCAGGCGCGCCCGCGCCGTCGGCCAATGCGGTTTGGACGACGTCAGGGACGTGACGGCCTTGCCGTTGATCGACGTGAAGACGTCCCCGGCCTGGAGTTTGCCCGCCGAGGCCGAGCCATCGGACAATCCTGCGACCGCAAGCTTCTGCCCGTACGGGATGTTCTCTTCCTGAAGGGCCGAAGCTATTGCGTTCTCCTGGGACGTGGTCATGGCAAGCGCGCTTTCCTGTTCGGATTGCTGCTTGGTGGTGCCCTTGGGATAGAGAAGTTCTTCGGGGTACACGGCCTTGGAACCGTCCAACCAGGCTTGGAAGGCCTCGAAGATGTTGACTGGTCCGTTGGGGCCGCCGTTGATATAGACGGTAGTCAGGTCCAGATTTCCCTTGGCGGGATACGACGCGTGTCCGGTGATGCTAATGACAGGCTTGTTGTGGTCCATGCCCAAGGTGTTGAACGTCGGTCCGGGAGATTCCACGACGTAGGGAACAGGAAGGACAGCCGCGGCGATTCCCAACACAATGGTCAGGGCCCCGGCGACCAACATCGCGACGTACCGGCCGTCGCGGCGCCGTGCCGGTGGGGGCGCG
>NZ_DF952468.1:571463-572895 GCF_001263615.2 Arthrobacter sp. Hiyo1 | reverse complement strand
CCGCTCCGGGGAATGGCCGTCCGATGTCGGGACGTCCTGGGAGTTGGAGCGGCCGAGAGGCTTTCCGGGTTCCCCGGCAGCTCCGGGGCTCGGCAAACTAGTCAATGAAGGACCTCTCCGCGCCGGGAACCGTGTGTCCGACGCTACCGTTTCGACCCCCTCAGCGCGGAGGCCGGTAAACATACCAACGATCCACCCTACTTGCTGTGCCTGCCAGTCGTGCTTTGCCTAGAGCGAACGACGCGTTCTTGAGGCAGACAGCCCCCGGGCATCGCGGTACCTTGAAAGTGATCACCAGTCACACCGACGATCGGCGGCACCATGACCTCCAACCCCAATACCCCCTCCAATGGAGACGATTCACCCGTGGATCCCTTGGCAGAAATGCTGAAGAACCTGATGGGCGGGCAAGGCATGGGCAACATCGACCCCGCCGAATTGGCAAAAGCCGCAGGGCTGCCGAACGACCCGAATATGCTGCAGCAAATGTTCGCCCAAGTGCAGGCCATGATGAGCTCCACTTCCGAGGGCCCCGTCAATTGGCAGCTTGCCCACGAGAACGCCCGCCGTGTTGCCGCCGCCGGCACGGATCCGTCGGTGAATGCCCTGCAGGCCCGCGAAGTCGACGAAGCGCTCCGCCTCGCGGAACTTTGGTTGGATCCCGTCACCGATCTTCAGGCAACGGGCCTCATTGGCCGCGCCTGGTCGCGCGCTGAATGGGTGGAAGCCACCCTCGCCACGTGGAAACGGCTCACTGAGCCGGTGGCCAACAGCATCGCCAATGCCCTGTCGGACGCCCTCACCCAGCAGATGCCGGAAGAAATGAAGGCCATGATGGGGGGCACCTCGTCCATGTTGCAGAACATGGGCGGAGCCATCTTCGGCATGCAACTGGGCCAGGCCATCGGGGCCCTGTCCGCCGAAGTGGTCAGCTCTACCGACATCGGCGTTCCGCTCGCTGATCTCGAGATGGCATTGCTGCCGGCCAATGTGGCGAAGTTCGGCGAAGGCCTGAGCGTCCCGGAGAGTGACGTGCGGTTGTTCCTTGCGGTCCGCGAAGCCGCGCATGCCCGGCTCTTCGTACAGGTTCCATGGCTGCGCGGACATCTCCTCGGGGCCATCGAAGCCTACGCCCGAGGCATCCACATCGACTTGTCCCGCGTCGAGGACCTCGCCCGGGACCTCGATCCCGGCAACCCCGAGGGGATTCAAGAAGCCCTGTCCCAAGGTGTGTTCACGCCCGAGCGCACTCCCGAACAATCGGCTGCCCTGGAGAAACTCGAAACTGCCCTGGCGCTGGTTGAGGGCTGGGTGGACGAGCTCACGGCTGCTGCCACCGAGAATGTGCTGCCATCCGCCGTCGCACTCCGCGAGACTGTGCGGAGGCGCCGCGCCACGGGAGGACCCGCCGAACACGCGTTCTCCTCGCTGG
>NZ_DF952468.1:567918-569955 GCF_001263615.2 Arthrobacter sp. Hiyo1 | reverse complement strand
GGCATCCGTGTAGCCGAGCGAAGCCACGATGTCGCGGACCAGTTGGCCGAGCGGCTCCTTCGCGGAATCCTCGGCTACGGCACGCGTGGCGGCGCGCAACTGCAGGATGGCGTCCCGGACCTCCTTGCGCGCGAAGAAGCGCTCACCGCCCCGTAGCTGGTAGCCGATGCCCGCCGAGGCAAGAGCTTGCTCGTACGCTTCCGATTGGCCGTTGGTGCGGAACAGCACGGCAATCTCGCTTGCCTTGGTGCCGGCGTCGATCAATTCACGAATCCGGCCCGCGACCACCGCCGCCTCGGCCTCGTCATCGGGGCACTCCATGAACCGCGGCTCCGGTCCGGCCGGACGCTGGGCAAGCAACTGAAGGGGTTTGGCCCAAGCGGCGTCGGCAACCGTTCCACCACTGCGGCGTGACCCCAGGAGATCGTTGGCCAGCTTCACCACTTGGGGCGTGGAACGGTAGTCACGAACGAGTTTGACGACCGTCGCCGAGGGGTACTGGCCCTTGAATCCCAGGAGATGCTTGGGAGAGGCTCCCGTGAAGGAGTAGATGGTCTGGCTGGCGTCGCCCACGACGCAGAGTTCGTCGCGGCCGCCAAGCCACAGTTCCAGCAGCCGCTGTTGCAGCGGGGAAACGTCCTGGTACTCGTCCACCACGAAGTGCCGGTACTGCTCGCGGACCGTAGCTGCCACTTTCGGGTCTTCCTGGAGGATGCCCACCGTGATCAACAGGACGTCCTCGAAATCGATCACGTTGCGGTCCGTCTTCACGTCCTCGTAGGACTGGAAAACCCGGGCGACGGCTGTGAGGTCGAAACCCCCGGGAGTGCCGCGGCCATGCGCGTTCTCGAGGTAGTTGGCCGGCGTCAGCATGGAAACCTTGGCCCACTCGATCTCCGCCGCGAGGTCACGGATGGAAGCACGATCGGTACTCAGCCGCAGCCGTCGCGCGGCTTCGGCGATCATGTTCGCCTTGTGGTCCAGCAGGTTCGGCAGGACACCGCCGACCGCCTGCGGCCAGAAGAATTGCAGTTGCCTGAGCGCTGCGGCGTGAAAGGTGCGTGCTTGGACGTTTCCGACGCCTAGATCCCGCAGGCGGCTGCGCATCTCGGCGGCGGCCCGGGAGGTGAACGTGACGGCCAGGAGGCGCTGCGGGCTGTAGACACCGGAGTGCACACCATAGGCAATGCGGTGCGTAATCGCCCGGGTTTTTCCCGTCCCCGCTCCGGCGAGGACGCACATGGGCCCGTTGAGGTTGCTGGCGACTTCCCGTTGCTCGGCATCAAGGCCGCCGAGAATCCGGTCCTCGAGTGAAACGGTGTCGCTGAAAATGCCGTCTGTCACTGCTGGAGGTCCTCGATGACGCCGCCGTACCAGTGCTCGATCAAGGAACGCGCAATCGAAAGCCTCGTGGAGATCGTGATCTCGCCGCTGAGCACGGCTGCCTGGAGTTCCGCGCGGCTGAACCAGCGCGCCCGGGTGACCTCGACGCCGTCGGGCCGGGCCTCGACGTCGTCAGTTGTTGCGGTGAACCCGAGCATAAGCGAAGCCGGGAACGGCCACGACTGCGAGCCAAGGTACTGGCAAGCGGTGACCCGTACACCCACCTCTTCCCCGATTTCGCGAACCACGGCCTGTTCGAGCGATTCCCCTGGCTCAACGAAGCCGGCCAGTGTGGAGTAGTTCTTGGCGTCAAGCGGCCCACCTCCACCGAGGAGAAGCCTGCCGTCGGAACCGACCACTGTGACGATGATGGCCGGATCGGTCCTCGGATAGTGCTCCGATTTGTCCCGCGGGCACCGCCGGACCCAGCCGCCGGCTTCGATTTCCGTGGGAGTTCCACACTGCGGGCAGTGGGTATGGGTGGCATGCCAGTTGGAAATCGCGCTGGCCTCGACAAACAAGGCTGTGTCCAGCGCACCAAGGCGGGCGGCTACCTCCCGGAATCCCGCCCAGGAGCCGTCGGCCGGAAGGCCCGCGGCTCCAGGCGAAACCGGCTCAGCAGGCACAAAGAGGACAATTGGGGTTTGCTCCGGG
>NZ_DF952468.1:561176-567243 GCF_001263615.2 Arthrobacter sp. Hiyo1 | reverse complement strand
CCAGCCACAGCTTGTCGCCCAGTACGAGCGCTTGGCGCTGCGACACCACCATGGCCTTGGCCGAACCCGAGGAGATCACTTCGTCAAGCATGCCCGGTTTCAGGCGTTCGGCAGATCCGCGGTCAACCATGGCAGGGCGCACCGGAAGAACAGTGTCAATAAGGTGGTTTGCCGGCGCCTGGAACTCGGTGAAACTCATGTACCTACCGTACTGACTCGCACCGACAATTGACATTTGGATCTTTCAGCGACGCATGCCCCTGGTTCCGGTTTTCCAGCGGATCTGAAGACTCGCCGCACTGCATCGCTGCCAGAGGCGCTTGTCAATCTACCGTGGAAGACGTGAGAAGAACACCGTTCGAACTGGCCGCTGTAGCTACTGCGGCGGTGCCCGGCCTGACGCCGATGGCTGCCGCCTCTGCCCCGGATGATGCTGCCGATTTCGATTCGGCGCTCCTGCTGGACTCCGAGGGCAAACGGTGGCGTGTCCGTTCGCCGCGCCATCCGGAAGCCAGCGCCCGGCTGGAAACCGAATTCATGATCCTGCGGGCTTTCGCGCCGGCGATCCGGGCCGAGCTGCCCTTTTTGATGCCCACTGTGGCCGGAACGGTGCGCCAGGGCGCGCTGAGCACCTTTGTTTACGCCCACTTGGCTGGGGCCACGCGCAGCATCGAAGAGTTGTCCACCTGCAGCGATGCCTTGGCCAAGGAGATCGGTGCGGCGTTGGCCGCCGTGCACGACCTCCCCCAATCCCTCGTCAATAACGCCGATCTTCCCAGCTACACGGCCAACGAATTCCGCCAGCGCAAGTTGAACGAGCTGGACCAGGCCGCCACAACGGGCAAGATTCCGTCCTCGCTGCTCCGTCGCTGGGAGCATGCGCTGGAGGACGTGGCGCTCTGGCGCTTCAACCCGTGCGTGGTCCACGGGGACCTCCATGAAGACAACCTGCTGGTCGACGGCGATAGCGTGACGGCCGTGACGGGGTGGACCGATCTGCGCATCGGCGATCCTGCCGATGACTTCGCCTGGCTCGTGGCGTCAAACGAACAGAAGTTTGTTGAGTCCGTCCTCCGGCACTACACGGAAGCCAGACGGGATACACCTGACAGCCACCTGCTGCGACGCTCGGCACTTCTTGCCGAATTCGCCTTGGCCCAGTATCTCGTCAAGGCCTTGGCGGCCGGTCACAGTGAGATGACGGCTGAAGCCGAGGCGATGCTTAAATCCCTCGCCGACGACATCGAGGAGCAAAACGCGTTGGCGGCCGAGGAGGCCGAAGCCGCCGCTGCGGAGCGTGCCGCTGCGGACGGGCTGGCGGCACCGGCAGTTGTCATTGGTTCCGAAGCCAAGGCCCCGGCGGGCGGCCCGGCGAAGCCCACGGTAAGTATCACAGCCATCCCGGAGCCTGCTCACGACGACGTTCCCGAGGTTCGCCCGGAGACGGCCGCGGCAACGCCGTCGGTCACGGTTGAACCGTTGGAGGCCGCCGCCTCAGACGAAGCCGCCGCTGAGCCTGCGGGAGAATCAGCGAACGGGACCGCCTCGACGACGGAGACGGCGTCCGAATCCGACGACACGTCGACGACGGCCCTCCAGGTAGTGGAGCCCGCGCCACTCCAGGACGCCAAGGACCGTTAGTCCATCCCGGTCTAGCTGCCGTGGTTTCGGCTGCCTAGCGGGTTCGGTTGCCTAGCGCGGAAGCACGATGTTCTCCAGTTCCTCGGCGGTGCCCAGGTCGTGGGGCCTCACGACAGAGTCGTCGGCAACGTAGTAAAACGCTGCACTGACCTGCTCCAACGGCACACCCTTGAGGCGCGCCCATGCCAGGCGGTAGACGGCCAGTTGCACGGCGCGGGTCTTGAGTTGCCTGCCGGCCGGGCGCTTGCCCGTCTTCCAGTCCACCAGTTCCCATGTGCCGTCCGCCCCGCGGAACACTGCGTCAATCCGCCCGCGCACCACGACGTCACCGATCCTTGTTTCCACGGGAACCTCGACGAAGGCCGGGGACCGGTGTGCCCATTCTGAATTGCTGAACGTCGCCACCATGTCGTCGAGTCCATACGCTTCGTCGATGTGGGAATCGGAGCCGGGTGCTTCGTCGAGATCCAGCATGCCGGTGGTTCCGTAGTATTCCTCCACCCAGGAATGGAAGGCGGTGCCTTTGCGCGCCGAGATCCCGGGTTGCCGGGGCACCGGGCGCCGGAGCTGGGCCAGGACCGCAGCAGGATCGTCTCCGAGATCGACGAACATGGACGCCGAGATGTGTCCGGGCAAATGGACGTCTTGGACGGGTTTCCGCCGTAACTGCCTTTCCAGCAACAGTTCCGCTTCGGCAGCCCAGCCGGCTGCGTCCCGCGGAGGGACGTCAGCGAGGCATCCATGACAAGCGGCGAATCCGCCCGTAATCCTTCGACTGCGTCCCTGACGCGGATTGCCGCCGCCTCCATGGCAGCCCGCCGGCCCGGGACCAAGCGGAGCCGTTCCCCCGTGCGGGGTCACTCGGGCCCTCGAGCGGATCGTAGGGGAAGACCGCCACCTCCGTTCCGACTGTCAAAGGGCTCTCCGTGGGCAGCGCGTCTTCGCTCAGGGACTGGGGATGAATGGCAGCGGCCGTTGCCCGGCCGGTCTCGCCTCCTGCCCCACCGGCAAGGCCGGCCAGCTCGGCAAGGAAAGGTGACGTCTCCGCAATGCCTGCCCGGGAACCATTCCACGCGGCGCTCGATGCGCACAGGACGAACTTTGCACGGGTATAGCAACGTAGGCGAGTCGCCGCTCTTCGGCCTCACCGTGGTGCTGGACTTCCGATTTGAAGTCCTTTTCGGCGTCCAGCCAGCCCTTTTGGTCCGGCTGGTCCAGATCCCATTGAGGGAGGTCCGCCCGGTCGCCACGCAGGGGCCATGGCAAGGCAGCGGTACCGCTGCTCCACCGGGAGTCCCTGTTGCTCGGGAAGGCCCCGGCGTTGAGGCCGGGGACAAAGACAACGTCCCATTCCAAGCCTTTGGACGCGTGGACTGTCAGCAACTGCACTGCCTCGTGGTTCACCTCTGCGTCGGCCATGTCCAATCCACCTTCTTCTGATGCGGCCGCTTCAAGCCACCCCAGGAAGGCCAGGAGATCAACCCGCTGCGAAGTCTGCAGGAAACCCGCCGCGGCATCATGGAATGCGTCCAGGTTGCGGCGGGCCTGGTGGATGCTCGTCCGGGCTTGGCAGCGACCTCAATGTCCAGCAGCATGGCACGTTCCACCTCGCCGATCAGCGTGCTCAGATCGTCTCCGATGAACCCCCGCAGGTTCCGAAGCTCCGCAGACAGCCGGCCAAGACGGTCCAAGGCCGCCGGGCTGAGGGAGCGTCCGTGACCGGAAGTCCACCCTGGGCGGGGCAGGAAGTCCAGCGCCTCCACAAGGCTGGCCGCATCAGTAATGTCGCTCTCCACGACTGTCTCCATCGGGCTTTCGTCCGCGTTGGAGGCATCGTCTGCAGTGCCGCCGTCTCCCGAGCCGCCGTGTGATCGCCGCCTGGCAAGGAACTGGGACCAGTCGCGGAAGGCCATCAGATCAGCAGTTCCGATCCGCCACCGGGCGCCTGCCAGCAAACGCATCAGGGCATCGGAACGGCCGGGATCTGCGAGGACCCGGAGCGCAGCCACGAGATCGACTACTTCAGGGGTGTCGAGGAGCCCTCCGAGGCCGACTATTTCGTACGGGATACCTTGGACCTCGAATTCACGCCGCAAGCACTCCATCTGTGCCCGACGGCGGCAAAGCACTGCATGGTGGGGGAAACCGGCGTACCGTCTGCCGCGGTTTCAAAGACTGTGCGGCGGTAGCGGCGGACGTCCCGGGCAATCGCTGCGGCTTCGTCTTCGTCGGTGGCAAATCGTCCGAGAACAACGCTGCCGTCCGCCGCTGCCGGGCTCGGCTGCAGTGGAGGTACCGCCACAGTACTCTCTTCGGCCCTCGAGCCGGGGGCTCCCTCACTCGCGGCCGCCTTGTTAAGAGGCGCGGCAATGACGTTGGCGGCGGCCAGGATGTTGCGCCCGTTCCGCCAGGCAGTGGTCAGATACGAGGTGGGTGCCTTGGCAAGGGATGCCGGTCCCAAGCCGTCTTCCACCCGGACGGGAAATTCCTGGACAAAGTGGAACAGCTGGCCGGCCGAAGCACCCCTGAAGCCATAGATGGATTGGTTGGGATCCCCTACCGCCGTCACGGCATGCCCTCCCCCGAACAGGCGGGAGAACAAGACAAGTTGCGCGTGTGAGGTGTCCTGGAATTCATCCAACAACACAACCTTGTAGCGGGCCCGCTCGGTGGCGGCCGCCAGGGGTATGTCCTGGGCAATCTTCGCAGCGAGCGCAACGAGGTCTCCGAAATCGAGGACGCCGCGGTTCCTCTTGGCCTCTTGGTAACGCCCCACCATGTCCGCGACGCTGGCCCTGGTCCGCAACATGGCGCCTAGATCGCCGGCAGCTTGGGTTGGGTTCTTTTTCGCGGCGGACATATAGGGCAATTGGGCGAATTCGGACACCCGGTCCATTAACCAGCCCTGAACTTCGGCGGGTTCGCGCAAGTGTTCGGCGCACTCGCCGGCCAACTGCATCACGGCATTGACCAACGTGGACTTGGCAGCGGTGAAGTGCTCATAGTCGCCGTCGTACGCTTCGACCACTTCGCTCGCAAGCTGCCACGCCTGGGCGCCGCCAAGCAGGACCACATCGCGCTCGATACCCAAGCGCAGGCCGTAGTCGGACACGATACCGCTGGCGTAGGAGTGGTAGGTAGACACTTTGGGTTCAAGCTCGTCGGAGCCTGCAACCCCCTCCGGGAAGCCGTACTCCCCGTTGTCCGAGGATGCGATGCGCTGCAGGGTGGCCAATTTCGCGCGGATGCGGCTGGCCAGCTCCCCTGCGGCTTTACGGGTGAAGGTGACGCCAAGGACCTCTTCGGGGCGAACCCACCCGTTCGCGACGAGCCACACGACACGGTCCGCCATGGTAGCGGTCTTGCCGGATCCAGCGCCGGCGATGACCAGCCGGGGGGTCAACGGTGACGCAATAATGGCGGATTGCTCTTCCGTGGGACGGTTCCGCTCGCCGAGGATATCGGTCAATTCGCCGGGCGAGAATCGAGGTTCCGGCAGTACGGCGGCTTCTTCGGAGGCCTCTCCGGCTTCGATTCCGGCGAGTGTCTGGACGGTCATTCGGTGACCTGCTTTCCCCTGGCGCACAATGGGCAAATATCGGGCAGTCGGCAGCCGTGGCCTCCGTGGCTGCCTTTTGAGGGATCGTGGCGTGCTTCGAAGCTTGCTCCGGCCATGAGCACGGCGGCCTCACTGACGAGGTCCTGCGCCCAGTTATCTCCCGGATCCAGGGGCTCTTGCGCTTGGACCACGGGCGTCTTCGTCTTGGTTCCCAACTGTGCCAGGACGGCACCGCCCGGAAGCCCCGGAACAGGGAGGTCCTGGAACGCCCCGTGCAACACGGCCGCCTGATACGCACCGAGCTGGGGGTGCGTGGCGAGTTCGGCTTTGCCAGGCTGGCGTTTGCCGGTCTTGAGGTCGACAATCACCAGCCTGCCCTCCGTATCTATTTCCAAACGATCCACTTGTCCCCGAAGCACAGCGTTCCGGCCAGCATCGGGATCCTCGGCACCGTGGCCCAGGCGCACTTCCGGCAGCGGAACCTCGAAGTCCGCTTCGACCGCCGCCAGGCTGCGGCCCTCGCTCCGCATGACAAGGACGTATTGGGCGAGTTTCCGGACCATCTGCTCTGCCCGTTGGAAGTCCAGCCTGCCTTCCCAGTTGTCCTTCATGCCCAGGGTGGGCCAGCGACGCACGAGCTCCGCGACATACTCGGCGCCGGAAGCTTCGGGCAGTTCCTGGGCAATCGCATGGACCAAGGTGCCCAGGCTACGGGCAAAGTCGGTAGCGGCTTCGCCACCTGCCGCTTGGACAAACCAGTCCAAAGGCGATTTGTGCACAGTTTCGACCTTCGAAGGAGAAACGTACACGGTGCCTTCCGCCGGCACTACCGGCGCGTCGCTGCTGAGCGGTGCAATCCCCACCAGG
>NZ_DF952468.1:559995-560569 GCF_001263615.2 Arthrobacter sp. Hiyo1 | reverse complement strand
CGGCGTCGTCCGGCTGAACCCGCTGCCTCAACTCGGCCACCAAGGCACGCAGGGTCATGGGCCGGCCAACCGGCGTGTACTCACGTTGGTACTGCCCCGGCTCCAAAGGCGCCACATAGTCGAGAAAGGCAGACTGCTGCTCGTCTTCCGAAGAAACCGCGGTGCAGATGAGGACTTCCCGGGCACGCGAAACGGCTGTGGAGAAGCTCCGCAGTTCGTCGTAGCGGATATCCCTCAGCCTGCTGAGGGGCCCGCGCTGCAAGGCGTGTTCAACTCCATCCTCCACGGCATCGGCAAACAAAGTACTGCCGAGGAGCTCACCCCGGAGCCTCGTATTGGGCCAGACTCCCTCCTGCAGCCCCGCCACGATGACCACGGCCCACTCCCGCCCGGCCGCGCTGGCAGGCGTCATGAGCTCCACCGCCTCCTCCAACTGGGCCCTGGCGGCAAGGGTGTCCATGGGGAGTTCCTGGCTGAGCAGATACTCCAGGAACTGTTCGGGACCGGAGCCGGGAAGCTGGTCGACATAGCGCTCGGCGGTGTGGAACAAGGCCATCATGCGTCGAGGTCCCGG
>NZ_DF952468.1:558307-558872 GCF_001263615.2 Arthrobacter sp. Hiyo1 | reverse complement strand
AAACGCCGGGCCGAGCTACCCTCGATGCCCAAAGAACCCAGTGCCCCCGGCTCCAGCAACGCTTCGACCAGCAACGCATCGCTGGACCGTCCACCACCGCCCAAGAGCTCCTCCCGGCGCAAGGATTGGCGCAGGCGGCGCAACTCGATAGCGGTAGCCCCGCCGATCCTCGACGTGAGAAGCGAGACGGCAGACTCAGGCGTCAGATTGGCGGCGTCCAAAACCACCCCGTACACCTCGAGCAGGGGACGGACAGCCACTTCGTCGCGGACAGCGGAATCCGCAACGGGGACACGGACGGGGATTCCCTGACCGCTCAGGTACCGCTGCAGTTGCGCCAATTGCCCGCCGTTGCGCACGATCACTGCGATGTCGCCGAACTCGTAGTTCCCGCGCAGCTGGGCTTCGAGGATGCGTTGTGCCACGTAGCGCAATTCATGGACTGTGGAGGGCAGGACATGTGCTTCGACCCGGCCCGCGGCTCGATTGGCTCCGGAACGTGCCACCTCCGCCGATGCGGGAAGTGGGTCCAGGCGCCGGGCCAGCTGCCCTCCCGCACGCTGCG
>NZ_DF952468.1:552570-557808 GCF_001263615.2 Arthrobacter sp. Hiyo1 | reverse complement strand
TGCCTGCCGTGGCGCCGGCGTTGCTTCCTGCGTTGTTGCTTGAGGTGTCGGTGTTGGACTCACACGGTCATTTCATCATCGGGTACCGACAATTTATGGAGCTGACGCTCGAGTTGCTCAGAGATCGCATCGATACTGTCGAAGTCACGGTCCGTCGGGGCCCACCGGGCGAGGGTCAGGTCAACGCGCCAGCGGCCTTCGCCGATCCGCAGATACTCCGCGTAGGCGCCGTGCAGCGGCGTTCCCTCGTCCAAGTAGTGGTGCAGCGCTTCCGACTCAAGGCCTGGGGGCGCCTCGCCGCTGGCACGCAGTACGCGCCACCAAGCACGGTGCTTCCGTGGTGGCTCATGACCGATCCGATCTGCCGGGGACCGCCCGAGCCCAGAAGCTCGGCAACATCCCCATAGGACACGGCAACGCCGGGCGGCATGAGATCCACGACGGCCAGCACCGCCGTCACAAACTCCATCCGCATGCCCCCAGCCTATCGGCATGGGCCGCCGGATCGGCGCAGAAGGAGTGTCGCTCCGGTTCTTGTCGGAGGGCGCCGGTAGCGTTGAAGCATGAGCTCCTGGAATACCCTCCCCCGCGCCGCGTTCGACCTTGAGACCACGGGACGGAACTCCCGTTCCGCGAGGATCGTCACCGCTTCGATCACCGTAGTGGACGACGACGGCGGCGTCATCAAAGAACTCGAATGGTTGGCGGATCCTGGTATCGAGATTCCCTTGGAGGCCAGCGAGATCCACGGCATCACCACGGAAAAGGCGAGGGCCGAGGGCCGACCGGCAGCAGAAGTGACGCGCGAAGTTGCCGCCGCACTCCAGGAACTGTTCGACGACGGCGTGCCGGTCATTGCGTTCAACGCGAGCTATGACTTCACGGTCTTGGCCGCCGAATCCGCCCGCTACGGCGTGCCGCAACTGAGCCGTTTCCCCGTGCTTGACCCCTACGTCATGAACAAGCAGGTCGACCGGTACCGCAAGGGCAAGCGGACCCTGACCGCTTTGTGCGAGGAATACGGGGTGAACCTCGATAACGCCCATACCTCCGCTGCGGACGCCCTCGCCACCTTGCGCGTCCTTGATGCCATGGCCGGCAAGTTCCCGAAGCTGCAAATGCCCGCCTCCAAGCTGCATCACCTCCAGGTTGATTGGGCAGCCGCACAGGCCGCCGATTTCCAGAGCTACCTGCGCAAGACCAAACCAACGGCAGTCATCGAAGGCAATTGGCCGGTTCTTCCCCCGGAAGATGCCAGCCGCGGAGACTTCTAAGGCTTCCGGATTTTCAAAACGCCCGTCCACGTACCGGACGCTTTTCCGGCGTCCGCATGATGGGACGCACGTCACATCGCTGTTGCTGCCTGAAAGCCAGCTGGACGTCAGTCACGAATTCCCCACGATACCCGAGTGACGCGGCACCTCAAGGGCACTTTCCACACTTCGCTGAATTTAATTCGGAGTTTCCGGGAATCGCACGCCTTATCGTCGTCAATTTATAGCTGAATGAGTGGATGACATAATTAAGTTTGGCGGGTCGAGTTCTGATATTGCGGCCCAAACCTGCTTTGGCTGCGTTCCCCGCCCGTCTCGATACGAACGCGTGTTCCCCGATGAAAGTGATTTGCTTGATGAAAATCAAAGCCCTGAAGTGGTTCTCTGCTGTCCCTGTGGCTGCAGTTCTCGCCGTCTCCCTGGCCGCCTGCGGTGGCGGAGCGGGCAGCACCAGCAGCGCCTCGCCGACCGACGCCCTCCAAGGCAGCGACCAGAAGACGCTGGACAAGTACACCACCAAGGACGTCACTCCGGTGGACAAGATCGACAAGTCCAAGCTGGGCCTGATCACCGACGGCACCCTGCGCGTCGGCACGCTCTCGGACGCCCCGCCGAACATCTTCATCGATCCCTCAGGCAAGTTCACCGGCTATGACAACGAACTCCTGCGCGCCGTCGGCGCCAAGCTGGGCCTCAAGGTCGAGTTCGCCTCCACTGACTTCTCGGCGCTGCTCTCCCAGGTCAAGAACAAGCAGTTCGACGTCGGATCCTCCTCGATCTCCACCACGGACAAGCGCCGCGAGACCGTCGGCTTCACCAATGGTTACGACTTCGGCTACATGGCCGTCGTGACCAAGACCGACTCCAAGGTCAAGGGCTTCGCGGACCTCAAGTCCGACGTGCGCATCGGCGTCGTCCAGGGCACCGTCCAGGACACTACGTCACCAACACGCTCAAGCTTGAGCCCGTCCGTTTCCCGGACTACAACACGGTTTACGCCAACGTAAAGAGCGGCCAGGTTGACGCTTGGGTCGCCCCGTCGCAGCAGGCAACCGGCCAGGTCAAGGACGGCGACAACACGAAGATCGCCGAAAAGGTCGTCAACACCCAGAACTTCACTGCCTGGGCCGTGAACAAGGACAACCAGCCCCTGATCGACGCCCTCAACTCCGGCCTTGACGCCGTGATCGCAGACGGTACCTGGACCAAGCTGACGGCCGAGTGGTACAAGGACCGCCCGACCCAGGCGGAGCAGACCCCTCAGGGCTGGAAGCCGGGCAGCAAGGCCGTCCAGATCCCGGCCAAGTAACCCAGGCGTTCCATGGATCTCCAGGAAATCCTCAAGCAACTCGGTGAGACCTTCCTCGATTGGAAGGCGATAGGCGAAGTCATCCCCAAGATGTTCGCCGTCGGCTTGCCGAATACCATTGTCTTGGCCGTCACCTCGGGCGTGATCGGAACTGTGCTCGGCATGGCGCTCGCCTTGATGGGGATCTCCCGGAACCCCGTGGCCCGGTGGATAGCCCGCATATACACCGACGTCCTTCGTGGGCTGCCGCCCGTCCTCACCATCCTCGTGATCGGCCTCGGCTTCGGCCCCATCATCCGTCAGCTGAGCGGCTCCACGAGTCCGTATCCGTTGGCCGTCGCGGCGCTGTCCCTGATGTCGGCGGCGTACATCGGCGAGATCTTCCGTTCCGGTATCCAGAGTGTTGACAAGGGTCAGCTAGAGGCAACGCGTGCCCTGGGGTTCGGCTACGGCCCTGCCATGCGGCTTGTGGTGGTTCCCCAGGGCGTCCGGCGGGTCCTGCCGGCGCTGGTCAACCAATTCATTGCGTTGATCAAGGAGTCGTCGTTGGTCTTCCTCCTTGGCTTGCTCGCCTCAGAGCGCGAGATCTTCCAGATTGGCAAGGATGCGGCCTCCACGAGCGGAAATCTGTCGCCCTATGTAGCGGCAGCAATCTTCTACCTGGCGCTGACCATTCCATTGACGCACTTCGTGAACTGGATTGACCGCCGCCTCAGGACAGGCCGGCCGGAAAAGAAGGAACCGGACGAGGCAGCCGCCGTCGTCGGGAAGGGAGCCCAGGCATGAGCGAATTCGCTTCAGGAACACTGACGGCCAAGAACATCCACTTGTCCTTCGGGTCGAACCATGTCCTGCGCGGCATCGACCTGCACGTCGAGAAGGGCACCACGGCTTCCGTGATCGGCCCTTCCGGCTCAGGGAAATCCACGCTCCTGCGCGTTATGAACCGGCTGATCGAACCCGCCCAGGGCGACATTCTGCTCGATGGCCGTTCGGTACTCAAGGACAACCCGGATGAACTGCGCCGGCGGATCGGCATGGTCTTCCAGCAGTTCAACTTGTTCCCGCACAAGACAGTGGCGGAGAACATGTCCTTGGCCTTGCGGAAGCTCCGTGGCATGTCCAAGGAGCAGGCGCGGGAAGACGCCCTGGCCCAACTGGACCTCGTAGGGCTCAAGCACAAAGCCGACGTCCGGCCAGCCAACCTCTCCGGCGGGCAACAGCAGCGAGTGGCCATTGCCCGCGCGCTTGCCATGAAGCCCGAGGTGATGTTCTTCGACGAGGCAACATCGGCCCTGGACCCTGAACTGGTCAAGGGCGTGCTCGCGCTCATGACCGATCTGCCAAGGGCGGCATGACCATGGTGGTGGTAACCCATGAGATGGGCTTCTCAAGGAACGTCTCCGACACCGTGACGTTCATGGACGCAGGCGTCGTCGTAGAGACCGGTTCGCCGGAACAACTCTTCACCGAGCCGCGGACCGAGCGCCTGAAGGGCTTCCTTTCGGACGTGCTCTAGGCCTTAGCAACGGGGAACCCCCGGCTTTCAGACGAAACACCCCTCGTGGTGAGCCGTCCGGTAGCCGGGGATTTTTCGTGGCCGGAGCTACTTCCCGACCTTCACCTGAAGGACAGTCAAGGCCGCGGCATCCACTGAGTCGCGGAATCCAGGATCGGTCTGCGCCCGTTGCAGCACCTGGGCATACATCGCCGGAACTGAAGCAGTGTCCGCGCACAGAACCATGGTGCCGCCCGCCCCGATGAAATTCGTTGCCCTGTCCCCCATGCTCCAGGGCGACAGCTGCACGGCATTGCACAGATCATCGGACACGATGACGCCGGTGAACGCTGCGTCCGTCCGCAACATGGTGCGCATGATCACCGATGAAAACGGCGCCACATGGTCGGGATCGATCTTGTCGTAGTAGGCGTTCGAAATCATGACCCACCGGAGTCCCCGGTCGATCGCTGCCTTGAACGGCATCAGGTAGGGATCCGTCCGGGTGGTTTCGGTGTCGTGGACGTTCGCGCTGACGTCGGTGTTCAGGCTGACGCGCCCCATTCCCGGAAAATGCTTGACCACCGGCGCCACCCCTGCGTCCCGCAATCCGTCCGCCATCGCGTTCCCATGCTCGGACACCGCCGCCGGATTGAAGCCGTATTCGCGCTTGAACGCCCCAATGGGCTTATTCGAGGGTGCAAATTCGGGGCTGGGCACCGTATCCAGTACGGGTGCCAAATCAACATTCACTCCGGCCTGCAAAAGTTGGGACCCCCAGTTCCGGGCGTCGGCGCGAAGTTGTTCCGGGCTCGAATTCCCTTGGTCCAAGGCTGCGGGAATAGGCAGGAACCCGGGTCCCCGGAGGACTTGAACAGAGCCGCCTTCCTGGTCCGTCGCGACGGACAGCGGCAAGCCACGGCTTGAGGCCGGCGAAATGCCCGCCCTCAGCTTTGCCACAACTGATGCCGTCGCCGCGACCCCTGCCTGGCTTCGTCCGGCCAGATAGATATTGCCCACGTGGTTGTTCAGGAGGTCAGCCACCGCGCTCGAATCGCTTCCGTCGGCCTTGGCCGCCACCATGAACAACTGCCCTACCCTTTGTTCCAGGGTCAGGCCCGCGAGCCGCTGTTCCGGCGTCGGGTGTGGAGGCGGCG
>NZ_DF952468.1:548708-552475 GCF_001263615.2 Arthrobacter sp. Hiyo1 | reverse complement strand
CGGCCTGTGGGGCAGTTGGCGTGGCGGGCGGGTCCCCGGCCGCCACCAAACCGCCGTCAGCGGTATCGGCATGCGCAATTCCGGCGAATGCCCCGGCCATCAGGGCGAAAAAGATGAACAGTGGAATTCTGGACGGCTTGAGCAGATGAATCATCGCCTTGTCGATTCGATCGTTGCCCACAGCCTGCTCCCCGGCCGGCAGTGGGCGCAAGGAACAGGCTGCAAAGCATCGGAAAAGCGCCGTAGGTCAGGCTGCGGCCTCCGCGGCCGCCTTGGCCGCAGCGGGAAGGGCGTCGAAAATCCGGTTCATCGCGGCATCGTCGTGGGCAGCGGAAAGGAACCACGCCTCGAAGACCGACGGCGGCAGGTAGACACCGGAGTCCAGCATGGAGTGGAAGAACGGTGCGTAGCGGAAGACGTCCTGGGCCTGGGCGTCGGCGTAGTTGTGGACTCCGTTGACCGACGTACCGAAGGCCACCGAGAAAAGGTTCCCTGCGCGCTGGATCGAGTGGTCCACGCCTGCGGTGTCCAGCGCCGATGAGAGTGCCGCCGAGAGTTCCAGCGAGCGGGCATCCACGAAGCTGTAGACCTCCGGCGTCGCGAGCGTCAGGGTGGCGACGCCGGCGGCCATTGCCACAGGTTCCCGGACAAGGTTCCTGCCTGGTACACCGGGCCAAGGGGCGCAAGGTAATCCATGACGTCGGCACGTCCGCCGAGCGCCGCCGTCGGCATCCCGCCGCCGATGACTTTGCCGAAGGTCAGCAGGTCCGGCGTCCAGCCTTCCTGGCGGCCTGTGAGGCCCCAGTAGCCCGCGTAGCCGGTGCGGAAGCCGGTGAGCACTTCGTCCAGGATCAACAGCGCGCCGTGTTCGCGGGTGATGCGGGACAGGCCTGCGTTGAAGCCGTCGTTCGGCGTGACCACGCCCATGTTGGCGGGAGCGGCTTCGGTGATGACGGCAGCGATGTTGTTGCCGTGCGCAGCAAAAGCGGCTTCCACCGCACCGAGGTCGTTGTACGGCAGGACGAGGGTTTCAGCGGCGGCAGCTTCGGTGACACCGGCTGAACCGGGCAGAGCCATGGTCGCAAGGCCCGAGCCAGCCGCGGCGAGCAGCCCATCGAGGTGACCGTGGTAGCAGCCGGCGAACTTCACGATCAGGTTGCGGCCAGTGAACCCACGGGCCAAGCGCACGGCGGTCATGGTGGCCTCGGTGCCCGTGGACACCATGCGGATGCGTTCGACGGCGGAGACGCGTTCCTTGACGATCGCGGCGAGGTTTGCCTCATCGGGTGTCGAGGCACCAAAGGACAAACCGCGGTCGACGGCGGCATGGACGGCGTCGAGGACTGCCGGATGTGCGTGACCCAGGAGCGCCGGACCCCATGAGCAGACGAGATCGACGTATTCGCGGCCATCTGCGTCGGTGAGGTAGGGACCCTTCGCCGAAACCATGAACTTCGGGGTGCCGCCGACGGAGCCGAAGGCGCGCACCGGAGAGTTGACGCCGCCGGGCATCAGGGATCGGGCGCGGTCGAACAGCTGGTCGGAGACAGGGGTGTTTGAAGTCATGGTGTCCATTCTTTCAGGGATTCGGGACGGTTCAGGCACCGAAAAAGTGGGCTCAGGCGTCGGCAAGCTGCTCGGCCACCAGTGGGGCCACCACAGTGCCGAAGAGTTCGATGCAACGCATCATGGATTCGTGGGGCAGGGTTCCGTTGCTGTATTTGAGGTCGAAACGGTCAACGCCGAGGTTCCGCTTCAGCAGGACGATCTTCCGGGCGACCGTTTCCGGGGAACCGACATACAGGGCTCCTTCGGGTCCGCACATGGCGTCGAACTCGCCCCGGCTTGCCGGTCCCCAGCCGCGTTCCGCGCCGATGCGGTTTCGCTGGGCCAGCCAATGCGGGAAGAGTTCCTCCCGGGCTTGCTCGTCGGTTGGGGCAACGTAGCCAGGCGAGTGCGTGGCAATTTGCTGCATGGGGTGCCCGTATTTTTCCATTGCCTCGCGGTAGAGCTCCACGAGCGGGGCAAAGCGGCGCGGTTCCCCGCCGATGATGGCGAAAATGATGGGGTAGCCGTATTGCGCGCAGCGCAACACTGATTCTGGAGTACCGCCCACACCGATCCACGTTGGCAGCAAGTGGTGTTCCAGCGGCGGAAAGACGCTCATTCCGTTCACGTTCGGCCGGGTGCGGCCTTCCCAATGCACCGGCTTCTGCGCCCGGACCTTGTCGAAGAGTTCCAGCTTCTCCTCGAACAGGACTTCGTAGTCGGCCAGATCCAGGCCGAACAGCGGGAACGATTCCACGAACGAGCCGCGGCCCAGCATCACCTCCGCACGACCATTGGAGAGCGCGTCAACGGTGGAGAAGCGCTGGAAGACCCTGATGGGGTCGTCGGAGCTGAGCACGGTGACGGCCGAACCGAGCTTGATCTGGGATGTCCGGGCTGCCGCGGCCGCGAGGAAAACTTCGGGCGCCGAGACGGCGAAGTCGCGCCGGTGGTGCTCCCCCACCCCAAAGGCGTGAAGCCCGACGGCGTCCGCCAGCTCCGCTTCCGCCAGCAGCTCCCGCAAGACCTGGGCATGCTGTTTCGGGTTGCCGTCGGCGTCCACCCCGGCGTCACCGAAAGTATTCAGCCCGAGGAGGATCTCCGCGGCTCCGACAGGGGCCGTGGGAGTGGAAGCGGTATCGGTCATCAGGACTCCTTAAGCCAGCCGGCAAGTTCGGAGGCCCAGTACGTCAGCACCATGTCGGCGCCGGCCCGCTTGATGCCGAGCACGGATTCTGTGATGGCGCCGCGGCGATCGATCCAGCCGTTCGCGGCGGCCGCTTCGATCATGGCGTATTCACCGGAGATTTGGTAGGCCGCCACGGGTACCGGGCTCCTGGCTGCGACGTCGGCGAGGATGTCCAGGTAGCTCATGGCCGGCTTGACCATCACCATGTCAGCGCCTTCTTCGAGGTCGAGTTCCACCTCGATGATGGCTTCCCGGCGGTTGGCGGCATCCATCTGGTAGGTCCGGCGGTCACCCTTGAGCTGCGAGTCCACGGCTTCGCGGAAGGGGCCGTAGAAAGCGGAGGCGTACTTCGCCGCGTAGGCCAGGAGCGCGGTGTTCTGATGTCCGGCCTCTTCAAGGGCCTGGCGAATCACGGCGATCTGGCCATCCATCATCCCGGACGGCCCTAGGACGTGGGCACCGGCGTCGGCCTGCGCTACTGCCATTTGGGCGTAGATTTCGAGGGTGGCGTCGTTGTCCACGTAGCCGTTGGCGTCCAGGACACCGCAGTGGCCGTGATCGGTGAATTCGTCGAGGCATACATCGCCCATGACCACCAGGTCATCGCCGACTTCTGCGCGGACGTCGCGGATGGCCTTGTTCAGCACGCCGTCGGGATCCAGGGAAGCTGTGCCGCGGGCATCGCGGACTGCCGGAACACCGAACAGCATGATTCCGCTGACACCCAATTCCACGGCTTCGGCAGCGGCGCGTTTGAGCGAGTCCGTGGTGTGCTGCACGACGCCGGGCATGGAACTGATCGGAGCCGGTTCGCTGAGTCCTTCGCGAATGAAGGCGGGCAGGATGAGGTCGGCGGGAGCCAGCCGGTGTTCGGCAGTCATCCGGCGCATGGCGGGGGTGGTGCGGAGCCGGCGGGGCCGGTGGTTTGGAAAGCTCAACTTTCGTTCCCTTCGGTGTCGAATACGGTGCGTAGGGCGGCCACGATGCCGGCGGGTGTGGGTTCCTTGGCGGTTGCCGCGACCGGGATGCC
>NZ_DF952468.1:543742-546320 GCF_001263615.2 Arthrobacter sp. Hiyo1 | reverse complement strand
GGCGATCCGGTGCCGACCCTTGCGCCTGCTGGAAGATCCACCAGTTTGAGCCCGTCACGGGCGCACAAGGCGTCCCTGACGTCGACGCGCTTGGGCGTTGCGGCGATGGTGAGTCCGAGTGCCGCGCCCGTGGGGAGATCCTTCAAGGAGTGAACAGCAACGTCGCACGCGTTCTCCAACAGCGCGTCGCGAAGCGCGGCGACGAACACTCCGGTGCCGCCCATCTGGGACAGGGAACCCGTCCGGACATCGCCTTCGGTCTTGATGCGCACTAGTTCAACGGGAAAGCCACCGATGGCGGCCAGCTGGTCCGCGGCCTGCTGGCTCTGGGTGAGCGCGAGTTTGCTCGCGCGGGTACCGATCCGAACGGTCATTTCGCGCTTTCTCCTGCGGGGTAGGCATCGTGTCCGGTGCCGACTGTGGTGTCCGCACCCGCAATCGTGGGCTTCTCTCCGCGGAAGTTGGCGCAGCAGCCCGGACGGCAGATGTCGTACCACGGGCCCAGCCCGGTCATGGCGGGGCGATCGGCGATGTTGTTGGCCACCGTCCGCTCGCAAATGAGGTCCACCAGGCCGGAAACGAACTTGCGGTGGGTTCCCGGCGTGGGAACCGTGTTGCGGCGAGGCCGAGGTTCTTGCACGTTTCCAGGGCCTCGGTGTCGAGGTCCCAGGCCACTTCCATGTGGTCGGAGACGAAGCCAAGGGGTACGATCACGACGCCCTTGATCCCTTGACCAGCCAGTTCCTCGATGGCATCGTTGATGTCCGGCTCAAGCCACGGAACGTGCGGGGCGCCCGAGCGGGACTGGTACACCAAGGACCACGGCGCGGTGAGCCCGGATTCGGATTCAACCCGCCGGACAACTTCGGCGCCGGCAGCCAGGTGCTGTGCCACGTAGGCCGAGTCCTGCTCGAAGTCGCGGGGCTCGCCGTCCGAACGTCCGGCGCCCTCGGCGTCACGGGTCGGAATGGAGTGCGTCGCGAACAGGATGTGCACCGGCGCGCCCTGGAGGCCGTCCGCTGCCAGTTTCTCCTGGACCTCAGCAAGTCCTGCAGCCGTTCCTTCCACGAAGGGCTCGACGAAACCTGGGTGGTCGAAGTACTGGCGTACCTTGTCCACTTCGAGTTTGCCGTCGAGGCCGGTCTCGGTCAGCGCGATGCCGATGTCCTCGCGGTACTGGCGGCAGCTGGAGTAACAGGAGTAGGCGCTCGTGGTGACCATCAGCAGCTTGCGGTGGCCGGCGTCGTAGGCTTCCTGGAGCGTTTGCGGGATGTAGGGGTCCCAGTTGCGGTTGCCCCACAGCACGGGCAGGCTGATGCCGCGCGATGCCAACTCCGCTTCGAGGGCGGCCTTGAGGTTCCTGTTTTGCTGGTTGATGGGGCTGATGCCACCAAAAGCGCGGTAGTGGTGGGACACCTCTTCGAGGCGCTCATCCGGGATGCCGCGGCCACGGGTCACATTGCGAAGGAAGGGAATGACGTCGTCCTGGCCTTCCGGCCCGCCGAAGGAGGCGAGGAGGACGGCGTCGTACTCTTTGGGAGCCATGCGTCCGGCCTCGGTGACGTCATTGACCTCGGTGAGGCTGGCCGGGCCCGCGGAGTGGCGGCCGCTCACGCGAGGACCTCGGCGATCTCCGCGGCGGTGATGCGGCGGCCGGTGTAGAACGGGATTTCCTCGCGAACGTGGTTGCGGGCGTCGGTGGCCCTCAGGTGGCGCATGAGGTCCACCAGGTCAACGAGTTCGGGTGCTTCCAGGCCGAGGATCCACTCCCAGTCGCCCAAGGCGAAGGAGGACACGGTGTTGGAGATGACCTGGGGGAAGTCGCGGCCCAGCATGCCGTGATCGCGCAGCATCTTTCCACGCTCTTCGGCCGGCAGGATGTACCACTCGTAGGAGCGGACGAAGGGGTAGACGCAGAGCCAGGTGCTGGGCTCGACGCCGCGGGCGTAGGCCGGAACGTGGTTCTTGGCGAATTCGGCTTCGCGGTGGACGCCCATGGCGGACCAGACGATCTCGGTGCCTGCGAAGAGCGCGCTGCGGCGGATGTCGCGGACGGCCTGCTGCAGGGCCTCAGGCTTGGCGCCGTGGAGCCACACCATGATGTCGGCGTCAGAGCGCATGGCGGAGACGTCGTAGCTTCCGCGGAGGACCACGCCGTCCTCGGCGAGCTTGGCAGCCAGCTGCTCGAAATCCTGCACAGCGTCGGCGCTGCGCAGGACATCGCCCGACCGCTTGAACACGGTCCACAGCGTAAAGAACTGCTCTTCGGATTCGGCAGTTTTAGTGACAGATTCGGCAGAAGTGTGGCTCATGGTACAAGTCTGCCCCGTCGATGCCGCTAAGTCGAAATGCATCACTTCTACAAGACGTAGAAGTGATGCATTTCACAAAACTGCGTCGATTTGCGCGGAGGTGTCCGCAACCACGGCGGCCAGGCCGTTTCCGGCGAGCCAGCCTCCCACCACGGTCAAGCCGTCGGCTCCGGAGCAGATGCGGCGCACCTCGGCAACGCGCTGTTTGTGACCGACGGCGGCGAACGGCAAGGCCCCGCCCAACGGACGACGTCCCAATCGAGCAC
>NZ_DF952468.1:539170-541860 GCF_001263615.2 Arthrobacter sp. Hiyo1 | reverse complement strand
CGGCTGCCGAATGCCCGGGAAGTGCGTGTTCGGACCGTGTTTGCTCGGACTGCGCGTGCCCGCGGCTCATGCTCGCTATCCTGCCGGGATCGAGTGGATGAGTTCCACTACCCGGGTCAGGACCGCGGGGTCCGTCTCCGGGGGCACGCCATGGCCGAGGTTCAGGACGTGGCCCGGGGCCGCGGATCCGGCTGCGATCACCTCGCGGACATGGGCTTCCAGGACCTCCCACGGCGCGGAGAGCAGCGCGGGGTCGATGTTGCCTTGCAAGGGCACGGTGCCGCCGAGCCGCCGGTTGCCTCGTCAAGGGGCAGCCGGTAGTCCACGCCGACGACGTCCACGCCGACATCGCGCATCGCGACGAGCAACTCGGACGTTCCCGTACCGAAATGGACCAGCGGCGCGCCGAGGTGGCGGACGTGGTCAAGGGCGCGGGTCGAGGCGGGTGCAACGTACTTGGCGTAGTCGGCCAGGCCAAGGGAACCTGCCCAGGAGTCGAACAGTTGCCCTGCGGAGGCGCCGGCTTCCAGTTGCGCGCGCAGGAACATGCCGGAGGCGTCGGCTGCCCAATTGGCCAGGGCGGTCCAGGTTTCCGGATCGGCGTGCATCATGGTGCGCGGACCGAGGTGGTCGCGGGAAGGCTTGCCTTCCACCATGTATGCGGCGAGCGTGAACGGCGCGCCGGCGAAGCGATCAGGGGCGTGGTGCCGAGCTCAGCGACCGTCAGGCGCACGGCCTCGCGGATCGGTTCGAGGGCTTCCCAGGTCAGCTGCGGCAGGGCTGCTACGTCGCAGCGGTGCGGACGGGCTTGTCCAGGACAGGACCGATGCCGGGGACAATGTCCACGCCGACCCCCGCCAGCTTGAGGGGGATGACGATGTCGGAGAAGAAGATTGCCGCGTCGACGTCGTGGCGGCGAACCGGCTGCAAAGTGATCTCGGAGGCGAGTTCGGGACGCAGGCAGGAGTCCAGCATCGCCACGCCTTCACGGACTTTGAGGTATTCCGGCAACGAGCGGCCTGCCTGTCGCATGAACCACACCGGACGGCGGGACGGCTTGCCTCCGCGGTACGCCTGGATCAGCGGGGAGTCTGCGGTGCGGCCATCCATCAGCGGGTGGCTTGCATCAAGGCTTGAGGCGGCGGTGCCGGAAGTGCCGTTGGCCGGCACAGAATGAGGCAGTGCGGAGCTGGAAGTCATGCCTTCGATTGTGCCGAAGATCGGGGCCAAAAGATAACGACAGCCTGTCCCCCACCATCCGTGGTGACGGGCATCACTCCCGGCAGTGCGGAGAACCACTGACCCGCGTTGTTCTACATGGCGCCGAAAAAGCTATGATTGCTTTGCTGTGGTTCTTTTCTCATTGGTGGCTACACACGCCGACATCGATCTTGAGACCGTCGCTCAGTTGAGCAACGGTTCATCCGAGGTTGCCTCGTCCGCCTTGGCCGATTCCCAACTTGTCTCCGGCGCCGTGGTCCTGGCCACCTGCAACCGCTACGAAATCTACGGCGAAACGCCGCACGCAGAGAATCTCGAAGCGGCCCGCTCGGCGCTCGTCTCGCAGATCAGTGGCCTGAGCGGACTCAACGAGCAACTCGTCTCGCGCGCCTTCAGCACCCGCACCGGCCCTGAGGTCAGCAGGCACCTCTTCGCCGTCAGCGCCGGATTGGACTCCGCCGTCGTCGGCGAACGCGAAATCGCCGGCCAGGTGCGTCGCGCCCTCATCACTGCCCAGCACGAAGGAACCGCGAGTTCCGGACTGGTCCGCTTGTTCCAGGCCGCTTCCAAGACGGCCAAGGACGTCGGAGCCCAGACCGCACTAGGTTCGCGGGGCCTGTCCATCGTTTCAGTTGCGCTGGACCTCGCCACCGACCTCTCCGAGAATGCCGACTGGAGCACCAAGAAGGTAGTTGTCTTCGGGACCGGGGCCTACGCCGGAGCCACGATGTCGCTGCTTCGCGATCGCGGCTGCACCGACGTCTCCGTCTACTCGTCTTCCGGCCGCGCCGAGGCTTTCGTAGCAACCCGCGGCGGAACCGCGCTCGACGCCGAAACCCTCCCTGCCGCCGTCGCTGCCGCCGATGTGATGATCGGTTGCAGCGGATCGGACACCCGCGTTGAGGCCGAAGAGCTCGCCAAGGTCCGCGCTTTGTCCACCCAGACCCTCATCGCGATCGACCTCGCCCTCACCCACGACTTCGACCCCGCAGTGGGCGAGCTCGACGGCGTCGACTCCTGACGCTCGAATCCGTGCGGCTCGCGGCGCCCCAGGAACAAGCGGAGTCGCTGGCACAAGCGAGCACCATTGTTTCCGGCGCGGCAGAAGCCTTCGAGCAGGAGCGCGAAGCCCGGTCCGTCGATTCGGCCATTGTGGCGCTGCGCCGACACACCATGAACGTGCTCGACGCCGAGATGGAGAAAGTCCGGGCCCGGCACGGCTGCACCGCCGCGGCCGAAGAGGTCGAGTTCGCGCTCCGCCGCATGGTCAAGCAATTGCTCCACATCCCCACGGTCCGCGCACGCGAACTCGCCGCAAACGGCCAGCAAGACGAGTACGTGGCCGCGCTCGAGGCCTTGTATGGCATCCAGGTGGAGCAGCCGGCTGCGTCACCCGCAGCAGAGTGCCCCGTGGACCACCGCCAAGCACCTCAGCAGGCTGAAAGCGCCTAGCTTCCGCGACCCCGCCC
>NZ_DF952468.1:535393-539145 GCF_001263615.2 Arthrobacter sp. Hiyo1 | reverse complement strand
CGCCACCCCGGAGGAGCGCCCCAGACGGCAGCTCGACGGCGAACAGTGCGTTGGCCGTCTTCGCCTGGCCGTAAGCCTTCCATTTGTCGTAGCCGTTCTCGAAGTTGAGGTCCTCGAAACGGATGGGCGAGAGTTTGTGCCCCGTGGAGGACAAGGACACGACGCGGGCCGAGCCGGCAGCTGCCAACGCGGGCCACAACGTGTTGAGAAGCGTGAAATGGCCCAAGTGGTTGGTGGCGAATTGCGATTCCCAGCCCGGACCCACACGTTGTTCCGGGCTGGCCATGATCGCCGCGTTGTTGATCAGGATGTCCAGCGTTGGGTTCGATTCCAGGAAGCGTGCCGCAAAATCCTTCACTGCTTGCTGATCGGATAGATCCAGGCCCTCCACGGTCACTTTCGCCAGGCCGGCCGCGCCGAGGACCTCCTTGGCATGTTCGGGACGCCGGGCGGGAACCGTGACCCGGGCGCCAGCGGAGGACAACGCCCTCACCGTCTCCAGGCCGAGCCCGGAATAGCCGCCCGTGACAATTGCCGTCTTACCGTGAAGGTCCAACCCCGCCACAACGTCAGATGCCGTGGAGCCATGGCCGAAGCCCGATCCGATGGGATATTGCGGTGTGGTCATGGATTCCTCGCTCATATCGGGACCTTTCGTGTTCACGGGCGTTGTGGGGTCAGTAAACCGGCTTGTTTGGCTCGACGTCGTGCACCCACGCCAGGATCCCGCCGTCGAGGTGGCTCACGCGTGTGTAGCCGGCACGCTGTGCAGCCGCGAGCACAGCCGCGGAACGGGTACCTCCCTTGCAGTGGAAGACGATCTCTTTGTCCTGCGGGAGTTCCGTCCAGGCCTCTCCCGCCAGGATGCGTCCCTGCGGGATGAGCACCGAACCGTCGATGCTCACAATCTCGTGTTCACCGATCTCGCGGACATCCACCAATTCGAAGTCGCGTTCCCCTGCTGCGCGGGCTTCGAGCATTCCGGAAAGTTCGGTGGGCGTGACGGTCGGAACCGAGTCGCTTGCGGGCGCAGGGGTGATGCCACAGAAAGCCTCATAATCGGTCAATTCTGTGATCGGCTCGGCCTCCGGGTCTTTCGAAACCTTGATTTCGCGCCAGCTGCCGCCGAGCGCGTCGAAGAGCGCCACGCGCCCTAGCATGGAGCGCCCGACGCCGGTGATCAGCTTGACTGCCTCGGTCACCATGAGCGAGCCGACAGCGGCGCACAGCATGCCGAACACGCCGCCTTCGCCGCAGGACGGGACCGAGCCGGCGGGAGGGGCCTCCGGGTAGAGATCGCGGTAGCTGGGTCCGTGCTTCTCCCAGAACACACTGACCTGGCCGTCGAAGCGGAAAATGGATCCCCAGACGTACGGTTTGCCGAGAATCGCGGCAGCATCGTTGACCAGGTACCGGGTGGCGAAGTTGTCCGCGCCGTCCAGGATGAGGTCGTAGCCCGAGAAAATCTCCAAAGCGTTGGAGGAGTCCAAGCGCACGTTGTGCAGCTGCACGCTGACGAGCGGGTTGAGTTCCTTGATGGCGTCACGCGCCGATTCGATTTTCGGCCGTCCCACATCGCCCACGCGGTGGATGATCTGACGTTGCAGGTTGCTGAGGTCGACGTCGTCGTCGTCCACGATTCCGAGCGTCCCCACCCCGGCGGCGGCGAGGTAGAGCAACGCCGGAGAGCCCAGTCCGCCGGCTCCGATCACGAGGACTTTGGCATTCTTGAGCCGACGCTGACCGGCCGCTCCGATTTCGGGAATAATGAGGTGGCGCGAGTAGCGTTCCACCTCTTCGGTGGTCAGTCCCGCGGCCGGTTCCACGAGTGGCGGCAGCGAAGACGGCAACGTTTGGGCAGCAAAAGTAGTGGCCATACTTCAAAGTATCCCCGCAGGTGCCGCCCGGTCATATTACTGCGCAGTATTGTGGTCATAACTGCAAGGGGAAAGGCGGCAGACAAGTGGCCGAGAGTGCACGTATCAAACAAGAGGCGCAGGTCAGGCAAGATCGGACCGGTTCGCCCCGTTCGGCCAGGTTGCCACGCGATGAGCGCCGGGCCCAGCTCTTGAATGCCGCCTTGGAAGTTTTCGTTGCCAACGGCTTCCATGGTGCGGCGATGGACGAAATCGCCGAGACCGCCCATGTCAGCAAGCCGGTGCTGTACCAACACTTCCCGTCGAAACGGGAGCTCTACATGGCCCTCCTCGACAGCCACCTGGCCACGCTCACGGACCAGATGCTCACGGCGCTGAATTCGACGTCGGACAACAAGGAGCGCGTCCAGGCCGTCATGCGCGCCTACTACCGTTTCATCGCGGGCGATGACCAAGCCCACCGGCTCGTCTTCGAATCCGATCTCATCAATGACCCGGACGTCAGCTCCCGGCTGGAGACTTTCAACCGCACCTTCGCCGACGCCGTCGCCAAGGTCATCGCCGAAGACACCAAGCTGCCCCCGCTGGAGGCCCAGCTGCTGGGCCGGGGCCTGGCGGGAATGGCGCAGGTCAGCGCGCGGTATTGGCTCGAAACCGACGGCGATTTGGACCTCGATGTCGCCAGCGACCTGATCTACCGTTTAGCTTGGCGCGGAATCAGTCGCTTCCCGAAAGAGTCCTAGACTACAAATAGAGGACTGAGTATTTTTTTGATTGGCTGGGAGGCCCCGCTGTGGAAGTAAAGATCGGCATTCAGAATGTTGGCCGTGAGATCGCGCTTGAGTCCGCTCTCGACGCCGAGGCTGTTGCCAAGATCGTGAGCGAGGCCATTGCCAACGGCACGGACCTGCGCCTGACCGACGAAAAGGGCCGCCAGGTCATCGTTCCCGGCAATGTCCTCGGATACGTGGAGATCGGCGCCGAGGAAGTACGCCGGGTCGGCTTCGGCGCCCTCTAAGCAACAGGCAAGAACACCAGCGAGCCAGGAGTCCGCATGCTCTCACTTGTCATCGTGGCGCTAGCCACCATCGCTTCAGGCTTCATTGTCTGGGGAACTGACAAACACCGTGGAACGTACGGAATCACCCTGCCCGCCGGCGTTTCGGTCGCCGTAGCCATGCTGAGTTGGATGATCTTCATCCAACTTGGCTTTGGCTACCAGCCTGGCGTGACGTGGATCCCGTGGGTCCTGCCCATCATTCTGGGGACCGTGGCGGCCGCCGTGGCGTCCTACTTCCTGGGCCGCCATCGGAAGCGGCACGACACCGCCCAGCTGACCGCGGCGCTGAGGCTCTAACCAGCGCTGCGGCTCTAGCTACGGATCCGGCTCATGGCGTGGCTTCCGGTTTGGCAACTGCCCCGGCTTCCGCGGCCGCTTCGCTGACGCTCTTAGCCGCCCGGACGTCGCGCTGCGTTACCTCGCTCCCGGCATCGTGGGACGTGTAGCGGATGAACACCCGGTTGTAGCGCCAGTCCAGGTCCGGGTGGTGGTTCTGCTGTTCGGCAATGCGCCCGACGGCGGCAATCAACTCGAGTGCGGCAGCCGACGTCGGGCACCTGTAGGCGGTGACGAGGGCGCCCTGGCGATACCGCCAGTCCGGCAGCTCCGCCAGGGCGTCGTCAATAGCGGACCTGGAAAGAATGTCGTCCTTGCCGGCCATTCGGGGCTCCTTCACAGACGCGGAATCTTCGCAGGAATCCCCGGAGCGGCCAGCGTCGGCCGCTAGAGGAACTCGGCCCGGCCTTCCATGGCCGAGGAGGCCAGGGCGTGTTCCCTGCGCGGGATGCGGCCCGCCTGCTTCGCCAGCCTACCGG
>NZ_DF952468.1:529783-533983 GCF_001263615.2 Arthrobacter sp. Hiyo1 | reverse complement strand
GGCCCGCCGCAGTGTCCCGGACCGCGAAACCGCCTTCGGCCCCGGAATCCAACTGGAGCTACCGGCTCGTGGTCTGCCAAAGCGCCTAGAATCGCGGCCGAAAGCCGGCGCGGATCCACTTGGTGGTCGCCCGGGATGTCGAAGGCACAGGAAATCTGCGGGCTCAAGAGCGGCTCACGCTCCCGTGCTTCGCGCAACGGCACGGATTCCACCACCAGGCCATGGGCCAGCTGGACGTCAAGAAGATCGGCGAGCGCCCGGCGGTCCGCTGCGTCCGCACCCACGGCGAGGGTCGGCGTCGTCCGGTAACCCGTGCTGCGTCCGGTTCGTGAGCCGGTCACATTGTGTTCGAAGTCCGGCCACAACGCCGACGATTCGAGCATGAGCTCCAGGAGGTCCTCTTCCTGGTAGTGCAGTTCACTGACTGGTGCCAACATCCCCGCCGCCGCGAAAGTAGCGCCGCTGGCCGGCGCGGGATCGATCAGGGCAACCGAGCGGCCCGACCTTCGGGCTTCCCACGCGATGCCCAGGCCAATGACGCCGCCCCCGATCACCGCCACGTCTGCACGCAGGGGCCCGTGCTGGGTGTTTACTTCGTCCATGGAGTCCTTCCCTACGCCGGTACTAGCCGGATCAGGTCAAGCGGTCGGCGCTGAAGCCCTCTCAGCCGCGCGGCGATTGTGACTGCCGCCGCGGCTCCCGCGGTACCTGCCCAGTTTAGAGGAACTACTCTGTTTCCATGACCCCGCACGATGTCCACACCACCGCCCGCCTGTACCTCTGCACCGACGCCGCAAGCAACAGGGTGATTTTGAGCAGTTTGTCGATGCCGCATTCGAAGGCGGCGTGGACATCATCCAGCTGCGCGACAAGACCATTGAAGCGGCCGAGGAACTGGAACTCCTGGAGATCCTGCAATCCGTGGCGCACCGTCACGGGCGCCTCTGGGCAGTCAACGACCGCGCGGACGTAGCGTCCCTCGCCGGCGCACCGGTGTTCCATATCGGCCAAAAGGACATTTCGCTGCGCTCGGCCCGGAAGCTGCTCCACGACCCCACCATCATCGGCCTCTCCACGCACACGCCGGAGCAGATTGACGCAGCCATCGCCGCGTCGCCTGGCCGCAGCGGCTTGGACTACTTCTGCGTCGGGCCTGTGTGGGCCACGCCCACCAAGCCTGGACGCTCCGCCGTCGGGCTCGATCTGGTGAAGTACGCTGCCAATGCGGTGAAGCAGGCAGACGAAGAGACCGTCGGCGGCGTAGTGCTTCCTTGGTTTGCGATCGGCGGCATCGATCTCAGCAACGTGGAAGACGTAGTGAGGGCCGGCGCCAGCCGCATTGTTGTGGTCCGCGCCATCACCGAGGCCGGGGATCCGACGGCGGCAGCCCAGGCACTCCTGGCCGCACTGGACGCAGCGGCGGCCTAGCGAGACGCCGGGAGATTTTGGAGTTACCCTGACTTTCGTGTCACATCAGCGCATAGCCCCGAACGTCTCTGAAACGTCGAACCAGCTCGCGGAAGCACTGGCGGCGCTTCGGACCGAACTCGAGCTGCCCGCGGGTTATCCCGCTGAAGCACTGCGCGACGCGGAGGCCGCGGTTTCAGGACACAGGCTGCCGGCGCAGGACCTCACGGACGTTCCGTTCATCACGATCGACCCGGCCTCTTCCACGGATCTCGACCAGGCCCTCTTCATTGAGCGGTCCGGGAATGGTTACAGGGTTCTCTACGCCATCTCCGATGTGCCCTCCTTTGTGCCACCGGGAGGAGCGCTCGACGCCGAGACCCGCCACCGGGGACAGACGTACTATGCGCCGGACGGCCGCATACCGCTGCACCCCGAGATCATCAGCGAGCACGCCGGAAGCCTGCTGGCGGGCCAGGACTGCGGAGCGTTCGTGTGGGACTTCGAACTCGATGCCGAAGCAGAGTTCCGCACCGTCTCAGTTCGCCGGGCAAGCGTACGCAGCCGCGCCAAGCTCAACTACAAGGGCGTCCAGTCCGCGATCGATTCCGGGACAGCTGATCCCGTCCTGCAGTTGCTCAAGGAGGTCGGGCTCAAACGGGTGGAACTCGAACGCCGCCGCGGCGGAGCGAGCCTGAACATGCCTGAACAAGAAATCGTCCAACTGCCCGACGGCGGGGGGTACAGGATCGTCGCAGCTCCCTCGCTGCCCGTCGAGGACTGGAACGCCCAGATTTCGCTCATGACCGGGATGGCGGCGGCCCAGCTGATGCTCGACGGCAAGGTTGGAATCCTGCGCACCATGCCCGCTCCCGATGAGCGCTCGCTGCTCCATTTCAAACGGCAGGCCGGGGCGCTCGGCAAGCCTTGGACCGAGGGGACCAGCTACGGCGAGTACCTGCGGACCCTCGACGGCAAAGACCCCCGGCAATTGGCCATTCTCCATTCCGCGGGGCTGCTTTTCCGGGGCGCCGGCTACACGCCTTTCGACGGCGAAGTACCGGGCAGCGTCATGCAGTCAGCCATCGGCGCACCATATGCCCACACCACTGCGCCTTTGCGCCGGCTGGTCGATCGTTTTGTCCTGGTCATCTGCGAAGCACTGAGCAACGGAACGGAGATCCCTGCATGGGCCCGGGATGCTTTGCCGAGCCTGCCGGAGATCATGGCGTCATCCGACCAGCTTGCCGCCAAAATGGAGCGCCTCGCCTTGGACACGGTGGAGGCCGCACTCCTGGTGAACCACGTCGGACAGGAATTCGACGCCGTGGTGATTTCCGGATCGAAGCCTGCCAAGAACAACGGAAACGGGAACGGGAACAGCACCAACGGCCACAACGGGAATGGGAATGGGAACGGCAACTCCCACGGCCCCTCCGGCATCGTCCAGATCGCCGAGCCGGCGGTCACCGCTCGTTGCGATGGCGAAATGGAGTCCGGTACGAAGGTCCGAGTGAAACTGCTTGACGCGGACATTGCCACCCGCCAAATCACCTTCGAACTGCTCCAGTAGCGCAATCAGTTCACCGGACCGCGGCCGCGATCCGGGGTTTATTGCACCCAGACGCTAGACTGTGTGAGTAGTAATGGATGCCCGGTCGTTGATTCAGTTAATTTTTTGACATCAACAAGCCCGCCCCTACGCGATCTTGAGATACACCAGCTGGTCCCCAGTGCCAGTATTTAGATAGCCCGCGATCGGCTTCCACTGGATTTGCTTGCGCCCGTCCGTGCTCCGGAACGGCCCTGCCACAACCGTTGAGCACGCAGCGCAGCCCAAATGAATAAGGAAAACTCCACTGTGAGTGAATTGCACACCCATGAAGTTCTGACAGACGGAACCGAAACGATCGAACCCGAGGAAACCATTTCCTCGGACGAAACACCCCACGAGATCGCGGAAAAGTCCTTCGCCGACTACAACGTCCGCGCCGACATCGTCGAGTCCCTCGCCGACGCCGGAATCACCCATCCCTTCCCCATCCAGGCCATGACCCTGCCGGTGGCCCTGGGCGGTCACGACATCATCGGCCAGGCCAAGACCGGTACCGGAAAGACCCTCGGCTTCGGCATTCCTGCGCTGCAGCGCGTCGTCGGACCGGGCGACGCCGGTCACGACAAGCTCGCTGTCCCCGGGTGCACCCCAGGCTCTCGTGATTGTTCCGACCCGCGAACTCGCGGTCCAGGTGGCCAATGACCTCCAGACGGCATCCCGGAAGCGCAACGCCCGTATCGCCACCATCTATGGCGGCCGCGCTTACGAGCCCCAGATCGAAGCCCTGCAGAAGGGCGTCGAGGTTGTTGTCGGCACGCCCGGCCGTTTGATCGACCTCTACAAGCAGAAGCACCTGAACCTCAAGAACGTTCGCATGGTCATCCTCGACGAAGCGGACGAGATGCTTGACCTCGGCTTCCTTCCGGACGTCGAGACTTTGATTGCCGGCACTCCCGCCGTCCGCCAGACGCTTCTCTTCTCGGCCACCATGCCCGGACCGGTCATTGCCATGGCCCGCCGCTACATGACGCAGCCCACGCACATCCGTGCCGCAGACCCGAATGACGAAGGCCTGACCAAGCGCGACATCCGCCAGCTCATCTACCGTGCCCACAGCATGGACAAGATCGAGGTTGTCGCCCGCATCCTGCAGTCCCGCGGCCGCGGCCGGACCATCATCTTCACCAAGACCAAGCGCACCGCCGCCAAGGTAGCCGAGGAGCTCGTCGATCGCGGCT
>NZ_DF952468.1:526707-527278 GCF_001263615.2 Arthrobacter sp. Hiyo1 | reverse complement strand
CCCACGGTGGCGCCCGGAGCCACATGATGGATGACATCGTCCCAGCTCAAGGGGTAGTCCTCTGCCAGGAGCGTGACCATGCGTTTGGCACGGGTGAGCCTCGCGTCCTTCGCCTTGGTGATCTCCTCGAGCAGGCCGGGGTGCGCCGGATCGTGGAGATAGCTGAGCAGATGGACGCTGATCCCCTCCCGGGTGCGGCACGAAATCTCTATCCCCGGCACGAAGGCCACCCCGAATTCGAGGGCGGCGACAGAAGCTTGCTCCCACCCGTCGGTGGAGTCGTGGTCGGTCAGGGCCACCACGTCCAGACCCGCAGCAGACGCTGAAGCGATCACTCCCGCGGGAGCCTCGGTCCCGTCGGAAACATTGGAGTGCGCGTGCAGGTCGATCTTCACTTTCCAAGCGTATTTGATTGGGGACGGCTTGGACCGTTTCGGCGTTGGCCTAGTGTCGGCCTTGATGGGACGATGGGACGGTGAACGATGCAGAAAACACCCAAAACGGTGAACCCACAGCCTCCCAGCCACTGGAGGAGCGCGTCAACAACCGCTCCCAGCGGCCCACATCCGAT
>NZ_DF952468.1:518448-525554 GCF_001263615.2 Arthrobacter sp. Hiyo1 | reverse complement strand
GCTCAAGGTCCGCTCGAACGATTGCGACTACCGCTTCCGCCCCCACTCCGGCTTCGCCCACCTCACGGGCTTGGGCCTGGACCACGAGCCCGATGCCGTGCTGGTCCTGGAACCTGTCGAGGAAGGAACCGGCGACGACGGCGGCAACCACCTCGCGACGCTCTACTTCCGTCCGCTGGCCGGCCGGGACACGGAACAGTTCTACGCCGACTCGCGTTCCGGTGAGTTCTGGATCGGCGCGCGTCCCACGCTCGAAGAATTCGAAGCGCGCCTCGGACTCAGGACGGCGCACCTCGACGAACTCGAGATGGCCATCACCAAGAACGTCGGTGCCCCGGAAATCGGCGGCATCTCCATCCGCTTGGTCCGCAAAGTCGACGAGAACATTGATGCCCTCGTGGACACGGCCCGCTACAACACCGCCAAGGATCCGGAGAACCTGGACCTCGGGGAACTCGATGCACTGGACGAACTGCTCAGCGAGGCGCTCTCCGAGTTGCGTTTACTCAAGGATGCTTGGGAAATCGAGCAGATGAAGATCGCCGTGGCCGCGACCGTGGAGGGTTTCGCCGACGTCGTCCGAGCCCTCCCCCGCGCCATGACCCACCACCGCGGCGAACGCGTCATCGAAGGCGCTTTCTTCGCGCGCGCCCGTGAGGAAGGGAACGAGCTCGGCTACGACACCATCGCGGCCGCCGGAAACAACGCCACGGTGCTGCACTGGACCCGGAACACGGGCAAGGTCAACGCAGGGGAACTCGTGCTGCTCGACGCCGGTGTGGAGGCAGATTCGCTCTACACCGCCGACGTCACGCGTACCATTCCGGCTAACGGAAAGTTCTCGGACGTCCAGCGCAAGGTCTATGAAGCCGTCCTTGACGCCGCCGACGCCGGATTCGCCGCGGCCCAGCCGGGCGTGAAGTTCCGCGACATCCACACCGCCGCCACGACGGTCCTCGCCGAGCGCCTTGCCGAGTGGGGCCTGCTGCCGGTCTCCGTGGAGGAAGCCATCAGCACCGAAGGCCAGCAGCACCGCCGCTGGATGCCGCACGGTACCAGCCACCACCTTGGCCTGGACGTCCACGACTGTGCCCAGGCCAAGCGTGATCTCTACCTGGACGGCGTACTCACCGAGGGCATGGTGTTCACCATCGAACCCGGGCTCTACTTCAAGGCAGAGGACCTCGCCATTCCCGAGGAATACCGTGGAATCGGCGTCCGGATCGAGGACGACATCCTGATGACGGCAGACGGTCCCGTCAATCTCAGCGCCGCCCTCCCCCGCAAGGCCGACGACGTCGAATCCTGGATGGCGGGCATCTACCAGGACGCCGAAGCTTAACCACCGAGGCAAAACGCACGAGGAGGGCTACCGGATTTTGATGATCCGGTAGCCCTCCTCTTTCGTTAAAACACGTAGACGCCGGCTTCCGTCCACTTAATTTCGGGTTTTTTACACTGAGATTTGCCGTTTTGACCACTGAGATTGACGAAATCCACACGGAGACGCCCCGAGGCACTTGTACCCTCCTCCTAGGCGCAGCACCGATAGACGATCCCCCCGTTTGGTGCCGTTGCCATACCACAAAGTGGTATTTCTCTATCTTCGAATCGGTCAAAAGGAGGAGGTGAACACAATGGAGATGGTCTCAGAAGATGTGCTGGAGGCGGGAGCCACCCTGGCCTGTAGCAGCGGGTGCATGTGCACCTGATTTAGCGCTCGGTTCGTTGGTGGCGACGCTTGTGCTTCGCCACCAACGAGCCAAGTGAGATAGCAAGGATACGAACAACACTGAATTTGGGGGGCAGCGTGCGCTTGCCACTGTTCAATATTTTCGACTTTCCAAAGCACAAGAATTTCTATGAGGCTATTCATGCTGCGGGGCCAGTTGGCGCGTGGAACCTTATGAAGGTGCTCGACGCCCTCGATCGACCCATCTACCGGGCAAACCAACCAGACGTAGATAATTTCGACGTCTTGAAGGCCCGGGCCCTGGATTTCATGAATGCAGTCCCTGGGCTTGATGGCTTCGACAAGGAATTGCACGCCAGGAGCTTTGCTGGGTACGGACCGAAGCTGCAGTTTGAATCGACCTTCATCAATCTGTGGATGAAGGACACTGAGACGCTGTTTCGGGACGTTGTGGCTGTCGATGGGCCCCGCCACCTTCACGAGGCGGCGTCCAGTGGCCGAGGGGTAATCGCTCTCCCGCTCCATCTCGGACCCTCATATGCTGCCATTCCCATGCTCGCTTATGAAATGCCGACGACGACGCTCTACAACCGGATGAATTTTGACGAGATCCGCGCAGCGTCCTTTCCTGATTTAGACTTCCGTGGGATCCGGCTCGGGAGCACATCGGCGATGCGCTCTGGCCTGACCGCCCTGCGTGAGGGCAGGATCTTCTCCATGTTCCCTGAACTGGACCCTCGTGGAGTGGATGAGCACCATGCCCGAATTCCCTTCTTAGGGACAACCATCATGGTTCCCACCGGTCCGGTTGTCCTGAGCCATGTTTCCGGCGCCCCTATGGTCCCACTCACGCTCAGGGCCGTCGGCGACGGCCGCTTTCGACTCAAATACCACCCTGCGATACCACCGCCGGTATCTCCCGGTGAACGCCGCCGCTCCCTGCTGGCCGTTTGGGATGTCATTGAGTCAGAGCTTCTCGCCGGCGACGTCGGAGAATGGGAAATGTGGTTCGAATTTGACCGGATGCTCCCCCAGGTCTGGGCTATCGAGTCATGACCGTCGCCCCTCTTCCCGCCATTTCCCTTAAAGGCGTTCGTCGCCACTATGACGACGGTGCCGGAAACGAGAAAGCTGCACTAGACATTGATGAACTCGAGATCCAGCCGGGTGAACTTGTTGCCGTCATTGGCCCATCTGGATCCGGTAAGTCAACCCTGCTCCAATTGGTCGGTGGAATCGATTCGCCGACTGCAGGGTGTATAGACGTAGCAGGACTCCGGGTCTCCGAGATGGATGAAAAACAGAAGACAATCTTCCGGCGGGAGAATATTGGATTCATTTTCCAGGCATTTCATCTTGTTCCAAGCATGACGGTGGTGGAGAACGTCGGGTTGTCATCGATTGTTTCCGGTCAAAGAGGCTTTCGTTGGCGATCAGATGCTCTGGTGCTGCTCGATCAGCTCGGGTTGTTTGAATATGCCGAGAGGTTTCCCGATCAATTGTCAGGCGGGCAACGTCAGCGGGTCGCCGTAGCTCGAGCGGTATTCGGGGCTCCTAGCGTCGTCCTAGCCGATGAGCCGACAGGAAGCCTCGACTCCGGGAATAGGGATATTGTTCTCCGTCTGATTCGCGACGCGATCGGAGACGGTCGTCGCACGACCGGGCTGATGGTCACCCATGATCCATATGCTGCGAGTTACGCCGACCGGATCATCGCCCTGCGGGACGGGAAGATCGTTGATCAGCTTGACCTGACCCTCAATGAACCAGATCGGGAGGGGGATTCTCACCATGATGAGCGCGTTCGCTCGTGGTTTGCGGCAACTTCGCTTTGATTTTCCCCGATATGGAGTCGCAGCGGTTGCATTGGTCTTCGGCGTTGCGCTCATTTTCGGCACCCTGCTCACATCGAAGAGCATCAACGACCAGCTGTCGCAAGGAGCCGGCTCGCTGTCAGGCATAGGCGACGTCGCGGTCGTGCCTGCTATTCCCGGAACCACAGTCCCGGAGAGCGCAGTCAAGGCCGTGGCGGATCTCCCTGGCGTTGCGACGCCGATCCCGACTCTGGCACGGAATTCGAGCGTCCGGCCTGCGGGAACCGTTGGAACAGGCCGCCCGCTGACGGTTACGGGTTACCCCACGACGTTCAACACTGAGCTTCAACTCATGAGGCTTGAGCTTCGGGGCGGGCTCCCTACCGTAAACAACCCTGAGGCACTGGTTCCGTCTGATGTGGCTTCGCGCTTAGGGGTGGACATAGGCGATTCCCTGGTGGTCGCGTCGAGCGACGCTACCACGCAGCTGCGCGTCGTAGGGGTGTTCAATGGCAAGGTTCTTGGTCCGTTGGCGTACGACAACATTTTTGTCGATTTGTCCTACGCCCAGACGATATTCAACGAGCAGGGCCAAGTATCAAGGGTTGACATCCAGCTGTCGGCCGGGAACTCCGCTGAACGCTGGCAGAGCGAGTATTCGTCCAGCCTGCCTCCTCAGTTCAAAGTACAAGACACTTCTGCCTTCAATTCGACCCTCGGTCCCCTCATCGCGGTTGTTTCACTCATCTTGATGATCGCCTCCGGCACCGTACTGGGCATCTCGATCCTCCTATCGGCGACGGCCTTCCAGTCAGTCGTGAATGCCCGCCGGCTGACTTATGGTGTCATGCGCGCTGTCGGCGCGCGCGGTTCCTGGCTGGCGGCCGCCGTCCTTTATGAGGCACTGATGCTCGCGTTCGCGTGCTCGATGGTCGGGCTTGGGCTCGGGTTTGGTGTCAGCTGGATCCTCAACCAAGGGCTATCGTCGATGGGGAACATACCTCCAGCCACCGTGGCGGTCGAACTTTGGCAAGTTCTGCTTGCCATCCTGAGCGGGGTCGCCGCGGGCTGCGCCGGGGCGGCCCGGGCCATCATGAACGTGCTGCGCCAGGCCCCTCTTACGGCTATCTCGCCTGAAGGCGCAGAGCGCAGGTCTTCAAACAGATTCCGCGTCGCCCTCAGCATCATGCTCCTCATATTCGGAGCAGGCAGCTACTGGTTCGACTCGCTCGTCGTCAAGCTCGTTGGCTTCGTCCTATCGCTGGCCGCCGCGGGCTTCCTCGCTCCGTCAATTCTCATCGCATGCACCAGGCTACAGATCTTCGCAGGATGGACAGGGAAGGCTGCGGCTCAGCGCCTGCGCAGACACGCATCGCTCGACTCCACGACGGCCATCATGGGGATTGTCGTCTGCCTGGGTGCGGCCCTTGTCATCGGGGTCGGCTCCGTACGGAGCGCCATGATGGACCAGATTGGCCGTCAATTCGGGGCCGACATTCAAATATCGTCCACGACGCCCATCGTTGAGAAATTAGACGAACGTCTGGCGTCAATTCAAATGATCAACCGGGTTTCGGACACAGTTTGGGATCACGCGGCATTGCAGTTCCAAGGCACCACGAGCCAGGTTGCAATCCTTGCTGTCGATCCAAAGAGCTACTTCGCCACTGCTCAGCTTCCATGGCGCCACGGAAGTGACGGATCTGCACCAGCCGCCCTGGAAAAGGGAGGCGCGGTCATCATTCCTGAAGCTCTCGCCGCCAGCCGCGATATTTCCTTGGGCGACTACGTCAGATTAAGTCGGGCAGGCAAGACCCTCTCGCTTCGCATCGTCGGGACGTATGCGTCCTTGGCAACAGGGAATCAGGTGGTGATGAGTCGCGACGCGGCAGCCGAGCTCGGAATTACCGGATCCAACGGCTGGAATGTAGAAGCGAGGCCGGGTGTCGACGTCACAGCGCTCCGGGACACGATCGCTGATTCAGTTGCCGACATCCCTGGCGTCTCGGTGATCACGGCCGCAAAAATGAAAGAGCGCGCAGAATCAGAGCTCGGCTCCTACGCCGGAGCCGCCTTCGGCATCGTTGTGCTTGCGCTCAGTCTCGGCGCAGTCGGCGCGGCCGGCCTGTTCTCAGTCGGCGTCGCTCGTCGGGAGAAAGAGTTCGGGATGTTGCGCGCGATTGGTGCCACCCGGGGCGACATAACGAGGCTCGTTGCGGTTGACGCGATCTTGATCGGAATTGCGGCGCTTGCTTCGGGACTTCTCGTTGGTCAGTTGGCTGGGTGGGTACTAACCCGGCTTGTCGCCGGGGCACTCGGAGTGACGCTGAGCACGACTGTTTCCGTCCTGGCATTCAGTGGAATCGCAATTGTCACCTTGACTGCATTGTGCTTGGCGGCGATAGGACCGAGCCGCAGGGCGGCTCGAATAGAGCCCGCAGCGGCCCTGAGGGCCGAGTGATGGCCGATAGAGGAGGAGCGAAGATGGGCTGCCGCCCGTTGAGACTGCGGGACAGCGTGCTCGTATTCAACCGCGATTGTCGAATGCAGTTCATTTGCACCATGGAACTCAGGGTCCTTGAATTCGACGTATCCCCGTTTGTGATCGAGTTGATCCCCTTGCTTGACGGGTCGAATTCCATCGAAAGGATCGAATCAATCCTCGAGGGAAGTGCCGGGTTCAGTTGCAAATCGCTTGAAAACGTCCTGGCCATCATGGAAACTGAGCGCCTCTTTGATACGTACCCGCAGCCGGAGCACCCGAGCGCAAACAAGTTCGAACGTCAAGAGAGGCTGTTCCAGGAGTTCGCATCCACGTTTTCCCTTACTAACTCGCCAACTCAACTGCAGGAGAAACTCCGCACTTCAAAAGTGGTGGTCGTTGGAGTCGGCGGAACCGGGACCTGGCTACTGCAATCCCTCGTCGCGGCAGGCATCGGCAGAATTGAGATTTTCGATCCGGACATTGTAGAACTCACAAATTTGAACCGGCAGATCCTATTTCAGCCTGGCGACCTGGGCTTGGCTAAGGTGGACGTCGCCGCCGAACGGTTCACGTCGATCGACGAGAACCTTCAGGTCACGGCGAACCGTCGCCGAGTGGTAGCCGCAGCAGATCTCGAATCGGCGTTAAGGGATGCCAGCCTGGTGGTCGGATGCGCCGATGAGCCGGACGTCGTCGTCCTCTCAGATATCATCGCTGAAGCCGCGACGGAAGCGCGCGTTCCCCACATCGTTGGTGGGGCGTATGGCGGGAACCTGGGCGTGCCCGGCACCAGCATCATCCCCGGTCAGACAGTGTGCTGGCAGTGCATCCGTTCACAGACCATGAATGATCACAACCGCGCCGACTTCCTCCCGCTCAAAGGACGAACGAGGAGCGGGGGGAGCATCGCAGCTATTTCGGGCTTGGTGGCGAATCTGGCGGCGTGGGAGGCTATGAAGATCCTGCTCGGGTTGCCGCTTGCCTTGTCTGGGCAGGTACGGGAACTCGACCTATTCACCTTGGACTGGCGCGTCCGGAAGCTCGCACGCCTTCCAGATTGCAGCTGTGAGGCCCCGCAATAACTACTGCTTCGCCTGATCCTCACCATTTCCGG
>NZ_DF952468.1:515470-517471 GCF_001263615.2 Arthrobacter sp. Hiyo1 | reverse complement strand
GGGTATCGTCGTCGAAGTTCCGGGCAAGAAGCGCGTCTTCGTTCCCATGACCAGGCTGACGTCCATGGACCAGAGCCAGATCATCTGTACCGGACTGGTCAACCTGCGGCGCTTCCAGCAACGCGGTGCCGAGCAACTGGTGGTCGGCGAGCTCTTTGACCGCAAGGTGACCCTCAAGGACGGCAGCGGCGACGCCATCATCGAAGACATCGCCATGGACCAGCAGCGCAACGGTGACTGGCTCGTCTCCAAGCTTTTCATTCGACGCGGCACGTCTACGTCCAGGCTCCGGGGGTTGCGCCGCGGCCATACCCTCCTGGTGGACTGGGCGGACACGCTGCAGGGCTCCGAGAACGATCCCCAAGGTGCAAGCCACTTCGTCGCCACGCACGAGGACCTCAAGCCGGCCGACTTCGCCGACGCACTCCAGGAGATGTCGGACAAACGACGGATCGAAGTGGCCAGCGAGCTGCAGGACGAACGCCTCGCCGATGTGCTCCAGGAGTTGCCGGAAGAAGACCAGGTCACGCTGTTGTCCGCTTTGGACAACGAACGCGCAGCCGACGTCCTGGAAGAAATGGACCCGGACGACGCCGCAGACCTGTTGGCTGACCTGCCTTCCGCGAAGGCCGAGGAACTACTGCTCCTGATGGAGCCCGACGAGGCTGACGATGTCCGCAGGCTCCTGCAGTATGACGAGGACACCGCCGGCGGCCTCATGACCCCGGTTCCCGTCATCCTTCCACCGGAAGCCACGGTGGCCGAGGCACTTGCCCATGTGCGCAGCGAGGAGCTCTCCCCCGCCCTGGCCTCGGCCATCTTCATTTGCCGCCCGCCGTTGGAGACACCGACGGGACGATTCCTCGGCGTCGTGCATATCCAGCAATTGCTCCGCAGCGCCCCGCCCGAACAGCTGGGCAGCATCGTGGACAAGAACCTGGAGCCGGTTTCCGATCACGCCAGCGTCAGCGAGGTCAGCCACACCATGGCCTCCTACAACCTCAACTCCCTCCCGGTCGTGAATAGCGCCGGCCGCCTCGTAGGGGCGGTGACTGTTGATGACCTCCTAGACCATTTGCTCCCGGACGACTGGCGAACCCACGAAGACGGAGCCCCGATCAGGAAACTAGGAGGCCGAATTGGCTGAGAAGCCCACCAGCGAGGATTGGACACCCCGCTCGAGCTGCGTTCCCGCATGCTGCCGAATTTCGGCAGCGATCCCGATGCCTTCGGCCGGTTTGCCGAACGCTTCGCCCGTTACATGGGTACGGCGAATTTCCTGTTCTACATGACGATCTTCGTGATCGTCTGGATCGCGTTCAACGTTATTGGCTTGTTCGGCTTCCAGTGGGATCCCTACCCGTTCATCCTCCTCAATCTCTTCTTCTCCACACAGGCCTCCTACGCCGCGCCCCTGATCCTGTTGGCCCAGAACCGCCAGGACGACAGAGACCGCGTGACAATCGAGCAGGACCGGGCCCGTGACGAGCGCAATCTGGCTGACACCGAATACTTGACCCGTGAGGTCGCGGCTCTCCGCATCGCCCTGCGCGAGGTCGCAACCAGGGATTACGTGCGCGCCGAACTCCGCTCGCTGCTGTCGGATCTGCTCGAAGCGCAGGAAGAGTTGGGGCCGAACAATTCCGGCGGCTCCAACAACGGCGAGAAAGCCAAGGACAAAATCAAGGACAAGCGCAACAAACAGCGCAATCCTCCCACCCAGCAGATCCCCAAGATCCATCCGGCGCATTCCAGCGCCAGCCAATCCGAACCCGACCTCTCGTCCGTCGGCACGTCGCCAACGCGGAACCCGGGTCCCCCCGCCCAGCCCGAAAGCTGAACACCCACCCCATGAGCACACCATCCGTCGAGGCCCTCAACGCTGCCTTGGCAACCGTCATCGATCCCGAACTCCGCCGGCCCATCACGGAATTGGGGATGCTGGATTCGGTAGAGGCCAGTCCGGACGGAACCGTCCGGGTTGCGGTGCTGCTGACCATC
>NZ_DF952468.1:514707-515445 GCF_001263615.2 Arthrobacter sp. Hiyo1 | reverse complement strand
CGGGGCCGGACCCTGCGGTGCACCGGGATGCGCCGGCGGGTTCCGGTAGTCCTGCGGCGTGTAGGCCTGCGGCGGCCGCCCGAAGGCTGCCTCGGAAGGATTCATCGGCAACTGGTGAAGGAGACGGCGGGCTTCGTGGGATGCCTCCAAGGCGACAATGACGTCATAGTTCGTCGCCACTACCTGGCTGGTGGAGGTGAAGTCCCGCTTCCCGCGCTGTGCTGCGTAGGTGACGATCCCAAAGAGCATGAAGAATGCAGCACCCATGAGGACCGACGTCACAATCGAGAAGGGGCCACCGGCCGGGGTGAAGAACGAAAGCATGACGCCCACGAACAGGCCGAACCACATGCCGCTCAGGGCTCCGGACAAGGCGACCCTGGGGTAACTGAGCCGTCCCGTAACCCGCTCCACCATTTTGAGGTCGTTTCCGACAATGGAGACATGCTGGACGGGGAACTGCTGGTCGGCAAGATAATCCACCGCCTTCTGGGCATCGAGATAGGAAGTGTAAGAGCCCACGGTGTCGCCTTTAGGGACGCTGCGGGATTCCTCCGTGGCCTTAGGGGCACCGAAAATGTTCGCCATACCCCCATTCTGTCCCATACACATGTGAACCGGCTGAAATTCAGCTAAAAGAGAGCAGACTCGGTAGCCTGTAAGGGTGAGCACAAATCCTTCACGCATCTTTGTTGCGCGCTTGCTCGGCCTCGACGTTTTCGACCCCCTCGGCGATCG
>NZ_DF952468.1:511228-513182 GCF_001263615.2 Arthrobacter sp. Hiyo1 | reverse complement strand
CATAACGGCCGACGCCACCGCCGCCCTGACGCGGGTTCCCGGCGTGACCGCCGTCGATGTCGAGCTCAAGGTCATGACACAAGCGCAACGCGATGCCCTCAAGGAACAGTTGCGAGGCGCAGGCGGGCAACGCGGAATACCTTTCAACGAGCCGGGTTCCCTGACGAAGGTCTTCGCCGTGGCCAGCGGCAAGGGCGGTGTAGGCAAGTCCTCCGTGACGGTCAACCTTGCGTGCGCCCTTGCAGCGCAGGGGCTGCGCGTGGGAATCGTCGACGCCGATGTCCACGGCTTCTCCGTTCCGGCGCTCATGGGAATCACGCAGCAGCCCACCCGGGTGGACGACATGATCCTCCCGCCCGTGGCCTTCGGCGTGAAGGTGATCTCCATTGGCATGTTCGTTTCCGGGAACAAAGCGGTGGCTGGCGGGGGCCCATGCTGCACCGCGCCCTGGAGCAATTCCTCACGGATGTCTATTTCGGCGATCTGGATGCCTTGTTCCTGGACCTTCCACCGGGCACGGGCGACATCGCGATCTCGGTGGCACAGTTGCTTCCCAACGCCGAAATCCTCGTGGTGACCACCCCGCAGGCCGCGGCAGCCGACGTTGCCGAGCGGGCCGGAACCATCGCAACGCAGACGGGCCAGAAGCTTGCCGGCGTCGTGGAGAACATGTCCTTCCTGGAGATGCCCGACGGCGGCAGGATGGAATTGTTCGGAAGCGGCGGCGGGCGGGTGCTGGCTGAGCGGCTGAGCGCCGCCGTCGGGTCCGACGTTCCGCTTTTGGGACAGATCCCCTTGGACATCCGTCTGCGCGAAGGCGGCGACGCTGGCCGCCCCGTGGTGCTGACGGCTCCGGAGACGGCCGCTGCACAGGCACTTCAGGCCATCGCGGGAAAGCTCAATGCCAAGCCCCGCGGCCTGGCCGGAATGTCCCTCGGGATCCAGCCGAAATAGCCTTCTTAGGTGGCTTCAGCGTCGAAGGGCGCTTTTTCACCGACGGAAAGCCGTTCGACAACCCGTTCGGGAGCTTTCGTCGGAGTGTCCACGGCTGCCACAGCGACAGGCGCACCGTCGCTGACGGGCTTCGTGTCGTCGTCGAGCAGCGCTTCCTTGATGATCCGGCGCGGATCGTACTGGCGCGGGTCATACTTCTTCCAGTCGACTTCATCTATGTCGATGCCGACTTCTTCCTTGATCTGCTCACGCGCGCCGGACGCCATGCGCCGCAGCTCCTTGACCAGATTCGTCAGCTTCCGCGTGTATTCAGGCAAACGGCTGGGGCCGATCACGATGACGCCGATGATCAGCAGGATGAGAAACTCCGAGCCATTGATTCCAAACACGTATCGAAGATTACCCTGTCCGTTGGTCCGCTCAGAAACCTGCGAGGCCCGCCAGGGTATGGAGTCCCCGTTGCAGCCGATCGTTCCAGGTCTCTGTGCTGTTTTCGGCGGGCCGGGAAACCACCAGCGAGTCGCCCGCTTTCACGAGCTCCGGAACGGCTCCGGCGGCCTGGCTGGCAGGCATGTCGGAGGAATAACGCAGCACTGCCACCGGCGAGGAGTAGACGGCCTGCCACGGGGCCCCTGGGTAATGGACAATTGGGTCCCCGAAGCGCCGCTGCCCTCCAAGTGCTGCTCCACCAGCGTGGCGTGGTGGTCACCGTCACTGAGGTGCAGCTCAACGGCAGGGTGCCCGTCCTGCATCAGGGCCCGGGCGGAAACCACGTGGTAACCCATGCTTGCCATTTCGGGACATGCCCAGCCGTCCCTCCGCAGTTCGGACAATTTCTGCTCGCTCAGGTTCACCGTCCCGGCAACGCCGACGGGCAGGCTCAACTGCGAACCCGTCACGGGGAGTTGCTCTGCGGCGTTTCCGGGCACGGTGGAACTGACCAGGGTCCGGACTTCCTGCTCGCCACGGTCGGACGCCTGGGGCGCAACTTCGCCGCCAA
>NZ_DF952468.1:508220-510940 GCF_001263615.2 Arthrobacter sp. Hiyo1 | reverse complement strand
CGCTTCGCTGGGGCGCCGGGCGCTCGTCGACATCGGATTGCGCCAACGCTGGGTGTGCTCGATCAGCCTGTTGGTGAAGTCCTGGCTCGCCTCGGGAACGGCGGCACGGCGAAGCCGTTCGAGGTACTGGCGTTCCCGCAGGACAGCGGCGTGGCATTCAGAGCATTGCTGCAGGTGGCCGGGGGCTCGGCTGTGCCGGATATTTCCCCGAGTCAAACCACCGCGTCGTCCTTTCAGCAGACCCATCGGCGACTAAAGGAGGCCGGCGATGCGCGGCATCTTAAGGCGCGGCTTGCGGGCCTGGACCGGACGCGGATCCCGGTGCGCCAGTTTTTCGCGGAGCATTGTCCGGCCGCGGTGGATGCGGGACCTGACGGTTCCCAGCTTCACGCCGAGCGCCTCGGCAACTTCGTCGTAGGAGAGGCCTTCAAGATCGCAAAGCACGACGGCGGCGCGAAAGTCCGGGGGCAGTTCTTCCAGGGCGCGCTGGACGTCGAGATCGAGGTTGTTCAACTCGAAGCTCTGCTCGGGACCGGGTTCATGTCCAGGCAGCCGGGATTCGGCGTCTTCGGCCAGGGCATCGAATCGGATACGGCTTTTCCGACGGGCCTGGTCGAGGAAGAGATTGGTGGTGATCCGGTGCAGCCAGCCGTCGAGTGTGCCTGGCTTGAAGTTTTCGAGCGAACGGAAGACCCTGACGAAGACTTCCTGGGTGAGGTCCTCGGCGTCGAACTTGTTTCCGGTGAGCCGGTAGGCAAGGCGGAAGACCTTGGCGGAGTGGTTCTCCACCACTTCTTCCCAGCTTGGCCTGACCCATTCTTCGGCTGGCGGGGCCGTGTCGGTGGAACCCAGGACTGCTGCCGTTGCCTGGACTGGCGCAGCACTTGATGCCCGCATCGTCCGCTCCCCTCAAACTGTTTGTCATCCTGCCGGTCACTCAGGAGTTCGTTGCCGGCCCTCACTTGGATGGCTGGATATACATCATCCCAGTGTTGCCTGAGATTTTGCTGATCGCAGGCAGGCTTTTCCCGCAGAGCGAACATCATCCGGAGGAAGCCGGAGAGACACAGAATTGCGGGCCGCAGGCATCCGGGCTGGGCGGCCCGTAGCCAGTAGTCTGGAAGGAATACCCCTCTGCCTGGAAAGCGAACCCCCATGAGTGCCGACAAGTCAACCAGCTGGTCCTATGCAGAAGATCTGCCTGCCGAGGACGACGTGTTGCTTCGCGCCCGTGAACGCTCCTTCGAGCTGGGCGTTACTCCCGTCAGCCCCGGCGTTGGCGCCGTCCTGACAGTCCTGGCCGCGGCGTCGAAGGCACAGACGGTTGTGGAGGTCGGCTCCGGGGCAGGGGTCTCCGGCGTGTGCCTGCTGCGCGGCCTCAGCCCGCAGGCCGTCCTGACCACTATCGACGTCGACGTCGAGCACCTCAAGGCCGCCCGCGAGGCCTTCCTGGAATCCGGCAGTCCGGCGAACCGCACCCGGACGATCTCCGGCCGTGCGGCCGACGTTTTGCCGCGCCTCACCGACTCCGCATACGACCTCGTGTTCATCGACGCCGACAAACCGAACTTTCCCGGTTACGTTCAGCAAGCCATCCGATTGCTCAAGTCGGGCGGAACATTGGTCATCAATGACGCGCTGGACAAGGACAAAGTTTCCAACCCGGCTGCCAGGGACAGCACCACCGTGGTGTTGCGCCAGATCGGCAAGGCCATCCGCGACGACGAACGGCTCTCGTCAGCGATGCTTCCCACGGGAGACGGATTGCTGGTAGCGGTCAAGAAGTAGCTGGCCCTCGTTCGCCTTCAGGCTTAAACATGAAAGCAGGGCGCCGGCTCTTCTGCCGGGGCCCTGCCCAGTGAATCTATTCGGTAACGCCTACGAGGCATTCCTTGAGGTTCGCCGCCTCTGCTGCGTTGAGCTCGACCACCAGCCGTCCTCCGCCTTCGAGCGGCACACGCATGATCAGGCTGCGGCCCTCTTTGGTTACTTCCATAGGGCCGTCGCCAGTACGTGGTTTCATAGCCGCCATTAGGAAAATCCCCTCCAGTTGTCCCAAATCCCGCCAACCCGGCCGGGTTGGCTCCGCGTGGAATATACGGCGTCGACAGTCATGGCAGTTCAGTCGTCGTCGCCGGGCACCCGAGGGTGCCTTTGTCCTTGCTTGTGTCCATTATCTCGTAATTACCCGCCCGTAGCTAATTGATGGACTTTTCCCGCCGGGCCGTGATCGCGCTTGAACTGGCGAAACGACGCGGAGGCATCACGGAGGATAGTCGCCGCCGCCCGGCAACTGCGCCCACGCCCACAGCCAGACGATCCATACGATCTGGAGGAGGAAGAACATGACCACCACGGTGCCGCGGTAAGCCTTCGAGCGGGACAACCAGGCCGTGCTGAGCGCCAAGGGGAACAAGGGCAAGAGCATCCGGAACGTGCTCGTCTGGGGGTGCAGGAAGACCAGAAGATACCCCACGTAGCACGTGCACCAAAGCCTCAGTTCGGTGCCGAGGGCCCGGACAGGTTTGCTCAACATCAGCAGGGCAAAGAGCGCGACGAAGACGAACGGCGCGAGAATGCCGAGTACCGGCCCGAAGAGCATTTGGCCGGTCTCGAACCATGGCTTGAACGGAACAAGGTCGTCCCCTCGCCAAACAGTTTCGGTCTTGGTGTAGGCCAGCGGATCCCCCGTGACCGCCCAGGCGATGGCCGGCCACGCG
>NZ_DF952468.1:501949-507568 GCF_001263615.2 Arthrobacter sp. Hiyo1 | reverse complement strand
CAGGAGTAGGCCCACCATGGCCGCGAAGGGCACTCCAGTGGGCCGCGACAGGCACATGAGCAGGACCACGGGCATCGCCGCGAGGTACTTGCGACGCACCAGCAGCAGGAGCGAACCCGCCAGGAGCAGGGTATTGAGGGATTCCGCGTAGGGGACCTGCAGGATGGCCGAGACGGGGAACATCGAGAAGAAGGTCAGTGCCCACAGCGCCGTGGTCCGCCCGGCGAATTCCCGGAACAGTTTGTAGGCCACCAGGGCCGCCCCAAGCCCGGCCACCATCGCGACGACCGTCAGGGCGGGCAGCGTCGCCAGTCCGGTGAGTGCACCGAGCGCCTTGGCAAGGTACGGAAAGAGTGGATAGAACGCCCAGGAATTTTCCGCGACGCCGCCGTTCGCATTGACCGGCAAAACAGAGGGGTACCCGTTGTTCGCCGCTTCGGCGTACCAGCGCCCATCCCAGATGGTGATGAAGTTCCAGTAGTCAGGTGCCGGCGGAAACCACGGATTGACGCCTTGCTGCAACGCTGCGGCCATGAAGATGCAAGCGCTGACAAGCCTCGAGGCGATGTAGACGAGGGAGACCTGGACCCACCACGGCCAGCCCGCGGCGTGGGCTCCGGCGCGGCGCAATCTTCGGACCAGGAATCCCGTCGGGGACCGCGATTCGAGTGACGGGGTCACTCTTTTGGGTCTTCCTGGTTCCCGGCTGCCTCCAGGGCCAGTTTCAGCCGTTCGATTTCCCTCTCCTGCGAGGTCAGCTGATCCCGGAGCTCATCGAGGACCTCATCCACCTGGTCCATCCGGTAGCCCCGCAGCCCAAGGGCGAAGCGCACGCGGTCGACGTCGGATGCCTTGGCTCCTGCCGGCAACAGGACCGGCGGCAGGTTCGGGACGGGTTCATCCAAACCGGCGCCGGAGTCGCGGGAGGATCTCGCCATTCCGGCGCCGAGGAACAACACGGCACCGATAATGACAATCGCGAGAAAGACCAGAAAAAAGCTCACAGCAACCATCGTGCCAGACTCAGCTGAGAGTGCAGTGACGGCAAGGCTACTCCGGGCGCTGGTCCCCGTTGGTCGAGGGTGGCCGCGGGATTCCGTGCAGGACGCGGTGAACGGCGTCCGCAGGATCGTCCACAAGCTGGATGAGGTCCAGGTCCTTCGCGGAGACCATGCCTTCGGCCACCAGGGTCCCCTTGATCCATTCGATCATCGGGCTCCAGAAGTCGACCCCCAGAAGGACGATGGGGAACGATGTCACCTTGCGGGTCTGCACCAGGACCATGGCTTCGAACAGTTCGTCCAGGGTTCCCAGGCCGCCCGGCAGGACAATGAACCCTTGCGCGTACTTGACGAACATGGTCTTGCGGGCAAAGAAGTACCTGAAGTTGATGCCAAGGTCCACCCAGCGGTTGAGGCCTTGTTCGAACGGCAGCTCGATTCCCAGTCCCACGGAAACGCCGTTGCCTTCAACGGCGCCCCTGTTGGCGGCTTCCATGGATCCCGGGCCACCACCGGTGATGACGGCGACGCCGGCTTCCGCGAGGTGGCGGCCCACCTGCACGCCCATATCGTAATAGCCGGTGCCCGGCTTGGTGCGGGCGGAACCAAAGACACTGACGGCGGGGCCGAGCTCGGCGAGCGCACCGAATCCTTCAACGAATTCACTCTGGATCCGCAGGACCCGCCACGGGTCGGTGTGAATGAAGTGGTCGGCTCCCCTGGTGTCCAGGAGTCGCTGGTCCGACATCGGCATAGCGGCCTGTTTGCGCCGAAGCTCCAAGGGTCCTTTGTGCTTGGCTGGCGGCTCTGCGGCTACGGCCGGAGCTGACGCTGCCGATCCGTTGCTCATCGCCTTGCCATTGGCGTCTGGACTAGGAACTTGGGGCTGGCTGGTACTCATTGACCTAGGCTAGCGCGGATGGCGGCTGCAGCCGTTCCGGCGTGGCCTGTTGTTTGCGGTATTGGGTTTCCTACCCATCATTTGCTGTCAGATAGCTGCAAAGCAGGTATCTGTTGAATCACGATCCACGTAAGTTAGTGTGAGCTGGCTCAACTTGAATCATTTCTTCGCTAGATTCGTCACATGACTATTCAAGCCGCCAGCGATGCCCTCGTCTCCCTGAATGGCGTCAATAAGCACTTTGGTCAACTACATGTCCTGAAGGACATCAACCTCCAAGTGAAAAAGGGTGAGGTTGTGGTTGTCATCGGGCCTTCGGGCTCGGGCAAGTCCACGCTGTGCCGGGCCATCAACCGCTTGGAGACCATCGATACGGGCGAGATTTCGATCGATGGCAAGAAGCTGCCTGAGGAAGGCAAGGAACTTGCCCTTCTCAGGGCCGATGTCGGCATGGTCTTCCAATCGTTCAACCTGTTCGCCCACAAGACGATTCTCGAAAACGTCACGCTGGGACCGATCAAGGTGAAGAAACAGGACAAAGCAACCGCGGACAAGGACGCCATGGCGTTGTTGGAGCGGGTCGGCGTCGGGCAACAGGCACCCAAGATGCCTGCACAGCTCTCCGGTGGCCAACAGCAGCGTGTGGCAATTGCCCGGGCTCTCGCGATGAAGCCGAAGGTCATGCTTTTCGACGAGCCGACCTCGGCACTTGATCCGGAAATGATCAACGAGGTCCTGGATGTCATGGTCCAGTTGGCCAAGGAAGGCATGACCATGATCGTGGTCACCCACGAGATGGGCTTTGCGCGCAAAGCCGCCGACCGCGTTGTCTTCATGGCCGACGGCCAGATTGTTGAAGACGCCAAGCCGGAGGAATTCTTCACCAACCCCCAAAGCAACCGTGCCAAGGATTTCCTCTCCAAACTCCTGACTCACTGACACTCACCGCACCCAGGCCGCGGGGGTGGCCGCACAATGAAAGGAATATCATGAAGTCTTTTATCACCCGGAGGAAATCCCTCCTGGTCGCTGCAAGCGCGGCGCTCGCCCTTTCGCTGAGCGCATGCGGTGGCGGCGGCGGTTCCACCACCGCGCCAAGCAGCGAGTCCGCACCGTTCACGGTGGCCCAGAACGTGTCCATCACGGGCAGCCCCACGTTCGACAAGATCAAGTCGAACGGAAAGATCACGATCGGCGTCAAGCAGGATCAGCCTGGCCTGGGCTTCAAGGATGCCGCGACCGGCGAGTACAGCGGTTTTGACATCCAGGTTGCCCAGTGGATCGCCGCATCCCTCGGTTTCTCCAAGGACAAGATCGAGTACAAGCCCATTCCTTCGGCCAACCGCGAGTCCGCCATTACCAACGGCGACATTGACTACTACGTCGGGACCTACTCCATCACGGACAAGCGCAAGCAGTTGGTCGACTTCGCCGGACCCTACTTCGTGACGGGTCAAGGCCTGCTGGTCAAGAAGAGCAACACGACCATCAACAGCGAGAAGGACCTGAGCGGGAAGAACGTCTGTTCGGCCACGGGTTCAACCCCCATCCAGAACATCAAGGCAAACTTCCCAGGCACCAAAACCACTGAGTTCGACACGTACTCACAGTGTGTCGAGGCGCTCAAGAGCGGCCAGGTCGATGCTGTGACTACCGACCAGGCAATCCTGATCGGTTACGCCTCCCAGGACACCGACAACCTCAAGGTGGTAGGCCAGCCGTTCACCACTGAGAAGTACGGTGTTGGCTTGAAGAAGGGCGATACCGCCTTCCGCAAGTTCGTGAACAAGATGTTCACTGACGGCGGCTCTGTGTGGCAGAAGATCTACGACTCCACACTGGGCCAGTCCGGCACCAAGGTCACCCAACCCGCAGTGGACAACTACTAAACCCATGTTGAGGGGGCGGCCGTTGGCCGCCCCCTCGAATATCGGCTGAAAGCGACCATTCTGTGAATACGCTGCTGAATAATTCGGACCTGTTCATCACAGGGTTCCGGAACACCCTTGTACTTTTCGTCGTTGCCGGGATCTTCGCCCTGATCCTGGGCACCATCGTGGCGACCTTGAGGGTATCCCCCATCCCTGCGATGCGCGCCGCAGCCACTTTGTACATCAACGTTGTGCGCAACACCCCATTGACGTTGGTCCTGTTCTTTTTTGCCTTGGGCTATCCGAAGCTCGGTCTCGTGGAAATTGATTTCATGACCGCAGCAACCGTCGGCCTCAGCCTGTACACCGCTACTTATGTGGCGGAAGCCGTGCGCTCCGGCATCAACACCGTGCCTGTCGGCCAGGCCGAGGCTGCCCGTGCCATCGGCCTTCCGTTCACCCAAACCCTGACCCTGGTGATCCTCCCCCAGGCATTCCGTGCCGTCATCCCGCCCATGTTCAGCGTGTTCATCGCATTGCTCAAGAACACAACGGTGGCAGCCGGCTTCTCGGTCGCCGAAGCGGGAGCCATCAGATCGAATCTTTCCGAGCGCGGCGAGCCTGCCATGGCCGGGCTGCTCTGGGTCGCACTGATCTTCGTTCTGCTCGTTTTCATCCTTTCCTTCGTCCAGCGGAAGCTTGAAAAGAAATGGAAGGTGGCCCGATGAGCTCGGTCCTTTTTGACGCTCCGGGCCCGAAGGCCCGCGCACGCTACCGGATTCTCGGCGTCGTGACCGCCCTGGTCATTCTCGCCATCGTCGGATTCATCGTCCTTCGTTTCGCCCAAAGCGGCCAGTTCGACGAGAAGAAGTGGCATTTGTTCACCTTCCCGCTGGTCCAGCAGACCATCATCCAATCAGTGGGCGCCACGCTTTCAGCGTTTGCCACGGCAGCCGTGCTCAGCTTGGTGCTGGGTGTCTTCCTGGCCTTCGGGAGGCTCTCCGACCGCAAGTGGATCAGCTTGCCTTGCTATGGGTTCACGGAGCTCTTCCGTGCCATTCCGTTGCTGATCCTCATGATGATCTTCTACTACGGGCTCCCTCCCCTCGGCGTCCAGGGGATCACGCCTTTCACGGCAGTCGTTGCGGGCCTGGTGCTCTACAACGGATCGGTGCTCGCGGAAGTCTTCCGGGCCGGCATCGAATCGCTCCCCCGTGGCCAGAGCGAGGCCGGCTACGCCATCGGCTTGCCGAAGAGCGCGGTCATGACAAACATCCTGCTGCCGCAGGCGGTCCGCTCGATGCTCCCGGTGATCATTTCCCAACTCGTGGTCATCCTCAAGGACACCGCATTGGGCTTCATCGTCACCTACAACGAGATCCTCTTCCAGGCCAAGTACTTCGGAAGCCAGGCCCAGTACGGTTCGCCCATCATTCCTTCCGCGATCATTGCCGGTGTCCTGTACGTCGGGATGTGCCTGATCCTGGCCGGAATCGCCAAGTGGCTTGAAGGCCGGATGCGCCGCAACGTCAAAGTGGTGAAGGTGGCCAAGTCGGAGATTGTGGCAATCGAGGGCTAGTCGCAAGAACGTCGCAAACGTGGGTGTGGCCCGTGGGCTTGGTTCCGGAACCAAGCCCACGGGCCACACCCGCATTCTCAAGCAAAAATAGGGTCACTCCACCTAGTCAGCCAGCCACGACCGCAACGCCCGGAGGCACTCACGGATGGCGTCGGCGTCGACGTGTTCGTTGTCTTTGTGCGCAAGAAGCGGATCGCCCGGTCCGAAGTTGACCGCGGGAACGCCGAGCTCGCTGAAGCGCGCGACGTCGGTCCAACCGTACTTGGG
>NZ_DF952468.1:499344-501924 GCF_001263615.2 Arthrobacter sp. Hiyo1 | reverse complement strand
CGCGCCCCGGCGGCAGCGTCGGTGCGGACGACGTCGAAGCCGTCCAGAAGTTCCCGGACGTGGGCTTCGGCCTGGTCCGGGGTCTTGTCCGGCGCGAAGCGGTAGTTGATCTCCACGACACAGCGGTCTGGGATGACGTTGCCCGCAGTGCCGCCGTTAATCTTCACGGCATTGAGGCTTTCCCGGTAGTCCAGCCCGTCCACGTTGACGGTGCGAGGTTCGTAGGAGGCCAAGCGGCTCAGGATGGGAGCGGCTGCGTGGATGGCGTTGCTGCTATCCACGCCCGGGCGGAGTGCGCCGCTTCCCCGACCGTGGTGGCTTCGAAGCGGCTGGTGCCGTTGCAACCGCCTTCCACCGTGCCGTCGGTGGGTTCGAGCAGGATCGCGAAGTCCCCCTCCAGGAGATGGCCATGGTTCCGTACCAAGCGGCCGAGGCCGCTCTTGACCGCTTCAACTTCCTCATGGTCATAGAAGACGAAGGTGACGTCTTTGCCCGGCTCGGCGCCGCCGTCGAACATTGTCGCGGCGAGCGCAAGCTGCACCGCGACCCCGCCCTTCATGTCGGTGGCTCCGCGTCCATACAAGGTTCCCGTCCCGGGGACGCCGGACTCCCACGTGGCGGGCACGGTGCCGAGCGAACCCTCCACGGTGGGCAACGGCACGGTATCGAGGTGGCCGGCCAAGATCACGCGCTCCGGGCGTCCCAGCTCGGTCCGGGCAATGATGGCGTCGCCGTCCCGCACAAGCTGCAGGCCGGGGATCGTACGAAGCGCGGATTCAACGGCGTCTGCAAGCGCGGCTTCGTTGCCGGACACGCTGTTGATGTCCATCAGCGCCGCGGTCAGCAGCGCAACGTCTTGCCTGATGTCAAGAAGGATCGGGGTAGTTTCAACGGTCACCTCTCCACTGTATCCCGAGCGAATTGCGACCCCTCGGTCCACACACGGTTTCAAGGGAAGCAGTGGCTCTCGATAGACTTGCGCCATGACTGAAACCGCTGCCTCTGCCGCTCTCGATAGCGCTTCTGACAACGATCGCTCCGCCTACGGCTTTGGCCTGGCCACCATCGCCACCTCCGACGCCGGAGAAGCGACAGTGCTGGACGTATGGTTTCCGGCACCGGCATTGGGCGAAGCTGCCGCATCCCTGCGCGCCGTGGAGCACGCCGACGAGTCGCTGACCGCTCTCGCAGCTGAAAGCCACGACGCCGACCGCCGGACCGAACAGAAGGTGGTCTTTGCCCAGATCAACCTGGACGAGGCCCCCGCCGACACCGTTGACGCCTACCTGCGCCTGCACTTGCTTTCGCACCGGCTCGTCAAGCCCAACAGCATCAACCTGGACGGGATCTTCGGCAAGCTCCCCAACGTTGTGTGGACGAACTTCGGCCCCGCAGCAGTGGACGGCTTCGAATTGACCCGCGCCCGCCTGCGTAAGCGCGGCGCCGTCACGGTCTACGGAGTGGACAAGTTCCCGCGCATGGTGGACTACGTCGTTCCCACCGGGGTCAGGATCGCCGACGCGACCGGGTCCGCCTGGGCGCCTACCTCTCCGAAGGCACCACGGTCATGCACGAGGCTTCGTGAACTTCAACGCCGGCACGCTCGGCACGTCCATGGTGGAAGGGCGCATCTCGGCAGGTGTTGTTGCCGGTGACGGCACCGACGTCGGTGGCGGCGCCTCCATCATGGGGACCCTCTCCGGTGGCGGCAAGGAAAAGATCGCCCTGGGTGAGCGCGTGCTCCTGGGTGCCAACTCCGGCGTGGGCATCAGCATCGGCGACGACTCCGTGGTCGAAGCAGGCCTCTACGTCACGGCTGGAACCGCGTGCGCATCCCCGGCCCGAAGGACGCCAACGGGGAAGACACCAGCAGCATCATCAAGCTGTTGAGCTCTCCGGCGTGCCGAACCTGCTGTTCCGCCGCAATTCCACAACTGGCGAAGTCGAGGTCCTTCCCCGCAAGGGCCAGACGGTGGAACTCAACGAAGCCCTCCACGCCAACTAGCTGATACCTGGATGCGCCGTCTCCGACGCACCATCATCTTGTTGCTGGCGCTTGCCTTGGTGGCCGGTGCCATCTACGCCGTGGTGACTGTACTGCAGCGTTCCGAAACCTTGGTCACGGAACGCTGCGTCGCCGTCGTGGGCTCGGACTCCTACGAGCTGGCGACGGACCAGGCCGCGAATGCCGCCCTCATCACCGCCATTGCCGTGCAGCGGGGGCTGCCTCCGCGCGCGGCCACAATCGCCGTGGCCACAGCCATGCAGGAATCCAAGCTTCGCAACATCGGACACGGTGACGAGGTTGGCCCCGATTCGCGGGGCCTGTTCCAGCAGCGCCCCTCCCAGGGCTGGGGCACCGAAGCCGAGGTCATGGATCCTGCCTACGCGACGAACGCTTTCTATGACCACCTTGTGAAAATACCCGGCTACGAAACCATGGCGATCACTGATGCGGCGCAAGCGGTCCAGCATTCCGCCTACCCCCAGGCCTACGCGCAGCAGGAACCCATGGGCCGGGCGTATGCGTCGGCGCTCACCGGACATTCCGAACGGGCCCTCGACTGCACGCTCCGGGCC
>NZ_DF952468.1:494198-498967 GCF_001263615.2 Arthrobacter sp. Hiyo1 | reverse complement strand
CAAGGCGTGGCAGGATTCAGCGGCAGCGTCGGGGTCCGTGACCATCACGGTTTCGGCTCCGAAGACCTAGTTTTGGGCGGGGCCTCGGCGGCGCTGGCGGCGTCGCCCGGCTTCAGACCAGTAGTTCAACCACCGGCTGGACGTAGCTGCGGAAGATATCCGGTTCGGACAAGAGCTGGTGGCTCATGATCATCTTGTCCGGCTCAAGGTACCAGGCCCTTGGCTCGTTGAGGGGTAGCTCGATGATCGTCAGCTGGAAGTCCCGGGAACTTCGTCCGACTTCCAGCAGCCGGTCCTCCACCATGTCCCCCAGAAGCAACGTGGCGCCGCTCGCTTCGCGTTCAGCCTCCAGTTTTTCGTACTCTTCAAGGCGCTCACGGGCCCAGGTCAGGGCGGCTCCGAAGTGTGCCTGCAATACTCTGCGCAGGGCAGGCGAATTGCCGAAGGCGTTGAATCCCGGGGGTGAAAGCTCCGGCGCGGCATCCGGATACGCCCTCAACAGCTGCTCCCACCAGGCCTCCCACTCTGTCTTGAGGGCCGGCACCCCGCCTACCTCGGCAGTGAGGTGCGTGTGGTCCGCGTGCCTGACTTTGGGTGTGGCGTGGGACAACGTTGGCGTACCGGCTCCGTCCAATCCAGCAACGTCTCTCAGATACAAGGCAATGAGCATCGGTCCGGAGGTGTCCATTGTGATTCGCCACCCCTGACCGCCTGTGTCATGCATCCGATTGCCTCCCTTGGCAGGTGCCCACTCAGGGTTCCAGTCTATTCCCGATGAGCCTCGACGTTAACGGTTGGACGGGACCGCAACCAGAGTCTCCAGATGCGCGGTCAGAACGTCGCGGCAGACCTCGGCCGTCATCCACTCAGGCTGCAGCAGGGCATGCATGCACAGTCCGTCGAGGGTGGCCAGAAGGCGCTCGGCCTCGGTCACCAGGCGCTCCTGGCCGGATCCGCCGTCGGGCATCAGTCGCATCACCAAGCGGCCGACGACGGCGGCCACGGCCCGGTGGCTGCGTGCCGCTTCCTGTTCGAGTACTGGCCGGATTCGGGCCGCGTGCCGGAATGCCATCCAGACACAGGCGTCGACGGCCAGTTCCTCGTCGAGCGGAAGGAATTGGCCCACCAGGGTTAAGACGGCGGCGCCGTGTTCCGCCGAATCCGGATCCAACGATTCGACGACGGCGAACGCGTCCTCAAGCCGCGCGGCGATCCTGTCGATGACCACGGCAAAGGAGTGGACCAGCAGTTCATCGCTGCTGGCAAAGTAATGCCGGACCGAGCCGACGGCGAGCCCGGCTTCGTCGGCCACCTCCCGCAAGGAGGCACGTTCCAGGCCATCCGAGGCGATGATCCTGAAGACAGCTTCGACTACTTCCTGGCGCCGGGCTTCGGCATCAACAATCTTGGGCACAGATCTTTTTAGCACGAACGTGCTTGAACGGTACCGCCCGGCGCACCGGAACTGCGGGACTGTGGCGCACGCAACACTGAGCGAGCCTTGGCAAGTTCGGCTAGCGTTGCTTGCATGAGAATTCTTGTCACGGGTGGCACCGGCTACATCGGATCGCACACCGTCCTGTCCCTGCTGGAAACCGGACACGAAGTGGTCGTGCTGGACAACCTCGTGAACTCAAGCGAAGAGTCCCTGCGCCGCGTCGGTGAGCTGGCGGGAAAGACGGCGGCGTTCCATAAAGTGGATCTGGTGGACGAGGCCGCGGTTGAAGCTGTGTTCGATCAGCACAGCATCGACGCCGTCATCCACTTCGCCGGGCTCAAGGCAGTTGGCGAATCCGTGCAGGAACCCCTGAACTACTACTACAACAACATCGTCGGCACGCTGAACCTGCTCCGCGCCATGGACAAGCACGGGGTCCGGTCGATCGTTTTCAGTTCCTCCGCCACGGTATACGGCGAGCACAACCCCATCCCCTACATCGAGAAGATGGAGATCGGGGCGAACAACCCCTACGGCCGCACCAAGGAACAGATCGAGGACATCCTCACGGACCTCGGCGCCGCGGACGAACGCTGGCACATCGCCTTGTTGCGCTATTTCAACCCGGTGGGCGCACACCCCTCGGGCCGGATCGGCGAGGACCCCCAGGGTATCCCCAACAACTTGGTCCCCTACATCGCCCAGGTCGCCGTCGGCCGCCGCGAAAAGCTCATGGTCTTCGGCGGAGACTACGACACCCCGGACGGCACCTGCCTGCGGGACTACATCCACGTCGTCGACCTCGCCGGTGGCCACGTCGCCGCATTGGGCTACGTTGCGGAGCGCCCGGCGTGCACCGCTGGAACCTTGGCTCCGGGAAAGGCACGTCCGTACTGGAGATGCTCCACGCCTTCGAACAGGCCGTGGGCCACCCGCTGCCGTACGAGATCACGGGCCGCCGGGCGGGAGACCTGCCCGCGTTCTGGGCCGACGCCTCCTCCGCCCTGGCCGACCTGAGCTGGTCCACCACGAAGACCGTGGACCAGATGTGCGAAGACCACTGGCGCTGGCAGAAGAACAACCCTCTCGGCTACAGCTCTTAAAGTGCAACGCGGGGTCACTTACGGCCCATGATGTCCCTTGGGACGGGCTGTAAGTGACCCCGCGTGCTGGGCCCACACCGGCGGGGATTAGACCGCCGGGTAGTCGCGTTCCGGCTCTCCTGTGTAGAGCTGCCGCGGACGGCCGATTTTCGTTTGGGGATCGTTGATCATTTCGCGCCACTGGGCAATCCAGCCGGGGAGTCGGCCGATCGCGAACAGCACGGTGAACATCTTCTCGGGGAAGCCCATGGCCTTGTAGATCAGGCCGGTGTAGAAGTCGACGTTCGGGTAGAGCTTGCGCTGGATGAAGTAGTCGTCCGCAAGGGCCTTCTCTTCGAGGCGCATCGCGATGTCCAGGAGCTCATCGTTGCCGCCCAGCTTGCCCAGGATCTCGTGTGCCGTCGCCTTGATGATCTTGGCGCGGGGGTCGTAGTTCTTGTAGACCCGGTGTCCGAAGCCCATGAGGCGGACGCCGTCCTCCTTGTTCTTGACCTTCTCCATGTATTCCTCGGGCTTGATGCCGTCGGCCTGGATCTGGCGCAGCATCTTCAGCACGGCCTCGTTGGCGCCGCCGTGGGCGGGACCGAAGAGGGCGTTGATGCCTGCGGAAACAGAAGCAAACAGGTTCGCGTTCGAGGAGCCCACAAGGCGGACGGTCGACGTCGAGCAGTTCTGCTCGTGGTCGGCGTGCAGGATGAGCAGGAGGTCCAGCGCCTTGACGACGACAGGATCCAGCTCGTACTGCTCTGCCGGCAGGCCGAAGCTCAGGCGCAGGAAGTTCTCCACGAGGTTCATGGAGTTGTCCGGGTACAGCATGGGCTGGCCGATGGACTTCTTGTGGGCGTAGGCCGCGATGACCGGGAGCTTCGCCATGAGGCGGATAGTGGAAACTTCCACATGCTCCGGGTTGAACGGGTCCAAGGAGTCCTGGTAGAACGTGGACAGCGCGGAGACAGCCGAGGAAAGCACCGGCATCGGGTGCGCGTCACGCGGGAAACCGCCGAAGAAGCCCTTGAGCTCTTCGTGGAGCAGCGTGTGGTGGCGGATCCGCTGGTCGAACGCGTCCAGCTCGGTGGGAGTGGGAAGGTTGCCGTAGATCAGCAGGTAGGAAACTTCCAGGAAGCTTGAGTGCTGGGCAAGCTGCTCGATCGGGTAGCCGCGGTACCGCAGGATACCGGCGTCGCCATCGATGTAGGTGATTGCCGACGTGGTGGCGGCAGTGTTCATGAAGCCGGGGTCATAGGCGACGGCGCCCGTCTGCTTCAGCAGCTTGGAAACGTCGTATCCTTCGTTCCCTTCTACAACCTTGATCCGCGGGAGCTCGAGCTCTCCGCCGGCATGGCGCAGGGTAGCGCTGGTGGTCTCAGTCATGGAGTCCCCTTCATGAGGCTCTTGGCCTCGGTCGAAAGCTTGATCCAACCAACATCTGGTGACTCCAGCCAGGAGTCTGCAGGTGCAGACACCATCGGCCGAACTGCTTCGTGGAGAAAGCCACCATTGATAGTCAGTTAAAAGCTACCGCCAGTAAGCGGGACAAACTAATTCACAAGCTACGGTTACTGGCGGAATGACGCGCCCTGTGCGGGAAGTCACAGCATTGTTACCGGGCAGTGTCCAAGCGTTCGACTGCCGCATCGATGCGTTCGTCCGTGCCGGTGAGCGCCACACGGATGAAACCATTGCCCGCGTCTCCATAGAACACCCCGGGCCCGACGACGATCCCCAGGTCCGCGAAACGGCGGACTGTGTCCCACGTCGCCTCCCCTGCGGTGGACCACAAGTACAGGCCAGCTTTGGACTCGTGGATCTCCAGGCCGAAGTTCTTCAGTGCCGGCAGGAGGCGTTCACGGCGCCCGCGGTAGAGATCCTTTTGGGCGAGCACGTGGCCGGCATCGCCGAGCGCGGTGCGCATGGCTTCCTGGACCGGATACGGCACGATCATGCCGGCGTGCTTGCGGCTGTTGACCAGATTCGCCACGATCGACGAGTCACCAGCCACGAAGGCGGCACGGTAGCCGGCGAGGTTCGATTGTTTGCTGAGGGAGTAGACGCACAAGAGTCCGTCCGTGGATCCTCCCGTGACGCGCGGGTCAAGGACACTAGGCACTGCCTCGCCGCCACGCTGGGCATCCCATTCGCCCCAGCCGAGTTCGGCATAGCATTCATCCGACGCCACGACTGCGCCGATCTCGCGCGCCTGGGCGACGATCTGCCTGAGGGATTCGACG
>NZ_DF952468.1:487024-494008 GCF_001263615.2 Arthrobacter sp. Hiyo1 | reverse complement strand
TTGCCGGGGGGAATTGATCCAGATGAGCCGGACCCTCGCGCGGGTGGCTGCGTCCAGTTCGTCCAGGCTGTCTGCCGCGACGGCAGTGGCGCCTGCGAGCATGGCGCCGATGTCGTAGGTCGGGTACGCCACAGTGGGACGGACCACGACGTCGCCTGCGCTCAGTCCCAGCAGGAACGGCAACCAGGCCACCAATTCCTTGGAGCCGACGGTCGGCAGGACGTCCCTCGGATCGATTCCCGGGACCCCGCGGCGGCTGGCGAACCAGTTGGATACGGCCTCGCGAAGAGCTTCCGTGCCGTGGACCGTCGGGTAACCATGGGCGTCAGCTGCCCGGGCAAGCGCCTCGCGGACCAGTTGCGGCGTCGGATCCACGGGGGTTCCGATGGAGAGATTGACTGCCCCGCCCGGGTGTTCTGAAGCCTTGGCCACGTACGGCGCCATCGCTTCCCAAGGATAGTCAGGCAGGTTGAGGCCGAAAGCGGGGGCCGCAGAAATCAAAGGAAGCAACCGTTCTTAGTGGTCTTGGTTCTGTGGGGGCAGCGCGGCGATGAAGGGGTGGTCCTTACCGGTGTTGCCGATCTTGGCGGCTCCGCCCGGGGAACCAAGGTCATCGAAGAACTCGACGTTGGCCTTGTAGTAGTCGGCCCATTCCTCCGGGGTGTCGTCCTCGTAGTAGATCGCTTCCACCGGGCACACGGGTTCGCAAGCTCCGCAGTCCACGCACTCATCCGGGTGGATATAGAGGGAACGTTCGCCTTCGTAGATGCAGTCAACAGGGCATTCTTCAATACATGCCTTGTCCTTGACGTCCACACACGGCTGCGCGATTACGTAGGTCACGTCCCTTGCCTCTCCACAGTTGTCCCGGAAATTCCGGGTAGTACCACCGGCCCTGTGGCCGGTACATCGAATTCTGAGCCTATTATCCCCCAGCGGGAACTCAGCAACCTAGCCGGGCGTCTTACTATGAACTGGTGAATCTGCCCCGGCCCCAGGATTTCCTGCTCAATACCGTATCCGGAACACGGGTAGTTGTCCGATACCGCCTGGACAACGGCTTCACCGATGCCCTCGGCTACCTGCTCTCGGTCGCCGACGGTGCGTGCACCATCCGTACCCGACAGTCCGACGTCGAGATCCCGCTGGCCCTTGTTGTGGCGGCAAAAGCAGTCCCTCCTCCGCCCCAGCGCCGGGATCCGCGCACAACCCGCGAGTAGTTCCGCCTCATGTCCCGGAGGGTCAGGCGCCATGCACCTCGTCGGGGAGCCTGCGCATTCCCCACAGCGGGGAGAACAGCACAGGCGCAACAAAAACAAGACTTCCGCCCAAGCCGATCCAGAGTGTCGGTACGAGGCCGATATTCTCGGCCAGGAGGCCCGAGGCTAGGGCAGCGATCGGCATGACCCCCCACACCACGAAGCGAATGGACGCATTCATGCGCCCCAGGAGCCGGGGCGGACACACGCGCTGCCTCATGCTCAACTGCATGATGTTGTACACCAGCACTCCGAAAGCGAACCCGAACTCGGAGACGATGAGCATCACGAGGGACATCCATCGCTCGGGGGCAAGCACGCACAACGGAACCAGGAGGAGGAAAAGCGAGCTGATCATCGACGCCACGGGAATAACCGTCCCCTCGCCGATCCAGGCCGCCAATCTGGGCGCGGCAACCGCCCCGATCAGTCCGCCCACGGCGCCGACCGCCATGATGAGGCCCATGCCCTCCGGACCGAGTTCCAGTTCACGAAGTACCAACACCGGCATCAAGGTGAAGGCAAGCGTGGTGAAGAAGTTGACCCCGCCCGTGCACGCCGCAATCCTGCTGATCAGGGGATGCCTGACCACGAAGACCAGGCCCTCCTTGATTTCGCTTGCCAGCGGCTGCCGATCCTTCGCGGCCACGGGCCGTTCCGCATCGCACGTCCTGAGCAGGAAGATGGCCGACAGCAGATACCCGATCGCCTCCCCGACGAACAGCACCGGGGCGGACACGACCGTCAGCAAGCCACCGCCCGCGGCAGGACCCCCGATCCGTGCGATCTGGGAGGTGGCCTCGAGCTTGGAGTTCGCCTGCGGCACTTTCGCGGCATCCACGAGCACGGGCACATAGCTCTGGTAGGAAACGTCGAAGAAGACCGTCGCGGCCCCGACGACGGCGGCTACGGCGTAAAGGTGCCAGATCTGCAGGATGCCGGCCCACCAGAGGATTGGTACGGTCGCCATTGCCGCGGTCCGGACCAGGTCCGCCACGATCATGGTGCGACGCTTGAGCCAGCGGTCAACCCACGCTCCTGCCGGCAAACCGATCAGCAGGAAGGCCGCAAGGCCGGCGGCATTGAGCGCGCCGACTTCGAACTCACTGGCGCCGAGCAAAGTCACCGCGAGGACGGGAAAAGCCAATTGCCCCAGTTGCGCCCCAAGCTGGCTGACGGCCTGGCCCGACCAGAAGGTGATGAAGTTCCGGTCCCGCCACAGCGAGGCAGTGTGCTGAGCTGTGTCAGTTTGCTGAGCATTGTCCGTGGTCCCGGCGTTCACCCGCCCAGTTTCCTGTAGTGATTGGTATATGTCAATCACTCAAGGCTGGCTACACTGGCCACCATGACGGAACACGAGCGGGAGGACAGCGACCTGGTGGCCAAGGGCCGCGCCTTGAGCTCCCCCTTGCGCCTGAGGATTCTCCGGCTCTGCCTGCACCACGCTCGCACCAACAAAGAGATTGCGGGGCTGTTGGACATCAATCCGGCGTCAAGCCTGCATCATGTCCGGACCTTGGTGCGCACCGGTTTTCTTGAACCTCAGGAAGGCCGGAAGGGAAAGAGGGGCGCCAAGGAGGTGCCGTACATCGCCACCCGCACCTCGTGGAGCACTCCCGTCGACGATATTGCCCCTGTCCTGATCGAAACATTCGTCCAGGAAACCCGCGGGCTCATGCCAGGGGACATCGATGTCTGGCGGCTTGGCGTGAAGTTCAATGCTGCACGGCAGCAGGAGATGATGGGCAAGCTGCGGGCGGTCGTCGAGGAATATATGCGTCTTCCGGCAGACGACGACGGCGACGCCACCTCGCTCTTGATCGCCCACCACCGGGACCCAAGCGCCGACTAGCTAAGCGCGCGGAGGACGCCCGTAGCGCCGGCACCACAAGAGCATCACGAAAGTGATGCCCGCACTCCCGTAAACCCACACATTTCCGGGCACATCCGCGACGATCAGCTGCTTGCCCGTTCCGCCCGTGGAGAGCACGCCTACGGCGGCGTAACAAACAATGCCCACCACCGCCGTCGGGATCAAGGATCGCGACCACGCACCCAGCAGGAGCTGGAGCGATGCGAGCAGGAGCAGTGCCGCTGCGGTACCCCAAGAGACCTCGACGCCGGCAATAAGGAGCGCCTGCCGGTGCAGTGCGGTGCCTGCAAAGGCAGCAAAAAGAGCCACCGGAACAGCCACGGCAATGCCGCGTGCTGTTCCGGTGGCTCCCTTATTCAATGCGTCAGTCCGTTGGGCGCGTCAGTACTTGATCAGCCCAGCAGGATCAGACTTTGGCGCGTGCGCGGGTAGCCTTGGCGCGCTCGTTGGCGTCCAGGATCACCTTGCGGATGCGGATGGAGTCCGGGGTTACCTCAACGCACTCGTCTTCGCGGGCGAATTCGAGGGACTCTTCGAGGGTCAGGTCGCGCGGCGGCGTCAGGTTCTCAAAGGTGTCAGAGGAAGCGGCACGCATGTTGGTGAGCTTCTTTTCCTTCGTGATGTTGACGTCCATGTCGTCGGCGCGGGAGTTCTCGCCGACGATCATGCCTTCGTAGACCTCGGACGTGGGCTTCACGAAGAAGGAGCCGCGTTCCTGCAGGTTGATCATGGCGAAGGGGGTGACCACACCGGCGCGGTCGGCAACCATCGAACCGTTGGTGCGGTATTCGATAGGGCCGGCCCACGGCTCGTAGCCTTCGGAGATCGAGGAAGCGATGCCGGCGCCACGGGTGTCCGTAAGGAACTTGGTGCGGAAGCCGATGAGGCCACGTGCCGGAACGATGAATTCCATGCGGCACCAGCCGGTACCGTGGTTGGCCATGTTGGTCATGCGGCCCTTGCGGGCAGCCATCAGCTGCGTGACCGCACCGAGGTACTCTTCAGGCACGTCGATGGTCATGTGTTCCATCGGCTCGTGGATCTTGCCGTCGACGGTCCGGGTGACAACCTGCGGCTTGCCGACAGTGAGCTCGAAGCCTTCGCGTCGCATCTGCTCCACGAGGATGGCCAGCGCAAGCTCGCCACGTCCCTGGACTTCCCAAGCATCCGGACGCTCGGTGGGCAGGACCTTGATGGAGACGTTACCGATCAGTTCCTTGTCCAGGCGATCCTTCACCTGGCGCGCCGTGACCTTGGCGCCCTTGACCTTGCCGGCCAGCGGGGAGGTGTTGATACCGATGGTCATGGAGATCGCGGGGTCATCCACCGTGATAAGCGGCAGCGGCTGCGGGTTCTCGGCGTCAGTGAGGGTCTCACCAATGGTGATTTCCTCGATACCGGCAACAGCCACGATCTCGCCCGGGCCGCAGACTCTGCCGGTACGCGGTCAAGGGCCTTGGTGGCCAGGAGCTCGGTGATCTTGACGTTCTTCAGCTCACCGTTGGCACGCGCCCAGGCGACGGTCTGGCCCTTGCGGAGGGTGCCGTTGTAGATGCGCAGGAGTGCAAGGCGGCCGAGGAACGGGGAAGCGTCCAGGTTGGTGACGTGCGCCTGAAGGACACCGTTCGGGTTGTAGGTCGGCGCCGGGATGTGCTCGATGATCGCCTTGAAGAGGGGTTCGAGATCTTCGTTTTCCGGGGCCGAGCCGTCAGCCGGCTGCTCGAGGGAAGCGCGGCCGACCTTGGCTGCGGCGTAGACCACGGGTACTTCCAGGATCTTGTCCAGGTCCAGGTCCGGAACTTCGTCCGCGAGGTCGGAGGCCAGGCCAAGGAGCAGGTCCATGGACTCGTGGACAACCTCTTCGATGCGGGCGTCGGGGCGGTCGGTCTTGTTGACCAGCAGGATGACGGGCAAGTGCGCGGCAAGGGCCTTGCGGAGGACGAAGCGGGTCTGCGGCAGCGGACCTTCGGAAGCGTCGACCAGGAGGACCACGCCGTCAACCATGGACAGGCCGCGCTCCACCTCGCCACCGAAGTCGGCGTGGCCGGGGGTGTCGATCACGTTGATGGTGATGGTCTCGCCATTGGACGACGGGCCGTTGTAGGCAACCGTGGTGTTCTTGGCGAGGATGGTGATGCCCTTTTCGCGCTCCAGGTCACCGGAGTCCATGACGCGGTCTTCCAGGTGGTTGTGCTCGGCGAAGGAGTTGGTCTGCTTGAGCATGGCGTCGACCAGCGTGGTCTTGCCGTGGTCAACGTGGGCCACAATCGCGACGTTGCGCAGATCACTGCGCGATGCAGTGGTCGCGGCGGTGTTGGTGGTGGTTTCAGACATGCGTAATGGCTCGATTCAGTGGTGAAGTCAGCTGTTGTATCGCGACATTTCCAACCGGAACGCACGACGGATTAGACCCTTTGACACAGGGCACCTTCATAGAGTCTAAACGCTGTGGTATTTATTGGCCTAAAAATCACCCTCCAGGTCATCGAATTGTGCCCTTCATCACAATCGGCAGCGAACTCCGCATGAGCCGGAAACAGCAAAAGAGCCGGTACCACTTCCCCCCACGGAAGTGGTGCCGGCTCTTCTGCTCCCCCGGCTGGCACTCAGCGCACGGGCGCCAGGACCGTCAGGCCACCACGGGCGGAAGCATCAGGCTGGCACCCGGGATCGCGTTGAGCAGGGCCTTGGTGTAGTCCTGCTGCGGCGAATCGAAGACGTCGTCCGTGCTGCCCGTTTCCACGAGCTTGCCCTTCTGCATCACGCAGACATGGTCGGCGATCTGCCGCACCACGGCGAGGTCGTGCGTGATGAACAGGTACGTCAGGCCAAGATTGGACTGCAGCTCGGCCAGGAGGTTCAAGACCTGGGCCTGCACCAAGACGTCCAAAGCGGAGACCGCTTCGTCACAGATGATCACTTCGGGGTCGAGGGCGAGCGCGCGCGCGATCGCGACGCGCTGCCTTTGGCCGCCGGAGAGCTCGTTCGGGTACCGCTGCATGGTGGACTGAGGCAGCGCCACCTGGTCCAGGAGTTCCCGGACCTTCTTCTCGCGGCTGACCTTGTCACCGATCTTGTGGGTCCGGAGCGGTTCCTCGATGGTCCTGAAGATGTTGTACATCGGGTCGAGTGAACCGTACGGGTCCTGGAAAATCGGCTGGACGCGGCGCCGGAACTTGAAGATTTCCCGGCTGTTCAAGGTGGAGGTGTCCACACCGTCGAACACAATCCGGCCCGACGTCGGCGCGAGCAGGTTGAGGACCATCTGGGCCACGGTGGACTTGCCGGAACCCGATTCACCCACGATCGCCGTCGTCGTCCCCCGTTTGACGTTGAACGAGACGTTGTCCACCGCAGTGAAGTCCGTTGCCTTGCCGACGCCGGAGCGCAGCTTGAAGACTTGCTGAGCTTTCGACCTTTAGGACGTCGTCGGCCAATGCCTTTTCGGCCACAGCTTCGGTGGGCGCCAGGAGTTCTTCCGTCTGGATTCCTTCGGCCTTGGCGGCCTGGATCCTACGCGAAGCGAGTGACGGCGCCGAGGCCACCAACCGCTGGGTGTAGGGGTGTTGCGGGTTGCGAAGCAATTCGAGGGAAGGACCGGCCTCCACCACGTTGTCGCGGTACATGACCACTACTTTGTCCGCGCGCTCGGCAGCGAGGCCGAGATCGTGGGTGATGAGCAGGACTGCCGTGCCGAGCTCCGCCGTCATGGTTTCGAGGTGGTCAAGGATCTGCCGCTGCACCGTGACGTCCAGGGCCGACGTCGGCTCATCGGCGATCAGGAGCCGCGGCTGGCAAGACAGGCCGATGGCGATCAGGGCCCGCTGGCGCATGCCGCCGGAGAATTCGTGC
>NZ_DF952468.1:480124-486999 GCF_001263615.2 Arthrobacter sp. Hiyo1 | reverse complement strand
AGGACCGCTGGGCTTGCCGTTGGCGCGCAGCGTCTCGCGGACCTGGTATCCGATCTTCCAGACCGGGTTGAGGTTGGACATCGGATCCTGCGGAACCATGCCGATCGTGTTGCCGCGCAACTCGATCATGCGCCGTTCCGGGGCGTGGGAGATGTCCTCGCCGTCGAGCAGGATCTGCCCGCTGGAAACCCTGCCGTTCTCCGGCAGGAGGCCAATGGCGGCGAGCGCCGTCGTCGACTTCCCCGAACCGGACTCACCACAATGGCGACAGTCTCGCCGGGCATGATGGTCAGGTGCGCATTCTTGACGGCCTGGAATTCGCCGCTCGCCGTCTGGAAGGAGATGGCGAGGTCCCGGATTTCAAGGAGCGGACGCTCTTCGGTTCCGGCTTCGTCGATGGTGACGTTGGATGTTGTCATGATTGCCTCCTTCATCGCTTGCGGCTCTTGGGGTCGAGGGCGTCACGCAGCGCGTCGCCAAGCATGATGAAGCTCAGGACCGTGATGGACAGTGCGGTTGCGGGGAACATCAGCACCTCGGGGTTGGTGCGCAACGTGTCCTTCGCCGCGGAAATGTCGTTACCCCAGGACATGATGCTGCCGGGCAGGCCAATGCCCAGGAAGGACAGCGTTGCTTCCGTCACGATGAAGACGCCAAGCTCCATGGTGGCCAGGACGATGATCGGCGCGAGCGCGTTCGGAACGACGTGCCGGACCAGCGTGCCGATCTTGGAGACACCGAGCGAGCGTGCGGCCGTGACGAAATCCGCGTTGCGGACTTCGATCACGGCCCCACGGGTGATGCGGGCCATTTGGGGCCAGCCGAGCATCACGATGACCATGACCACCGTGAAGACGCTCTTGTTCTCGCGGAAGAAGGGGAGCTGGGTAACTACCAGCGCGCCAAGGACCAAGGGCAACGCGAAGAAGATGTCGCCGATGCGGGCAATGATGGTGTCAACCCAGCCGCCGAAGAAGCCGGCCAGTGCACCGAGGGTGACCCCGATGATCAGGACGAAAATGACGGAGACGACGCCGACAGTCAAGGATGCCTGGGTGCCGTGGATGACGCGGGAGTAGATGTCGCAGCCCTGGAAGGTGAATCCCAGGGGGTGGCCGGCCGAGGGGCCCGCGAGGGAGTCGCCCAGCTGGCAGTTGTCGTTCGGGGCAGTCTGCGTGAAGAGGCCCGGGAAGAACGCGACTACGAGGAGCAGCAGGATCATGAGCGCCGAGATGATGAAGAGCGGCCGACGGCGGAGCTTCCGCCAGGCATCCGCCCAGAGGCTCAGGGGCGCTGCGTCGACCTTGAGGGTATCGGTCGCCAGCAGCGGTGTCTCGTCGATAGGGGCAACATAGTGCTCGATCTGACGGTTACTTTTCATAACGGATCTACTTTTCATAGCGAATCCTGGGGTCAAGCCAGGCGTAAAGGAGGTCCACCAACAGGTTGGCGGCAACGAAGACCAGTACCAGGACGCTCACAATGGCGACGACGGTGGGGCCTTCGCTGCGGATCACGGCCTGGTAGAGCTTCTGGCCGACGCCGGGCACGTTGAAAATGCCTTCGGTGACGATCGCGCCGCCCATCAAGCCACCCAGGTTCGCGCCCAGGTAGGTGACCACGGGAATCATGGAGTTTCGCAGGATGTGGGCCAGGACCACGCGGGGGCGGGACAGGCCTTTTGCGGTTGCCGTGCGGACGTAGTCGGCGTTCATGTTTTCAATGACCGAGGCGCGGGTCAGGCGCAGCACGTAGGCAAAGGACACGAGGCCAAGGACGGTGGCCGGAAGGATCAGGGTGCCCCAATCCGCGTTGGATCCAACGGTCGGCTTGGCCCAGCCAAGCTGTACGCCAACGACGAGCTGAAGCACGAAGCCCAGGACGAACGTCGGGACGGCAATGACCACGAGGGACGCGACAAGCACGGTGGAGTCGAAGATCTTTCCCTTGCGCAAGCCTGCAATCAAGCCGAAGGCCACACCGAAGACAGCCTGGATGGCAAGGGCCTCGACGGCGAGCATGGCGGTGACCGGGAAAACGCGGCCGAGGGTGGCGGCGATTGGCTGGCCGGTGAAGTCCACCCCGAGGTTGAACGTGAAGAGGTTCTTGAGGAACAGTCCGTACTGGACCCAGAACGGCTGGTCGAGGTTGTATTGCTGGCGCAGCGCGGCAATGACGGACTCGCTGGGCGGTCGGTCGCCGAACAGGGCGCGGATGGGGTCGCCCGGGAGGGCAAAGACCATGAAGTACACGAGCAGGGTGGTTCCCAGGAACACGGGAATGACCTGCAGCAAACGCCGGAGGATGTACTGGGTCACAGCAACGGTTCCTGGGCGCTCTTGAAAATGTGGGGATTCATTTGGGACAGCTTTCGTGCCGAATCAAGGCATGGGGGCCCGGTTTGTGGCCGGACCCCCATACGCTAACGAGCTTGGAACAAGTCCAGTAGGACTACTTTGCGGTGATGTTGTAGTACAGCAGGACGCCGTTCCAGCCGGAGTCAACGTTGCTGACGTTCTGGCTCCATACAGCCTGGCGTGCCTGGTACCACAGGGGCAGGTTCGGGAGGTCCTTGAAGAGGATTTCCTGAGCCTGGGTGAACTTCTTGTTGGCGTCGTCCGTGGACTTGGAAGCCAGGCCCTCGGTGAGCAGCTTGTCAAACTCAGGGTTGCTGTAACCCTCGTAGTTGGCGCTGGCTCCGGTCTTCAGCAGCGGGCCGAGGAAGTTGAACAGCGAAGGGTAGTCTGCCTGCCATCCGGCGCGGGTGAAGCCCGGGAGGGTCTTGGCCGTGCGGAGGTTCAGGATCTCGGCGAACTTGGCGAACGGCTGGCCTTCTGCCTTGATGCCGAGGTTGTTCTTCAGGTTGTTGGCAACGGCGTCAATCCATTCCTTGTTGCCACCATCGGTGTTGTACGCGAGCTGCAGAACCTTGTCGGCGGGCCACGGGCTCATGGCGTTTGCCTTTGCCCAGAGGTCCTTGGCCTTCGCGGCGTCGAACTTCAGAACGTCGGAGCCTGTCACGTTGGCGTTGTAGCCATCGATGGACGGCGACGTGAAGTCCTTCGCAGGGATGCGGGTGCCGTTGAAGACGACCTTGGTGATCTCATCGCGGTTGATCGCCATGGAGATGGCCTGGCGGCGCAGCTGGCCGGCGGGTCCCTGGAACTCAGGCAGGTAGTTCGGGATGTTCAGGGTTGCGTTGCCCGCGTAAGCCTTGTTGAGGCTGTGGTCCGGGAAGTCCGTTGTGTAGGTCTTCAGGGCGTTCGTGGGCAGGACGTCGGTTACGTCAAGGTTGTTGGCCTGGACGTCGGTGTAAGCCGGAGCCGGGTCGGTGTAGAACTTGAAGGTCACGCCGCCGTTCTTGGCCATGCGCGTGCCCTTGTAGTCCGGGTTCTTGACGAGGGCGATCTGGCTGTCGTGCTGCCAGGCACCCTTGGCGGCCATCTTGTACGGGCCGTTGCCGATCGGGTTTTCGCCGAAGGCCTTCGGGTCCTTGAGGGCGTCAGCCGGAAGCGGCATGAAGGCGGAGTAGCCGAGGCGCTGCGGCCAGTCGGCCTCCGGCTGGGCCAGCTTGACCGTGATGGTCGAGTCGTCCTTCAGCACCAGGCCGGACATCGTCTGGGCGGTCGGTGCGGGAGTCGACGTTGACTTTCCGTCCGCGCCCTTGGTCTTCGTGACGGCGCTGACTGCGTCGTAGCCTTCGATGGATTCGAAGAAGCTGCTGCTGGACTGGGCGTTGGTGCTCAGTGCGGCGAAGTTCCAAGCATCAACGAAGCTCTTGGCGGTGACTGCCTCGCCGTTGGTGAACTTGGCGCCCTTCTTGACCTTGATGGCGTAGTTCTGGCCGTCGCTCGTGTCAATGGATTCCGCGAGTGCGTTCACGGACTTGCCATTGGCGTCGTAGCTGGTCAGGCCTTCGAACAGGAGGTCGACAACGCGGCCGCCGTACACCTCGTTGGTGTTGGAAGGGATGAGGGGGTGCTGGGGTTCATTGCTGTATGCGGTGATGATTTTGTTCGGATCGCCGGCAGCGGTCGGGCCACTGCTTCCGGAGCCAGCGCTGCCGCATCCGGTGAGGGCAAGCGCGGCGACTGCGAGCAAGCCAAGAGCTTTGGAAGTGCGCGAAAAACGCATTCCGCCTCCTATGGATTCAGGGGGATGGGTCGGGGCAACTCATAGCTGCCCCCGGGGCCAGGCACAGAATTATCCTGTGACGCGGCCTACATGGATGTGTAATCCTAACCACAGCTTGTCCGAAATATGGAATCCCATTGGCATGAACAACGAAGTGTGCACTTGACAGTTTTAGTAATGAAGCAGTCATTTCAAGTAAATGAAGCAGTCATTTCACGAAATGGGATTTTCCTTGCTACACTCGACATGCCTGACCCTTGGTTTCCCCCGGAAAACCAGGGTTTTTCGGGCATCCCGTACGGTGTGCAACCGGCCTGGCCAGCGCGTCAACAAGCACCAAAAAAGAGCCCCCGCCGCCCATGGCGACGGAGACTCTTTCGGTTGCGACCATCAGTTCGTGCCGCCGCGAGTGCCTTCGGGTTGCTACTCGATGCCGGCCGCCATGAGTTGGGCGCGCAGTTCGCGACGCTCACGCTGCTTCTCGGGGTCCGGGCAGCGGCACCGCGGCCAGCAGCCTCTGCGTGTACGGCTCCTGCGGATTGCGAAGGATCTGGTCGCGGGTGCCCTGCTCCACGATCCTGCCCCGCTGCATCACGCAGATCCGGTCCGCGAGCACGTCAACCACGGCAAGGTCGTGCGTCACGAACAGGCACGCGAATCCCAGCTCCCTCTGCAGGTTCTGGAAAAGTTCCAGGACCTTCGCCTGCACCGAGACGTCCAGCGCCGATGTCGGCTCATCCGCGACCATCAGCTTGGGCTGCAGGGAGAGCGCCCGGGCAATGCCGACGCGCTGCTTCTGGCCGCCTGACAATTCATGTGGATAGCGGTTGCGGTACCCGCGCGGCAATTCCACCTGGTCCAGGAGGGTCTCAATCCGTTTCTGCAGATCGACGCCCTTCGCGACCCCGGCGAGGTACATCGGTTCGCCGATGCTTTCGCCGATGGGCAGCCGCGGATTCAACGACGACGACGGATCCTGGAACACCATGCCGATGTCGCGGCGCACTTCGTGCAGTTGCTTTCCATTCCGCTTTGCGGCGGAAATGTCCTGCCCCACCACGCGCATGCTGCCCTCGGCTACGGGCAAGAGCCCGACGGCGGCGCGTCCAATGGTCGTCTTGCCCGATCCGGACTCCCCCACAAGGCCTACAACCTGGCCGGGGTAGATCACGAGGTTGGCTCCCTCGACAGCTCGGAACGCGGGGACCCGGCCCTGCTTGGGGTACTCGATGGCGACGTCGACCAGCTCAAGTACGGGCTCACCCTTGGGCTTGGCTGCTTCTTCGGCCGCCGCCTTCAAAGCGGCCTGGTTCTCAAGTTCCCGGCGGACCAGCTCATCGTGATCGACCGATTCCAGCTCGGAGTGGGTTGCGGCAGCCAACGCCGCGGTGACGTCAACGTCGGCGCTGTCAGCACCCTGTCCCAGGTGGGGAACAGCGGCTAGAAGAGCTTGTGTGTATCCGTGCTGCGGGTTGCTGAAGATCTGTTGCGCAGTGCCGCTCTCCACGATGACGCCCTGGCGCATCACGGCAATTCGATCGGCGAGGTCGGCCACAACGCCCATGTCGTGCGTGATCAGGACGATGGCGCTGTCCAGCTTGTTGCGCAGGTTGCGCATCAGGTCCAGGATTTCAGCCTGGACAGTCACATCCAAGGCAGTGGTGGGTTCGTCTGCGATCAGGAGCTTGGGATCACAGGACAATGATTGCGCGATCATGGCTCGCTGCCGCTGGCCGCCGGAGAGCTGGTGCGGATACGACTTGAAGGCCTTCTCCGGGTCCGGCAGCTCCACCAGCTCGAGCATGCGCAAGGCCCGCTGCTTGGCTTCATCGGGCGAGATCGAGTTGTGCAGCCGGATCGTCTCCACTATTTGCGTACCCACGGTGTACACAGGGTTGAGCGCGGTCATGGGCTCCTGGAAGATGACCGCGACATCCTTGCCGCGGACTTCACGGATGTTGCCTGATTTCTCACCCAGCAGCTCCTTGCCCGAGAGCTTGACGCTCCCCCGGACACGGCTGTTGCTGGGCAGCAAGCCAAGCAGTGCCATGGAACTTGCACTCTTGCCGGACCCGGACTCACCGACGATCGCGAGGACCTCGCCGGCCCTGACCTCGTAGTTCAGTCCGATGGCGGCAGGGACCCATTTCTTATCCACGCCAAAGTCGACGCTGAGATCGCGTACTTCCAGGACCATGGCCCCGCGCGCGCTCTTATCCGACTCGGTCTCGAGGTGGGTGGCCTCCGGTTCGGGGCTGGCGTTGTCAGTCATGTTGGGTCTTCCCTTCCGACCGGGCCACCCTCCAAGGGGTGATTAGTGAAGTAGCCCGGAATCCTGAATTATTAGGGGCATGAGCAGAGCGCCGTATGCCGGAAATGTCGAAATCTTCAAGGCCCGCACCAGCAAGATTTTTGCTTGGATCTGCTGGGCAGTTGCCGTTTTCGGAGTGGTCGTTGCGCTCGTGGCAGCCGGACCGCGCTCCCTTCCCGGAACCACTCCCCTGCTCTTCGTAGCGTTTCTTGGCTGGTTGCTCTTCTGGCGCCCGGTTGTGGTGGTCCGGGATTCCGGCGTCGCGCTGGAGAATCCCTTCCGGACCATCGATGTTCCGTGGGATGCCTGGTGCAGGTTGATACCCGCTATGCCCTCACGCTGGTGACGCCCCGCAAGAAGTATCCGGCGTGGGCTGCTCCCGCGCCGGGAATCTGGGGCGGGCGCAATGCCCGCCCTGAGCATCTCAAAG
>NZ_DF952468.1:474067-480099 GCF_001263615.2 Arthrobacter sp. Hiyo1 | reverse complement strand
GGTTCGCCCCCGGAGATCTCAAGAACACCGATTCCGGCGCCGCAGCGATCCTGGTGCGCACCCGCTGGCAGGACCTGGTCGAGGCCGGACGCGTGGAGCCCGGCCGGGCTGAAGACGCTTCGGTGACCGTTGCCATCGGATGGTTCCGGATAGCAGCCACGGTAGCCCTGGCCGCGGCCAGTTACTGGGCGGTCTTCCTGTAGGAGGTTTCCCTGGACGGGTAGCACTCAGCTGCCTTTCGAGGCGTCGGCAACGGGCGCCGTCGTGCTCGAGTGGCGCGTGGTTTCGATGGCGGTCTTGGCTTTGAACTTCTTCTGCCGCGGATCGAAGGCGTCCCGCAGGCCGTCTCCGATGAAGTTGATGCTGAGGCAGATGAGGATGATGAACAGGCCGGGGAACCAGAACAGCCACGGCCTCGTTGCGAAGGCTTCTTGGTTCTGGGCAACCAGCAGGCCGAGCGAGGTGTCGGGAGCCTTCACGCCGAGGCCCAGGTAGCTGAGTGCCGTCTCGAGCAGGATCGCCGCGGACATGGTCAGCGTCACGTTGACGATCAGCACACCGACGGCGTTGGGGAGGATGTGCTTGAAGATGATCCTTGCGTTGGACGCTCCGGAGATCCTGGCTGCGTCAACGAACTCCCGCTCGCGCAGGGTCAGGAACTCACCGCGGACCAGGCGGGCGAGGCCCACCCAGCTCACAAAGCCGAGGAAAATGCCAAGGATGACGACGCCGTTGTTGGCGGCAAATCCGGTCAGCCAGCTTCCCTCATCCCTGCGGTTGGCTATCTGGCCAACAACAGCCGCAAGGAGCAGCAACGGAATGATGATGATGACATCGGTCAGGCGCATGAGGATGGCTTCGACCCAGCCGCGGAAATAGCCGGCGAGTCCCCCGACGATTGCGCCGACAGCGCCCGCGATGGCGCCGATAAGGACCATGACCGTGATGGATTGTTGGGCACCGCGCATGGTCATGGCAAACAGATCGCGTCCAATACGGTCCTGGCCGAAGGGGTGCTCTCCCCAGGCGAGCGGCCAAAACGACGACGTGGGGGCACCGTCATTGACCAAGGGCGAAACGTCCACATGGTTGTACTTCCACCATCCGGGAATCCCGAATGCGCCCACCGAGGTGAAAGCAAGCAGGAAGATCACTGCGAAAACCGCGAGCCCGATCAGGCGCCGGTGTGGCCGAAAAACCTCTTGCGGACAATCTGGCCCTGGCTCAGGCCGCTGGTGACTTCGCTGCTTGCATGGGTGGCTGCAGCTTCGGCAAGCGCCTGTTGCGCGAGGAGTTCTTCCTCTTGGGTTGGCTGGCTCATGCTTTGATCCTTACGCGTGGGTCGAGCGCGGAGTACGCGAGGTCCGCTATCAGGTTGAAGACCATGGCGGTGATTGCAACACAAAGGAACACGCCCATCACGGGGTTCGGGTCAGTGTGCAGCAGTCCGTCGATGAACAGGAAACCCATGCCCCGAACGGAGAAGACCGTTTCCGTGATGACGGCGCCACCGATCAACGCACCGATGTCGAAAGCAACGATCGTTGCAATAGGGATCAGGGCGTTCCGGAAGGCGTGGCCCATGATCACGGAACGTTCGCTCAGACCCTTTGCCCGCGCAGTCCGGATGTAGTCCATGTTCATGATTTCGAGCATCGACGAGCGTGTGAACCGGGTGTAGCTGGCCAACGACACAAGGATGAGGCAATCGTCGGCAAGACGAGGTGGGTCAAGGTGTCTGTCGACATGATCCAGAAATCGCCTTGGATGTTCGGGGTTCCTGCCCCGATCGTGGCGATGGGGCGCCCGCGCACCCGGCTGTTGTTGAAATAGGACGGCCAAGCCTGCATGAATTTGTCCACAACCACAAGGAACCCGACCAGGAAGGCGGTCAGCCCGGCGGCGCGCATGGACTGGCCGCGGTCGTAGCCGCCCATGAAGTACCCCACTGCCACGCCAACCAAGATAGTGGCGATGGCCAGGAGGAAGATCATCAGCCCGGTCGCGTCATTGAGCAGCGGCTGCACAGCAAAGTAGGCAACCACGCCAATGCCCACCACGATCAGGCTTGATTGCAGGGCCTTGCGGTTCTTGAGTCCGGAAACCAAAATCGTGATTCCGAAGGCGATTCCAACCCCCATGATGGCGATGATGACCGGCCCCAGGCCGGGATTGCGGAACCATTGAGTCAGCGAGAAGTAGAAGAGAATAAGCGAAACAGCCGCAAAAACCGAGCCTCCGACGATCAGTCGGCGCCTCACCGCACCGCCGACGACGACGGCCCCGACGATGCCAAGGACGGCCCCGATTCCAAGGGCCACGACCGGCGGTATTTCGGGATTTCGGAGGAAGTCATTAAAGCCGATGGCACCGAATTCCTTGAGGAGAACGGCTACCCAGAAGATCGGCAGGGAGAAGAACAGGAAAGCCATGAAGGTTACGCCGTAGTCCAACGCGCTGTACTGGCGCAGTGCCGTAACGATGCCGAGCGAAATGCCGATGAGAATCGCAAGGATTGTCGCACCGGTAACCAGCGTCAGGGTTTGGACCAGCGCGAAACCGAGCGCCTCCGTGATTGGCTGCCCGGCAATGTTCTTACCAAGATTGCAGGCATTGCCGAAGGGAACCAGACACTGGGCAGCGCCTCCCAACCACTTGAAATAGCGCAGCGGCGCCGGTGTGTCGAGGTCGAGCAGATTGATTCGCGCATCCATCAGTGCTTGCCGGTTCGGCGCGCTGCTGGTGCGGAGCTCTTCCAAAGGGTCCCCGGACAACGCCGTCAGGAGATACACCAGGAAAGAAGCTCCAAGGAGAATGAATGCGGCGGTTACGAGCCGCCGGACGATATAGGTCACCATGGTGAAGAACCTCGAAATCCAGGCCCGGGGTCTCCGGCGCCTATCGCAGAATCGTGCCCCTTCCCTGCTTGAGGTCGTTGGGGAAGCAGACAATGTGCCGGTTCGCCAACCCGAAGGCGCCGGGACCATGATACGTCGGTCCCGGCGCCTCGGCTGGCGATATTGCGCGCTAGTTGGGCCTTACTTCTGAGCCCACTCCCAGAAGTTCCACCAAACGCCAGTCTGGTTCGGCATGAGCTTCACACCGGTGATGCGGTCGCTGTAGGCGTCCACGTTCACGGACTGGAAGAGCGGCACGCCGTATGCGGAGTCCCAGATCTTCTTGTCGATCTGCTTCTGCAGATCATCCTGCTTGCTGCGGTCGGTGGTGACCACGAGCTCTTCCATCAACTTGTCAGCGTCAGTGTTGCTGAACTGGTTGAAGTTGTTGCCACCAGCGGTCTTGAAGATCTGCGGAACGCCGGAGACACCGACGCCCGGGTTGATCCAGCCGAAGATGGTGGCATCGTAGCCGCCCTTGCCCAAGGCCTTGCCCCAGTCGGACTTGCCCAGGCCGCCGTCGACGATCTTGAAGCCAGCCTTGGTGGCGGATTCGCGGATCAGCGAGAAAGCGTCAACGCGGTTGGGGTTGTCCTTGTTGTACATGATGCGGATTTCCGGAGTAGCGCCGTTCAGGAGCTTCTTGGCACCATCAATGTCCACGTCCTGGTAGGCCGACGAGCCGTTGTTCTTGGCAGAGTCGGCGTAGGCAGCCTGCTGGGGAACGAAGATCTGCGAGTCCAGCGGCTTCGCGTTCGGGTCAAGCTTGCCAATGATCTTGCTGACGATGTCCTTGCGGGGCACTGTCTTCATGAAAGCGGTACGCACGTTTTGGTCGGCCAGCGGACCCGAGAAGTTCAGGTCCAAGTGGTCGAAGGCCAGCTGGTTGCCCTGGTCGACAGTGACGCCCTGGCTGGAGAGTGCCTTCAACTGGTCGAGGGTGTCCGCGGAAGCCTGCGGGGCAATGATGTCCGCCTCGCCGTTCTTGAGGGCCTGGACCTGTGCCGGCGCCGAACCGATGTACCGGACGGTAATTTCGTCAAGGTTTGGAGTCGGTCCCCAGTTGTAGTCCTTGTTGCGAACCATGGTGAGGGACTGGTCCTGGTTCATGCTCTTGACGATGTAAGGACCGTTTGAGAGGAACAGGGTCGGGTCAGCGGGAAGCGTCTTCGTGTCGAAGCCGGTGTTCCACATGTCCGACATTGCCTTCAGCTTCGGGTCGGCGGGCAGCGGTGCCTTGGAGTCTCCCCGCGGCTTGCTCTTGAAGAAGTCAATCAAGGCCTGGGTGTCCTTCAGGCCGGCCTTCTGCGCAAGGACATGGGCAGGAACGTCAATGCCGGGACCACCAAGCACGATCTCCCAGTCAGCGAACGGCTTGGAGTACTTGAGGGTGAGGGTCTTGTTGTTGTTGCTGATCTCCGGGAAGTCCGTCAGACTCAGGCCCGTGTTGTCACCAGCGTACGAGAAATAGGACGTGCCCGTCTTTGCCTTGGCATCGGCGTCGTCGTAGTAGCCGGAGAACGCCGCCCACTGCAGGAGGAGGTCAGCCGCGGAGACCGGGGTGCCATCAGACCACTTCACACCATCGTTGATGGTGTACTTGACGGTCAGCGGGTTGTCCGAGACCTTCTCCATCTTGCCGAACTTGTCGTTGTGTACGACGTTCAGCTTGTTGTCGATGTAGTAGAAGCCCGAGTGCGTTGCGTAGCTGACCTTGGAGTTGATGTCAGTATTGCCATCGGCTGTGTTGGGGTTGAACGTGTTGAAAGCGTTGACCTCGACCACAGTGGCCGTGCCACCCGTCTTGGCTGCTCCAGTGGATGGGGTATTGCCACCGGAATTGCCGGCACAGGCGCTCAGTGCGATCGCGGCGATTGCCGCAATACCCACTGCTTTGGAAGTACGTCCGAAACGCATTCCGCCTCCTATTTTTTTGAGTGGAAAAAGCCGGCGCTGTTGACTCCGGCAGACTGCCACAACCCCCTCAGCAGGCTTGTGGCTCGTCTCACATGAGCAGTAGCCTAGCGCCCGGAACGGATCTTTGGGTCTAAAGTTTCCCGCCGGTAAAGTTTGTTATCGAGATGCAATCATTGAAGGACGTCCTAGGGGTTCCGTGATCCGCGCCAACATGACATAAGCCCCGATTCACGGCGAACCGGGGGCTTATGTCAGTTAATTCCCCATCACTGAACCCTCCTGGCGGGGAGTGCCTGGAACAGATCTCACGATCCGATGGCAGCGTGCAGCGGTATCCAGACCTCGTGTTGGGGTTTACGTTGAGGTGCATGGGCGAGAAATTCACTTATGTGGGCGGTCCCCGTGATAAAGAACGCAGCGAGGGCGAGGTATCGGACTTCTATATCCGGCGCTTCAGTCCTACGTGGGCCGTCCGGTATCCGAGTCGGGTGTAGAAGGCTCGAGCCTGCTCCCGTGCTTCGTCTGTGGTCACTTGTGCCAGTTGCGCCCCGCGCGCACGCCCAAAATTGTGTGCCCACTCAAGCATCGCGGTGCCCAGGCCTTGTGAACGTTCCGCGGCAGCAACCCGCAGTCCCTCGATCTGCAAGCGGGAAGAACCACCCGGGAAAGTCCTGGGATAACAGTCAATTGCATCGTGGCAACGATGCGATCGGCATCATTTCGGACAACCCCCAGATAGTTGGAGCGGTCCCGAACAACCAGGTTGTAGGCCGCCTCGTATCGTTCGAGCTCGACGCACTCACGATCGGGGCCGAACTGATCATCGGACAGCAGCGCGGCGATGGCCTCGACATCATCGCGGCTCGCCCGTTCCAGCCTGAAGGTCCGGCCCGCCACCCGCAGCAGTCCTCGAACCGAGGATCGCGCATCTGCCTGCAAACGAGCGACCAGCAGATCGAGCCATCCGCCGACGTTCGCTCGAGCCTCAACGGTGTCGGGATAACGGCACCTCAAATGCAGGCCGGACTCGTCCAGGATGAACCAAAGCATGACGCCGTCCGTGTCGATTGTCGCGCTCACGTACTGGGCGTCGAGTCCGACCGAGTCGATTCGTACCGGCAGCCTGCGTAGGTCCAGCCAGGAGATCGCGAACATCCCAGGAGCGACGGGCATGCCGCCCCATGGAGCCAGAACGTCCGCGAGCGGCCACGAGCCAAG
>NZ_DF952468.1:466570-473743 GCF_001263615.2 Arthrobacter sp. Hiyo1 | reverse complement strand
GCGGCTCGGGGACCGCAGATTCAAGCACCGAATTGGTAATGAACCAGCCGACTGAGTCATGCCATTTGTCGTCGAAGCGGCTGTGCACGGGAAACACAGCCCGCAGCGGGGTTCCCGCCAACTCGCGGGTCACCGCGGTCATCGCAACAACAGCGAGTGCGAGCGTCGAGACGCCGTCGTTGCGGGCTTGCGCCGCGAACGCCGCACCGTCGTCGAGATCGAACACATCCCGGACTTCCACACGCTCGCGCTGAGGATTGGGCGCACCCAGGGGCAACGGGAATTGCGGCATGACTCCGCCGCTGTCCCCGATGATTTGTTCCCACCGTTGACGCACGTGGTCCGGCGCCGCTTTCCGGTCTAGAAGTGCTTGCGTGTGCTCAACAAATGCCGGGGCTGGCTCGGGCAACAATTCGCGGCCGGCGCTCCCGGCGTCGAGGGCCGACAGCAGGTCGCGCGCGATCACCAGCATCGACCACATGTCGACGTGGGAGTGGTCGGCTGCAATCACAACCGTGAGTCCGGCAGCAGTCTCCAATACGCACAGGCGGTGTGAGGGTTGTTGGTATGGCGAGCACGCGGCGTCGAGAATGTCCCGCACTGCGTCATTGACGGCTTGGCCTGGAGACACCTGATGCTCCACCCAGGTTCCCGGACCAACATCAATTTCGTAAAGCTCCGGCTCACCGTCCTCACCGGGAACGAAAGCCGTTCGCAGCGTGCCGTGGCGGCCGACGACGGCCAGCCAGGCATCGGCAATCGACTCACGACGAGTTGGTGCAGGCAGCCGAAAAGACATTGCCATCCAGGAGCCGGGCCGGTCGCCGGCTCCTACATGGAGCCGCTGATCAAAGGACACCGGAAGACGCCGGCGGAGCGCAGACACGCTGACGTCATAGCCCCAAAGTCGTCCGAACGGTAGCCGCAGGTGCGTGACGTTGGTCAGGCGCATGGCAGTATCCTATCGCCCCAGATAGCCTGAACGTTCAACGCGGCCGCTCAAGGTGGCGCTGCCAGTCACGGAACGAGGAGCCTGATGCCCACTTTCGAGGTTCCCGGAGCCGAGCTTGCGGTTGCTTTGAGCGACGAAGGTGGACACCCGGTTGTCCAACTGCATGGCCTGACATCAAGCCGCGCGCGTGATCGGGTGCTCAACCTCGACCTCGGCCGAGGGCTGAGTGGAACTCGACTGCTGCGGTACGACGCACGCGGCCATGGCCGGTCGACAGGGCGCAAGGTCCCCGAGGACTATCAATGGCAAAACCTCGCCGATGACCTCCTGCGGCTGCTCGATCGCTGGTTCCCCGGCGAACGTGTCCACGGAGTCGGTCCCTCGATGGGTACCGGCACGCTCTTGCACGCCGCTTCCCGCGAGCCTGGCCGCTTTAGCGGGCTCACGCTGATGGTGCCACCCACCGCGTGGGAAACCCGAGCCGCACAGGCTGCAAACTACCGGGCTGCCGCGGCGCTTATCGAGGCTGTTGGCGTCGAGGAATTCCTGGCCACCACGCGCGGGGCAACACCGCCGCCGGCCACAATTGGGGCGCCAGAAACCGTGCCCGACGTCGCCGACGCCTCTTGCCGTCGTTGTTTCGAGGCGCGGCACTCAGCGATCTGCCTGATCTTGAGGCCCTCGCGCGAATCGACGTACCGGCGACGATCCTGGCCTGGGTAGATGATCCGGGCCACCCGCTGTCAACCGCGGAAACCCTTGCCGCGCTGCTCCCCCAAGCAACGCTGACAGTAGCCCGCACCCCGGAGGACGTCGAAACCTGGCCTAATATCCTGAGCCAGGATGTCGCCGGTTGGGGTTAAGCCAGGATGATCGTTACCCGATCAGGTAGACCATGCCGCGCCCCTCGTCGGCGAGATTGGTGGCGAAGACCCGGGCCCGTCGAAGATAGCCAATGGCATACTCGACGTCAAGGTCCCGATCGACATATGGCGAATCCGGCAACCGCTGCCTCACCTCCGCATCAGAGATATCGTCCAAGTCCTGAGCAATCGACAAAACCTCGGACGGAGTCAGGGCCCTTACCCACGGATCCCAACCTTCGCCATGCATGGTCACGTTGCCTTCAAACATACGAAAAGCGGGTCGCGCCGCCATGGCCGCCCCCAATGGGGCCGTGAGAACCTGCAGATGCCGCCATGCCTTGTCCAGATAGAGCATGTCGCGCTCAGATATCAATTGTTCGAAGGTGGTACCGCTGGTCCCGACACCAGGGTCAAGGCCCCAAGCATCAGCAAGTGGATCGACGGACACGAAGGTCATCGGGTCGGAAAGCACCTGTTCAGTGAGTTCGCCGTCGAATGCATATGCGTAATATCTGATTCCCATTCACCAAGTATTGCCAAAGCGCAAGCTGCGCAGGAGGGCTGAGTTGCGTTATGTGGATAACTCGCGAGATGAACTGTACCGGCATGTCGATGACCAGCCGCACCGATTTGTTCACGCACCCCTGAGAGGCGTGATGGCCGCGATCTGCCCGGCCGCACGAACTTCGGCAACGTCGGGGATCGGCCATCGGCGAAAGACCGGGCACCTGACCAGGATGTAAACGCCGTGATCGCCGTGGGCAGCAGGCATCCGGCCGGCGAAGTCGCCCTGGTCTACCCCGTGCCGGATAGGACGGCGTAAATATCCGAGCCACCGCAGCGTGCGGGTGGTTAGGCTGGGTGGATGGCGACAGTTATTCTCGTGCGGCACGGCCGCACTACAGCCAATGCCACGGGGCTGCTGGCCGGGCGGGCGGTCGGCATCAGCCTGGACCAGGTCGGGCGCGACCAGGCGGCTCTGGCTGGAGACCGGCTCGCCGCGGTGCCCTTGGTCGCGGTGGTGTCGAGCCCGCTTGAGCGTTGTCAGCAGACCGCCCAGCTCATCCTCGATCGCCAGGCTGGCACGCCGTACGCGCCGGTCGATCCCGATCTCACCGAGTGCGATTACGGTCAGTGGCAGGGCCGCATGCTCAGTGATCTCGCGACCGAGGATCTGTGGCCGGTTGTGCAGTCCCAACCGTCCGCCGTCGTCTTTCCCGGAGGTGAATCCATGGCCGCGATGCAGGCCCGGTCGGTGGCCGCGATTCGGCGCCACGATGCAGCCTTCGAAGCCGAGTACGGGCCAGGAGCTGTGTGGGTTGCGGTAAGTCACGGTGACATCATCAAGTCAATCCTCGCCGACGCGCTCGGCATGCACCTTGACCTGTTCCAGCGTATTACCGTGAACCCCGCTTCCGTATCGATCGTGCGCTACGGCGGTAACCAGCCGAGCGTCTACGCGACCAACACCGATGCGGGTGATCTGTCCTGGCTGTCGAACGGCATCCAGTCCGGCGATGCGCCGGTGGGCGGCGGTCCAGGGCGGAAGGCGCCATGAACCTCATGTGCCTAGAATACTGACATGCCTACACGTGTTCACGAGTTTGCCTGGCTGATCGGGTCGTCGTCGGCACCATTGGCCTTCCGGGGGCGCGCACGTTCTACCTGCAGGTGCGCGCCGGGACGCAGATCGTGACTGTGGCCCTGGAGAAAGAGCAGTCGGCTCTGCTCGCGGAGAAGATCGACGAAATTCTCGACCAGCTCATCACCGTGGAGGGCAACCCCTTCAGCGTCCCCACGGGTACTCCCGTTGAACTTGTCGACAATGACCAGCTCGAGTCCGTTGAGGAGCAGTTCCGCACCGGCGCCATGAGCTTAGGGTGGGACCCAACCACGGCCCAGATCGTACTAGAGGCCTTCCCCATCACCGATGCCGACGCCGACGCCGACGACAACGACAACGATGAGGACAGCGCTAACGAGACCGAAATGCTGCTGGTCCGCATGCCGGTCGGCACGGCCCGCGCCTTCGCCAAGCGCACCCGTGAGATCGTGGGCGCCGGGCGTCCGACGTGCCCGCTCTGCGGGTACCCCATCGACGCCGACGGGCACATCTGCACCCTTCCCGAGGTCTGATGCCGACGCCGGAGCTCAGGACCGCCGAGTTGAAGCTCACCGGCCGCATCACGACGGCTTCAAACGCTACATTTCTGGGCAGCATCGGCGACGTGGTGGTCGTCTATAAGCCCATAGCCGGCGAAACTCCGCTGTGGGACTTTCCCCACGGCACCCTGGCCCACCGGGAGGTGGCCGCGTACCTGGTCTCGCAGGCTTTCGGCTGGGACATCGTGCCGCACACTTGGCTGCGCGATGGTCCGATGGGCGAAGGTATGGTGCAGCTCTGGCAGGACCAAGACCCCGCCCAAAACGCCGTGGACCTCGTGGCGACAGACCACGTGCCGGAGACGGGCTGGAAACACGTTCTCGAGGGACGGGATGGCAACGGACGCATGGTCACCCTCGTCCACGAAGACTCGCCAGCACTCAGGCGCATGGCGGTGTTCGACACCGTCGTCAACAACGCCGACCGCAAGGGTGACCACATTCTCGCCATGCCGGACGGACAGCGCCATGGCGTGGACCATGGCCTCACCTTTCACCGTGACCACAAGCTGCGCACGGTGCTGTGGGGATGGTTGGGAGACCCTCTGACCGCCGAGGAACGCGAGGGCATCGATCGTGTCAGCGAAGGACTGCACGGTGAACTGGGCCGAAACCTGGCGGACTTGCTCAGTGCCGAAGAAATCGCATCGCTCGCCGCGCGCTGCGCCCGGTTGCGCTTGGCAGGGCGGTTTCCGGCTCCGAGCGGTGAGATGCCAGCGGTGCCCTGGCCGCTGTTCTAGGGAATTGCCCTCCCGCAGGGGCTAGACGTTGAAGCGGAACTCCACCACGTCGCCGTCGGCCATGACGTATTCCTTGCCTTCAATTCGGACCTTGCCGCGGGACTTTGCCTCGGCCATGGACCCGGCGGCGATGAGGTCATCGAAGGAGACAACTTCGGCCTTGATGAATCCGCGCTGGAAATCCGTGTGGATGACTCCTGCGGCCTGGGGCGCGGTGTCGCCACGGTGGATGGTCCAGGCGCGGGCTTCTTTGGGACCAGCAGTCAGGTAGGTCTGCAGTCCAAGCGTGTGGAAGCCGACGCGTGCCAGCTGGTCGAGGCCGGATTCGTCCTGGCCGTTCATCTCGAGCATCTCGCGGGCTTCTTCCTCGTCGAGTTCGACGAGATCCGATTCGAGCTTGGCGTCAAGGAAAATGCAGTCCGCCGGCGCCACCATGGCGCGCAGTTCCTCTTGCTTTTCAGGGTTGCCGAGGATTCCTTCGTCCGAGTTGAAGACGTAGATGAAGGGCTTGGCCGTGAGGAGGCTGAGCTCTTTGAGGTGCTCCATCTCGAGCTTGTCGCTCTTGACCGAAGAGAAGATCGTGTCGCCACGTTCCAAGACGGACTGGGCAGCCAGGATCGCTGCGAGTTCCGCGGCTTCCCGCTTTTTGATCTTGACTTCTTTTTCGATCCTGGGAATGGCCTTTTCGATCGTCTGGAGATCGGCCAGGATCAGTTCGGTGTTGATCGTCTCAATGTCCGAGCGCGGATCGACTTTGCCGTCGACGTGGACAACGTCGGGGTCATCGAAGACGCGGATGACCTGGGCGATGGCTTCTGCTTCGCGGATGTTCGCGAGGAACTTGTTGCCCAGGCCTTCGCCCTCGGAGGCGCCCTTGACGATACCTGCGATGTCAACGAACGAGACGACCGCGGGCAGGAGGCGCTGCGATCCGAAGACCTCCGCCAACTTCTGCAGGCGCGGGTCCGGGAGGTTGACGACGCCGACGTTTGGCTCGATGGTGGCGAACGGGTAGTTCGCGGCCAGCACCTGGTTGCGGGTCAGTGCGTTGAAAAGAGTTGATTTGCCGACGTTGGGCAGTCCGACGATGCCAATAGTAAGAGCCACGAGCATTGATTCTACCCGTTGAGTGCCCCTCTCCGCTTTCGCGGGTGGAACCGTGGACCCCACGCCCGGGTGCCGAGATCCGGCTTCGCTATATTGTCCGACCACTATGCCAAGGTTGGAGACATGGATGGTTTTGCAGTAATACTCGCTTTGTTCATGCTTCTTCTGGGAGCGGCCGCCGGGGTGGTGGCTGGTTTCCTGCTGTTCAGGCGCCGCACTGCCGCGCTTGAGGAAGATTTCGACGGCGTCTCCGCCCGGCTTGCCGCGGTGAACGCCCAGTTTGCCGCCGCCGACGCCGAACGGCGGCTTCTGCTGTCGCAGAACCGTGAACTGAACGAGTCCAGGAACCAGGATGGCAGTGTGTTGCGCGCGCTCGCCCCCGTTGCCGAGAAGCTGACGGCCGTCCAGCAACAGGTCTCGCTTCTGGAGCGTGATCGCTTGGAGCAGTACGGCCAGCTTGCCCAACAGCTCCAGGAAGCCCGGCTGTCCGATGAACAACTCCTGCGCTCCACCCACGCCCTGGCCTCCGCCCTTCGGTCGAACAGTGCCAGGGGGCAGTGGGGTGAAGTCCAGCTGCGCCGGGTGGTGGAGGCCGCCGGCATGCTGCGTCACGTCGATTTCCACGAGCAAGTGCATTCCGCGTCCGCCGACAACGCCGTCCGGCCGGATCTTGTGGTCCAGTTGCCGGGTGGAAAGCAGTTGGTGGTGGACGCCAAGGTTCCGTTGGCGTCCTACCTCGCTGCCCAGGAACAGGGCAATTCCACCCAGCGGGTCAACGGCCTCCAATCTGTGGGCAACGGCGCGGATGCCCTGCTGCTCGCACATGCGAAGGCCCTCAAGTCCCACGTGGATGCCCTGGGGTCCAAGAAGTACTGGGACATCCCCGGCAACTCGCCAGAGCTGGTGATCTGCTTCCTGCCCGCGGAGTCCATCCTGGCCGCCGCTCTCGAAGCGGATCCGGCGCTCTTGGATCATGCCTTGTCCAGAAACGTGGTGCTCGCGTCCCCCGGCACCTTGTTGGCAGTTCTAAAGTCCGTCGCGTTCACCTGGCGCCAGGACGTCCTGACGGACAATGCCCGGGAGCTCTTCGAGCTCGCCCGGCAGCTCTACGAACGCATGGGGACGCTCGGTGACAACGTAGGCAAGCTGGGTTCGTCGCTGAAGACCTCGGTGGATCGCTACAACGCGCTGGTCGGAACGCTGGAAGCACGCGTCTTGCCCACCGCACGGAAGCTCAACTCCATGGATACCGACGGGCTGGTGTCGCCGTCGGCCGTGGAAGCCGTGCCGCGGACCCTTGCAGCACCCGAACTGATCGAAGACGAATCCGCGGCCTAGGACGGCC
>NZ_DF952468.1:460153-463955 GCF_001263615.2 Arthrobacter sp. Hiyo1 | reverse complement strand
GCCTCGTGGACCGCGAAACGGATCGACTCCACGCGCTGAGATCACGCCCTGTGCTGGCGTCCCCCGAAGGAATGGTCACGGCGCGGGAGGACGACGTCGAACGGCTCCGGAAGCACGCCCACACTGCGGTGAGCTCCGCGGTTATCCGCGCACTTGACCAGGTGCACCACCTTCGCGCCCAGGTAAGGGCATTGTCCCCACAAAAAACCTTGGACCGCGGGTACGCCGTCGTCCAGCTTGCGGGAGCGGACGGAGTGGGACACGACGTCGTCCGGAACCCGGACCAGGCCCCTGACGGCACGGAGCTGACGCTCCGTTTGGCGGAAGGCCGCCTTGGCGCTGTATCTTCCGGAACCATGGCACCTGCCGGACAACCCAGCCAGCACAAGCAAAATGAGGACTAAGAAATGACAGCAGAAAACACATCCCCTGCGGCCAAGGCTTCCGCTGAGGACCTGGACGCCCTCAGCTACGAGGAAGCCCGCGAGCAGCTCATGGCCATCGTTGGCCGCCTCGAAGCCGGCGGAGCAAGCCTTGAGGAATCACTCGCTCTCTGGGAACGCGGCGAGGCTTTGGCGAAGCGCTGCGAAGAGTGGCTGGAGGGTGCCCGCAGAAGGTTGGCCGCGGCCCGGAACAACGGCGAGGATGAAGCGACGGCCTCTTAGGATTGGACGGCCATCGCCCGTTCCGCCGACACGTCAAAGTCGGCTTTCGGCCAGCTCAGGTCCAGCTTCCCGAGGGCCTCAAGCAGAAGCTCCTGGACGGCGATCCTCGCGAACCATTTCTTGTTCGCCGGAACCACATACCAGGGCGCTACCTCCGTTGAGGTCTTCTCAAAGACCAGCTGATAGGCCTCCATATAGGAATCCCAAAACGCGCGTTCCTTGAGATCGCCTGTGCTGTACTTCCAGTGCTTGGACGGGTCATCCAATCGCGCCAGCAGTCGCGTTTTTTGTTCATCGCGGCTGATGTTGAGCATGACCTTGACGATCGCCGTGCCCTGTTCGGCCAAGCCTGCCTCGAACTCGTTGATGGCCGCATAGCGTCGTTCCAGTTCATCTTCATTGGCCCAACCGTGCACCCGGTGGATCAGCACGTCCTCGTAGTGGGATCGGTCAAAAACCCCGACGAATCCCGCCGCCGGCAGGGCCCTCTCGATCCGCCACAGGAAATCGTGGGCCTTCTCCTCATCAGTCGGAGCCTTGAACGGAGCAACCTTGACACCCTGGGGATCCATCGATCCGACGACGTGCTCAACAATCCCGCCTTTGCCCGCCGTGTCCATGGCTTGCAGGATCAACAGCACTCGTTTGGAGCTGCCGAATTTTCCCTCGGCAAAGAGCATCTCCTGCAGGACGTCCAAACGACCGTCCTGCGCTGCCAGCAAGGCGACGCCGTCAGACTTCTTTCCCTTGTAGCCGGGCGTCGATTCGGGGTCTGCTGCATCCAGCGAGAATCCAGGCCCGGCCTTCAAGATCGTGGATACCTGCTTGGTGAACTCCTTGGTCCCGGCCATGTCGATGTCCCCTCTGGTCCGGCCGCATTCGTCGCGGCTTGCACAACAGGCTAGTTGCCTTGGTACCGCCCGAGGAAGTCCGCCATGCGTCCAATCGCTTCTTCAATATCCTTGACGTTCGGCAAGGTCACCATGCGGAAGTGGTCAGGCCGCACCCAGTTGAAGGCGCGTCCGTGTGAGACGAGGATTTTTTGTTCCTTGAGCAGGTCGAGGACGAATTTCTCGTCGTCGCGGATGTGATAGACCTCGGGGTCCAACTTCGGGAACAGATAGAGGGCACCCCTGGCCTGTTGTGTGCTGACACCGGGGATGGCGTTGAGCAGATCGTAGGCCTTGTTCCGCTGTTCGAGGAGCCTGCCGCCGGGCAAGATGAGATCGTTGATGCTTTGGTGGCCACCGAGGGCGGTCTGGATGGCATGCTGGGCCGGCACGTTGGCGCAAAGGCGCATGTTGGCCAGCAGGTTGATGCCCTCGAGGTAGTCTGCGGCGTCTTTCTTGGGGCCGGAGATCGCCATCCAGCCGGCGCGGTAGCCACATACCCGGTAGGCCTTGGACAATCCGCTGAACGTCAGGCAGAGGACATCGTCGCCGGTGAGTCCGGCAAGATTCACGTGGACAGCGTCTTCGTAGAGGATCTTCTCGTAGATCTCGTCGGCGAACACAACGAGTCCATGCTTTTCAGCGAGGGCCACGATCTTCTTGAGGGTTTCCTCCGGGTACACGGCACCCGTGGGGTTGTTGGGGTTGATGACCACGATGCCCTTGGTTTGAGGCGTGATCTTCGATTCCATGTCCTCGAGGTCCGGCTGCCAGCCCGATTCCTCGTCGCACAGATAGTGGACCGGACGGCCGCCGGCAAGTGCCACCGAGGCGGTCCAGAGCGGGTAGTCGGGAGTGGGAATGAGGATCTCATCCCCCACCTCCAGCAAGGCCATGAGGGACATGGTGATGAGCTCGCTGACGCCGTTGCCAAGGTAGATGTCGTCAACGTGGATGTTTTGGATGCCGCGGGTCTGGTAGTACTGCGAGACGGCGGTACGGGCCGAGAAAATTCCGCGCGAATCGCTGTATCCCTGGGCATGCGGCAGGTGGCGGATCATGTCCACCAAGATCGCGTCCGGCGCTTCAAATCCGAACGGTGCCGGGTTTCCGATATTCAGTTTGAGGATGCGGTGACCCTCTGCCTCCATCTGCTGGGCGGCCTGAAGAATCGGTCCACGGATGTCGTAAAGGACATTATGAAGCTTGGTGGACTGCTTGAATTCTGCCATTCATCAAATATGCCACACCGGGGATGTACTTCCGTTGAGACATCACTCACATTGGGAACGACGGCGGCGAGGCCCACACCAGGGTTCCTCGCCGCCGTCGTCCTTAGCCGGGGCCTCCGCCGCCGGGCACTGCTTGGGAAAGCTACTTCACGATCCCTTTGTCCTTGAGCCAAGCGGCTGCAGCGTCCTTTGGATTCTGCTTTTGGTTGCCACTGACCGCGCGGTTCAGGTTGATGAGGTCGTCCGTGGTGAGGATCTTCGAAACGTTGTTGAGGGCTGCCTTCGCCTTGTCCGTCATCTTGGCCATGTTGTACAGCGGGAGGACCTGCTGGGCCTTGAAGTTGTTCTTGGGATCATCCAGGACCACCAGGGCGTTGTCCTGGATGGACGGCGTGGTGGTGTAGATGTCGGCAACCTGGACATCATTGGTCAGCAGGGCCTGCAGCGTGAGGTTCCCGCCGCCGTCGCTGAACGGCTTCAGGCCCTTGAGCACGCAGTTGTAGTTGGCTTTGAGGCCAGGGAACCCGTAGGCGCGGGTCTCAAAGGTTGCCGGTGCTGCCATCGTGAGGTCCCCACAGACCTTGGCGAGGTCCTCGATGGACTTGAGCTGGTACTTCTCCGCCGTGGCCTTCGTGACAACCATGGCGTCCTTGTCCTCAGCCTTGGCGGGATCGAGCACTCCCAAGCCCTGCGGAAGCTTCCCGGGCAGCGCCTTGTAGACATCATCGGCCGATACCTGCGTGGCATTCGTGTCCAGGTAGGACAACAGGTTTCCGGAGTAGTCAGGGGCGAGATCGATCGAACCGTCCTGTACGGCCTTGAAGTAGATCTCGCGGGATCCGATATTGGGCTTCGTCGTAGCGGTAACGCCGGCGGCGTTCAGTGCTCCGGCGTAGATTTCGGCGATGACCTGGCTCTCGGGGAAATCTGCCGAGCCCACCGTAAGCGAGCCGCCGGCCCCGGAGGGGGCGTTGGTGGACGGGCTGGACAGCGGGCTGCCGCCACATGCGCTGAG
>NZ_DF952468.1:455525-456919 GCF_001263615.2 Arthrobacter sp. Hiyo1 | reverse complement strand
CGGGTACCGCTTGCCGAGCACGGAAGCCAGGCCGACGACGTCGAGCAGTTCTTCCGCGCGTTTGCGGGCTGCCGCCCTGGAAACGCCGTTGAGCCGCGGAACGGTGGCAATGTTGTCCAGCACGGAGCGGTGCGGCATGAGTCCTGAGGACTGCATGACGTAACCCATGGAGCGGCGCAACTGGGCGGCAGGTTCGTTCGAGACATCCTTGCCGGCCACGGTGATGGTGCCCGAGGTGGGCTCTACCATGCGGTTGATCATCCGCAGGGACGTGGTCTTTCCGCAGCCCGAGGGTCCGACGAACACGGTGATGGCACCCTTGTCGATGGACATGCTCAATCCATCAACAGCGGGTTGTCCGCCCTGATACTGCTTGGTGACGCTCTGGAACTCAATCATGGCTTCAGCCATTCCGGGGCTTACCTAACTTCTTGGGCCGCAAATATCAACGATGGAACTCAATCAACAGCGAACTGATGTTCTACAGCCTAACCAGCACCACCGACGATGTCAGTGCAGGCGCGAAGACCGTAATGAATCGGCAATGCTCAGGGCGTCTGCAGTTTTCCGTTGAGGGGACGCTCACTGAGCAGGCGGAGGCCGATGTCCACCAGTGACACCCGGTTCAGTCCGGGAACCTTGCCCAGCGGCACCCAGGCGGCGTGGGTAGTGCTGCCGTCAATCTCGTGGGTCAATTCGCCGCCCGTGATGCTTGCCTCGTAGACCAGCCGGATTGCCTGGAAATCACGGCCTGATCCGTCCAGCCGCTCCTCACCCGGCCAGTGGCCGACGTCGATGCCGAGCATCGCTCCGATGTCGGCGTCGTATCCGGTTTCCTCCTGGATCTCGCGGCGGCAACCGTCGACTGGATGCTCCCCCAAATCCAGGCCTCCCCCGGGGAGGGTCCAGCCTTCCTTGCCGTCTTGCTTCCAATAGGCGAGAAGGATCGCTCCGTCGCGGATGACCACTCCGTACGCGGCCGGGCGGGTGTCGAACTGCATGCTCATGGAGCCAGCCTAGGCCTAAGCTGGAGGGAACACTGTTCAGCACATGGAGTTGTATTGTGACCAACTTGGAAACGGCCCCGTCCCAGGAAGTCTGCCCGGCCGGACATCCCGGGCAAGGACCTTTTGTACAGCTCTGGCCGGCCCGCGAGGTTCCCCTCGGCGGCGTCCGGGCCATGAACGTCTCGCGCACCCTCCCCCAACGCGGAATGCCGACGGTTGGAGCCTGGTGCTTCCTGGACAGCTTCGGCCCGGACCGCATCGCGATGAGCGTCCTTCCCCACCCGCACATGGGACTTCAGACGGTCACGTGGCCCCTCCAGGGCGAGGTGCGGCACCGCGACAGCGTCGGAAGCGACGTGCTGGTCCGTCCCGGGCAGTTGAACATCA
>NZ_DF952468.1:451428-452659 GCF_001263615.2 Arthrobacter sp. Hiyo1 | reverse complement strand
CAGCAGATCGTCGACCTGCCGGTGGTCGTGGCGGACGGTTTCAGGGCCACTGTTCTCGTGGGAGAGTTCGCCGGACAGCGCTCCCCCGCGGTCATGTTCAGCGATTGTCGGCGTGGAAGTCTCAGCCTCGGGCGCCGTCGAGTTACCTCTGAATCCCGATTTCGAGCATGCGGTGCTGGTCCTGGACGGTTCCGCGATGATCGACGGCCAGGAAGTCGACCCCGGCCCCTTGGCATTCCTCGGCATGGGCCGGGAATCGCTCCGCCTCGACGCAGCCCCGGGAACCCGCTTCATGCTCCTGGGCGGTGAACCCTTCGAAGAGGACATCCTGATGTGGTGGAACTTCGTGGGCCGGACGCACGAGGAAGTGGCGCAGGCCCGCGAAGATTGGGAAGCCCAGGCGCTCCTGAGCGACGAGGACGCCCGTAATGCGCGCTTCGGTTGGATCCATGGCCACGGGCCCGACGCCGGAGCGGAAGCCGGGCGCATCCCCGCACCGCCTATGCCAGGGGTCCAGCTCAAGCCGAGGTCCCGGAACAGGGCTACTGACTAACGGTCCCGGCTAGGGCAGCTCCGCGACAATCCGCAGCACACCGAAAACCGGTTCCTGGTCCAGGACCCGGACATCGGTGATCCCGTGTGCGGCCAGTCCCGCCCGGAAAGCGGACTGTAAAGGCTCCACGTTCATGCCGAGCCCGCCGCCAAGAATCACCGGTCCGGGAAGGCCGAGTTGCCGGACAGCTTGCGCCGCGAGTTCCGCGAGATCCCGTCCTGCCTGGTCCAGGAGTTGGCGGCTGATCTCGAGGCCTTCCCGCGCGGTCTCGACTACGGCGGTTGCGCGCTGGGCCCAGTACCGCCGGTCGGTGTCCTCCGAGTGGAACAGCGCGATGAGTTTGTTGGGATCGTCCACCCCGCAGGATTCCAGGAGGGCCGCTGTGAGGCCATCCGGTTCCAGCCCTTTGTTCATGCGCCGGAGGCTGTGGCGCACCGCCTCCCTACCCAGCCAGTATCCGCTGCCTTCATCGCCCAGGAGAAAGCCCCAGCCCCCGGCACGGGCTTCTTCCCCCTCGGCATTCTTGCCCCAGGCCGCGGATCCGGTTCCGGCAATGACAGCCACTCCCGTGCTGGCCCGGCCTGCCGCCAGTAGCAGCCGGGAATCGTGGACCACCGTGACCTGCGCCCCTGGAACATGGGGTTCGATCAGCTCGGCGAGGGCGCGGGCATCGGCGTC
>NZ_DF952468.1:448637-450163 GCF_001263615.2 Arthrobacter sp. Hiyo1 | reverse complement strand
TTTGCGTCGGGCCGGGGGGTTTTGTTCTCTGCAGTCTCCACGTCCAAAAGCCTAGCGCGGGGGCAACGGGTGGTCCTATTGGGTTCCGGATCGCGCTTTGACGAGGCCTGCGAGCAGCCCAGGCCCTTCGGAAAGCACGAGTTCGCGGAAGAGCCTGACGGGGTCCGGTTCCTTGCGCCGTTCGCGCCAGGCAATCCCTATCTCCCGGTATGCGAGCTCCGAGTCGAGCGATACCTCCACCCACCCCAGGTCCGTGGAATCAAGGACACCTTGTGGTCCAGGCCCGAGTCCTCCCGGCGGCAGGATGCTGTAGCCCAGCCCGGCCGACACGAGTCCTCGGATGGTATGCGAGTCCTGGCTCTCGAAAGCGGTCCTCGGGCGGAAGCCCGCGTCCCGGAAGATCGCGTCGGTTAGCGAGCGCAGGCCGAAACCGGGTCCCATGGAAACGAACGGCTCATGCTTGAGCTCGGCGAGCCGCACGCTGGGCCGCCGGGCCAACTGATGGCGGTGATGGACCACTAGCCGCAACGGCTCGCGGTACAGAGAAGCCGAGCCGAGGTTCCTGCCCGGAGCCGCCACGGGTGCCGTCAAGGCGAAGTCGGCGTCACCGGCGATGAGCGATTCAAGGCAGGCGGCACGGGCTCCTTGGCTGAGCTCGAAAGCCGTGAAAGGGTGCCGGCTCCGGAATGCGCTCATGAGCAGCGGCAACGTGGCCTCGCCGAATGTGTGTTGGAAGCTCACCGCGATTCTGCCGCGGACAACATCGGATTCGTGCCGGACCACATCCAGCCCCGCCTGGAATTCCGCGAGCGCCGCTTCGATATAGGGAAGCAGCGTCTTGGCGGCCTGGGTCAGCCGGACTCCGCGGCCTTCACGGACAAGGAGCTCGGTCCCGACGACGGCGCTTGCCCGGGCCAGCGCCCGGCTCACCGTCGATTGGGGTACTCCGAGCAACTCGGCCGTCTCCGTGACATGTTCCGTCCGGCCAAGCTCAGCCAGCAGGGGGAGCAACGGCAGCAGTTGGACCAGTTGCTTGTGTTCGATGTCCATGCTTGTCCACCCTCAGATCGACCTCTTCAAAACCATCCATGTCCGCTATCAATATTAAGCGAATCATGCATTGGAGTCATCACTGATGCTCGCCCTACTGTGGACGGGTGAGTACAAACGCAGCACCCAAGAGCCTCGCAGAGTCCGATTGGGAAGGCCATCTGAAGGGCTCCACCGCGTACCGGCGGATCCTCGCCGGCCTGGCCCTCGCCGGCGTGGCCACCTTCGCGCAGCTCTACTCCACCCAGGCCGTCTTGCCGCTCATGGCGAATGAGCTGCACATCACGGCGGCCGAGGCTGCGCTCACGATTTCCTTGGCCACGGTGGGCCTAGCGGCAACGGTATTGCCGTGGTCCTTCGTCGCCGACAAGATCGGCCGCGTGCGTGCCATGGCCATCGGAATCGCGGCGGCCACCGTCTTGGGCCTGCTCGTCCCCCTGGCCCCCACCTTTCCGCTTGTCCTCGCTTTGCGGGCG
>NZ_DF952468.1:444568-447323 GCF_001263615.2 Arthrobacter sp. Hiyo1 | reverse complement strand
GGATGCCGCCCGTCACGGCACGGACCCGGCGCAGCCGCGTGGCCCACTCCGCACTGGTTGCCACCACGCCGCCCATGGCATCGCCGTGGCCGCCCAGGAATTTCGTGGCACTGTGGAGCACCATCGCGACGCCGTGCTTGAGCGGTTGCTGGAGGATCGGCGTCGCGAACGTGTTGTCCACGAGCACCGGAACGTCTGCGGCGTCGGCCACCAGGCGGTTTAGGTCCACAAGATCCAGGCTCGGGTTGGCCGGGGTTTCCACCACCACCAGGCCGGTGTCCGGACGAAGGGCATCCCGCACGCCGTCGGCCTTGACGAAGGTGACCTGGTTACCCAGCAGGCCGCTGGCCAGGACGTGGTCCGTGCCGCCATAGAGTGGCCGCACCGCAACCACGTGCGTCTTGCCTTCTGATTGGGCGGCGAGCAGCACGGCGCTGAACGCAGCCATCCCCGAGGCAAAACCGACAGCTTGCGCAGCGCCCTCGAGCGCCGCTACGCCGTCTTCGAACCTGGCTACCGTAGGATTCCAGAGACGTTGGTACACCGTGCTCTGACCGTCGAGGGGCACGCCGCCCGTGGCCATCTGCTCGTAGGCGAGGCCGCCGTCGTGGACAGAAGGCAAAGGCGCAGTGGTTGAAAGGTCGATGGGAACGGCATGCACGCCCTGCTCCGTGAGTCCCGTCCGGCCGGCGTGGACTGCGAGTGTATCGATGGCTGTCACTGCTCTCCTTGAATTATTCACCGTTGAATTCGGTCAGTATCTGGCAATAATTCGGAGATTGACAGTGCAAATGAATGGATTGAGTGGAAACTGGCACCTATGATGAATAGACAGCAATTTCAGGAGGATCCGTGACCATCACCCCGAAGAACGTTCGGCCCGTCGGCACCAGCGAGCCATTGGATGCGATCGATGAGCGCATCCTGGCGGCTTTGGTCGACGATGCCCGGATCTCCAACAAGCAGCTGGCCGAACTCGTCGGAATTGCTCCGTCGACGGCGCTCATGCGTACGAGGTCACTCTCCGAACGCGGCATTATCGAGGGTTTCGAAGCAGTCCTCAGCCTCCCGGCGATCGGCCGATCGGTGCAGGCCTTGATCGCCGTGCGCCTTCGCGCGCATGACCGCGACCAGATCGACCGCTTCACGGCCCGGGTCCCCGCCCTCCCTGCAGTGATCTCCACGTTCCACACCTCCGGCTCCGTGGACTACCTGCTGCATATCGCGGTCGCCAACACCGACGACCTTCGCGACTGGGTCCTGGACAACCTCGCCACCGACCCCGTGGTGGGCCACACCGAGACCACTTTGGTCTTCGCCCACATCCAGGGCAACCACGGGCCGCTGCCGGAATAACGGCTGACTTGGACGCGGCTTGGATTAGACCCGCTTAGCGGCGTGGCTCGAGTCCCGAGTGGGCCGCCGCGATAGCGTCCTGGCGCAAGTCGCCGAGTTCCTGCCGGCGCCTCAACGCCGCTTGCTGCACCGCCAGCTCGAGCGGAGGAATGGAGCGCCTGCGCTCGGCCCACGAGACAAGCCCGGATCCGATTCCGGCGGCTGCCGATTCCAACATGGAGGGCCGGCGGTAGGTGCCGCATGATGCGGTGGCTGTGCTCATGACTCTTTCCCTTCGGTGCCTGCTGCGTGCGACTTCGCATCGCGGGACTTCTTGTCTCCGGCCCACGCCGGGACTCCCAGGATCGGGAATGCGTTGAAATGGATCTGCACGGGGCGGGCGTCGTCCGCCTCGGGTTCGCTCCGGATTTCCTCCAGGAGATTGCGGGCGAAGGCTTCCATGGAGCGGGCGTAGCGGCCAAGCTGCTCCGCTGACATCCGGGCGTTGGCTGTGTTGACGATGGCCGCGTCGAGCCATTCTTCGTCCAACGAGTCCATGCCGTGTGCCATGAAGTCGGCGAGGACAGCCTGCCTGCTGCGTTCGAACTCGCGGGTTACCAGCCGCGATGCCTCCTGTGTTGCCGGCGAATGTGCCAACTCGGGCGAGGTGATCTGAATGGCTCCCCTGGGCCGCTCCCACCACCGCTCCCGCGCGGTCCCCTTGCCCTGGACTTCATGGACGAAGTCGAACTTGGCGAGTTGCCGCAAGTGGTAGCTCGTAGCGCCGCTGGATTCATCGAGGAGTTCGGCCAGGCTGCAGGCGGTCTGTGGCCCATACCGGGACAGCATCTCAAGGATCTGAACCCGCAACGGGTGCGCGAGCGCTTTGAGGGATGCCGTATCGACCTTGCGAACGGGGAATTCCGGCTCTTGAACCTTGTCCATGCCGGAAACGCTACTCTTGCAAAGAAACCTTTGCAAGAGTTTCTTTGCAAATCAACCTTTGCGAACTTAGTTCGCAGTCAGAACCGCCGGTCAGCCCCTGCGGAGCACCCTGCGGAGGGATGCAGCAGCGAGCACCGTAGCTGCCAACCCGCACACCACAGTGAAATCGCTGGCGGCCGCGCCTAGCCCGATCACCGAGGCAGCCAAGCCCAAGCCGATGACCGGCACCGCGCTTCCAAGGTAGGTGATGACGTACACCGTGCTGATGATCTGGGCATGTCGGGACGCCTCGACTTTGCTGGCAACGTCGTTGAACACCAAGCGGAAGGCGATCCCCTGCCCCACCCCGGCGGACAGGCTCGCTGCCACCAGCAGAATCGGACTGGACAGCGATGCCGCCGCGCCGACCAGCACAATGGAAATTCCCAGGACCATCAGGCCAGCGGGCACGGCGAACCTGCCGCGGACCGTCAGC
>NZ_DF952468.1:441096-444543 GCF_001263615.2 Arthrobacter sp. Hiyo1 | reverse complement strand
CTGAGCGCGGACGCTGCGAGCGTCAAGCCGGCGAGCAGCCCGGTCATGGGGCGGGAATCGGCGTGCACCACGACGGCGAAATAGCCGGGCGCGAGCGAAAGGCAGAATCCGAACACGGCAAAGCTGAGGAATCCCACGCTCGAGGCCAGCCAAAACGCTCCCCTAGCTTCCCGGGAAACCGAGGGCCGTCGCGGGGCGAGCGCCATGTACGGACGCGGGCCCTCCGCAGGCCGAATCGCCGGACGCGCCTTGAGAAGCCACAACGGGACGAGCAAGAGGAGCAGGACGGCCGCGTGAATGAAGAACGGCGTTGAGGTTGCACCCGGGAGAAGCGAAAGCAGTCCGCCGATGGCAGGACCGGCAGCCACGCCTCCCGAGGACGAAAGCAAGGTGAAGCGGGAAGCCCACTCGGGCCGGGACGGAAGCAATTCACGCAAAGCGGCCGAGCTCGCTCCGGTGGCGAGGCCCACGGCAATACCCTGGAGCATGCGGCCCGCTGAGAGCATCAAGAGGTTGTCTGCGTTGGCGAAAACCAAGCCGCCCACCAAGCCCACGAGGACGGCAAGCACCAGCGCTGCACGCCTGCCGATATGGTCGGACCAGTGGCCGGCAAGCATCAGCACAGCCACGAGCGCCAGGACGTAGCTTGCAAAGGCAATCGTCACACCCAGCGACGTGATTCCCAGTTCCGACTGAAGCAGCGGATACAGGGGGCTCGCCAAGTTGGCACCGACCAGCAGTGTGAACATGACGGCGCCGGCAGGACAAGCCGCGCGTGGTGGAAGCATCCCAGCCCCAGCGCCCGGCGGTGGCCTGGCGCATGCGCAGTTCGCTAAAGACAGTCATTTCCGTGCCTTCGCCTCAGCGGCCATCGCGGAACCCGGCCTTGTGGGCCTGGACTGGACGGCCCAAAATATTTGATGGCAACAGGATGTCGCAAGCCTGCCAGATAGATCAGATGTCCATGAAAGAATTGATCAAAATCTTCAAAATTGATGTCCATAGATGACCACAAATGAGCCGGAGTGATGATTTGAACACCCTCGATCCTACGGACCTGAAAATCCTGCTGGAGCTGATCCGTGATCCCAGGGTTCAGATCGGTGAACTCAGCGAGTCCCTGGGGATTGCGCGCAACACCGCCCAATCGAGGATGCGCCGCCTTGTCCGCTCGGGCGTATTGAACGACGGCGGCCGCGAGGTCGACCTCGAAAAGGTGGGGTACGACGTCGTCGGCTTCGTGACGCTGGAGGTGACCCACAGGGAACTCGACGGCGTGATCGGAGCCCTGCGCCGCATCCCCCAGGTCCTCGAGGTGCACGAAATTTCCGGGCGGGGCGATCTCTTATGCCGGGTGGTGGCCACCGACACGCACAACCTGCAAACCGCGCTCCGCTCCATCCTCAGAACCAAGGGCGTCATCCGCACGGAAACGGTGCTTGCCCTGCACACCCATATCCCCTACCGGACAGAGCCGCTCATCGGCAGGCTCGTGGATGCCGCTGAGACGGCCGACGCCGCGAAACGGGTCAAAGCACAGGTTTCCACTGATTCGCCGGTCAGGGAAGCCGACTAGGATTCCAGAATGGATTGGCTCTCTTCTCTTCAGCACCTCAACTGGCTGGCGATACTCCTGGCCTTCGTTTCCAGCATGGTCATCGGATTTGTCTGGTACATGCCGGCGGTCTTCGGCAGACGGTGGATGCAGGCCATTGGCAAGACCGAGGAAGACCTCAAGAAGATCGACGGCGGCGCAGGAATCTGGATCCCCCTGATGGTGGCCGCAGCCCTCACGAGCATCGTGTTGGCCGTCCTGATCGGCAAGCTGGGCGTGCAAGGAAGCTTGCACGCTGGTTTCTTTGCGCTGGTGATTGCGGTGGTATTCCGAGTCGGCGGCCACGTCATCCACAACGGTTTCGCGGGCAGGCCGTCCGCCGTGACCCTCATCGACTCCGGCCATGACATCGTGGCCATGACTGCCGCCGGGGCAATCATCGGGGCGTTGCAGTAGAGGAGGAGAATAACCTCGTGACCATCATTGACAATGCCGTCTATGTGAACGGCATCCGGACCGCGACTCCGGGAAGCCTCGAGCAAAGCGTCGAAACACTGGCCGCGCACGGCGGAATGGTGTGGATTGGACTGTACCGGCCGGACGAGACGGAAATGGCGGCCGTGGCTGCCGAATTCGGCCTCCACCTGCTCGCCGTCGAGGACGCCGTCAACGCCCACCAGCGGCCCAAGCTGGAACGCTACGACAACAACCTCTTCACCGTCCTGCGGCCTGCGAGATACGTGGACGCTACCGAGACCGTGGAGTTCGGTGAACTTCACATCTTCACGGGGAGGAACTTCGTGGTCACGGTCCGGCATGCGGAAACACCCGGGGTGGCCAAAGTCCGTAGGGATCTGGAACAACAACCGGAGCTTCTGCGGCATGGCCCCGAAGCCGTCCTGTACGCACTGCTGGACCGAGTGGTGGACGACTACGGCCCCGTGATCTCGGGCCTGGAAAACGACATTGACGAGATCGAGGACCAGCTCTTCGGTGGCGATCCCCTGGTTTCGCGGCGCATCTATGAACTCGCCCGCGAAGTCATTCAGTTCCAGCGCGCAATCAACCCGCTCCCCGAAATGATGGCCTCCCTGAAGCGCGGGTTCGAGAAATACGGAGTAGACATCGAGCTACAGCGCAAACTCCGCGATGTGGAAGACCACGTCGAGCAGGTAATTTCGCGGGCAAACGGGTTCCGCGACCTGCTCCAAAACGCCCTGACCCTCGACGGGACCCTCACCGCGAACCGGCAAAACGAAGCGAGTGCGGCACAAAACGAACAAACCAAGAAGATCTCCTCCTGGGCCGCGATCTTCTTTGCACCGGCGTTCGTCACCGGGCTCTACGGAATGAACTTCGACGTTATGCCTGAACTCCATTGGCCGCTCGGCTATCCCATGGCACTCGGCATGATGGTTCTCGCGGGCTTTGTCATGTATGTCATCTTCAAGCGGAAGAACTGGCTCTAGTGGTTCCCGGACAGGAGGGCTTCAGCAGGGGCAAGATCATTACTCCCGGAACGCCCGCGCAACTGGGAGCCTTCGGTTTGTTCCATCCGGCGAAGTCACAGGAGCGGATCCTCACCCCCACGGCGCAACGGCTCACCGTCAAGGCGGCCGACGATGTGCTCTGGGCCAGTTTCGCGGAGTTGTGCGGCGGCCCCATGTCGACAGCGGACTACATGGCTTTGGCTAAGGACTACGGAACGTGGGTGATCGACGGCGTACCCTCGCCGACGGCCGGATCGGTAGCCGGGTCCGCCTCGGCCTGGCAACGCCTCAGCGATCTGGTTGATGTCCTGTACGAGCAGGACATCACTCTGTTCCTGGTGGGCCACGGCCCCTTGGACTGGGATGTGGCCGGCGGCTTGGCGCACCGGACGAGTGCCGGGC
>NZ_DF952468.1:434681-440711 GCF_001263615.2 Arthrobacter sp. Hiyo1 | reverse complement strand
GTCGCTCCTGGGCCGAGTGGAGGCCACGGAGCCTTTTGAAGAAGTAGAGGCCGGGGGCAGCTGAAGGCTGGCTCGCGGGGGGCGGCATCCGCCCCCCTCCCGAACCTAAGCCCAGGAGGGGTGGCGGTGCCGCAGTTGGACCCTAGACGCGTGACCTGCCGCGGATGAAGTGGAAAATCAGGACGATCACAGCAACAACCAGAAGCAGGTGAATGAGCCCGCCGCCGATGTTGCCAATAAAGCCGAGAAGCCAGAGAACGGCAATAACGATGGCTATCCAAAGCAACATGAGAGTCTCCCTTGTTTGGTTGCGTGCCCTGGCCGGCGGCCGAGGCATTCATTGGTAAGTATACTTATCAATGGGGGTGAGTGGGTGGTTCAGTGCGGTTTTTCCATCTGGAAGCCACACCGGCACGCGGAAATATTGGAGCAAACTTGTCCGGTTGAGCGTTAGTGGATTGGGATCTCGGCAGAGGCTAGCTTGCACGGAGGCCGAGCGCATCGAGGGTGGCAACAGCCGTCGTCGGGCCTCCGCAGTCACGGCCGTCCGGATACGTAGCCGTGGGCTTGAGCCTCACATGGCTCATGCCGATCGACCAGCCGGAGGTGTTGGTGCCCGACGTCGTGAGATCGAGCGGGTGGTCGTTGATGCCGGCCTCGATACGAACGTCGATGCTTCCATCCGCCATGCGCAAGGACACCGATTGAGGCGCCCCGGGCGAGTTCGGCAGGGGAATGGGACCGGGTGTAAGCGGCGTCAAGGCGTTGGCGGAAAAGCTCTGGCACGCGCCGTCCTGGCACAGCTCTATGACGAGCGCGGCGAGATTCGCCGCGCGCTCCGCGGTGACGTGCAAGCTTACCAACGAGATGTAGCCGACGGCCGGGCACACGCTGGCCGATCCACATGACAGGAGCAGGGGCGCCCCGATGGCGAGTGCGCCAAGAACCGCACAGACGCGACCTGCTGGACCGAAGCGACGCATCGGGACCCCCTTACCGGAATCATGGTACGTCTGTCAGTGAGCGACACCAGGTCGCATGCTCATCCATTCGGCCCGAAGGATCGAAAATACCTCCTTGTCGTACCGCCTGCGTCGTAGACCCAGCTACTGCGAAGGACACCGTCGGAACGCATCCCCAGCCGCTGCGCGACGGCTACGCTGCGGTCGTTGTCGGTGCGGCAGCGCCATTCGACGCGGGACATCCCCCGCTCTAGGAAGGCCCATTCCATGAGCAGTTCGACCGAGCGGGTGATGAGGCCCCCTCCGACAGCACCGGGTTCGAGCCAGCAGCCCATTTCGCAAATGCCCCAGGCGGAGTCGAACGTCACAAACATCACGCCTCCGACGATCCTGCCGTCGTTCCAGAGCCCATAGATGCGCGCCCCATCGTTCGCTGTGGCTGTGGCGTAACGCTGAAGCGTAGCGCGGGCACCCTCGACGGTCTCGGTGACAAAGGTCGGCCCGACCCACGGCCGGATATGGTCCCGTGCCCTGTCCATGTGCTCGGCAAAATCACGGGCGTGCCATGTCTCGAGAGGCTTCAAGACGACGCTTCTCGCACTACTGTTTCGAACATAGTTTCTCCAGAGGGTTTTCCCAGGCTTTGCTTGCCACTGGGGGTGGGTGATTTCTCGGACGTGTGCGCCTCAGAACAACAAGACCAGCCCGACGCCGGCCGCCGCGGCTCCGACGCATGCCGCCATCGTGCCCACTCCGTTGAGGAGGGCCAATCCAGTCCGGCCGCTCTGGACAAGCCTGACGGTCTCCAAGCTTGCCGTGCTGAAGGTCGTGTATCCGCCGAGGAATCCGGTGCCGAGAATCAGCTGAAGGGATTCAGGAGCCTGATGTGACATGACCAGCCCGGCCAGGATCCCCATGAGAAGTGACCCGGAGAAGTTGATGAAGATCGTGCCCAACGGCAGCGCAGTCCGGGCCCAGGAACGGACCACCCCATCCACCACGAAACGCGCGGCCGCCCCTGTGCCGCCCGCGAGCGCCATCAAAAGGAGGGTCATTTCAAGGCCTTCTGACCTTGTTGGGTGGACCGGTGCCGGAGCGCCCCAAGCCAAATACCCAGGGTTGTGGCCGCGACACCGCCTAACAGGCTGGCTGCCAGGTACCACATGGCGTCCATGCCGCGTCCTGCTCCGAAGAGGTGCACCGAGTCCAGCGCCAAGGTGCTGTAGGTGGTGTAGGCCCCTAGGAAACCACTACCGATGCCCAAGCGGGCAATCCGGCGAAGGCCGGCGTCGGGTCCGCTCCGGGCGAGTGCTTCGAGGAGCCAGCCAAGCGCGAGCGCACCGGACAGATTGATAAGCAGGGTGGGAAGCGGCCACGCCCCTGGCGCCGGAAGGGCCATGCCGAAACCGTAGCGGCTCAAAGCCCCGAGGATTCCGCCGGCCGCGACGAGCAGAACGAACCGCCCGTGAAGATGGAGCGGGCGGTGCGGTTGCCGGTCCGGTTGCGCCGCCTGGGTTTTGGCTCCGTGCGGCGCGGTGCTGCTTTCCTTCATTGATCCCTGCTTGGGTCGTGACGGCCCAAGGGAACCATGAGCACTGGGCAGTTTTGGCGATGTGCCAGATGCAAGGCTACCGATCCGGTGACTAGTCCTTCAAACCTCGGACCGAGGCCATGTTCCTTGGTTCCCACGACGATCATGGAAGCGTTGATACCCGCCGCATATCGGCCTAGCGACCGGGCAGGCTCGCCGGCGAGCGTCACGAAGGTCCACTGCACACCCGTTCCGTCGAGTTGATCCGCGATGCGGGATCGGAGGGACTCGGTGATGGCCGCGGCGTCGTCGTCGATGCCGTCGGGGTCGATCGCTTGGGCTGTGAGATGCCCGTCCCGGTCCCCTGCCGCCGGAAAGCTCGTGACATCGGCGAAGGCCAGGACCAAGTGCAATCCGGCACTGAGCGCTACTTCGGCGGCTTTCTCAACTACCGCGACCGGCTGGTGCGGGAGCACCCCTGCCAGCACCGGCCCTGTCAAGCGGGCCGGGCTGACCTTGTCCAGCGGCATATCCTCGCCACGCGGGTTGCTCATGGGCCCTCCAAATGTCCGGATGGTCAGGATGCGGGTTCCTCGTCTTGCTCCAGTATGGACTTCTACGACTGGCGTTGTCCCAAGCGCTACGCGAGAATGTCGATATGTGCGGTCGGTTCAGTGTCGGTTTCGAAGCAGACTATCTCTCGAGGAAGCTCGGTGCCGTGCTGCGCGGTGATACCGACTATCCCTCGCCAACGCTCCAGATCAACCGACTGACCCCGTGGTCTTTGTGCGGGGACGCGCCGGGGACGATTCGCTCGGACGCGAGCTCGCGGCCGGGCGCTGGGGCTTGGTTCCGACCTTCTCCAAGTCCTTCGATTCGAAGGTACCCACGTGGAATGCACGCTCGGAAACAGCTGGGTCAATCCCCGCGTTCAGGGCTTCCCTGCCGAAGTGGCGGGCGGTCGTCCCTGCCTCTGCCTACTACGAGTGGAAGAAGTCGGGCCCCGGCCGCAAGGATCCCAAGCAGCGCTACATCGTCGAGCCACAGGACGAGCTGATTACCTTCGCCGGATTGTTTGCGCCATGGCGCGACGAGAGCATCGAGGACAAGTCCGCACCCGGCGCGTGGCGTTTGTCCTGCTCGATCCTGACCATGGATTCCCCTCCCGAAGGCGTTCACGAAAGACTGCACAATCTGCATGACCGGATCCCGGTGCCGATCTCCGCGGACATGATCGACGATTGGATCGACCCCAAGGAAACCAGGGGCCAGGCCCTGTTGGACGCCGTGCTGGGCGAGGCGTATGGCTTGGCGTCGGCATGGACGATGAGGCCCGTGGAACTCATGGACGACAACACCAAGCTGGTGGACGTCGCAAACCCGGCTGCCTGACTCAACGCTCTCTGCGCTCAACGCTCGTAGCGCAGCTCGGCCCTCACGTCCGTGTCCTTTAGCCACGTCATTCTGGTGGCCGATCCGAAGGGATTCGGCCACCACTGCACCAGGACCTTGCCCTCCGACGTCCGGGTGACCATGGCCGGAACATATTGGAGGTACTTCGGCCAAACGAGCTTGGCGATCACGGGCACCCTTGAGACGGTTGACAGCGGTTCCGTTTGGCGCGGAGGCGGGGCGCCGACTGAATTCAACGGCGCGGGATATTCGGGCTGGTCAGGCATGCCCGAATACTACTGCGAGGCCTCGACAATATGGAGGTTGTTCCCGGCCGTGCGGCGGCCACTCCCCCTGCTTCGGGGAAGTGGCCGCCACTCGCTGGAACCGCGCTAAAGCCGGGTGTCGAACGAATCGCAGAACACGTTCTCATTGAACGTTCCCTGGAATTCGGACTTCCCCTGGATTTTCTGGATCGTAGCCCGGATGGCCTCGCGGGTCCCTGCATGGGCGTTGATGGCCGTCTTGACCATTGGCACATCGATCAAGTGGTTCGGCTGGTTCAGGGAGACGAACACCGTGGGAACTTCCGTGACGTACCAAGGGATTTCCGCCGCCATGGGACTGGACCACTTGATACGGATCGCAGCCTCTTGGGCAAAACCCTTGACATTGGCAAAGACGAACGCGGCATCGTACTTTTCCGCGTAGTCACCCGTGGCCTCGTCCGAGATGACGGTCATGAAGTTCACGCCCGACTCCCCCGCAGCTTCGCGTTGCTCCGCCGTCTTGAAGAGGTGGACCTCGAAACCGGCGATTTCAAGTTCTTCCTTGACCGTATCCAGGTAGGCCAACGGATCTGCCCGGGTGAAATCGGAACCGCCGGAGATCCCGTATAGGCGGATGCGCTTATGCGTTTCCGGTGTGATCGGCAGGTTGCCGGCAGTGTCCTTGATCAACGTGACGGTCTTGTCGGCGATTTCGGCGGCGACGGCGAGGTGCGCCTCGCTGCCGATCAGCCGCAGGGCCTCAGGCGACGGCGTCAGTTCTTCCGGCAGTTTCTTGTGCAGCCCCAGGCTGGCCTTCAACCCCAAAATCCGGCGCAGCGCGTCATGCAGGCGCTGATCGCTGACCACGCCTGATTTGTAGCCGTCCAACATGTACTGGAAGTCCTCCGCCGGGTTGCGGAAGAACAGGAACATGTCGCACCCGGCGGCGATGGTGGTCGGGACCAGGTCCTTGCGCTTCTTGGCCTGGGTGAGGCCGACCATTTGGGATGCATCGGTGAGGATCAGTCCGTTGAAGCCGAGTTCGCCACGGAGCAAGTCCTGGAGAAGCTCCGGAGCGAGGGTGGCGGGCAGGATGTCCCTGTCTTCCGTCCCCGGACGGAAATGCCGCGTGAGCTCTGGCGCCCCGATGTGTCCGACCATGATCGACTGGATCCCGTGGCCGATCATTTCCCGGTAAACGTGCCCGTAGCTGGAATTCCACTCCGCGTACCCGAGCGTGTTGTACGAAGTGACCACGTGCTGGTCGCGTTCGTCCACGCCGTCGCCCGGGAAATGCTTGATGGCACAGACAGTGGCCGATTCGCTGATGCCGTCGAAGTACTCCTTGGCGCGCTCCACGACGATTTCCGGAGTGTTGCCGAACGCCCGGGTTGAGATGACCGTATTGCGCCAGTTGTAGTGGATGTCCACGATCGGCGCGAAGGCCCAGTTGCAGCCCAAAGCCGCGGTTTCCACACCGGCCACCTGGCCCATTTTCCGCGCGATGGACTTGTCCGGGTGTGAACCGGCCTGAAGGTGGGTCGACACGAAAGTTCCGTCGTCGCAGCTTCCTGCTCCGCCCATTTCCGGGTTGGAGGCCACCAAAAGCGGGATGCGCGTTTTGGATTGGGCATAACGGATGTGCTGCTGGACAGCGGCGGACGGACCCGGCCTGTACCGCATTCCGCCAACGTGATAGTTCTCCAGCACACCGTCGAGGTACTCCGGGGAGTAATCGTTGTTGTGGTTGATGAAGAGCTGCCCGATTTTTTCCTCAAGGCTCATGCCGCGGATGGTGGCATCCACCACGCAACAGCCTCGTCGTCGAGGTTGAACGGCGCCGACTGGAGGTCGACGTCGAACTGCCGCGCCGGAG
>NZ_DF952468.1:430715-434656 GCF_001263615.2 Arthrobacter sp. Hiyo1 | reverse complement strand
CGCCAACGCTCCGAGACCACCTCGCTGACCGGTGCGGCGATGTCGAGCACGAACCCGGCCTCGTCGGCGTCGAGCGGTTCCAGGGTGGCGAGCTGCGAATCAAGGAGGGCGGGCGGCATGAAGTGGCCGGAACGCCCTTCTGTCCGTTCCCTGAGTACCTCTTTGCTGCCGTGCAGGTGCAGGAAAACGGTGTCCGGGGCTTTCTCGCGGATGGCGTCCCGATAGCTGCGCCGGAGGGCGGAGCACGCGAGAACCAGCCCGCCGTTGCCGGCGTTGGCGAGTTCGGTGCCCACGGTCGCGAGCCAGGGCCAGCGGTCCTCATCAGTCAGGGGCGTGCCCGCAGCCATCTTGGCAACGTTTTCCACCGGGTGGAGCGAATCGCCGTCGAGAAACGGAACTCCCAGCGCCCGGGCGACGAGGTCTCCGATGGTGGTCTTGCCGCAACCGGAGACGCCCATCACCACGATGCGCCGCGGCTGTTCCGTGGCTGCGCCGGGGTCGCCCGCCACGGCGATGTTCCTACCAGTCATGGACGGTGCCGTCCACGAGGCGGTTGTAGGGCAGGTAGGCCTGCTGGTACGGGAAGGAGTTGGCGGCTTCTTCGTTGAATTCGACGCCGAGGCCCGGCTTGTCGCCGGGGTGCAGGTAGCCGTCGGTGAAGGTCATGGACTGCTCGAAGACCGTGTTGGTCTTGTCCGAGTGCTGCATGTATTCCTGGATGCCGTAGTTGTGGATGGCCAGGCCCACGTGAAGCTGTGCGGCGAAACCGACCGGCGAAATGTCAGTGGGGCCGTGGAAGCCGGACTTGATCTGGTACTGCGCGGCGAAGTCCATGACCTTCTTCAGCGGCGAGATCCCGCCGAAGTGCGTTGACGCGGCCCGGACGTAGTCGATCAGCTGTTCCTTGATGAGGGTCTGGAAGTCATAGACCGTGTTGAAGATTTCACCGATGGCCAGCGGCGTGGTGGTGTGCTGGCGGACCAGGCGCAGCCCTTCCTGGTTTTCGGCCGGGGTGCAGTCTTCGAGCCAGAACAGGTCGTACGGTTCCAGGGCCTTGCCGAGCTTGGCGGCCTGGATGGGGGTCATGCGGTGGTGGCCATCGTGCAGGAGCGGGATTTCCGGGCCGAATTCGTTGCGCACCGCTTCGAAGACGGTGGGCAGGTGGCGCAGGTAGGCGCGGGTGTCCCAGTCTTCTTCCTGCGGAAACGCACCGCGGCCGGCTGGCTCGTAGTCGTAGCGCTCGCCCGAGGCCTGAGCCTGCGCGGCCACGCCGTAGACGGCCTTGATGCCCGGGATCGCGGTTTGGATGCGGATCGACTTGTAACCGAGTTCCAGGTGCTCGCGGACCGAGTCGAACAAGGAAGGGATGTCCGCGCCCGAGGCGTGCCCGTACGCGCGAAGACCGTTGCGGGAGGCGCCGCCCAGGAGCTGGTACACCGGCAGTCCGGCCACCTTGCCCTTGATGTCCCACAGGGCCATGTCGACGGCGGCGATGGCGGCCATGGTAACCGGGCCGCGGCGCCAGTACGAAGAGCGGTACAGGAACTGCCAGGTGTCCTCGATACGGTGCGGGTCTTTGCCGATCAGCAGCTGCGCGACGTGTTCCTTCAAGTACGCGGCCACTGCGAGTTCACGGCCGTTCAGGGTCGCGTCGCCGATGCCGGTCACGCCGTCCTCGGTAGTGATCCGCAAAGTCACGAAGTTCCGGGTAGGGCTGGTCACGAAGACTTCAGCGGCAATGATTTTCACAGCTGGTCCTTTCAGGGTTGCTGATCGAGGGCTGGCCTGGCCCGGATGCGACGTGCACCACAGGGCGGGTAAAGACGATCTTAGAATGGATGACAATTATTGGCAACCGGTTGCAGTATTATTTCGTCGAGATTTTTTCTGGCCCGGCGGTTTCCCGAGCGGTTTCCCCGGCCGTCGACGAGGCAAGTTCCGAGGCTGCCCGCTCGACGGGAGTCGCGGACTCGGCCTCCGCGCCAAATGGCTCTGAGCCGGATGCTTCCAGGGCGCGACGGGCCTTGATTTCGCCCAGGATCTGGGCATGGAACGCGTCGGTCAACTTGTACTTGGCCATAACGACGATCGCGAGGACGGTCATGATGGCGGGCAGCGCACCTGCGGCAAACTGGATGGCTTGCAGGGACTCGGCGCTGTGCGTAGTGCCGGACTTATAACCGCCGGCAGCGAGAGCATATGCGGCAAGGGCGCCGCCGACGGCTTGGCCCGTCTTACGGGTAAAGGAGAACAGTGCGTAGGTGATGCCTTCAGTCCGGACACCGGTTTTCCATTCGCCGTACTCCACAGTGTCTGCTTCCAAGGCCCACACCACGATGTTGACGGCCATCACGCCAAGCATGCTCAGGAGCAGACCCGCGAATCCAACCCAGACGAGGGTGGCCGGAGCGAAGAAGACGATTGCGCCGCCGATGATAGCGAGGAAACCGGCAGCCACGTAGATGGTCTTCTTGCCGAAGTTTCGGACCAACCTCGGCATGAGCGGAGCGAGGGCAAAGGTCACCACAAGCTGGACGATGGAGAGGACAGCGTAAAGATCCAGCCTGCCGAGGACGTCGCGCAAGTAGTACAGCTGCACCGAAGACAGTGCCATGTAGCCGGTCAGGAAGAGGAAGGAGCTGAGGCACAGCATGAGCAGGGGACGGTTTGTCTTGAGCGTCGCCATGCTTTGCTTGAAGGAAACTTTGGGTACCGCACGGTGCACCCGCTCCTTGGCGGTCAGGAACGTGAAGAAGTACAGAGCCGCGCCGATCGCGACGAAGGCCAGAGTAATGATGGTGAACGTGGACTGCAGGTTGGCGCCGGGCTTGATCAGCGGAGCTACGAAGATGCCCAACGCGGAACTGACCAAAAGGGCGCCGACCATGCGGGCGGATCCGAGCTTGGCTCGCTCCCCCGGCTCCTGGGTCATCGCGCCCGCTAGCGAACCGTACGGGATGTTGACCAGCGAGTAGGCCAGGCCCAGCGCCGCATATGTCACGTAGGCATAGAGCAACATCCCTGTTTCGCCGACCTGTGGAATGGAGAAGGCCGCGACACTCAAAAGCAGCAATGGGATGGAGCCGAACATGATGAACGGGCGGAATTTTCCGAAGCGCTTGCTGTAGGCGCGGTCAACCAATCGTCCGGCGAAGACGTCGGCGAAAGCGTCGAAGATCCTGACCGTAAGCAACAGGGTGCCGGCGGCCGCCGCGGATATGCCCGCGACGTCGGTGTAGTAGACAAGCAGGAACATGGTGGCAGTAGTAAAGGCAAGGTTGTTGGCGGCGTCGCCAGCCCCATAGCCTAGGATGCTGAGTTTGCTGAGCTTATTCATTGCGGGCTCCTTTACCCTTGCCGATACCCCATGCCCCGGCTTGCGATGATGGAAAAGCTTCGGCCGACTAGGCCAGAAATTGTTGAAGCTTGATGTAATTCTAATCACCCTGGCAATCATTCGGCAAGCGGTTGCCAAATGTTTCCATAGAAACTTTCCAACTTCTGGGCACATTCAAGATGTGAGCGAGCGATGCCGAAAAGGCCGTCAAAGATGAGCGAGCGTCAGGGGAAAGTGCCACATATCCGAGCGAGCGTCAGTTCCGGCAAACGCCCGCTCACATATGACCCGACTCCGGCGAACGCCGCTCACATATACCGGGCCAACGACGACGGCGCCCGTCGCCTTCACGGGGAAGGCAACGGGCGCCGTTGAAAGTGCCTGTCGGATTAGCTGAGGTTGCCGGCAGCCGCGAAGGACTCGGCCAAACCCTCAACAAGGTCCACGATCGCCCTGTCTTCAACCAAGTCCGGATCCACGAGGCCGAGCAAAGCCTCGAGCCGGGTACGGCCAGTGAGGAGGTTCGCGGCGGCGATCCCTGCCGCCTGCGGGTCCTGGAGACCTGTTGCCGTGGCGGTGTAGGCGGTCCAGGCCGCGATCATCC
>NZ_DF952468.1:421354-429941 GCF_001263615.2 Arthrobacter sp. Hiyo1 | reverse complement strand
CTCGACAAAACGCTCGACGTCGGCACCGTCAACAGCTTCGACGATGCTGCCGATGACTTCGAAGGAATCACCGGCGTCTGAGCGTTCCACCACGGTGTACAAGCCGTCCTGTGCGGACAGGACCTCCGCGGCATCCGGGCGGCGGCCCGTGAAGGAGGCAATGCCCCACTCGGCCGCGTCGCCTGCATGCTGGGTGTACCACGCCTGGTGGGAGCGGTGGAAGGCCCCCAGTCCCATGTGCACAATGCGTACCGGGGCCTTGGCGATGGGCCTGACGGAGCGGCTCAAGCGGGGAAGCTCCGCAGTTCGCTCGGGTTCGTTGCTCACAGCTTGAAGACCCTTCGGGGTGAGGAGTCGACGACGTCGACGATGATTTCGTGGGCTCGGTCCTCGCTGACACGATGTTCGGCGACGAGGCGCGCAAGGAAGGATGCTTCGATCCGGCGGGAAGCGTCGTGCCGGGCCGGGATCGAGCAGAACGCGCGGGTGTCGTCGATGAACCCCGATGACCGGGAGAAGCCGGTGGTCTCGGTGACGGCGGAGCGGAACCGCAGCATGGCGTCCGGTGCATCGAGGAACCACCAGGGAGCGCCGAGGTACACGGAGGGGTAGAACCCTGCCAGGGGCGCCAGCTCGCGGGAAAACACGGTCTCGTCGAGGGTGAACAGCACCAAGTGGAAGTCCTTGGCCGTGCCGAAGTCCTGGAGCAGGGGGCGGATGGCTTCGGTGTAGTTGGTGGCGAACGGGATGTCGTGTCCAGTGTCCGCTCCGTAGGCCGCGAAGGTGGGCTGGTGGTGGTTGCGGAAGGAACCCGGGTGGATGGTCATGACCAAACCGTCTTCCACCGACATCCTGGCCATCTGGTACATCATGTGGGCTTCGAACGTGTTGCGGTCCTCGGCCGTGGCCTTGCCGGCACGCGCCAGTTCGAAGATCCGCTCGGCTTCGGCCCGGTCCAGCTTGAGCGTCGCCGGGGTGAGGACGCCGTGGTCCGCGGAGACCGCGCCGTGGTCCACGAAATAACGACGGCGGTTTTCCAGGGCTTTGATGTAGCCGGTGTAGCCGCTAGCGCCGTCGGCGGCGGAATCGACAAGCCGCTCGACGTTGGCACCCCATGCCGGGTGCGCGATGTTCAGGTAGGCATCCGGACGGAAGGTCGGCAGCACGCGGCCGTTGAAGGAGGGGTCCTCGGCGATCGCCTTGTGGCTGGCGAGACTGTCCAGGGGATCGTCCGTGGTGGCCAGGACCTCGATGTTGAAGTCCTTGAAGAGCTGGCGGGGACGGAAATCGGGCTCCACGAGCTTGGCGGCAATGGCGTCATAGCTGGCATCTGCGGACATCTCGCCAAGGTCCGCGCCGAGCTTGAACACGCTGTCGAACTGCGTGCGCAGCCAGTACCCAGACGCCGTGCCTTCGAAGAGGGGCCACGCCTGGACGAACGTCCGCCAGATCTCCCGCGATTCGGACGCGTTGGCGCCTCCCGAGAGCAACTTGTCCATGGGGACTCCGCTGGCGTGGATCAGCCTGGTGACGTAGTGGTCCGGGCTGACCAGGAGCGCGGCCGGATCGGGGAACGGCGTGTTGTGCTCGATGACGGCGGCGTCAACGTGGCCGTGCGGAGAGATGATGGGCAGGTCCTGGACGCGCTCCAGTAGGGAGCGCGCAATGCTGCGCGTCCCGGGATCCGCGGGCAGGAGCCGGTCAGGATTGGCTGCGATCGACTGTGACATAGGTCAATTTTCGGCCGGAAGAATCAATCTGTCAACCGGTTGCCAACTATTGCCACCGCGTTGCATCTTCCACCGAAGATCACTTGAAACTACGCGATCAGCCGCCCGCTGGAACCGCGCACCACGAGCTCCGTATCCACCCGGACGGCTTCCGCGGGCCCTTCCTGGCCTAGCAACATGTCCAGCAGGAGGGCGGCAGCGCGGGAACCGCACTCCCCCAGCGGCGACCTCACGGTGGTAAGCGCCGGCGTCGTGAAGTCTGCCCCGAAGATGTCGTCGAAGCCTACGATGCTGATCTGGTCCGGAACGTGCATGCCGGCGGCCTGGAGCTCCTGCATGAGGCCTATGGCAAGGAGATCGTTGTAGGTGATTACCGCCGTCGCGCCGCTCGCCAGGACGTCGCGCGCTACTTGGCGGCCGCCGTCGACCGTTGGCTTGGACGATTCCAAGCGGACGGCTCCCAACTTGTACCAATCGCAGGCAGCTTGGACGCCTTCCCAGCGGCGGCGCGACATCCAGGACTGCGGCGGCCCCGCAACATAGGCGAGCTGCTGGTGGCCGTTGGCGGCTAGGCTCCGCACGGCCTGGCCAATCCCCTTGTTGACGTCCGGGACTACGCACGGCACGCCCTCTATTTCGCGATTGATCACGACTACCGGCTTGTCCGCAGCCAAAGCCCGGATCTTTTCGTCGTCCATGCGGGGGCTCGCCAGTATGAGGCCGTCCACCGTGCCCAACATCCTGCGGGCCGCAATCAGTTCGGTTTCAGGCGACTCCGCAGACTCGGCCAACACCAGGGTGTAGTCCCGGGCCGACCCGGTGGTTTCCGCACCGCGGATAATGTCGAAGAACGTCGGGTTGGTGATATCCGCGACGATCAGTCCGATCGTCTGGGTACGGCCGGTGGGAAGCGCCCGGGCGAAGGGGTTCACCTGGTAATTCAGCTGCTCGGCGGCATCCTCGATGATTTTCTGGGTCTTGGCACTGACCCTGCCCGGTTTGCTCAGCGCGCGCGAAACCGTGGAAGGGTTGACTCCCGCGAGCCTCGCGATGTCGTAGATGGTGGGCGAGGATTTCTCCCCGCGTCCGCGCTTGGCGGGGGAAGTTACTGCTCCGGAGTTCGTCGCTTCAGTCACGGCTCAATCGTAATCTGGCTTGGCAACAAAAGCAGGACGGTTGCCAAACCACTCGGCCGGCGACCGCCCTGCTTAAGTGCCCTACTCACGCGCCCTGCGAGCTAGGAGCGCTCGGCGAACTTGCCTTCTTCGCTGATGCGCTTGTTGAGCTCGCGCATGTACTCCTCCTCGTCGAAGTCCAGGGAGACTTCCTTGCCGGTCCAGCTCGACAGGTGGATGGCGTTGGCCAGGCGGACGCCTTTGATGCCGTCCGAGCCGGGTGCCAACAACGGAGTGCCGTCGAGGATGTTGGCCGCGAAGTTCTCCAGGACGCCGGCGTGTTGGCCGCCCCAGGCCGACTCGAACTCGATCACCTCGGTGGTGTAGTAGTCCTCGGCTTTCAATTCGCCCATGAAGAGCTTGCGGACATCGTCCATGTCCATGCCGTCGCTGAGTTCGCGCTCGGGTTTGACCAGGCGGGTGACCGTGGCTGTCTTGCTGTTTTCCACCACGATCTTGCCCTGGTCACCCAGGATCTCGAAGCGGTCCGTGCCCACAAGGTCGTGCGTGGCCGTGACGAAAACTCCGGTGGCACCGTTGCCGTAATCCACGACGGCGGTGACCTCGTCTTCCACGGCGATGTCCCGGCGGAACCCGTACGCCACCTTAGAGTAGACGGACTTCGGCACGCCGCAGATCCACTGCCACAGGTCGAGCTGGTGGGGTGCCTGGTTGACCAGGACGCCGCCGCCTTCGCCGCCCCACGTGGCGCGCCATTCGCTGGAGTTGTAGTAGCCCTGCGGGCGCCACCAGTTGGTGATGATCCAGTTGGTGCGCCGGATGGCCCCGATCTCGCCGTTGTCTACGATCTCCTTGAGCTTCTTGTACAGGGGGTTGTTGCGCTGGTTGAACATGATCCCGAATGAAAGCTCGGGCTTGGAAGCCGCGAACTCATTGAGCCGCTTGACTTGCTTGGTGTAGACACCAGCGGGCTTCTCGACGAGGGCGTGGATGTTGCGCTTGAGCGATTCGATGCCCATTTCCGGGTGCAGGTAGTGGGGCACGCACGTGACGATCGCATCGACGTCGCCGCTTTCCAGCATCGCGATGTAGTCGTCGTAGAACGGCGCACCTGGGTACAGGGAGGCCGCCAGCTCCTTCTTTGCAGGATCGGTGTCGCAGATAGCGCCGATCACCATGTTCGGAACCAATCCGTCAGTGATGAACTTGGCGTACGTGCCGCCCTGCTGGCCTAGGCCGATGATGCCAAGGCGTACTTTCTTGCTCATGAGTAGATCTCCGTTGTAGTGGGATTAGAAGAGGTCGGCGTGACCCATGGCCACCAGGTTGTCGTATGAAGTCTGCAGGGCTTCCCACACCGTTCGGCCATAGAGCTCGTCCTGCTCCACGAGCAAGTACTCCGCGCCGGCAGCCTGGGCCGCGTGAATGATGGACGGGAAGTCAAGGTTGCCTTCGCCCACTTCGGCAAACTGGACCACGTTCTTGAACTCGGCCATGAAGCCCGCGAGGTCCCCCGTTTCCAGGAGCCCGAAGGCCAATTCCGGCAACTCCCCTATCCGGTAGTCCTTCAGGTGCACCATGGCCGTGCGTCCGGCGTATTTGGCCAGGGTCCGGACGGGATCCAGGCCGCCGCGCTGCACCCAGTGCACGTCGATCTCCATGCCCATGGCCGGGGAGTTTTCGGCGATGATGTCCAGCATGTATGTGCCGTCGAACTTCGCGAACTCGATGTGATGGTTGTGGTAGTACAAGCCGATGCCGTGTTCACGGAGGCTTTCGGCGTATTCGTTGGCTTGCTTCGCGAAGTCCACCACGGCGTCGATCGACTTCATCGCCGGGAAGGGCATCATGCCAATCCGCAGTAGGTGGGTGTCCAGCCGCTTTGCGTCGTCAACGATCTTGTCGAGGTGGTCCTTAAGTGAGTCGCCGGGCATGCCCTTAGGCGTCTCCATGGCGACCGAAAGCGCCGCGATGTCCATGCCCAGTTCGCTCCGGGAGCGATCCAGTTCGGCAACGTTTTCCGGCGTCATCGGGATCTGCGAAATCTCGACCGCGTTGTACCCGATCGCACTGACCTTGCGGAGCGTTTCAAACGCCCCGTCTTCGGCAAAACTGCCCTTCAGCATCATTGCCTGTACGCCGATTTTTGCCACTTTTGTCCTCCGTTGGTTCCGGGCCTTTATGGGCCGCGTGGTTAGCCCACTTGCCCGGAAATGTCCGGGTAGCTTTGGGCATAGATGTCTTTGACGATCCTGAGTGATTTTTCGGCTTCCACGGGGCTGATCCAGAAGGGAGCAGGATCCCCGAGCTTGGCATAGAAGTCCTTGATCAGGAGTTCGTGGGATACGCCCCAATACGCGCGCCCACCCGATTCCAAGGCCCGTTCCGCGATGGTTTCCACGGTGCCGTCGCTGTAGCTGACAACAAGGTCGCCCCGGAGGCTGAGCGTGGCCTTTTCGGTCACGATGTCCAGCGTCACCGGTGCGTTGGTGACGTTCGCCAAGGTCGCATAGAAGACGCTGGTGGCACCGTTTGCGTGCCCGGCGATAAATTCCGCCGTATCCTCCACCTCGATCACGCCGCCCAGCGAGCGCGTGGAGGCGTGGCCCTCCACCTTGGTCACGTCACCTACCAGCCACTGGAGCAGGTCCACCGTGTGGATGGCCTGGTTCATCATGAGGCCGCCGCCTCCTTCGGCCCAGGTACCGCGCCACGGCCTGTCACGGTAGTACTCGGCCGTCCGGTGCCACATCACGGTTGCCGAGGCGCCGAGAACCTGGCCCAGCCCGCCGTCGTCGAGCAGTCTCCGCATGGCCTGGGACGTCGCGTTGTAGCGGTTCTGGAAACATACGGCGATCTTCGCCGTACTCCGTTCGGCCGCCTCAACCAGCCGGCGTCCCTCTTCCAGGGTGTGGGCGAGCGGCTTCTCGACAATCACGCTGACGCCGCGCTCAAGGCACTCCGCGGCCAGCGAGGCATGCAGGTGGTGCGGAGTGCAGATATGCACGACGTCGGGCCTCACCGATTCGAGCATCTCCAGGTAGTCCGCGTAACCCGGCACACCGTAGGCGGCCGTTGCCGCCTGGAGGCGACCGGCGTCGGTGTCGCAGACCGCCACGAGTTCAACGTCGTCCATTTTGGCGATTGCTCCGAGGTGCACACTCGATACATCGCCGCAACCGATGACTGCTGCTGTAGGCATTCTTCTCCCTCGAAAGATGTTTTCCTTTGAACCTACAGGCCCTCAGGCGAGGGCAACACCGTTCTTGGCTGCGAGTGCCGCAAAGGCGCGCGCTGCGGCGCCGAAGGCGACGGGTCCGGAGAATCCGCCCAATTCGTGTGTGCTTGCAAGGTGGGGTTCGAGCGAAACGAAGCCGGCAAAGCCATCGGCCTTGAGCGCGGCGATGGTAGCGTCCAATTCGCCGTCGCCTTCGCCTGCAGGCACCACTTCACCTGTCCCGCTGATTGCATCCTTGATCTGGAAGTACTCCAAGTAGGGGCGCAGCACGGCATAAGCCTCGGTGTACGGCTTGACGCCCACCTGGACAAAGTTGGCGCTGTCCCAGGCAACGCGCAGCGCGGGTGAATCGACAGTCTTCATGATGTCCAGGACGCGCTCGGGCGTGTCGCCGTAGATGCCCTTTTCGTTTTCGTGCAGGAGGACGACGCCGGACGCTGCCGCCTCGTTGCTAAGTGCGGTCAGGCGCTCCATGACTGAGTCGCGGATGTCTTCCGGGCTCTGCCCTTCGGCCCGGTAGAAGGAGAAGATGCGGATGTACTTGGTGTCGAGCACCTTGGCCACCGAAATGATCTGGCGCAGCCGGGCGAGCTCATGTTCCACCGGAACACCGACGTCAACCTTGCCGATGGGGCTCGCGACTGCGGAAACCTTCAGGCCCTTCGCGTCCAGGATCGCCTTGAGCCGCCCGACCTCTTCCGGTTCGAGTTCCGAAACGTTGGTGCCCCACGCGCTGCGCACTTCGATATGGCCGGCACCGAGCGCCAGCAGGACTGCGGCCTGGACCGCGGGATCGGGATCCACTTCGTCGCCGAAACCGGACAGGCTCCACACGGCATTGGTTTCAGTCACGGAATTCTCCTTTGGATCCGTTCGCCCGCATGGCGACAAATGGCACCAAATCGTAGTTCACGGGCATGCGTTCGCCTCGAGTCTAGCCACCTTGGTGTCGGATTGACAACCGATTGCCAAATATTGGCAACTTGTGGATGCGCATCGGCCGGACTAAAAACGGGACGCCTGGTTTTTCCCGGAAGCGGTGTCCGTATCCCCTCGAGCTTTCCTGGTGTCGGGCTTGACCGGGCCTTGCCGCTTCTGTCCGAGATCGTACAACGCCCCGAATGAGCCGTCGTCAGGCCTGCGCCCCCGGGGCCCGGCCGCCAGGAGATCCACTGCGATTCCCTATGGCACTGAGGCCCACGTGCTGCCAAGATGGGCTCCATGGACCCTCTGGACATGGCGACGACCCCTCTGTCCGAACCCGTTGTGCTGGTTGTCATGGGTGTTTCCGGCTCAGGGAAATCCACGGTTGCCGCACTCCTGGCGGGGCGGCTTGGCTGGGCCTTCGAGGAAGGGGATGCCTTGCATCCCCAAACAAACATCGACAAGATGGCAGCGGGGCATCCGCTGACGGATGAGGACAGATATCCCTGGCTGGAGAAGGTCGCCGAGTGGGTCGACCAGAGGCTGGATCACGGGGAAAACGGCGTCATCACGTGTTCGGCGCTCAAACGGTCCTATCGAAGCATTATTAATCGCCGAGGTTCAGGCGTCGTCTTCGTTTTTCTGTCCGGGACGCCCGAGACTATCAGCGCACGGCTGGCCGAACGCCACGGCCATTTCATGCCCGCCAGTATGTGGGGGAGTCAGTTCGCGGATCTTGAAGAGCTGTCTCCGGGTGAGCCCGGAATCCGGATCGACGTTGGCCCGGCTCCAGGAGTGATTGCCCAACAAATCATGGACAAGTTCGGCCTGCGGCCGAGCGGAACAGGACGAGAACCATGAACGGAATCTCCATCCTCAGCAGGCCCCTCGCCGGGGTAGCCACGGACGCCACTACGGATGCGATGCATCAACCTTGGACCGGCCACGACACCCAAGTACTTGTTGTGGCGGCCATCGGCATCGCGATAGTCGTCTTGCTGATCGTCTGGGCAAAGATGCATGCTTTCCTGGCATTGAGCATCGGCGCCCTCTTCGTCGGCATTGCTTCGGGCATTTCCTTGGACAAGGTGACAACCTCCTACGAAAATGGCGTCGGCGGCGTGCTGGGCTACGTGGGTGTGCTCATCGCCTTGGGAGCCATGCTGGGCAAGCTGCTGGCTGATTCCGGCGGCGCGGACAAGATCGTGGACACGCTCCTCCATGGCCGGCCTGCAACGCTGCCCTGGAAGATGGCGCTCATCGCCGGCATCATCGGCATACCCATGTTCTTCGAGATCGGGCTCGTGCTGCTCATTCCCGTGGTGATGCTCGCTGTGCACCGCTCCAAGGGCCCGGCAATGCTTCTTGGCATTCCGGCCTTGGCCGGTTTGTCGGTCCTCCACGGTTTCATCCCGCCGCACCCGGGCCCGTTGGCCGCGATCGGCATCCTGCACGCCAATGTCGGTGTGACCCTCGCGTTTGGACTACTCATAGCCATTCCGACCGTAATCATCGCAGGTCCCCTCTTTGGTCGTCTCGCCGCACGGATCGTGCCGATC
>NZ_DF952468.1:419175-420810 GCF_001263615.2 Arthrobacter sp. Hiyo1 | reverse complement strand
GGCCGCCAGTTCGCGCGGCGACGCGCCCGTCGGCAAGGCGCAGGATCCACAAGCAACGCGCAGCCCGTCCTTTGGCTGGACCTTGGTGACCCTGCTGTCACCGTTGGTGCTCATGCTGATCAAAGCCGGGGCAGACATTTGGATGGACAAGAACGCGCCGCTCCGGCCTCTGCTGGACTTCATCGGCGACCCGGTCTTTGCCCTGCTCGTGGCGGTGCTTTTGGCAATGGTGACTTTCGGTACGAGGGTCGGCTTCTCAGCTCCATCCTGACGAAGAAGATCGGCGAGAGCCTGTTGCCGATCGTCGGGGTCATGCTTATCGTCGGCGCGGGCGGCGGCTTCAAACAAGTACTCGTCGACGGCGGCACCGGAACCGCGATCGCCAAGATCGCGGTCGCTGCCAGCCTGTCGGCACTGGTGCTGGGTTGGATCATCGCAGTGCTGATTCGTCTTGCCACCGGCTCGGCGACTGTTGCCACAGTGACGGCCGCAGGAATCATCGCACCGCTGGCAACCGGCTTGTCCCCGGCTCAGCTGGCGCTGGTTGTGCTCGCCATCGGTGCCGGATCGCTGTTCTTCTCCCATGTCAATGACGCCGGCTTCTGGCTGGTCAAGGAATACTTCGGACTGACGGTAGGCCAGACGATCAAGACCTGGTCAGTCATGGAAACGATAATTTCCGTCGTCGGATTCGGATTCACGCTGCTGCTATCCGTTTTCGTCTAGTCAGGACCGGCACACCGAAGGCTCTCCGAACCTGCGATTCCGCAGTTCGGAGGGCCTTCGCTTCGTCCCGCCGCCGCGATCTGCTCTAGAGGGAGGCACGCGCCTCATCGGCGTTCAAAAGCCTTCCACCAAGCCCGCCATTCTGGTGAAGATCGCCTCGCATCAACTCGAGCCTGCCGGCCGCCTCGATTCCGCCGGCTTTGACCGGGTCAAAGCCAGCGACACGAATGAGCCGCTCCACCGTTTCGGCCGCAGCGTCGTCGTCGGTTGCGTAAAACAGAACTGCCCGCCCGGATGGCCGGTTGGCTGCCGAACCCAGCGCGTCGGCACCCAATGTGCCGAAGGCCTTCACGAAATGCGCGCCATCAGGGAGAAGGTCTGCCACGATCGATGCTGCTGATTGGCCCTCCGGCAGCGTCGTGGTGTAGCCGCCGTGGCCATCAGGCCCGATCGGGTTGGTCGGGTCGATGACGACCTTGCCGACCAGGGCGTCTGACAGTTGGGAGATGAGTTCCTTCTCGGTGTCCAGCCACACGGCCATCACGACAGCTTCAGCCTGTGACACGGCATCGCCGACGCTCGCCGAACTCGCCAATGCACCGAGCTCAGCGGCCAACGATTCAGCATGGGATTGATCGCGGGCCGCCAAGACCACCGGCTCGCCGCCTTGAACAAGATGGCGGGCGACACTGGACCCGATGTTGCCGGTTCCAATAATTGCAGTTGTCACGTCAACCTCCAGATCATGGTTATCGAGAATTGCCCTGTTCTGATCGTACGCGCGGCGCAAATTGCCAACCATAGGCTGCTTGTCTGCGAGATGAGTCGGCACCCTCTGCTGTTCTCACCGGGCGGGGATCCGACGTCGGTCAGCTGCGGGCCTACGGCGTCTCGGGCACGTCTGCGGGC
>NZ_DF952468.1:418071-419074 GCF_001263615.2 Arthrobacter sp. Hiyo1 | reverse complement strand
ATCCAGGGAATCCCCGGCGTGGGCTGAGCCGCGGACTTTGACCGCCCGCCCGCGAGCACCGCTTCCCCGACGGAAAGCTGGCGGATCGCGATTGCCCTGACGTTCTGCGGATGGCGTTGGGCGAACTCGGCGTAGATCGCTTCGTCGTGCTGTCCGTCGTCGCCTACCAGCAACCACTTGATGCCGGGGAACTCCGCGGCGAGACGTTCCAACGAACTCCTCTTGTGCTCCTGTCCGCTGCGGAACCAGTGGTCCGGGGTGGGACCCCAGTCGGTCAGGAGCTTGGGACCGGCGGGATATAAATTGCGGGACAGGAAGCGTGACAGTGTCGGAGCGACGTTCCACGCTCCGGTCGACAGGTACACCACGGGGGCCGACGGCGCCGTCCTCACGATCCGCTCGTACAGCACAGCCATGCCCGGCGTCGGGGTCCTCGCGTGTTCGTCGAGTACGAAGGTGTTCCAGGCGGCTAGGAATGGACGGGGCAGCGCCGTGACCATCACGGTATCGTCAATGTCGGAGACGACACCGAAGTCTGCGTCGTCCGCGACGATTTGCACAGGGCTTCCACGATCCTGGATCCGCCGGATTGCACGGTGATCGTATGCCAGCCGACGTCGAGGGCTGCCGGGATTTGGGCGTCGACGACACCTCCGCGGTCGGCTTCGACGTCGTGGTCGATGCCCGCAATCGTCACCCGCACGGTGGCATGTGCCACGGGCGCGCTCGTGAAATTGCGCCAACCGCGCATGCCATCTTTCAGCGGTTTGAGCTTACCTGCCTGGGTGCCGCTCCCGCCGTCCCGTGGTTCACTGCGGACAATGCGCGCCAAAACCCGGACCCATGAGGTGGTGCCGTAACCGGTGTAAGGGATGACGGTCTCCACCCGACCGCGCCGGATCGCGAGACGCGTCTGGAACCTGAGCCAGGCATCGTCGATCCTCAGGGCCAGGTGGCGGCCTGCGCCGCTCGACGACGTCGGGCCCACGCTCTCAACGCTGTT
>NZ_DF952468.1:415032-418046 GCF_001263615.2 Arthrobacter sp. Hiyo1 | reverse complement strand
GATCCCTGCCCGTACACCGTGCCAGCCGCGCGCCGGACTCTTTCTCCCAACGTGAATCCGCCGTAAAGTCCCCGGTAGGCTCCGTCCTGGACCGTGCAAACGAACACTTGGAGGTTTTTCTCATGTCGCGCATCATGCGGTTCGACCACGTCGGCGTCACTGTTCAGGACCTCGACCACGTGGCGGCGTTCTTCGTGGGACTCGGGCTCGAGATCGAGGGCCGGACCTTTGTGGAGGGCGAGTTCATTGATACGGTCACAGCGATCCCGGACTCCCGCACCGAGATCGTCATGTTGCGGACACCAGGCGGAGGAACCGGGGTGGAGCTATCCAGCTTCGTCAGGCCAGATCCGCAGCCGGGATCGCCCGCCGCCATGGCCAACGAACTTGGGCTGCGCAGCTTGTCTTTCGAAGTCGACGATCTTCAAGCGAGGGTCGACCGGTTGGCTTCGGAGGGGTACGGGTTGGTCGGTGGCATCGGCCAGTACGAGGGAGCCTGGCGCATGGCGTACGTTCGAGGTCCAGAGGGGATCATTGTGTCCCTGGCTGAGCGGATGAGCTAAGGATCGGCACGAGCAAGGCCCTCCCACCCAACGTTTCCGCAGGTCAAAGGGCCTTCACTGTGGAGCTAAGGAGATTCGAACTCCTGACCTCTTCTTAGGGGAGGGCATATTTTATTGTCTTCCAAAGGTTGCCCTCTCCAAACGCGCGAATGCTGCATCTTCATCTTCGGCGCCGTCCTTCCGACGCAGATCGTCTACCCCCGATGGTCCCCTCAGTGGCTCGGATCCGAGGAACACGAGTATCATGGCAAAAAGTTCACCAAATTCACCCGGATACCCAAATTCACCAAATTCACCCAAATTCACCTGAGGAACGTGGCGTGCTCAACATGGACAACCCGTTCGGCCTACGGCCGGAGCCACCCCACCGGAAGTCATCGGCCGCTCCGGACTCCTGGATGAATTCGAATATGGCCTTCAGCTCGGTTCCGGAGCCCCTGGACTCCTGTCCATCTTCACCGGTGCCCGCGGCATCGGCAAGACGGTCATGCTGGGAGCTGCCCATGACCTTGCCCAGGAGCACGGATGGGCAGTGGTGGCCGAGACCGCGACCGGAACCTTCATGGGTCGGATCGGCGAAAAGATGCGCCGACTCATCCAGGAGCTTGACGACCAACCCGAATCCCGCCGTCGTATCACAGGGATTTCGATTGCCGGGTTCAGTGTCACGTCCCAACTTTCGCCCGAACGCCAGGTGGACTGGTGGGAACTGGGGGAAACACTCCTGAAGCTTCTCGACGAACGCGGGACCGGGCTCCTCATCACCGTCGACGAGATCCATGCCGCCGACCGAGCCGAACTGGCCCAGCTGGCGGCCAACGTCCAGCACTTCATCCAAGACCGGCTGCCCATCGCACTGATCTTTGCAGGCCTTCCCTCTGCCGTATCGGATCTCCTGAACGAGGGCGTGGCAACATTCCTTCGCAGAGCCGACAAGATCGATCTCCATGCCGCCGCGGTACGCGATGTCGAGACATCCTTCACGGAAACCTTCGCCGCCGCCGGGATCACCATCGACCCGGACCTGGTGCACAAGGCAGCGACAACCACCGGAGGCTACCCCTTCCTCATCCAACTGGTCGGCTACTTCCTCTGGCGCGAGGCCGAGAATAACAACGGCGGCCTCTCCTCCGCCGCCGTCGACCGGGCAATTGCCGCCGCCATCCGACGCAACGAACGCGTCGTCATTGAAGCCGCCCTCGCCGCGGCATCCGCCAAAGACCAGGAGATCCTGCACGCAATGGCCATCGACGATGGACCCTCCACGGCCGGGGACATCGTCCGGCGGACCGGTTCACGGCCCACTCTCGTGGCCAAATACCGGACCAGACTCCTCGCCGCAGGCCTCATCGAATCAACCGGCCACGGAAAAACCGACTTCGCCATCCCCGGACTGCGGGAATACCTCCGCAAAAATCAGCCACACTGACCGCTGCCGGTCGGCGACGGACCTCCTCCACCCACCCGGCAGAGACTTCCAGCAAGCGGGGCTCAGACCCGCTCGAGTTTGCGGAGGCGCTCTCCCGCAAACGGCATGACCGAGAGCGTTAAACAGGTTCTCGCTGTGGTGCCGGGGCCGGGAGGATATGGCCGTGTGGTTGGCCCAATTTTTGGCACAAGAAAGGTCCTCCCACCCAACGTTTCCGCAGGTCAAAGGGCCTTCACTGTGGAGCTAAGGAGATTCGAACTCCTGACCTCTTCGATGCGAACGAAGCGCTCTACCACCTGAGCTATAGCCCCTGGTCAACTGTGCATTGCCAGTGTCCCTAGGCTACAAACTATCTTCGCGCTTTGCCAACCACGACTCGAACGTGTCAGTCCCGGTCCGCTGGCTTGGCACCAAATTCAGTCCGTTTCGAAGATATTTGCCCATCGCTCCGGGCAACGGCACCTCTACGATCCGTCCAGAACGCCCGGTCGCCTTGAGCCAGATCTCAGCGAGTTCACGCATGGTCCGGATGTCCGGTCCGCCGATGGTTCGTGTCCGGTGTCGCTCAGCGGAAGGTTCGCCCATGGCCTCGGCAAGCAACTCCGACGCCACGTCCAAAGGCGAAATCGTTTGAAAGCGGGCACCCTTGAAGACCGGGATGAGGCGAATTTTCGCCGCGGCCTGGAAAACCGCCGTCACGAGGCTGTGGAACTGGGTGGCCCGCACAACAACCGTCTCAAGCGCAGAATTCTCGTAGACCCGTTCTTTGTCTGCCTTGGAGACATAAAACGCCGCGTTGCTCTGGTCGCAGTTGATGATCGAGAGGACAACAGCCTTGCGGACACCGGCACCGGAGGCCGCGGCGAGCAGGCGCGCGCCGCCGTCGGCGAAATTCTTGAGGGCTTTCCCGAACTGCCCTTCCAAGCAATCGATCACGACGTCGGCCCCGTGCAGGCTTCTGCCAGCCCGGCCCCTGTGGTGACGTCAGCCTGAAAGTAGCGGGCGCCGTCGTGATGGGCTGG
>NZ_DF952468.1:402856-414383 GCF_001263615.2 Arthrobacter sp. Hiyo1 | reverse complement strand
GCGTCGGCTTGCCGAGCGGCTTGGGGGCCTCAGGCAAGTCGAGGGTTCGGGCGCCGGTCGAGGCGCCTTGGCGGCGTCGACGTATGTTGGTTTGGGTACGTCCACCGGCCGCCATTCAGACTCTTTGGATTCCGCCGTAAACCGAACTGTGTTGTCGCCGGCGGCGACGGCAACGTTAAGGGCGGCCTGACGGAGCTCGACGGCGGTCAGTCGGGTGGCCTCACGGGCGTGCGCTTCGGCGTCGAAGATCTTGGTCGCAGGTCGGTCCGACGCCGGCGCATTTGCGCGGGGGCTCTCGACCGCGGGACCCATTGCATTACGGAAGGCCCTGTTCATCTTCGCCCGGCGGTCCCTGATGGCGAGCCGGCGAAGCAGGAAAACGGTCCCGACCACACCGACGATGGATGCCAGCGGCAGCCAACCCGAAACGAGGCCAAGAATGCGAAGAACGCCTGAAACGGCCGCCGTGAACAGCAGGAGGAGACCGCCGAGTGCAAGGGCGCAGCGCCCGTACCTGACTTTGAAGACCGCCGCATCCGATGCAGCATCACGCCGTTCGCCGGCGCCGGCCGATACCTCGGGCAATGCGGTTGCGGTGCTCTGCATGGTTTCCATTGCTTTCTCCTGCCGAGGGGTGATTGACAGAACCACCCCGGCTTGCAGTTCATGAGCGTCTTCGTCGATGACATCTGCCGGGATGTCACCGGCCATTTGGACGTGGTTGTGACGATTCCGCAGTATGTATGGCGCAACCCAAACAATCCACAGCGCGACAGCAATGACCAATATCACCGAGCTGCTGAGAGGGAAGTCCACAATCAAAACCGTAGAAGGAAATACGCAGAGGCCGCCGCATTGCCCACGGTGTGTCGTCGGAGAGTCGGCAAATCAATGGATTTACCGGCTCTCATCCACCTGGCCGACTAGTTGGCTCCGCGTCTCAGCCAAGCGGCCAGCAAACCGCCGGGGACCTCTTCCGAGGTCAACGCAAAGCTTCGGTGGTCAGCCCATTCCCCGTTGATGTGGAGGAAACGCTCACGGCGGCCTTCGTCGCGGAATCCCAGCTTCTCAACGACGCGTAGGCTCGGCCCGTTCTCGGGCCTGATGTTGATCTCCATCCGGTGCAGGCCCAGAGCCTCAAAGCAATGTTCGGTGGCCATGGCAACCGCGGTGGGAGCTATTCCGCGGCCGGCCCGCGCCTGGTCGACCCAATAACCAAGCGTGGCCGTCATCGCCGACCCCCACATTATCGAGGAGACCGTGAGCTGCCCGACGATCCTGGGCTCCGGGAACCCGGGAATGCGCTCCGTGATCACGAACGGAAGGGCACTCGCTTGCCGAGCCTGCGAGTTGAGGGAAGCCACCATCTGCCGATAATTCGGCAGGCGACCGCCAGGGGCCGGTTGGAGGCTTCCCAAGGCGCCAGCCAATCACTGTTGCGTGAGCGGACCTCGGTCCATTCCTTCTTGTCCCGGTAGTGAATGGGACGCAAGATGAGGTCGCCACTCTCCAACGTCACCGGCCAAATGGCCGACCCCCACACGATGAGCTACTTGCTGAGGCCGGCGGCGAAGCCGGGCAACCACTCACGCAGACCGGGACCGAGGTCTTCGCTGTCGCACGCCAGCTGGACGCAGGCTTTGAGGTAGCTCAGCTTGTCCCCGGTGTCGTATCGACGGCCACGGAAGACCACTCCATACACGCCGCGGCCTTCGCCCTCCTCGGCGGCCAGGACCTGGAGGGCATCCGTCAGTTGGATTTCCCCGCCGCGTCCCGGCTCGGTGTGCTCAAGGACGTCAAATACGGCGGGGTGAAGCACGTAGCGGCCAATCACGGCCAGGTTTGATGGAGCTTCATCTGCGGCTGGCTTTTCCACAAGCTGCTTGATCCGGACGTAGCCGTCTTCGCCGATATCCTCGATGTCAGCGCAGCCATAGGAACTGATCTGGGAGGGCTCCACCTCAATGAGGGCTACGACGGATCCGCCGGTCTTCTGCTGAACCTCAATCATGTCGCTGAGGAGTGTGTCCCGGGCGTCGATCAGATCGTCACCGAGAAGAACCGCGAACGGCTCATAGCCGACGTGCTGCTTGGCACGCAGCACCGCATGGCCCAAGCCCTTGGGGTCGCCTTGGCGAACATAGTGGATGTCGCCCAGGCCGCTCGTGGCCTGTACAGCGTCCAATTTGGTGATGTCTCCCTTGGCCTCAAGGGTCGCTTCAAGCGCCGGAACACGGTCAAAGTGGTCTTCCAATGCGCGTTTGTTGCGTCCCGTGATCATCAGGATGTCGTTGAGGCCGACGCCCACGGCTTCCTCAACCACGTATTGGATGGCCGGCTTATCGACCACCGGCAGCATTTCCTTGGGCATGGCCTTTGTAGCCGGCAGGAATCTGGTACCGAGCCCCGCAACGGGGATCACGGCCTTGCGGACGGCGCAGCTATTGGAAGTCACCGGACTAATCTAACGGAAGGAGCTGGACATTGGGCAAAAGAGTCCCGGGGCGCACAGCGGTGAAGCTCCCTTTCCTGCCCATCCCCGGGCCGCACAGCACCAAGAACTGGAGCAAAGATGACTTTGAAGGACGATATCCGCCGGGACAACCGCAAGCGCAGGCTCACCTTGACCGCGCAACAGCGTGCTGACGCTGGAACGGGGATTGCCCGCCATGGCCTCCTGTGGGCGGATGCGGTTACCCAAGGGAATCCGTCGACTTTCGCCGCTTATGTCGGCGTGGCTGCCGAGCCGCCGACAATGCCCTTGCTCGCTGCGCTCCACGCCGCCGGGCACCGGGTCCTCCTTCCCGTCTGTGAACCGGAACGGCGTCTGAGCTGGGTCTATTGGACACCGGAAACGTCTTTTGTCCGCTCGAACTACGCCCCGATTGACGAGCCCGTGGGCGAACGATTCGACAGTGGCGTCATCAAGGATGCGGCTGGAATCTTCCTTCCGGCCACCGCGGTCGATGAAAGCGGAAACCGTATCGGGCAAGGGGGCGGTTACTACGACCGGCTCCTCGACAAGCTCGACGCCGACGGGCAGCGTCCGCCGACTGTCGCCGTCGTATATGACCACGAAGTGCTGCCCGCGGGGACGATCCCCGCACAATCGTTCGACAAGCCCGTGGCCGAGGCACTTACCCCTAACCGGGTTGTACGCCTGGTTGCGGCGGCTTGACCGAGTTTGAGGTCTGTCTACTCCGCCACATTCCGTAGTAGCGGCCTCGACTCCGGATGATAGAATTGGCACTCAGGCCCTGCGACTGCTAATGGACGGAACAATCCGCCTTGGCAGCACAGGACCTGCAGTTCGTCCCGGAGGAGGATCACCAGTGCCCACATATGCCTATGCCTGCAAAGACTGCGGACATGCCTTTGACATCGTTCAGGCTTTCACGGACAGCTCGCTGTCCGACTGCCCTGAATGCCAAGGGTCGTTGCGTAAGAAGTTCAACAGCGTGGGCGTCGTCTTCAAGGGATCGGGCTTCTACCGCACCGACTCCCGGGATTCCAAGGGAAGCACCGTTTCGGCCGCTCCCGCCGCACCAGCTGCGTCTCCGGCTCCGGCGTCGGTTCCGGCGGCTGCCGCGAGCTGATAGCCGTTTCCGGCTGCCCCCGGTTTTCCACATAGCACGACGTTTCCACATAACTCAACGTTTCCACATAGCTCAATAGGGCCCTGCCACGGGACCTGCGTGCCCCGTTAGCGTGGCACCATGCCAAAAATCCCGAACGTATCCCCGGGCCCTGTGCCTGCCGGATCTTCGTCGCTTCCGCGCGATAGGATCCCGTCGCCGATGAGCATGGCCCGTACGCGTCGCCTTCAGGTTCTTCCTTTCAGGGCGGGCGGGCGCCTCGGCGCTCCCACGCGACAATCCGGGCATCGACGCTTCGCTGGCTGGCTAAACCACAACCGCCGCCTCGTGGTGGCCCTTCTGTTATGCGTGGCCGCCGGGATCGCGGTCCACCAGCTGACTCCCCCTTCGGAGCAGCGAGTCACGGTCCTGGCCGCCGCGCGGGATCTTCCCGCCGGGTCCACTTTGATGGATTCCGACCTCAAACCCCTCGAAGTCCTTCCAGATGGAGTTCCCGCGGGGGCGCTCTCCCCCAAAACCGGATACGGCGGGAAGCAGCTTGCCTCGCCCCTGCGAAAGGGGCAGATCCCCACGGACGCCCAACTCCTGGGACCGGGCCTGCTCACCGGCACCGCACCCGCGACGGCGGCCGTTCCACTTCGCATGGCCGATCCCGCTTCAATCCAGCTCATCTCGCCGGGCCAGGTGGTCGACGTTGTGCTCACCGCAGCAGATGGGCCTGAAGGGCCCGGCAAGAAATCCGAACTCCTGGCATCTGCGGTCCCGGTCTTGTGGACATCCGGGCAGGGAGGCAAGGCCACCCAATGGTTGGGCACGAATGAGGCGGACGGCCTTGTGGTTGTCGCCGCCAATCCGCAACAGGCCGAAATCCTCGCCGGAGCTTCCACGCGAGGGAAACTGTTCTTTGTCCTCGTCAATCCCTCTGACAACCGGCAATCCCGAGCCCCGGCCGGATAACCACGAGCAAATGGAGGGTTCAGCCCCAGTGCGGGGGCCTTTGCTCCTTCAGCCAGGCGTCGTGGTCATAGCCAGGCTCATCGCCCCAACGGCGTGGATCATCCTCGGAGGCTTTCTTGGGCAGAATACTCTCTCCTGCCGGCTTCCGCTCCGGTGCGGGCTTCACTTTTGTTTTCTCCTGCCCGTCCAACTCCGCGTCAGGGCCCAGCGCATCGGCACTGGTGTCCGCAGCGCGCTTGGATTGAGTGCTTTTGCTTTCCGCCATTGCGCTTCCTTAGGGGATCGCCGGTCCCGAGCCAGTGCCTTGCGTACCGCGGGGGCCTTGCATACCGCGGGGGCCTTGCCTACCATCAGGCCCGGCCGTGGCCGGGTCCGCCTGACTGTTCAGTTCCAATTGTTCAACATCAACATCCAGGAATCCATCCTGGACGGCACCATACGAGGGTGCCGTCGGCTTCTCCAGCCCCAGATAGGAACCGATGCGGTCGGCGCAGGACGAAGGATCCGTGAATACTTCAATGGTCCACAAGGACATGTAACGCCAACCCAGGCGTTCCAGAAGTTGGGGCCGGAGCCTGCTGCGCTCCCTGACGCTCATGCGGCGGTATCGTTCCGTGCCATCCGATTCAATGGCCACCGGGGTGGGCATTTCGGTGTCATCGCGACCTATGGTGTGCACGGGATCGGCTGCCGCGGCAATGTCCAAGGCTCCATCGTAGTGGTGCCACACCCGGGCTCCGCGTGCACGGAGCCGCTCGCCCAGATCCGCCACCAACGGATCCTCACCGAGCGCCTGCTCGCTGGCAGCAGCCCTGGTGGCGGGCGTCCCCAGGTCCGAATTCCCGGACAATTCACGGTCCAGGAGTTCATGGAAATCAACGGCGCCGTGAGCCAACCTGTCCAGGTCGAGGTCCTCCGGACGGAAGCAGCTCAGGACGTGCAACGACCTCCGGGATCGGGTCATTGCCAAGGCAAACTTGTTTCGCCCGCCTTCGACGGAGAGCGGCCCGAAACTGTGCAGAGCCCGGCCGTGCGGGGTGCGCCCAAAGCCCAGGGAGAAGATGATGTGGTCGCGGACCAGTCCTTGTGCGCGCTCCAAATCCACCACGCGGAAGGACTCCGCACCGGCGTTGAAGAAACCCGACAGCAGCGGATAGTTGGGGAGCTGGAGCCTGATGGCCTCGCCGATCCTTGCGGCATGCCGCAGGCTTGCGGTGACCACGGCGAGCGAGGTCCTTGGCCGCAGACTGGCGTGTTGAAACACCAGGTCAACCACACGGTTCACTTCCGCGGCGACCGATTCGACACCTTCGTGATCCGCCCCGGGAAGGCCAGTACCATCCGGGATGTACTCAACTACCACCGAGCGGTCCAACCCGGTTACGGACTGCCCGTCCGGCAGCCGGCGAAGGCCACCGTTGTAGTAGTTCTTGCTCAACTGCAGCACGAGATCTTCGTCGACCGCGCGATACACCCAGTTCAACTGCCAGGTGGGCAGGACCCGGGCCAGGGCATTGAATGCACTGTCCACGGTGTCTTGGCTTGCGGCTCCGGCCATGGGTGGCTCCACGGCGACGCTGAAAGTGCGGGCATTGGCGATCTTCGCGTCGCCAAAGGCAACCACTTGCTGGGCCCGGGCAATGGCCGGCAGGACGGCCTGCAACGATGTGCTCTCGGCATCGAGAATCACCACCGCGTCGAATTTTTGTTCTGCGGGCAAGAGGCTCGTCAGCAGGTACGGACTGATGGACCACACCGGAACCAAGCGGGACACAAGGGCGGGCGCCTGGGCACTGAGCGCGGACAGGGTAACGCGGCCGTCTTTGATCAGGTTCCGCAGGAGCTCCGATTGGCGGGGGTGTTCGGCGATTCCAGCCCGCCACATTTCGGCAAGTTTCCACCGCAGGCGCGCGGCCCCGCTGGCAATGTGCGCGTGGTCCGCCAGGCGGTACTCCGCTTCGAGACGGCGAAGGGAATCGCCGTCGGACATCGCGAGGTAGTCGTCACCGCTGATCATCGCTTCCAGGGCGGACTGCCACCAGGCGAGGTCCAGTTCCGCGGCAACAGATTCGGCAGGCACTTCGCGTTCAGCCAGGTCAGCAAGAAGCTCGGCGAGTCCGTGCTCGCGCATGTTCTCGACCAGAAGGGTGCGCTCCGGGAGTGTCTCCAAAGTGCCGGTGTCCGCCACAAGGCGCTCAAGCCGCTCCATGAGATCCTCGTAGCGCGTCGCGTGGAGGTCGCCGCCGGCCGCGGTGTGTTGGAGGCAATCGCCCAAGCGGCGGAGATCCCGGTCCAGTTCGCGGTAGCTCGCGCCGAGGTCGGCAAGTCCGGAGGGCACTGCCGGATGGCGCTGGGTGGTCGCGTACTGGGCCCACAGTGCCCGCTGTTCCTGAACGAGCGCCAAGGAGCTGTGCAGATCCGCAATGTGGACACCGGGGCGGACATATTCCTTTGCCACACGACGCAAGCGGGAGCGCTGCATCGAGGGCATCTCGACTCCCCGCTCACGGCGCCAAGCGGAGGTAGCGGTGGCCGAAATCAGGTCGTGGACCGGCCGGTCAAAAATATCCGGGGTGAACTTGTCCAGGCTCTCCCGGACCGCCATCAAGAGTTCAAGCTGCGCGCCCCATTCGGCGAAGTTCGCCCCAAGCCGGATTTCGGAGTGCTCCGCAACCTGGTTCATCCGTTCACGCAACCGGGGAAGTTGTTCGGCGGCACTCCTGGCCAGTTGCTGGGCTTCCTCGGTCTCCTTGCGCGTGACCAGGCGGGCCCCGTACCAAGGGCTCGACGTCGATTCACGCTGAAGCTGCCAAGCTCCGCAGCGCGGCGCAGTCTCTCGGCCAGCTCGGCCCGGTCTTTGATATTGTCCAGCACGCTGCGCTTCAAGCGCACCGTCGTAGCGGGGGCAGGGTGGATCGAGGTGAGCTCCGCGAGCGACTGCATTGCCTGGTAGGGCGAGCACCCCCAGCGCTGGCGTACGTTGTGCAAAGACGCGACGTGGTCCATGAGTGCATGGCGGTGCTCGGTCAAGGTCTTGTGGAGATTCGCGAGTTGCGGCTCCAGCGACTTCTCGTTGCGGATAATCGCGCTGATCAGTTGACCCTTGAGCTGCTGGGGCGTGGCACCGTTGCCTGGCCTGAACAGCATCGATTCAAGGCCAAGGGCTTCAAAATGGCCGGCCAGGCCGTTGAGGCTCGCCCGCCGGTCGCCCACCACAAGCACCGACTTCCCCTCGTTGACGAGGGCACCGATGGCGTTGATCGCGGTTTGGGTCTGGCCGCTGCCTGGTGGGGTGCTCACCACGAGCGAGTCCCCTGCCCGGACGGCATCCACGACGTACTGCTGATCCGAGTCCGCGTCCAGGAGCAGCGATTCTTCGGCGGGGTCGCGCTCGTCGAGGTTCGGGAACCGTCCGGACTTGATGGGTTCGGGTTCCACATCGCCGCCGTTGGCGGCTTCAAACAGGGAGGCAACGACGCTGCTGTTCTCGTTGATCCAGGGGTCGTCCAAGTTCCCGGACAGATCCGCCAACGTCGTGATGAGGAGATTGGGGGTTACTTCGGCACCGTGGATCGGTTGTACCAGTGTGGCAAGACGGTCGAGGACCGGCAGCGGGTCAAGGCGCGCGGTGTTGTAGGCCATGCGGCTCACGGCGTTGACGTCAAAGACGATTCCATGGACGGTCTTCAAATGCCGGACCAACGCGGGGTTGATGCCCGCTTGCTCGGTCAGTTGCAGCTCGTAGTCGTCTTCGCCCGGCCGCGCCGTGAGTGAGATGGCTGCCAACATGACGGGGGCGGAGACTCGTTGGGGTTTCCCTCCCACCGCCGACGTCCACACGACCGTGCCGCAGGAGAGATAGCCGGCGTCGATTCCCCGGTCATTTCCCAGTTCGAAAATCTTTGAGCGAAGGTTCCTGGCTGCACGCGCGGCAACAAGATACTGCTGGCGATCCCGGATCAAGGTGGAAAGACGGGTCCGACGTCCGGCGAGGAGCTGTGCCAGGCCTGAGGGGTGGCCGTTGCTTAGGTCTATCGACCCTTCCGGCGTCTTGACGAAGCGCAGCATGGTGTCCGCGCCAGTCACGGGCTTGAGCCCCGACAGCCATTTCCGAAGCTCTATGGAGCTCTCTTCGTGGCTTTGACCTACTGACACCGCTGCCTTCTTTTCTGTTATAGCTCGAGACGACTTGGACCAAATCGGCATACTTTCGAGGGTAGCGGGAATCGACCGGCAGTCCGCACCGCAACACTGGTGGAAAGGCAAATTGGCGCTGATTTCAGGGGAAAAACAAAGTGACCGGCCCCTGGAACAGAGGCCGGTCACTCAGAATGCTATTCCCACTCGATGGTTCCCGGCGGCTTGCTGGTGACATCAAGTACCACGCGGTTGACGCCATCAACCTCGTTGGTGATCCTGTTGGAGATCCTGGCGAGGAGGTCATACGGAAGCCTCGACCAGTCGGCGGTCATGGCGTCCTCGGACGAAACCGGACGCAGCACGATCGGGTGTCCGTAGGTGCGGCCGTCGCCCTGCACGCCAACGCTGCGGACGTCGGCCAGCAGCACGACAGGCATCTGCCAGACGTCATTGTCGAGTCCGGCCGCCGTGAGTTCAGCCCGCGCAATCGCGTCCGCCTTGCGAAGGAGGTCGAGCCGTTCCTTGGTCACGTCGCCGACGATGCGGATACCGAGGCCGGGTCCGGGGAACGGCTGGCGTCCGACGATCTCCTGCGGCAAGCCGAGCTGCGCGCCCACGGCACGAACCTCGTCCTTGAACAGCGCGCGGAGCGGTTCAACGAGTTCGAACTGCAGGTCCTCGGGAAGGCCGCCCACGTTGTGGTGGCTCTTGATATTCGCGGCACCTTCGCCGCCGCCGGATTCGACGACGTCCGGGTACAGGGTGCCCTGGACGAGGAACTTGATGCTCTCGCCTTCGGACGCAGCCTCGGCAATGATGGCCCGCTCTGCTTCCTCAAACGCACGAATGAACTCGCGGCCGATGATCTTGCGCTTGGTTTCGGGATCGCTGACCCCGGCCAGGGCGGACAGGAAACGCTCCTGCTCGTTGGCGACGTAGAGTTTGACGCCGGTAGCGGCAACGAAGTCACGCTCGACCTGTTCGGCTTCGCCTTCGCGCAGCAAGCCATGGTCCACGAAGACGCAGGTCAGCTGATCGCCAACGGCGCGCTGCACGAGGGCTGCGGCAACGGCCGAGTCGACGCCGCCGGAGAGGCCGCAGATGACCTTGGAATCGCCGATCTGCCGGCGGATCCGGTCCACCTGCTCGTCCAGGATGTTGCCTGTGGTCCAGTTCGGCTTCAGGCCTGCCCCGTTGAACAGGAAGTTTTCCAGAACCTGCTGGCCGTGGACGGAGTGCTTTACTTCCGGGTGCCATTGCACGCCGTAGAGATGCTTCTCTTCGTTCGCGAAAGCAGCCACAGGTGCTCCGGCGGTGGTCGCCAGGACCTCGAAGCCTTCAGGAGCCTCGTGAACGGAGTCTCCGTGGCTCATCCAGGTGTTCTGGGAGTCCGGGACACCTGCAAGGATGGAGCGCGCCTCACCGACGGTGGTGGCCTCGGTGGCGCCGTACTCCCGCAGACCGGTCTGAGCGACCTTGCCGCCGAGCGCGTTCGCCATGGCCTGGAAGCCGTAGCAAATACCGAAGACCGGGACGCCGGCCTCGAAAAGGTCCGCGCCAACCTTCGGGGCACCCTCGGCATAAACGCTTGAAGGTCCGCCTGAGAGGATGATCGCTGCCGGGTTCTTGGCCAGAAGCTGCTCGGTGGTGAACGTGTGCGGAACAATTTCCGAGTACACATTCGCTTCACGGACGCGGCGGGCAATCAGCTGCGCGTACTGGGCACCGTAGTCAACAACCAGCACCGGCTTCTGGGAAGTCTGAGCTTCAGAACTGAAGGGTGCGGTGGGAGTAGTCACCGTAACAGCCTACTTTGCCGGGATGCCCCGGTGCACCTTGAAGGCGGTCGTGAAGCCCGGAAATCAGCCCCGGAACCAGTCCGACGTTAGCGATCTCACAGTGACCGCCGGACCACGCCCGTCAGTAGCGCTTGGAGGCCTGCGGATTCGCGGCGAGTTCCATCTCTACCTCAGAGTGGAACTTCTTCTCCACGATGAAGGACATGAGAGGGACGACGCCGCCCAAGGCGAGCAGGACGAGCTTGGTGAACGGCCAGCGCATGAGCGACCACAAGCGGAAATCCGAGATGAGGTACAGCACGTACATCCAACCGTGGACGATCAGGACCCCCACGGAAACGTTGACCCCGCCCAGGACCGCCTTGGACTCGGCGTCGGCGAATCCGAAACCGAAAGGCTGACCGGTGATCGCATTGGTACCGCCGGCGAAGAGATACACGCCGAACACATAGCGCGCGACGAGTTCGGCGCACAGAAGCAACAGCATGGTGCCGGTGAGGTAAGCCATGACTTTGTAGAACTTCAGGGCCGAGCGGATCTGCGCCGTCGTTCCGCCGAAGCGGCGCTTCTTGGCCGCCCTTGGCTTCGCGGCGGATTCTCCGGACTGTTCGGGCTGGATGGCCGGTTTGGGCTCAATCATGGCTTTACCTGTTCTGGCTTGGTAATTGCTGGCAAATCGTCTGACGGGTGTTCGTCGTCGGGCTCTTCCTCGTCGTCTTCAAGGGTGCGCCGGTAGTCATCGGCCACCATGCGCCACCAGATGTAGAGGGCGAATCCTGCAAAGACAACCCATTCCACGGAGTAGAAAAGGTTGAGCCAGTTGATCTGTTGGTTGGGTGGTTGGGCCGGGATATTCAAGGGCTTCAGCTGCGCTGGAAGTTCGAGGGTCTTGCCCGCGGATACTTCCGACGTCGCGGCGACGAAGCCGGGATAGCTCGAGACGTCCCACGTGTTGATGAGTTCCGCGACGGAGACCGCAGAGGCGCGTCCCGCTCCGGCGTCGACGTTTGGCACCGGCGCCTCGGACGGCAGGAG
>NZ_DF952468.1:399530-402571 GCF_001263615.2 Arthrobacter sp. Hiyo1 | reverse complement strand
CCCAGCCGCGGGCCACGGGGATCCACGTCTTTCCGGTTGCGCCGACGCCGTGGAGGACAGGTGCTCCGTCGACCGCAAACGCGGTCACTACCCAGTACCCTTTTTGCCCTGCGAGCAGCCGGCCCTCCACGAGGACCTGCTTGGTGGGATCGTAACTACCCTTGGCACTGACCATTTGGTCCGACGCCGAACCCGGGAAGAACGTTCCAGGCTGCAATTCCCCGGTAAGCGGCTTGACCTGCTCCACAGCGGGGTCGTCAACGGAGGCGTCGCTCTGGGTGGATCTGCCGAACTGCCACTGGCTGAGCAGCACAAACACCCCGGAGAGCAGGAGCGCAAAGACAAGTCCTGCGATCCAGCGGGGCTTCAGAGCGGTTTTCAACACCCCTTAACCGTACTTCGTCAAGCTGTAGAACAGCTAAACGGGAGGGCCTGCCCCTTCCTCAGTGGTCGAAGAAAACCAAGCTGGAGTTGATCAGTTCGGCGATGACTTCGGGATCGTGGGCGCGCCGGAGGGATTCCCTGAACGATTCCTTGGACAGCGAGCGGGCCAAGGTCGCGAGGACTTCCAGGTGGTCCGAGAATGAGCTGGCGGGCGTAGCGATGAGCAGGACCAACGTGGCCGGTCCGTCGCTGGCGCCGAAGTCCAACGAATGACCGAATTTGGTGACACCAACAGCGATGGAGACCCTGGACACATACTCGCTGCGGGCATGCGGAAGGCCAATGCCGCCCGGCAGCCCGGTAGCAAGTTGGTGCTCGCGCGAGTTGACGACTTCGAGGAAGCCCTCAAGGTCCGTGATGCGCCCGGCTGCGTACAGCCGTTCGGCGAGCTGGCCCGCGGCATCTGTTTTGTCTACCGCTTCCATCTCAAGGATGACGGTCTCCGGCGTGGTTAGTTCGGCATCATACGGGTCCAGTGGTTCCGCCAAGTCGTTTTCCCTCCAGTGTGGCCAGCCAACCCGGGCCGCTCAGCGGAGGGGAACGATGTCATCGACGCCCATGCGCGCAGCATCGGCCGATTCATCGTCGGGCTGCTGTTGGCTGAGCCGTTCAGCTTCCACCCGGGCCAGGTAGTGCTTGATTTCGCTTTCCCGCTGCGCATCGCTCCAGCCAAGAATTTCTCCCATCAGCTTAGCGACAACAGGGACCGCGGAAACACCTCTGTCCCACGACTCGATCGAGATGCGGGTGCGCCGGGTCAGGACGTCATGGACATGCCGGGCACCCTCATGGGTCGCGGCATAGACGACCTCTGCCGCCAAATAGTCGTCTGCCCCCGGCAGCGGCTCCGCCATCGCCGGGTTGTCCTTGATGATAGCGAGGACTTCCGGGGTCATGGAGCCGTAGCGGTTGAGCAAATGTTCCACCCTGGCAACGTGGACCCCGGCCTCGTCGGCGGTTCTTCCCCGCCTGTTCCACGCGGCTTTGAATCCCTCGGCGCCCAGGAGGGGGATGGTATCGGTGCAGCTCGCCGGCACGCGCTCGTCCATGGCCCGGGTCGCTTCGTCCACCGCGTCCTTCGCCATGACCCGGTACGTGGTGAACTTTCCACCCGCAACCACCACCAAGCCTGGAACCGGGTGCGCCACCACGTGTTCGCGTGAAAGTTTGGCCGTGGAGTCGCTCTCCCCCGCCAGCAGCGGACGCAGTCCGGCGTAGACACCTTCGACATCCTCACGGGTCAAGGGCCGCTTCAAGACACGATTGACGTGTTCAAGAACATAGTCGATGTCCTTGGTAGACGCTGCAGGATGCGCCTTGTCAAGCTTCCAGTCGGTGTCCGTTGTGCCGATGATCCAGTGCCGCCCCCAAGGAATGACGAACAGCACGGATTTTTCAGTTCTCAGGATCAATCCGACCGTGGACTGGAAGCGGTCGCGCGGGACCACAAGGTGGATGCCTTTGGATGCACGGACCTTGAGCTGGCCGCGATCCGTCACCATGGCCTGGGTCTCGTCCGTCCAGACTCCGGTGGCATTGACCACTTGCTTGGCGCGGACTTCGATGATGCTGCCGTCTTCCTGGTTTTCCACCTTGGCGCCGACCACGCGTTCGCCCTCCCGCACGAACGACACCACGCGCATCCTGTTCACGGCATGCGCTCCGTAATGTGCGGCCGTGCGGACGACATTGACCACCAGCCTGGCGTCGTCGACCTGTGCATCGTAGTAGCGGATGGAGCCGACGAAGGCATCGCTCTTGAGGCTGGGTGCTGCCCGCAGTGTTCCGCGCCGGAAGAGGTGTTTGTGCATGGGTACGCCGCGGCTGTGGCCGGAGGTGAGGCCAAGCGTGTCGTAGAGGAAGATGCCGGCACCAACGTAGGGCCGCTCCCAGAAACGCCGGGTCAGCGGATACAGGAACGGAACCGGGCGCACGAGGTGTGGGGCGATTTGCTGGATCAGCAAACCACGTTCCTGGAGGGCCTCCTGGACCAACGCAAAGTCGAGCATTTCCAGGTAACGCAAGCCGCCGTGAATCAGCTTCGAAGACCGTGACGACGTGCCGGAAGCCCAGTCCCGGGCCTCGACAATGCCCACCGACAAACCGCGGGTCACCGCGTCCAGCGCCGCACCGGCCCCCACTACGCCTCCCCCGACGATGAGGATGTCGAGTTCCTTGCCAGGCTCCGTGGTTCCCCTGAGGACTTCGATGGATCTTTCCCGCGCCTCCGGACTCAACGCACCGGTTGATGCATCAATCCTTTGCGAACCATCTGCAACACTGCTCATTGGACGCCTCCCATCGCACAAGCCCGTAGTTCCCCACACTACTTCTTGTCCAGCGGCTTGGGCAGGGTTTTCGCCTGCGCTAAAGCGGCCCGAGCGGGAGCTACTGGCCCGAGTAAGGCGAGACGACGACGTCGACCCGCTGGAACTCCTTCAGGTCCGAATAGCCCGTGGTCGCCATGGAGCGGCGGAGCGCGCCGATCAGGTTAGACGTGCCGTTGGTGTGGTGGCCCGGCCCGAAGAGTACTTCTTCGAGGGGACCGACGGTGCCGACGTTGACCCTGTCGCCGCGCGGCAGCTCAAGGTGGTGGG
>NZ_DF952468.1:397844-399336 GCF_001263615.2 Arthrobacter sp. Hiyo1 | reverse complement strand
AAGCCCACCAGGACGCCGGCCGCTCCGGTACGCATGAGGTGCAAAGCCGGGGTGTAGCCGGCAGCCCCGCCGACGATCACGGGGACGTCGAGCTCATAGATGAACTGCTTGAGGTTCAGGGGCTCATGGTTCTTTGAGACGTGCTCGGCCGAGACCGTGGTGCCCCGGATGACAAAAATGTCGACGCCGGCGGCCACCACGGTCTTGTAGTGTTCCTGGGTGCGCTGCGGTGTCAGCGAGCCGGCCACCGTCACGCCCGATGCGCGGATTTCCGCGAGCCTGGTGGTGATCAGTTCGGGCTGGATGGGGGCCTTGTAGAGCTCCTGCATGCGCCGGGTGACCGTCGGGCTGGCCGTTTCATCCGCAAGGGCAGAGATCTCGTCCAGCACAGACTGGGGATCTTCGTACCGCGTCCACAGGCCCTCGAGGTCCAGAACGCCCAGGCCGCCCAGCCGCCCAAGCGCGATGGCCGTTTCAGGCGACATCGCGGAGTCCATGGGTGCGGCGATCACGGGCATCTCAAACTTGTAGGCATCAATCTGCCATGAGACGGAAACGTCCTTGGGGTCGCGCGTCCGGCGGTTGGGGACGATCGCGATGTCATCCAGGGAGTAGGCACGACGCCCACGCTTGCCACGGCCAATCTCAATCTCGTAAGTCACTGCTCTAGGTTATCCCAGTGCGGCGCGATGTTCCGGCAGGGTGACGCAGACCATGACGACAGGCAATGCCTGATAAATAAGCGAGCCCGCCGCCTCCATAGTGGAGGTGGCGGGCTCGCTTGGAACTGCCTGGGATAGGAATTTACGCCTAGCGGGAACCGTAGTTCGGAGCCTCGACGGTCATCTGGATGTCATGCGGGTGGGACTCCTTGAGTCCGGCCGCAGTGATGCGCACAAACTTACCGCGTGCCTTGAGTTCGGCGATGGTCGGGGCACCCGTGTAGAACATGGTCTGGCGCAGGCCGCCGACCAGCTGGTACGCCACCGAGGAGAGCGGGCCGCGATAGGCGACGCGACCTTCGATGCCTTCCGGGATGAGCTTGTCATCACCGGAAACGTCCGCCTGGAAATAGCGGTCCTTCGAGTAGGACGTGTTCTTGCCACGGGACTGCATGGCACCCAGGGAACCCATGCCGCGGTAGCTCTTGAACTGCTTGCCGTTCACGAAGATCAGCTCACCCGGCGACTCGTCGCAACCAGCCAGCAATGAGCCGAGCATGACGGTGTCGGCACCGGCCACGAGGGCCTTGCCGATATCGCCCGAGTACTGCAGGCCGCCGTCGGCGATCAGCGGAACACCGGCAGGGATGGCCGCCTTCGAGGACTCGTAGATAGCCGTGATCTGGGGAACGCCCACACCGGCAACAACGCGCGTGGTGCAAATGGAGCCCGGGCCCACGCCCACCTTGATGCCGTCGGCACCGGCGTCGATCAGTGCCTGGGCGCCTTCGCGAGTGGCGGCCTGGCCGCCGATGATGTCAACGTGGGCA
>NZ_DF952468.1:393666-397819 GCF_001263615.2 Arthrobacter sp. Hiyo1 | reverse complement strand
GGGATCCGACTTCAGGCGCGTGATCATGTCCAGGACACCTTGCGAGTGGCCGTTGGCGGTGTCCACGAAAAGCGCGTCGACACCGGCGTCGATCAGGGCCATGGCCCGTTCCCAGCCGTCGCCGAAGAACCCGATGGCTGCGCCGACCCGGAGGCGGCCTTCCTCGTCCTTCGTCGCGAGCGGGTACTGCTCGGCCTTGGTGAAGTCCTTGGTGGTGATCAGGCCCTTGAGGCGACCCTGCTCGTCAACGAGGGGCAGCTTCTCGATCTTGTTGGTGGCCAGTTTGTGCGAAGCCTCTTCGCGGCTGATGCCCACGTGGCCCGTGATGAGCGGCATCTTGGTCATGACGTCGCTGACCAGCCTCAGCGGGAAGTCGGACTCCGGAACGAAGCGGGTGTCGCGGTTGGTGACGATACCGAGCAGACGGCCGTCCGTGTCGATCACGGGCAGGCCGGAAACCCGGTAACGCGAACACAGTTCGTCCAGTTCCTGAAGGGTGGCCTCCGGGTGGATGGTCAGGGGGTTGGTGATCATCCCGGACTCGGAGCGCTTGACGCGGTCGACGTGGTCGGCCTGGTCTTCGATGGACAAGTTGCGGTGGATGACGCCAAGGCCACCCTGGCGGGCCATGGCAATGGCCATCCGGGACTCGGTGACAGTGTCCATGGCGGCGGACAGCAGCGGGGTCTGGACCGAAATCCGCTTGGAGATCCGGGAGGAGGTGTCAGCTTCGGACGGAATGACGTTGGTGTGGCCCGGCAGCAGCAGGACGTCGTCATAGGTCAGGCCAACAAAGCCAAAGGGATCGTGTTCGGGCTGGGTCATGAGTGCGCCTCTTACCTTGGTTCTTGGGGGTTGCTCTGGTAGGGGTTGCAGCTGATGACCAGCCCGTCATTACGGGACTGGCCTGTGCAGAAAGGTTCTGAATAAATAGTAGAACCTCGCCGCCGATCCCCATATTCCGCGAGGGCAATGTGAGCAACAGCACCCGGCATCCGCCGCCGAGCCGCTGGACAACCCAACTCTGGCCGCCTAGCTCCACCCGGTCGCGGCCATGAACGCCTTCTCGAAGTATGGGGTCAGGGTCTTCATGTAGGTGGCGGTCACGTGGTTGTCGTCCTTGTAGACAATCACGTTGCCGATCACTGCAGGACAATTCGCATCAGGGCAGAAGTACTTCGAGAGGTCCAGGAATTTCGTGTCGGGCATTGCCGCGGCGACGGCCCCCGTCGGGGAGTCTTCCGAATAGATTTCGGCGCGTTGGGAACCACAGGCAACATACGCGCCGGGGTTCTTCTCAAGGCAAGCGGGAACTGGCTGCGCTGCCCGTGGTGTGTCTCGGAAGGCGACCACTTGGATTCCGGCGTCGTTGAGGGTCTTTACTTCCGTGACCCAGGAAGGATCGAGCCGCTCCGGGACGTTGCTCTGAGCATTGGTGCGCGTACTGGTCGTCACCACAACATCCGGCTTCATCTTCAGGACCTCTGCGAGCGTGGCCTTGTTGAAGTCAACGCATGCCTGCGTAATGTCTGCCGCGGTGTCCTCGCCAAGCGGGCAATATCCCTTCGTGATGGACGTCAGGCTCCAATTGTTCTTTGCGGCCATCGTAAGCAGCGGCGTGTTCAGCACGTGGGCGTGCGAACTGCCTATGACCACCACGGACTTCGTCCCGTTCTTGATCCCGTTGGTGCATCGGTTGACGAACTCCTGCGGGTCGGCGGTCCCTGTGCAGGCGGTCGGGAAAACCGGCCAGTCCCCATCAACGGCAGTCATGCTTGGAACCAAGGGCACCCCTGGATCGGGGGTGTACACGAAGTCCCCGCCCACGGCCGCCGCTCCGGGGTTGCGGGCATCCATGTTTGCAACCAAGGCACGGTTTGTCTGCTCGATCTGCAGGGGCCAACCCGCCAAGGGCAAAATAGCCACGGCCCCTACCGCAACCAGCGAAATCGCGCTTCTGCGCCGGTTGGCCTCGGGCCACTTCCAACCCCGCAACGGCTTCTCGATGAACCTGGTGGTCAGAACAGCCAGGACGAAGGCACCCACAATGATCACTGTGCCGGACAACCAGCCGGCGTGGGTCTTGCCGGACCAAGCCAGATAGATGACCAACATGGGCCAGTGCCAGAGGTAGAGGGCGTACGAATTGTTTCCCATCCGCACGAGCGGCTTGGAACTGAGGATCCGGTCGATTCCGAACCGGCTCTGGGTCTGGCCTGCCGCGAGGATACAGGCTGCGGCCAGCGTTGGCCACAAGGCCAACCACCCGGGGAAGACCCCCTCGACGTCGAGGATGAGCCCGCAGCTGAGCATCGCCAGGATACCGAGCCAGCCTAGGACGATCCTGGCCGACCTGGGTATTTTGACCGAAGGCAGGAAAAGTGCCAGAAGAGTCCCCAGGGCAAACTCCCACAGCCTGGCCGCCGTCGAGAAGTACGCCGCCGATTGGTCCGAAGCGGTGTAGAGGACCGAATACACCAGGGAAACCAGGAAGACTAATCCAAAGATGTAACGCAGAAGGGGAACGTACGCGAGCCTGAACCTCCTCGCCACCCAGCCAGCGCCCACGAAGATGATCGGCCAGACAATGAAGACCTGTCCTTGGATGGACAGCGACCAGAAATGCTGTAGCGGGCTGGCCAGGCTGTGGTCCGCGGCGTAGTAGTTGACTGCCTGCGACTGCAGCAGGAAGTTCTCAACGTAGAAGAGTGAAGCCCAGCCCTGCTTGATGGTATCGACCCAGCGGGTGGCCGGCATGAAGAGGAAAGTGGCGGCCAGCGTTCCAACGATCACCGTCACGGCTGCCGGCAAGAGCCTCCGGAAGTGATGAAGGTAGTGCTTGATCAGTTCCGTCTGCCGCCCACCGGCATACCGCCGTGTGAACTGCGCCGTCATGAGGAATGCAGAGACCAGGAGGAAAATATCCACCCCGCCGGAGACCCGGCCGAACCAGATGTGGTACGTGACAACCATGAGGACGGCAACAGATCGAAGCCCTTGGATCTCAGGACGGAACGTTGACTTGGGGGCCGATTTCTGCGTCTCGCCGCTAGTTCGCCGTAGCGCAATCGGGCGCGTGGTTGTCAAAGTCTTGCCTCCAGGGTGCTACTCAAACCGTCTACCCTACTGATTCGAAATGTTCGTCGTCAATTGAGACCGCGTTCAACCAACTTCCTATGATCCATTAGGACACAAGGGGCTGGGAGCTTCCGGAGCGTTGTCTGGGTCAATCCTCCATGCCGTTTTCCGGGCAACGCGGGGTCACTTACGGCCCATCCGGCAGCACCCAATGGGCCGTAAGTGACCCCGCGTTGCTTTAAAAAGAAAGGCCCGGCCCCCTCAAGGGGACCGGGCCTTCTTTCACACAGATGGGCCCACACCGCCCGGGCTCCCTGGCCGAAGCGAAGCGAGGCTAGGGAGGCGGTGGGGACTAGTGGCTGTGGCCTGCGTGCTCGTCTTCCTCGGCCGGCTTCTCGACAACAAGGGTCTCGGTGGTGAGAACCAGGGCTGCGATGGATGCGGCGTTCTGGAGTGCGGAGCGGGTGACCTTGACGGGGTCGATCACGCCGGCGGCGATCAGGTCCTCGTACACGCCGGACTTCGCGTTGAAGCCGTGGTTGGCTTCCAGCTCGGCAACCTTGGCCACGACGACGTAACCGTCGAAGCCGGCGTTCTGGGCGATCCAGCGAAGGGGCTGGGTCAGGGCACGGCGAACGATGCCGACGGCGGCAGCCGCGTCGCCTTCCAGTGCCTTGACGGCAGAGTCCTCGTCCAGTGCCTTGAGGGCGTGGATGAGGGCGGATCCACCGCCGGAGACGATGCCCTCTTCCAGGGCAGCACGCGTGGAGGACACTGCGTCCTCGATGCGGTGCTTCTTTTCCTTGAGCTCGACCTCGGTGGCTGCGCCGACCTTGATGACGCCGATGCCTCCTGCCAGCTTCGCAAGCCTTTCCTGCAGCTTTTCGCGGTCCCAATCGGAGTCGGTGCGGGTCAGCTCTGCACGGATCTGGGCGACGCGCGCTGCGACGTCCTCAGGCGTACCGGCGCCGTCAACAATGGTGGTGTTGTCCTTGGTGACGGTGATCCGGCGGGCGCTGCCGAGGACCTCGAGGCCAACCTGGTCCAGGGACAGGCCGAGCTCCGGGGAAACAAC
>NZ_DF952468.1:387807-392541 GCF_001263615.2 Arthrobacter sp. Hiyo1 | reverse complement strand
GCCGGTCAGGGTGGCGATGTCCTGCAGCATGGCCTTGCGGCGGTCGCCGAAGCCCGGAGCCTTGACGGCAACGACGTTCAGGGTGCCACGGATACGGTTCACGATCAGCGTGGACAGTGCCTCGCCGTCGATGTCCTCAGCAATGATAAAGAGGGGCTTGGCAGCCTGCAGGGCCTTCTCGAGGAGCGGCAGGAATTCCTGCAGCGAGGAGATCTTGCCCTGGTTGATCAGGATGAGGGCGTCTTCCAGAACAGCTTCCTGGCGTTCCGCGTCAGTGACGAAGTACGGGGACAGGTAGCCCTTGTCGAACTGCATGCCCTCGGTCAGGACCAGTTCGGTCTGCGTGGTGGAGGACTCTTCGATGGTGATGACGCCATCCTTGCCGACCTTGCCGAAAGCCTCGGCGAGGAGCTCGCCGACCTCATCGCTCTGGGCAGAGATCGCGGCAACGCTGGCAACCTGGGTGCCTTCAACTTCGCGGGCGTTCTCCAGGAGGCGGGCAGCCACGGCCTGGACGGAAACCTCGATGCCGCGCTTGATTTCGCCAGGTGCGGCTCCGGCGGCAACGTTGCGCAGGCCTTCCTTGACGAGTGCCTGTGCCAGCACGGTGGCGGTGGTGGTGCCGTCACCTGCGACGTCGTTGGTCTTGGTGGCGACTTCCTTGGCCAGTTGCGCACCAAGGTTCTCATACGGGTCGTCGAGTTCGACTTCGCGGGCGATCGTCACGCCGTCGTTGGTGATGGTGGGAGCTCCCCACTTCTTGTCCAGAACGACGTTGCGGCCACGCGGGCCAAGGGTGACCTTGACGGTATTGGCGAGCTTGTCAATGCCTGCTTCGAGCGAGCGACGGGCAGCGTCGTTAAACGCAAGCTGCTTTGCCATGGTTGTGTCCTTTCAAGACGGAAAACCCGCACCGCTGATTCGACCGGAAGAAGTCCGACTCGATCTGCGATGCGGGATCCAGGGAATTACTTAACGACGATCGCCAGAACGTCGCGGGCGGACAGAACGAGGTATTCGTTGCCGCCGGTCTTGACTTCAGTTCCGCCGTACTTGGAGTAGATGACGACGTCGCCGACGGTTACGTCGACGGGGACGCGGTTGCCGTTGTCGTCGAAGCGGCCGGGGCCAACTGCGACAACTTCGCCTTCCTGCGGCTTTTCCTGTGCAGTGTCCGGGATGACCAGGCCGGAAGCCGTGGTCTGCTCTGCTTCGAGCGGGCGGACAACAATGCGATCCTCGAGAGGCTTAATGGAGACCGACACTCGGATCTCTCCTTTACGTGAGGTAGTACATGGACTATCAAACCAGGGGTGCCGTGGCGGGCTTACCGTCGTCGCGGTGCCGGTAAGTGCCTGGCGGCATGATTAGCACCCGCCTAGGGAGAGTGCTAATCAAGACTCTATGTAAGCATTAGCACTCGGTCAAGGCGAGTGCCAGAATTCCGTCATGGGTGAACGCCCGAAGCGCCACTTGCGGCTCGAGTAGCTCATTGACCGGCGAGGTCGTCGAAGTCGACGTCCTCGCGTCGTCATAGTCTTCCTTCGGCGCGTTTCCGCGGTTCAGGTAGAGCACTACGCCGCTGGCGAGGGCGACGACGCCGAACACCACCAGCCCGACGATCGCTGCGATGCGGGCACCGGTGTAGGTGTCACGGATGTCCCGGGCCTCGTCGGTGGCGTCCTGGACGCTCTTTCCGGTCATGGAGTAGGTGGCCGCGTTGAAGGAGTCGAGGAAGAAAATAATGATCAAGAGCGCAATGCAGACAACGGCAATCAAAACACCGACGATGAGTGCGGGGCGGGCGTACTTGGAGAGATTTCCGGCGAAGGGACGTTTATCGGGGGCAAAGGGAGAACCATTGGCGTCGTCAGGCTGGCGTACTGGGTTGTCTTCCATGGCATCAACCCTATCCGCCCGGGTGGTCGCGGTTCCCCCTCGGCACTCTATGACGGGCGAGCATTAGGCTGGTTCCCATGGCTGACACACCCCAGGACCAGATTGCCCCCTTGCTGACAACGGAAGGTTGGGAACTCCTGGCATCCTTGGGACCATACCGCGACGGCGACGCCTTCGCCCTCAACGCGCGCCTGCGCAAAGACGGCCACTCCCCCGCGCTCGTGGCCGCCGTCCTCACCCAATCCAGGCTCCGCACCCGGGCCGAGGCCAAGTTCGGAGAATTCGCCCGGCAGATGCTCTTCACCCAGGCCGGCCTGGAACAGGCCACCCGCCTCAATGTTGCAGCCAGGCACGCCGAGCGATTCGCCAAGGCAGGCACGCGGCACGTGGCGGACCTGGGCTGCGGGCTCGGAGCGGACTCCATGGCCATGGCCTCCATGGACATCGAGGTCACCGCCGTGGAGCTCGACGAGACCACCGCAGCCTGCGCCACCATCAACCTCATTCCGTTCCCGCACGCGACGGTAGTGCACTCCGACGCAACCTCGGTGCCCCTCGACGGGGTCGACGGCGTGTGGCTCGATCCGGCGCGACGCACGACGTCGTCGTCGGGAACCAAACGGATCTGGGATCCGGAGGCGTTCTCGCCGCCGTTGTCCTTCGTTGAATCATTGGCGGCGACCGGCAAGTCCGTCGGGGTCAAGATGGGGCCAGGCATGCCGCACGAATCGGTGCCGGCCGGCTGCGAGGCACAGTGGGTTTCGGTGGGCGGGGACGTCACGGAAGTGACGCTGTGGTTCAACGACGTCGCCCGTCCCGGCATCCGTCGCGCTGCCCTGGTGCTCGGGCCGCAAGGCGCAGCCGAGATCACCAGCTGCGAAGATTTCGACGGCGGTCCGGTGCCCGACGTCGGGCCCGTGGAGGGATACCTGTACGAACCGGACGGGGCGGTGATCCGTGCGGGCCTGGTGGCCGACGTCGCACTCCGGTTGGGCGGCCACCTGGTGGACCAGCACATCGCCTATATTTGCGCTCCGGAACTTGTGGAGACCCCGTTCGCCCGCGCCTACAAAGTCCTGGAAGTCATGCCGTTGAACGTCAAGGCCCTCAAAGCCTGGGTGAAGGCGAACGGCGTCGGCGTCCTCGACATCAAGAAACGCGGCACCTCCGTCACCCCGGAGGAGCTGCGGAAGCAGCTGCTCCCGGCAGGAAAAGGCTCAGCAAAAGGCCGCGGCAACAAAACAGCCACCTTGGTCCTCACCAGGATCGGCGAGGAAAAGGTGGCTGTTGTAGTGGAGCCGGTCGCGGCTGCCTGAGCTGGTCCCTGAGCTGTGGCGCCCTATTGGGCGCGCGTGAACTCCTCGGCCGCAGCGACTTGCTCCGGTGTGGGTGTGACGCCGGTGTAGAGCACGAACTGTTCAAGCGCTTGGATGGTGGCCACCTCGGCGCCGGTGATCACGGTCTTTCCTGCCGCGCGGCCGGCTTTGATGAGCGGCGTCTCTGCGGGGAGGGCGACGACGTCGAACACTACCTTCGCGGCCGCCACCGCCGCTTCGGGGAAGGACAGGGAGCTGGACTCGGGTCCGCCGGCCATGCCGATCGGTGTCACGTTTACGAGGACGTCCGCCGTGGACTCCCCTACTTCGGCTTGCCAGCCGAAGCCATAAAGCCCCGCGAGGGCTTGCCCGGGTTTTTCATTCCGGGCAACCACTGTAACGCGGGAGAACCCGGCGTCCCGGAAGGCAGCGGCGGTGGCCTTTGCCATGCCGCCGGAACCGCGGAGCAGCACGGACGACGCCGGGTCGATCGCGTTGCGCTCGATCAGCTGCGCGATCGCGGTGTAGTCCGTGTTGTAGGCCGTCAGTACGCCGGCGTCGTTCACGATCGTGTTGACCGAATCGATTGCGGCCGCCGAAGCGTCCATCCGGTCGACGAGGGCGATGACGTCTTCCTTGTACGGCATCGAGACGGCACAGCCGCGGATGCCCAGGCCGCGCACGCCCGCGATCGCGTTCGGGAGGTCGGTGGGAGCGAAGGCCTTGTAGATCCAGTTCAGGCCAAGCTCCTGGTAAAGGAAGTTATGGAAACGCGTTCCGTTGTTGCTGGGCCGGGCAGAGAGAGAAATACAGAGCGTCATGTCTTTATTGAGGATCGGCATAACGGGGCTTCCTTCGCGTAGCGGGTTCTCTGCCCAGCCTAGACGGGGAGCTAGCCTTGGCGCGCCTTGAAGCGCGGATTCAGCTTGTTGATGACAAAGGTGCGGCCGCGCCGGCGGACCACTTGCGCCCCGGGGACCTTCTTGAGGGCACGCAACGAATTCCTGACTTTCATGGGGTTCTCCTTCTCGTGTTTTCGCTTGGTTGATGGGGGCTTTGTTCCGCCTGGGCTGGAGCTCGACTACAGGGTGGATTCGAGTTCAAAAGGGTCCTCGAGCCCGGCGAAGCCGAGCCTCATCTCGGCTTCGCTCAGCGCGCATGCATCCAGCAGGGACCGGATTTCTGCTGCGTCAACGTCGTCTCCCCTTCCGGTCACGGCAAGCACCGTCCCCCGGTCGCCGAAGCGCGGATGCCAGTCGAGGGCGGCGTCGACGTCGTGGAGTCCGTTTCCGTGCTTCAGGCCTTTGCCGCTGGGGACGGGGCCGATGCCGGCGTCCGCCAGCCACTCGCCCGTACTCTCGAGCCAGACGCGCGGCCCGATTCCCTGCACCGCGATCCGGACTTTGGCAGCCGAGGCAATCCACAAGCGGCCCCGCATCCAGTGGCATCCCCCGGCCAACTTGGGCAGCGCCTCCTGGAAGCGCCTCGGATGAAGGGGTCGCTCCACTTTGTGGAGCAC
>NZ_DF952468.1:385955-387782 GCF_001263615.2 Arthrobacter sp. Hiyo1 | reverse complement strand
CAAGAAGTTCCACGCCGAGGGTCCACGCCTCGCTTGAATCCGGGCGCAATCCGGTGAGCTCTGCCCCAAGACCGGCGTGCACCATGACAGTATCCGCGTGGCCCAATTCCCCGATGAGAAATTCTCCGCTGGTGCGCTCATCCTCGGGCATGGCCGTAAACCCGGATTCATACAGCGTGTGCTTGTCCCAGATATGGTCTTCCAGCCCGGAGGTCAATCGCCAACACCGCGTTGTCGATGACGGCGGGCCGCTCCAGGCCGCGCTTGAGTTCGGCTACCGCCATCTCCACGGAGACACCCGGTGGGAGGCCCAGGACGATGTGGTCGTGTCCCGACGCGGCGAGGCGTTCCGCCGTCGGGACAACGTCGAGACGGACCGTGCAGCTAAGGCAGCCGTGTTCCAAAGCGGTTTGAGCTTGCTCCACCAGTTGGCCGTTGCGGAAGATCCTTCGCAAGACAATGGACCCGTCCAGGAGGTCGTGCAGGACAACCACCGAATCTCGATGGGTCCGCCCAAGCCTGGCGGCGGCTGCTTCGCGGCATTGGCTGTCCAGTGAGCTGACAACAGAAAGATGCATGCCAATAATCTTAGATGCAAATCATTCTCATTAGCAAACGGCTTCGATTTCCTGTTTTACCTCGCGGTTCCCATCATGCGGTACCGTACCGCCCCTGCATTAGACTTGAGCCAACCGCTGACGGCCCCACGGCGGGCATTGCTCAGGGAGTTTTTGGCAAATACCGAGGGGACCCACGTGCAGATTGATTTCGCTTCATCCAGGCAGTCGACCCTGGGGGTGGAATGGGAGCTAGCGCTCGTCAACGCACGCACCGGCGAATTGGTCTCGGTGGCGAATGAGGTCCTGCGGGGCGTGGCTTCGCGGCATCCGGATTTGAACGAAGACGACGAGCACCCGCACATCAAGCGGGAACTGCTCCTGAATACCGTGGAACTCGTGACGGGCGTGTGCAACACCGTCAAGGAAGCCAAGGAAGACCTGGCCCGCTCGCTGCGGGCCGTCAGGGAAGTCACCGACCCCATGGGCGTGGAGCTCTTCTGCGCCGGAAGCCATCCATTCAGCCCGCCGCAACTCCAGCCGGTCTCGGACAAAGAACGCTACGCCAAACTGATCGACCGGACCCAATGGTGGGGACGGCAAATGGTCATCTACGGAGTCCACGTCCACGTCGGCCTGGACCGGAGGGACAAGGCGCTCCCCATCCTCGATGGCTTAGTCAACTACTTCCCCCATTTCCAGGCATTGTCCGCTTCGAGCCCGTTCTGGGGCGGCGAAGACACGGGCTATGCGTCACAGCGCGCCCTCATGTTCCAGCAGCTTCCCACGGCCGGATTGCCTTTCCAGTTCCCCAGCTGGGCCGAATACGAGTCCTACGTCCAGGACATGTTCACCACTGGAGTGATCGACACCCTGTCTGAAATCCGCTGGGACATCCGGCCCGTGCCGAACTTGGGCACCATCGAGATGCGCATTTGCGACGGCCTGGCAACCCTCGAGGAGGTCGGCGCCGTTGCAGCCCTGACCCAATGCCTGGTGGACGAGTTCTCCACGATCCTGGACAACGGCGGCAGCATTCCCACCATGCCGCCATGGCATATCCAGGAAAACAAATGGCGCGCCGCCCGCTACGGCATGGAGGCGATCATCATCCTCGACGCCGAAGGCAACGAGCAGCTCGTCACCGAGCACCTCAAGGAAACGCTGCTGCGCCTGGCACCTGTCGCGGAAAAGCTGGGTTGCTCGGCGGAACTGGCCGACGTCGAAAAGATCATCGCCCGCGGAGCCGGCTACCAGCGCCAGCGCCGCG
>NZ_DF952468.1:377502-385384 GCF_001263615.2 Arthrobacter sp. Hiyo1 | reverse complement strand
CCGACGCCGACATGCGCCACCAAGTGGTTGATCGCGTAGAGCGGCTTGCCCGTGGCAACAGAGAGGGCCTTGGCCGCGCAGACACCCACCATGAGCGCGCCGGCCAATCCGGGTCCGGACGTTACGGCAATGGCATCGATATCGTCCAGCGCTACCCCTGCCTCGTGCAAAGCTTCCTGCAGCGTGGGAACAAAAGCGTCCAGGTGGGCACGGGAAGCGATCTCCGGAATGACACCGCCAAAACGGACGTGCTCATCCATCGAAGAGGACACGGTGTTGGTCAGCAGCGTGGTTCCGCGGACAATCCCGACGCCGGTTTCGTCGCAGGAAGACTCGATCCCCAGCACGAGCGGCTGGATAGTGTGGGAGCGGTTCATTCCGGTGTTCCTTCAGTCAGTGTGAGCCTCATGATGAGGGCGTCCGTGCCGTCGCGGTAGTACCGCCGTCGGACGTGGATCTGCTCGAAGCCGAACCGCACGTACAGTGCCTGCGCTCGTGGATTGTCGGCACGGACCTCCAGGAGCACTTCCACAGCGCCACGCCGTCGGGCCTCTTCGATCAGTTCCGTGAGGATGGCCGAGCCGATTCCCCTGCCTTCGAATTCAGGAACGACGGCGATCGTCTGGACGTCCGCGATCGGCTCAATGCACATGAGCCCGGCGTAGGCCACAATCTGGCCGCCGGCTTCGGCCACTACGTAGCGGCGGGTATCAATCTGGGCGAGTTCGTCGAAGAACATCTGCATCGGCCACGCGTCCACCGGGAAGAGCCGGCGCTCCAGGACCTCGACCGCCGTGACGTCGTTGGCGGTCATGTCGCGCAAGGTCACGCCCTCGAGCTTGAACTGATATGAGTGGTTCACAGGGCACGCTTCCTAGGGCCCGGCACTTGGGCGTCGGATTCCCGCAAATACAAGGGCGTGGAATCGGGCAGTTCCGCGCCGGCCAACAGGAGTGCCATGGCGAACTGGCCAAGCGACGCGGCGTCGGGCTGGGTGGCGCTGAATTCCTCGTTCGCGTTGACGACGTCCGCGTAGATGCCGCCGCCGGCACCGAAGACCGGGAGATCGGGCAACTCCGAGGCGAAACCGACGTGCGGACCGTCCACGAGTTGCGGGAGCTGGCCATCGTTGAGCGTGTAGCGCGCCCAGTAGACCTCCTTGCGACGGGCGTCCGTGGCAACGAGGAACTCAGCCTGTGCTTCCGTTGATTCGGCCACTTCCAAAGCGATCGCGTCCAGGCTCATGAGTCCGAATAGCGGCTTGTTCCACGCAAATGCCAAGGTGCGGGCGGTTGCAATCCCTGAACGAAGCCCGGTGAATGGTCCGGGGCCAACGCCGGTGACGATGAGGTCGATGTCCGCGCCACCTACTCCGGCGTCGGCCAGGAGTTTCTCAATGCCGGGCGCCAGGACCTCGGCATGGCTGCGGGTGTCCTCGGTGGCGAAGGACTCCACCACGCCTTCCATGGCATCGTCCGAGATGAGTGCCGCACTCGCCACGGCCGAAGTATCAATGGCCAAAATCAGCATCAGGCGTTCTCCTCCAGTATTTCCGGCACCGTGCTCCACCGAGGGCCAAAGCCGCGGAAAACGATGGTGCGCGGTTCGTCGTCGTCCTCCGGATCGAAGTCCAGCACGGCGTCCTGGCCGGCCTCCGGGCGGGTTGCAGCCCCTTCCGCGCCGCCCGCCGTCCGGTGCATCTCGACGTCCAGGCGACTATCCGAAAGGTGTTCGACGCGCTCGCGCCCCCACTCGACCACTGTCACGGAGTTGTCCATGGTGTTTTCAAGGTCGATGTCGTCGATTTCCGCGGCGGAGGCAAGCCGGTAAGCATCAACGTGGACCAGATCGGGACCACCCGGCCGCGGCCCGTCCGGCAAGTTCGGGTGGATACGTACCAGGACAAACGTGGGCGAGATGACGCCGGCACGGACGCCCAGTCCTTCGCCGAGTCCCTGGGTGAAGGTGGTCTTGCCAGCACCAAGTTCGCCTGTCAGGACCAGCAGGTCACCGGGCTCAAGGACCCCGGCGAGCGCCGAGCCCAAAGCGTGTGTCCGCTCCGCCGTCGCGACCTTGACCGTGCGTTCCCACAAGGCCTCGCTCAACGGGGTCTTGTCAATCGAGGCCCCGCTCACCGGGCATCCGCCCCCGGGGTCTCATTGATATAGATGCGCGGCACGCGTGGGCTGACACGGGTGACAATCTCATAGTTGTTGGTTCCGGCGGCGGCGGCCCAGTCGTCCGCCGTCGGGCCGCCGTCGGCGCGTCACCGAACATGACGGCTTCGGCACCCAACCAGCCGGCTTCGTCCGTCACTGCATTCCCAAGGTCGATGACCATCTGGTCCATGGCGATCCGGCCCACCACCGGGTAGTTGACGCCGTTGACCCGTACCGGTCCGCCGGTGGCGACGCGCGGCACGCCGTCGGCGTATCCGAGCGGGATCAGGCCCAAGGCGCTCTCGCTGGACGTCCGGTAGTTGAGTCCGTAGGACACCCCTTGGCCTTCGGACACGCGCTTGCAGTTGGAAACGAGGGTGCGCACCGTCATGGCGGGGCGCAGGCCAAGTTCCGCGGAGTTTTGTCCTTCGAAAGGGGACAGCCCGTAAAGCCCGAGCCCCACGCGGACGAGGTCGAAGTGGGCATCCGGGCGTGAAAGCGTGGCGGGAGTGTTGGCCAGGTGCCGGACTTCGGTGTCCACTCCGGCGTCCTCGGCCACGGCAATCGCCTCCCGGAATGCTGCCAACTGCTCATCGGTCTCGGGACGGTGGGGTTCGTCGGCCACGGCCAAGTGCGAGAAGATGCCCACCACGCGCAGGAGCCCCTCGTCCTGGTACTCCATGGCCTGGCTCACCACTTTGTCCCATTGGGCGATGGTGGAGCCGTTGCGGCCCAAGCCGGTATCAACCTTGAGGTGGATACGTGCCGGCCGTTCCTGTTCGCGTGCCGCCGCGACCACCGCGTCCAGCTCCCAGCCCGAAATCCCGACGTCGACGCCGGCGGCAACCGCCGCCTGGAAGTTGCTTTGGGTGGTGTGCAACCAGGCCAGCATGGGGGCATCGATTCCAGCAGCGCGAAGCGCCAAAGCCTCCGAAATATGGGCAACGCCAAGCCATCGGGCGCCGGCTTCCAGGGCCGCCCGCGCCACCTGCACCGCGCCGTGCCCATAGGCGTCGGCCTTGACCACGGCCATGACGTTTGCGGGCGAGGCGATAGCCACGAATTGGCGTACGTTGTGCCGGATGGCATCCAAGTCAATGACGGCTGATCGTTCGAGGACCGTTGCCGAACCCGATGTCGTCGAGGGCTCGAAACTGGCAGCTGCTTCGTAAGTCACCCTCACGATTCTAGTGCCGCCATGGCCCGCGGGTTGTCCGGCTGGGTGGGGCCCCGCTCAGGCGTCGGAGTTGTGGGCGATCGTGGCCGTTGCACGACGTTGGGCCCCCGGCGGGACATCCGCCACAATGTCCTCGAGGAAAGCGAACCGTTTGAGCCATTGGCTCGACTGCCGCTCCCTCCGGGCGTTGGCTCGCTGCCACCAATCGGCGATGTCTCCCCAACCGGGCGCAGCCAGCGAGCCGCCCACTTCCTGAACCGCGAGCGACGCGCAAAGATTGGCAAAAACGGAGCCGGTCCCCCAAAGGCCACCCGGCCAGGCAGCCCACGACAAACGCCGCACCGAAGCAGTCGCCCGCTCCTGTGGGGTCGTACGCCGTCACGGGAAGGGACGGCACCCATTCCTCCTCACCGGTTTCGGAATCCACGGCCATGGCTCCCTGCGCTCCCAAAGTCACCACAGCCACCGGAACGCGGTCGGCAAGTGTGTAGAGCGCAGACCATGGGTTGTCCTTGCCGGTGAAGGCCATTGCTTCGCGTTGGTTCGGCATGAAGGCGTGGAAATTGCTGAGCTGGTCCAGCCGCTTCGACGACCACGCTCCGGTCGGATCCCATCCGGCGTCGCCGAAGAGTTTGACGCCGGCTTTCCTCGCCGCCAGCATCCATGGCTCCGGCTCCTCGCCCAGATCCGCGACGGCGGCGAGCGCCTTGGGCGGATCGCCGATCAGTTCAGAGGCGCTCATGGGCGGGGGATGTCCGTGGGTGACCATGGAACGATCCTGATCCACGCACAAGGAGACCGTAACCGGGGAATGCCAGCCCTCGAACCGCCTGGACAGGGAAAGGTCCACATGCTCTTGGCTTTCCAGGATCCGCCAGTTGAAGTCCCCGTATCCGTCATCCCCGAAAGCCGCCGCGAGGCTGGTCCGCAGCCCAAGCCGGGCGGCCGCGATGGCTTGGTTGGCCACGCCGCCAGGGCAGGTCCCCATGCCTTGGCTCCACACTTCGGTCCCCGGTTCAGGGCTGCGGTCCAGTCCGGTAAAGATAATGTCCTGGAACACAGTCCCTGTCAGCAGGAGATCGCAGGCTGAATCGGCCGCGTCATCACGCGCTTCCCCCCGGATAGCGGCGAGGGGGTCGAATCCAATCCTGGGCGTTGCGTCCATGCACGGCAGACTACGCCGCGGCCACGATTGTGCAAAGCTCTTAGAGCTCCTGGTACATGACATGCAGCCCGACGTAGCCGAGGGTCGGGTGCTGGAAGGCATCGGGGATGGTCGCCAGGATACGGAAGCCCATGGACTGCCAGAGCCCTACCGCGCGCACGTTGCTCTCGACGACAGCGTTGAACTGCATCGCCTTGAACCCGGAGTCCCGGGCGGCAACCAAGGAATAGGCACAGAGCGCCCGGGCGATTCCCTGCCCTCCGTGATCGGCATGGACCATATAGCCGGCGTTGGCCACGTGGCTTCCGCCACCACCCTGGTTGGCGTGCAGTTCACCGGTACCCAGCACGTCGCCGTCGCGCACTGCCACGAAGGTCAGCCCGGGCGCTTCCTTGAACCACTTGCTCCGTGCGGCTTCTTCGGTGGTGTCGCGGTCCCAGGTGAAGGTCTCCCCGGCCCGGATCACGGGTTCCAGGACAGCCCAGATCCCGGGCCAGTCGCTTGCCCGGGCGGCCCGGATCTCGTAGCCAGCGGCCGCCGGCGTTCCTGCTTTGCTGTTTGAGTGGCTCACGTCCGTTACGGTACCAGCCGTCGCTACCGTGCCGGCCCTGTTGGGCCGACTGCAATGCCAGGGAGCTCAGGAGTAGTGTTTTCGCTGGGACGCAGAGATTTTCACTTTGCGGGACTTGTTGAATTTGCGTTGGATACAGGAGGTAGCGGTGTCGTTGATCCGTCGCGTGGCCTTCCTGTCACTCCACACGTCCCCCATGGAACAACCGGGTTCGGGCGACGCCGGCGGCATGAACGTGTACGTCCGTGCGCTGGCCATGGCGTTGGCAGATCTTGGTGTGGAGGTAGAGATCTTCACCCGTTCGACGTCCGCCAGCCAGCCCGCCGTCGAACATCCCGGTCCCGGCGTCTGCGTCCATAACGTCCTGGCGGGCCCGCCACGGAAACTGCCCAAGGAGGAACTTCCCGAACTCCTCCACGCCATGGTTGCCGAGGTCGAGCGGATCCGGCAACGGCAACCGCACGGCCGTTACGACGCCATCCATTCCCACTACTGGGTGTCCGGTGTGGCGGGCCTCGAACTCTCCGCATTGTGGAACGTGCCGCTGATCCACACGATGCACACGATGGCGAAGGTCAAGAACCTGGTGCTCGAATCCGGCGAGCGGCCCGAACCGCGCCTGCGTGAAGACGGCGAACAGCGGATTGTGGATGGAGCCACGCGCCTCGTGGCCAACACTCCCGCCGAAGCCAGGAGCTCGTTTCGCACTACAGCGCCGATTTCGACCACATCGACATCGCTCCCCCCGGTGTTGACCTGACCGTGTTCACTCCCGCGTTCCGGGCCCGGTCCCGCGCCGAGCTTGGCGTGCGACCCGGCAGTTTCCACCTGCTCTTCGCCGGACGCATCCAGCGGCTCAAGGGCCCGCAAGTATTCGTCGAGGCTGCGGGCATCCTCCGCAAGAGGCGGCCGGACATCGACCTCGAACTGACCATCCTGGGCGCCTTGAGCGGCGCCAAGGACTTCAACCTGCAATCCTTCATCACCGCCTCGGGCTCGACGACGTCGTCACGCACCGCGCGCCGGTCAAGGCGCCCAAGCTGGCGGGCTGGTTCCGATCTGCCGACGTCGTGCTGATGCCCTCCTTCAGCGAGTCGTTCGGGCTGGTTGCCCTTGAAGCACACGGCCTGCGGCACTCCGGTGGTGGCCACCAACGTGGGTGGGCTGACCCGCGCCGTTGCCGACGGCCGGACGGGTATTTTGGTTGACGGCCACGATCCCGCTCGCTGGGCCGACGTCATCGAAGCCTGTACGACGACCCCCGCACCCGCGAAGACATGGGCCGTGCCGCGGCCGTGCACGCGGAGGCCTTCGGCTGGCACAGGACGGCAGCCATCACGCTCGAGAGCTACCACGCAGCCATCGGCGCTGTCCTCGTCCGCCCAAGCTAGACCCCCGCTCACAAACAAGCCCCTCCCCGACGACGCTCGCTCACCAATGTGCGCCCTCCCGGCGACGCCCGCTCACCAATGAAGGCAATCCCGACGACGCCCGCTCACGTATGCGGACACGACTGATAGATTGTCGCGCACAGTGTTCCGCACGGATTTGAGGACAAGGATGTCTGAAAACAAGATCTTGAGCGACCTTGAAATTGCCCAGAATGCGGCGATGCGTCCCATCGAGGAGATCGCGGAGCATGCCGGGATCAACGTCGACGCGTTGGAACTGTACGGCCGGTTCAAGGCGAAAATCGATCCCGCCAAGCTCCGTCTCCCGGATGCCAAACGAGCGGGCAAGGTAGTCCTCGTCTCCGCCATGTCCCCGACGCCGGCGGGTGAGGGAAAGTCCACAACCACGGTAGGCCTCGCCGATTCTTTGGCGCGGGCCGGTCACCGCGTGATGATCGCGCTACGCGAACCGTCCCTTGGACCGATCCTGGGCATGAAGGGAGGTGCGACCGGGGGCGGCTATTCGCAGGTTCTCCCTATGGACCAGATCAACCTGCATTTCACCGGCGACTTCCACGCGATCACCTCGGCAAATAATGCCCTGATGGCCCTCGTGGACAACCACATCTTCCAAGGCAACGAGCTCAACATTGATCCACGCCGCATGACCTTCAAACGGGTTCTCGATATGAACGACCGCTCGCTGCGCGAGATCATCATCGGCTTGGGCGGCCCCGCACAAGGAGTGCCGCGACAAGACGGATTCGACATCACCGTCGCCTCCGAAATCATGGCCGTCTTCTGCCTCGCGACGGACTTGGATGACCTCCGCGAGCGCCTCGGCCGGATCACTTTCGGATACAGCTATGACCGCCAGCCGGTGACCGTGGCCGATCTCGGCGTCCAGGGTGCCCTGACCATGCTGTTGAAGGACGCCATCAAACCGAATCTCGTGCAGACCATTGCGGGAACGCCGGCCCTGGTGCACGGTGGCCCGTTCGCCAACATCGCCCACGGCTGCAACTCGCTCATCGCCACACGGACGGCCCAACAACTCGCCGACATTGTGGTCACGGAAGCGGGATTCGGCGCCGACCTCGGTGCCGAAAAGTACATGGACATCAAGTCGCGCATCGCGGACGTGGCGCCGTCCGCCGTCGTCGTGGTCGCGACTATCAGGGCTCTCAAGATGCAGGGCGGCGTTCCGAAGGAGCTGCTCAAGGAGCCCAACGTCGAGGCGCTCGCTGCCGGCGTCGAGAACTTGAAACGGCACGTGCACAATGTCGAGAAGTTTGGCGTCACACCGGTTGTTGCAATCAACAAGTTCGCGACGGACACACGCGAAGAGCTCGAATGGCTGCTGGCTTGGTGCGCCCAGGAAGGAGTCCAGGCCGCGGTGGCGGATGTGTGGGGTCGCGG
>NZ_DF952468.1:366693-377477 GCF_001263615.2 Arthrobacter sp. Hiyo1 | reverse complement strand
GGTGACGAGCTCGCGGCGAAGGTCGCCGCGGCGGTGGCGGCAGCAACGCCGTCGGACTTCCGGCACTTGTACCCCCTTGGCCTGTCCGTTGAGGACAAGATCCGCACGATCGTGCAGGAAATCTATGGTGCCGACGGTGTGGAGTTTTCCGTCCCTGCGCTCAGGCGCCTCGCGGACATCCGGAGAAACGGCTGGAGCGGAATGCCCGTTTGCATGGCAAAGACGCAGTATTCATTCACTGACGACGCGTCCCAGTTGGGCGCCCCCAAGGGTTTCACGGTGCACGTCCGCGAGCTGATTCCCAAGACCGGGGCGGGCTTCATTGTCGCGCTGACGGGTGCTGTCATGACGATGCCGGGTTTACCTAAGGAGCCCGCCGCGATGCGAATGGACGTCGATGAGCACGGCAATCCGGTGGGTCTCTTCTGACCCTCGCTCAGCTATGGCCCCCTTTCGGGAAACGCTCGCTCACCTATAGGGCACTTTCGCGGGACGCTCGCTCACCCGTGGCGCCGGAAGGCGGCCGGATCGTCGGCCGAATCCCAGGCCTGTGGATAACTTCTGCGGGCATCCGCCCCTTTACGGCACAATGCGGGTATGCAAAACGAGCTCGCCCTTCCCGCCGAACTGCTTTCAGGACCGTTCACGCTCACCCAGGCCCAAGCCCAAGGTGTCCCGCGCGGCCGTCTGCTTCGCGCCGACGTCGAACGCGTCAGCCGTAGCCTCTACCGTCCGATCGGCTGGGACTTCGAACTTGAGTCCGCCGCACGTGCGTTGTCGGCTGCTACCCCGGGGGCCTGGATCTCGCACGTGACGGCAGCGCGCCTTCGCTCTTCCTGCCTTCCACCGTGGCTTGCCGATTCTACGGAGCTGCACCTCAGCAAGCCCCGATCGTTGCCTGGAACCCGCCGCAAAGGCGTAATCGGGCACAGGGTGATCGCGGCCGAGAACGAGGTCGAATCGGTTGATGGAATACGGATCAGCACGCGCCCACGCACTTGGCTGGACATGGCCCGGCTGCTGCCTTTGAACGACCTCGTCTGTATGGGCGACGAGCTGATTCGAGTGCCCCGCCAGGCCCTGGAAGGACGGGACACGCCGTTCGCGACCCTTGAAGGACTGCGTGTTCTGGTGGAGCGCCATCCAAATTTGCAAGGCGTCGTCCGTGCCCGGCAAGCGCTCGAACTGATGCGCGTGGGCGCAGACTCGGCGCCGGAGTCCCTGCTTCGTTTGGCCATGCTGGACGCTGGAATCCCCGAACCCGAACTCCAGCTCAGCTTGCGAAGTGACGATCCGTTCTCGCCGTCGGCGGATTTGGGGTTCCGCCGACGGCGGATCGCCATTCAGTACGACGGCGGCCATCACCTCGCGGAGGCCCAGACCCTCAATGATCGACGCCGGAACAAAGCCTTCGAGGCAGCCGGATGGACCGTCCTCGTGTTCCGCAAGGACGATTTGGCAGATGGATTCGAGTCTGCCACCAAGAAGATCAAGAAGGCGCTCCGATCAGCGTGGGTCGATCCCGCCGTCGCATCCGGCTTTGCAAGCGCCGTGTAGCGAACGGGCGTTAAACGACGGACGCTCGCTCACCCGAAGGTGAGCGAGCGTCCCGCCAAAACCCGATATACGTGAGCGAGCGTCCGCCAAAACCCGGCATAAGTGAGCGAGCGTCCGTCAAAAACCCGGCATAAGTGAGCGAGCGTCCAGCCAAAACCCGATATAGGTGAGCGAGCGTCCGTCAAAAACCCGGCATAAGTGAGCGAGCGTTTAGCGCTCGACGTCGCCGCGGATGAAAGCCTCGACCTTTTCGCGGGCGATGTCGTCGTTGAACTGCTCCGGCGGGGACTTCATGAAGTAGCTGGAAGCGGAGAGCAGCGGGCCGCCGATGCCGCGGTCCAGGCCGATCTTGGCGGCGCGGATGGCGTCAATGATCACGCCGGCGGAGTTCGGGGAGTCCCAGACCTCGAGCTTGTATTCCAGCGACACCGGGGCGTCGCCGAAGTTGCGGCCTTCGAGTCGGACGAACGCCCACTTGCGGTCATCGAGCCAGGCGACGTAGTCGGACGGGCCGATGTGGACGTCGTCGGCGTGCAGGACGGCTTCGACGTTGGAAGTCACGGCCTGGGTCTTGGAGATCTTCTTGGATTCCAGGCGGTCGCGCTCCAGCATGTTCTTGAAGTCCATGTTGCCGCCGACGTTGAGCTGGTACGTGCGGTCCAGCGTGACGCCGCGGTCTTCGAAGAGCTTGGCCATGACGCGGTGCGTGATGGTGGCACCGATCTGGCTCTTGATGTCATCGCCGACGATCGGCACACCAGCGGCGGTGAACTTGTCGGCCCATTCCTTGGTGCCCGCGATGAAGACCGGCAAGGCGTTGACGAAGGCGACACCGGCGTCGATGGCGCACTGGGCGTAGAAGTGCGCAGCATCCTCGGAACCCACCGGCAGGTAGCAGACCATGACGTCGGCCTTGGCTTCGCGCAGTGCGGCGACGATGTCCACTGCCTCTTCCGGAGCCTCGACGATGGTCTCGCGGTAGTACTTGCCCAGACCATCCAGGGTGTGGCCGCGCTGCACGGTCACGCCAGTGGAAGGGACATCGGCGATCTTGATGGTGTTGTTCTCGCTGGCGCCGATGGCGTCCGCGAGGTCGAGGCCGACCTTCTTGCTGTCGACGTCGAAGGCAGCGACGAACTGGACGTCGTTGACGTGGTACTTGCCGAACTCAACATGCATCAGACCCGGAATCGTGGCCTGGGGGTCGGCATCGCGATAGTAGTGGACACCTTGGACCAGCGAAGCGGCGCAGTTACCTACGCCGACAATGGCGACACGAATCGGATGTGAAGACACGGAACTCCTTTGAGAACTAACCTCAGGTGCCTAGCGCGTCAGTACCTGTATGTACGACGGCGTCTTAAAGGCACAGCGCCATTCGGCGCTCTTAGCATTGTAGCCAACCTGAACGGGGCCGGCTTTGTTCCCAGCCGGCCCCGCAAGTGTATTAAGTTTTTCGAATCTACTTCTGCGCCCACAGATTGATGTCGGACTCGACGGCGAACTCGTCAATCGCTGTCAGTTCCTCCGACGTGAAGTCGAGGTTGTTGATCGCAGACACGGTGTCCTCCAGCTGCGCCACACTTGACGCGCCCACCAGGGCAGAGGTCACCGGCGAACCCTTCGGCTGATCGCGCAGGATCCAAGCGATCGCCATTTGGGCGAGGGTCTGGCCGCGTCCTTCGGCGATGGCGTTCAAACCACGCACCCGGCTCAGCTTTTCCTCGGTCAGCGCCGATTCGGACAAGAACCGTTCCTTGGCGGCGCGGGAGTCCGCGGGGATTCCGTTCAGGTACCGGTTGGTGAGCATCCCCTGTGCCAGCGGGGAGAAGGCGATGGATCCCGCGCCAACCTGGTCAAGCGTTTCGTAAAGGTTGGGCGAACCGTTCTCGGTCCAGCGGTTCAGCATGGAATAGCTGGGCTGGTGGATGAGGAGCGGCGTGCCCATTTCCTTGAGAATCCGGGCTGCCTCCAGGGTCTGCTCCGGGGTGTAGGAGGAGATTCCGGCATAGAGCGCCTTGCCGGAGCGGACAGCGTGGTCCAGGGCGCCCATGGTTTCTTCCAGCGGGGTTTCCGGATCGGGACGGTGGCTGTAGAAGATGTCCACGTAGTCCAGTCCCATGCGCTGCAGCGACCGGTCAAGGCTGGAGAGCAGGTACTTGCGGGAGCCCCATTCTCCGTAGGGGCCGGGCCACATGTAGTAACCGGCTTTGGTCGAAATGACGAGTTCGTCGCGGTACGGCTTGAAGTCGTCCTTCAGGTGACGGCCGAAGTTCGTTTCAGCCGATCCGTCCGGCGGACCGTAGTTGTTGGCAAGGTCGAAGTGGTTGACACCCAGATCGAAGGCCCGGCGCAGGATGGCGCGCTGCTCTTCGAAACGCTTGTCGTCGCCGAAGTTGTGCCACAGTCCCAGCGAGATCGCGGGAAGTTTGAGGCCGCTGCGTCCGACGCGGCGGTAGGGCATGGTTTCATAGCGGTTTTCCGCAGCCGAATAAGTCATACCTACCATCCTGCCACCGCCTTCGAGGCTCGAAGCGCGATGTCCGTCATGTGGGCACGCTCACTTAAGGCACAGTCACTCAAGGCGCACGACGGCGGCGCTCTCCCCCGGGAGGGTCAGCTCTCCGTTCCCGACGGCGGCCGCGGAGTCCGTGGCGAGCAAGACTTCACCGCCCATCGCCTTCGTCAGGGTCCGGTTCCCGAAGTTGCAAGCAACCCTCACGGCTCCCCTGCTGAGAACGAGCCATTTGTCCTCTTCGCTGAAGTCGACGTGGGTGTCGGTGAATCCACCGCCCGCTAGCTCCGGCGTCGAGCGCCTGAGGTTCGCAAGCGCCCGGTAGAGTTCCAGTAATCGGGCGTGATCGCCGTCGTGCGCTTCCTCCCACTTGAGCTTGGAGCGTTCGAAGGTCTCCGGGTCTTGGGGGTTCGGCACCAACGCGGGGTCCCAGCCCATCCGTTCGAATTCCTTGAGCCGGCCCTTTGCCGTGGCCTCTGCGAGCCATTCCTCGGGATGCGACGTGAAAAACTGCCAGGGCGTGGACGCGCCGAATTCTTCGCCCATGAAGAGCATCGGGGTGAATGGCGACGTCATGGTCAGCACGGCGGCCAACGCGAGCCTCCCGTACGACAGGCTGGAACTCAGGCGGTCACCGGCGGCGCGGTTGCCGATTTGATCGTGGTTCTGGTTGCAGACCACCAACGCGGCAGGATGAACCAGCCCCGGGCGGATGGGGCGGCCATGGTGCCTGCCGCGGAAACTTGAGTAGCTCCCGTCGTGGAAGAAACCGTGTTCAAGCACCTTTGCCAGTGCGCCCAAGGAATCGAAATCCGCGTAGTAGCCGGCAGTCTCGCCTGTGAGGTTGACGTGCACGGCGTGGTGGAAGTCGTCGCTCCACTGACCTTCCAGGCCGTAGCCATTGGTGTCCCGGCGGTAGATGAGGCGAGGGTTGTTCAGGTCCGATTCCGCGATCAAGGTCTTGGGGACGCCAGTTTCGGCTTCGATCCCGTCCGCGAGGCTGGCGAGGTCTTCCAGGATATGGACGGCCCGCTCATCGCGGAGGGCGTGTACGGCGTCGAGGCGTAGCCCGTCCACGTGGAAGTCGCTCAACCACATAGCGGCATTGTCCAGGATGTATTGACGGACTTCGTCGGAACCGGGGCCGTCCAGATTCACTGAGTCGCCCCATGTGTTGCCTTCGCCGGACTTCAGGTAGGGGCCGAACTTCGGCAGGTAGTTCCCGCTGGGTCCCAGATGGTTGTAGACCACATCCTGGATCACACCGAGTCCGGCAGCATGCGCGGCATCCACGAATCGCTGATAGGCCTCCGGTCCGCCGTAAGCCTCGTGGACGGCGAACCACAGCACGCCGTCGTAGCCCCAGTTGTGGGCGCCGTTGAACGCATTGACAGGCAGGAGCTCCACAAAGTCGATTCCAAGTTCAACGAGGTAATCCAGCTTTCCCACGGCCGCGTCCAGGGTGCCTTCCGGCGTGAAGGTTCCGAGGTGGAGCTCATAGATGACCGCGCCGCCGAGCCCGCGCCCCGCCCAATCCGTATCGTTCCAGGCATACGACGAGGCGTCGAAGGTGCGGGAAAGAGCGTGCACCCCGTCCGGCTGGCGCTGCGATCTGGGGTCGGGAAAGGGACCCTCGCCGTTCACCAAATAGCCGTAGTCGGTCCCGGGCTCTCTTGGTACGTCCGCCGTCCACCAGCCGCGGCGCCGTCGTCGTGCAACCGCATATCGTGGCGCTGCTCCTTCGCGAGCAGAGTGACAGATTCCGCAAACGGGGCCCATACATCGAACCGTTTCCCGGCGCTGGTCTTCTCGGCCATCGCTCCCCCTCAATCGTCTTGTCCGGGCTTCGTTTGCCCGCCGTTGTTGGTGCTCCGACTAGCCAATGGGTACGAGCAAGGCCACCGGGTATCTCTGCAGAAGCCTTGCGACGTGAACCTCGCCCGGAGGGTAGCTGTTGCCTGTCAGTTCATCCCGGACCGCGCTCCCAAGACGAATGAAGGTGTCCTGCCACCCTCCGTTCCGCTCAAGCTTCCGCGGGAGCCTCGTGGCCAAAGTGATGGCACCGCCCCCGGTGGCAAGGGCGCCACGGTCGAACGCGATCAGATGTTCGGCCGCATGACCCTGGGCATCGACAGCGCTGTAACCGCCGAAAAGCTCCGGCCGGTCCCGGCGCAAGCGCAGTGCCCTGGATGTCACCAACAACTTGGCCAGCTCGTCCCGCGCTTCAGTCTGGACACCGGCGTCGATGGCTGCGAGGGCGGCCTTCCGCCGTTCGAAGTCGACCGCGCGCCGGTTGTCCGGGTCGGTGAGTGAACGATCCCAGAACTCGGTCCCCTGGTAGACGTCCGGTACGCCCGGCATGGTCAGCTGGACCATCTTCGCCGACAGTGAGTTGGACGTCCCGTACGGGTCCACCAGGCAACGAACTCTTCCAGGGCGGCCGTCAGCTCGGGCATATCGAAGGCGGCGTCGACGGCGGAGGCGAGCGTCGCTTCGAACGCTTCGTTCGGCTCGGTCCAGCTGGTGGAGTTGCCGGCTTCGCGGGCACCTTGAGGACGTAACCCTGGAGGCGTTCACGGCTGGCCGGCCACGCACCTGCGATGGCTTGCCATACGAGGGCTGCGAGTGGCCCGTCGGGAATCGGGGCCAGTTCCTGCATGCGGTCCACGAACGCTTCCCATTCGGGGACTGCCTCGGAGATCGCGGATATCCTGGCGCGGGTGTCTTCGCTGCGCTTGGTGTCGTGCGTGGTGAGGGTGGTCATGGACAGCGGCAGCAGCGCCTGGCGACGTACCATCCGTTCGTGGAATCCGGGCGCGGTCAAGGCGAATTCCGTCGGATCCGCTCCCACCTCAGTCAGCGTGCCAAGGCGTGTGTAGCGGAAAAACGCGGTGTCTTCCACGCCCTTGGCCATGACCATGCCGGAGGTCTGCTGGAAGCGGCGGCCCAGTTCATGGCTGGCCTCGAGCAGCAGCGGAAGCAGTGCCTTGATGACGGGTTCCAACTCCGGCCTGGTGCGGGCAGCCCGTTCGACGGCCTCCACCAAGGTGTCTTTGCCATACGGGAGGTAGCTCCGGTAGACGTGAAACGAAGCGATGATTTCAGCCAGCGCGTCAACCACCTCCGGGCTGGCTACCCCTGAATTGGGCAGCTCCGGAGAGTCCGGGACGAGCCGTGCGAGCCGCAGGATTTCCGAATGCAGGATGCCGTCCGTGATGCGCCGCTTGGTCCCGTGGATCATGGCTTGGTAATCGGCGGGCGAGCCGGTGCCCCGGAGCCTGGCATCCAAGGCGTCAAGGTGCGCTTCGGCGTCGGGATCCACGAAAAGGCGGTCGACGTCAGCGAGGGCGTCGTACCCGGTGGTCCCCTCACAGTCGAAGTTCTCCGGAAGTTCCTCCCCTGGCTCCAGGATCTTCTCGACGAGCAGATAGGAGCCGGCCGTGGTTTCCTTCAGGCGCTCCAAGTACCCGGCCGGGTCCGCGAGCCCGTCCGGATGATCGATCCTCAGCCCGTCAACAAGCCCGCCCTGGAACCATCGGGCGATCTCCGCGTGGGCTTCATCGAAGACCCAAGGGATTTCGACGCGGATCCCGGCGAGAGTGTTTACCGCGAAGAAGCGGCGGTAATTCAGTTCGCCGTCGGCCCGGCGCCAGCCGACCAGTTCGTAGTGCTGGCGCGCATGGACGTCGCTGGCGTTGTCACCTTCGGCGTAGCTTCCTTCGGCCAGCGGGAAGCGGTGATCGAAGTAGCGCAATTCGCCGTCGAGCACTTCCAGCTTGTCGACGTCGTGATCGCTGCCTAGGACCGGAAGGCGGAGCTTTCCGCCGCCGAAGTCCCAGTCGACGTCGAACGCTTCCGCGTAGCGGGAGGCCCTGCCCTCTTTGAGCAGGGACCACCACCAGGCATTTTGCGGGGGCGACGCGACTCCCATGTGATTGGGGACAATGTCTACCAACACCCCGAGGCCGGCTTCCCGAGCCGCCTTGGAGAGCGCCGCGAGCCCTTCGACGCCGCCGCGCGAAGCATCAACGGTGGAGGGGTCTGTGACGTCGTAACCGTGGTCCGAGCCTCCTCCGCCGTCAGGATGGGCGACAGGTAAACCCAATCCACCCCGAGCTCGCGCAGATAACCCGTGAGGGCAGCAGCGTCCTGGAGCGTGAACGACGGCCTGATCTGGAGCCTGTACGTGGAGACGGGTGTCCTCATGATCCCCCGTTCTTGTGGGCGCGTGGCTTCCTGGGCTTCTTCGGTGCAGCGCCGGGCTTGTTTTCGGGGTCAGCCTTCGGCTCCGAAGCATGGTGCTTTTTCGGTTCAGGGGTTGCTTCCGGTACAACCTGGAGCTTCCGGGTGGACGGCGACGGTGTAGCCGGCGAAGTCAAGGAAGCCGTTTCGGTGGTGGCCGTCTGCGACAGCGCGGCGAGGGACGCGGCCACGGAATGGTCCGGGTCCGTGTCCGGGACGCTGTGTGCCCTCAGCACCACGAGTGATTTGGCCCCAACACCCAGGACCGCTTCTGCCTGCACGGGTTCGGTATCGGCGCCGCCGCCGGCGGTGTCGATGATGATGTCCCACGCGGGTGCGTATTCGTCCGAGGGCACCTTGAAACCGACTTCGTCGTCGTGGGCGTTGAAGTAGAGCAGGAAGTTGACGTCCGTGATGCGCCGGCCTTGGTTGTCCCGGCCGCGGATCCCGTCACCGTTGAGGAACACGCCCACGGAGCGGCCGAAGCCGCTGTCCCAGTCCGACGGCGTCATGGTGGTTCCGTCGACGTCAAGCCACACGATGTCCGGAAGCCGTTCGCCTTCTCCTCGCAGTACCGGGCGTCCGTCGAAGAAACGGCTGCGCCTGAAGGTTGGGTGCTTGGCGCGCAAGGCACTGACCGCTGCCGTGAACTCCACCAGCGGCTGGTCCACGCTGTCCCAGTTGATCCACGTCAGTTCGGAATCCTGGCAGTAGCCGTTGTTGTTGCCCCGCTGCGTCCGGCCAAGCTCGTCACCGTGCAGCAGCATTGGGACACCCTGGGACAAGAGCATGGAGGCGATGAAGTTCCGCTGCTGGCGGGCTCGAAGGCCAAGGACCTTCGGGTCCTCCGTGGGTCCTTCGACGCCGCAGTTCCAGGAACGGTTGTGGGATTCTCCGTCGTTGTTCCCCTCGCCGTTCGCCTCGTTGTGCTTCTCGTTGTAGGACACCAAGTCAGCCAGAGTGAATCCGTCGTGGGCCGTGACGAAGTTGATGGACGCCACCGGGCGCCGGCCGGAGTGCTCGTAAAGGTCCGCCGATCCGGTCAACCGAGAGGCGAACTCGCCCAAAGTGGAGGGCTCTCCGCGCCAGAAGTCGCGGACCGTGTCCCGGTACTTGCCGTTCCATTCCGTCCACTGCGGCGGGAAATTGCCCACCTGGTAACCGCCGGGACCGACGTCCCACGGCTCGGCGATCAGCTTGACCTGCGAAACCACGGGATCCTGCTGGATGAGTTCGAAGAAGGTGGACAGCTTGTCCACATCGTAGAACTCACGGGCCAGCGTGGATGCGAGGTCGAAGCGGAAACCGTCCACGTGCATTTCGGTGACCCAATAGCGCAGCGAATCCATGAGCAGCTGCAGCGAATGCGGACTGCGCACGTTCAGCGAATTGCCGGTGCCCGTGTAGTCCATGTAGTGCTTCTCGTCGCCCTCCATCAGACGGTAGTACGCGGAGTTGTCGATGCCCTTGAAAGACAGCGTGGGGCCGAGGTGGTTGCCTTCGGCTGTGTGGTTGTACACGACGTCGAGAATGACCTCGATGCCGGCCCGGTGGAGGGAACGGACCATGGCCTTGAAGTCCTGGACCTGCTGGCCGGTATCGCCCTTGGAACTGTAGCTGTTGTGCGGGGCAAAGAACCCGATCGTGTTGTAACCCCAGTAGTTGTTCAGTCCTTTGTCTTGCAGGATGCCATCGTTCGTGAACTGGTGCACCGGCATGAGCTCGATCGCCGTCACCCCGAGCTTTTGCAAGTGGGAAATCACCGCCGGATGGGCCACGCCGGCGTACGTGCCGCGCTGCTCCTCAGGAACCTCGGGGTGGAGCTGGGTCAGGCCCTTGACGTGCGCCTCGTAAATCACGGACCGGTGGTACGGGATCCGCGGGAGGTGGTCCCCGTCCCAGTCGAAGAACGGGTTGATGACTACGCCCATCATCATGTGGGGCGCGGAATCCTTGTCATTGCGGGAGTCCGGATCCCCCATGTTGTACGAGAAAAGCGCCGGGTCCCAGTCGATCTGCCGGTGGATGGCCTTGGCGTACGGTCCAGGAGGAGCTTGTTGGGATTGAAGCGCTGGCCGCTAGCAGGGTCGTACGGACCGTGCACGCGGTAGCCATACTTCTGTCCGGGCTGGACGTGCGGAAGGTAGCAATGCCATACATAGCCGTCCACCTCGCTGACGGTGTAGGAAATCTCTTCCCCATCGTCGTCGAAGAGACACAACTCCACCTTTTCCGCCTTCTCGCTGAACAGCGCGAAGTTGGTTCCCGTGCCATCGAAGGTGGCCCCCAACGGGTATGCGGATCCTGGCCAAACGTCCATGTGTTCTCCTTCATGTGCCGGATAACTTTCTGCCAGCCTAGCGAGACTATGCGACTTTCACGGAACATCCGGGATCATCCGGCGCGATGTTCCCCGAGAAATCGGAAGACGTCGGGGACCGCCCGGGCGATGCCGGAAGCGGTCAACGGG
>NZ_DF952468.1:361778-365507 GCF_001263615.2 Arthrobacter sp. Hiyo1 | reverse complement strand
GAGGCCGTCCCCGCCGTTGTTTCCTTTGCCGGCCAGCACTGCGACGCTCGAGCCGTACAGGCGACGGCCTTCCGAACGTAGTTCCCGGACGACGGCGTTCGCCAGACCGTAGGCTGCGCGCTGCATGAGAACAGCGCCTTCGCCGGCATCAAGAAGCGGTTGTTCCGCTGCCCTGATCTGTGTTCCGGTGAAGGCGCTGATCATGGTTGCTTGCGCTGCTACGCTTCGGCGATGACCATGGCAGTGGCGATTCCGCCATCGTGGCTCATGGACACGTGCCAGCGCTTCACGCCTATGGAATCGGCGACTGCCAGGACGGTGCCCTTCACCTTGATGGTGGGACCGTTCTGGTCCAGGCCGATCCAGCAGTCCTGCCAGTTCATGCCCGCGGGAGCTCCCAAGACCTTGGCCACGGCTTCCTTGGCCGCGAAGCGCGCGGCCAAGGACCGCGTGTTGAGCTCGCGTTCCGCGGGAACGAACAAACGGTCACGGAGGCCCGGGGTCCGCTCGAGTTGGCGCCCGAAGCGCTCTATGTCTACGACGTCTACGCCTATGCCAACAATCATGCCGTTATTCTACGGTCACGCTCTTGGCGAGGTTGCGCGGCTGGTCCACGTCGTACCCCTTGGCCTTGGCGAGCTCTGCGGCAAAAATCTGCAGCGGAACAGTGGTGAGAAGCGGCATCAGCAGGGTAGGCGTCTGGGGGACGTAGAAAACGTGCTCGGCGTAAGCCCGCACGGCTTCGTCGCCTTCCTCGGCGATCACCAGCGTGCGCGCACCGCGGGCGCGGATTTCCTGGATGTTGCTAACAACCTTCGCGTGGAGGGAATCGCGGCCCCGAGGCGAGGGAACCACCACAAAGACGGGCTGCCCTTCGTCGATCAGGGCGATCGGACCGTGCTTGAGCTCACCGGCAGCGAACCCTTCAGCGTGGATATACGCGATTTCCTTGAGCTTCAGCGCGCCCTCGAGTGCTACCGGGAAGCCCACATGGCGGCCCAGGAAGAGGACCGACTTCTCGTCCTTCATGCTGCGGGCGAGCTCGCGGAGGGGACCCGCGTTGTCGAGGATCTTCTGGATGTGGGCGGGAATCTTGCCAAGGTCCGCCAGGACGTCCTTGATCTGGCCGGAGAAGATGTTTCCGCGCAACTGGGCGAGGTAGAGGCCCAGGAGGTAGGCGGCGGTGATCTGGGCCAGGAACGCCTTGGTGGAAGCGACGGCGATCTCCGGACCGGCGTGGGTGTAGAGAACGGCGTCTGATTCACGCGGGATGGTGGATCCGTTGGTGTTGCAGATGGAGATCGTCTTGGCGCCCTGTTCGCGGGCGTAACGGACCGCCATCAGGGTGTCCATGGTCTCGCCGGACTGGCTGATGGACACCACCAGCGTGTTGGCGTCAACGATCGGGTCGCGGTAGCGGAATTCGTGCGCAAGCTCCACCTCGGTGGGGATGCGGCACCAGTTCTCGATGGCGTACTTGGCGACCATCCCGGCGTATGCGGCCGTGCCACAGGCCAGGACGATGATCTTGTTGACCTGCTTGAGCAACTCGGGGTCGATCCGGAGCTCGCTCAAAGTCAGCTGGCCGTTGATGTCCGAGCGGCCGAGGAGGGTTTGGGTGACCGCGTCGGGCTGGTCGTGGATTTCCTTCTCCATGAAGGAGCTGAAGCCGCCCTTTTCCGCAGAAGCCGGGTCCCAGTCAACGTGGTATTCCTTGCCCTGGGCGGGGGCGCCGAAGAAGTCCGTGATCTCCACGGTGTCGGCGGTGATCGTGACGATCTGGTCCTGGCCAAGCTCGACGGCGCGGCGCGTGTGGTCGATGAAACCGGAAACGTCGGAGCCAAGGAAGTTCTCGCCTTCCCCCAGCCGACGACAAGGGGGGAAGTTGCGACGCGCGGCGACGACGACGTCGGGCCGTTCCGCGTGCACGGCGAGGAGCGTGAACGCGCCTTCGAGCCGCTGGCACGCGAGCTGCATCGCCTTGGTGAGCCTGCCGTTGGAGGAGTCGCCATTGAGTTGGTTGCGGAAAATATCGCCCAGCAGTGCTGCCGCCACCTCGGTGTCCGTCTCCGATTCGAAAGTGACACCCTTGGCGATGAGCTCCTGCTTGAGCTCGGCGAAGTTTTCGATGATTCCGTTGTGGATCATCGCCAGGCGTCCGCCATCGGCCAGATGCGGGTGGGCGTTCTGGTCGGTGGGTCCGCCGTGGGTGGCCCAACGGGTGTGGCCGATACCGGTCAGCGAGTCCGGGAGCGGATTTCCCTCGAGCTCGTTCAGTAGATTGCTCAGTTTCCCGGACTTCTTCCGGGCTGTGATGGTTCCATCAGCCACCACTGCTACTCCGGCTGAATCATAGCCCCGGTATTCAAGCCTCCGGAGTCCTTCAAGTACGACGTCGAGGGCCGAGTGCCCGGCATCTGCCCGGCGGGATGAATTGCCAACGTAACCTACGATTCCACACATGCCTACAAGAGTAGCGGTTGCCCCGCGAAATGGACGTAGGATATCCGGGCCCGCAATCAGCCCAGGCCGCGGAATATGCAGGTTCATGCACCTTTTCCGGGAGAGCATGCTCACACAAAATCTGCCCGCCGTTCATGCTGTATTTCCGGATCAGCCAACGGAGGGGCAGAATCTCTATGGTGACTTTGCAACGCAACGAAGCGAACGGCGACAGCTCCTCTCCGTTCGTGGAACTGGACAGGCAGACGTGGTCCCGGCTCGGTGCGCAGATGGAGCAGCCGCTTAACGAAGAGGACATCATCCGGCTTCGCGGCCTTGGCGATCCCCTGGACATGAAGGAAATCCGCGAGGTCTACCTCCCGCTCTCCCGCTTGTTGCACCTCTATGTCCAGGCATCACAACAGCTTCATGCAGCCACAACCACCTTTCTTGGCGAGCAGACCCAGCGCACGCCCTTCGTGATCGGCGTCGCGGGTTCGGTGGCAGTCGGCAAGTCCACTATCGCCCGCGTGCTGCGCGAGATGCTCCGCCGCTGGCCCGGCACCCCGAACGTCGAACTCATCACCACCGACGGGTTCCTGTATCCCCTCGCCGAGTTGAAGCGCCGGCACTTGCTTGAACGCAAGGGCTTTCCGGAGTCCTACGACCGCCGGGCCTTGCTTCGATTCGTGAGTGCGATCAAGGGGGGCGCCGAAGAAGTCCGGGCTCCTTGGTATTCGCACGTCACCTACGACATCGTCCCGGACAAGGAAGTAGTGGTCCGGAGGCCCGACGTCCTGATCGTCGAGGGCCTCAACGTGTTGGCCCCCGCGCGTCCCCGGCAGGACGGCCGGCAAGGCTTGGCCCTGAGCGACTTCTTTGATTTCTCCATTTACGTTGACGCCAAGACTTCCTACATCGAAGACTGGTACGTGGACCGTTTCCGCAAGCTTCGAAGCACCGCGTTCGCCCAGCCGGAATCCTACTTCCACCGTTACGCGACGCTCTCCGATGCCGAGGCCGAAGCCACTGCACGCGGCATTTGGAAGCGGATCAACGAGCCCAACCTTGAGGAAAACGTGCTCCCCACCCGCGGCCGGGCGCAACTTGTCCTCACCAAGGATGCCGACCATTCCATCCGCCGCATGCTACTCCGAAAGGTCTAGCACGGATGTGCTACAACTGCGGCCCCAGCCGAAGGTCCTTCGCGACGCTTCTTGCCGCAGGGGCGGGAATGGCGGCCTTGGCGGCCTGCAGCCGGATACCCGGGTCGCCTCGCCCACGTCG
>NZ_DF952468.1:345961-361753 GCF_001263615.2 Arthrobacter sp. Hiyo1 | reverse complement strand
CCGCCGTCGAGCGCACCGCCGTCGAAGGCTCCGCCGTCGGGGGTCCTGTCCCAGCAGTTTTCCTTGAGCGACCCGGCGAGCCAGTGGTCATCGTCAACAAGCACCGGCCGCTGACCCCCTTGCAGTTTGTCCCTCCCGACCTGGTACAGCCCCGCGTGCAACTCGCAGTCAGCGGAGAGGCGTCCCTCCTCAACAGCACCACCGCCGCAGCGGCCGAAAAGCTCTTCGCAGCAGCCGCTTCGGAAGGCGCCACCATGACCTTGGCGTCCGGCTACCGCTCCTTCCAGACCCAAACCGCCACATACAACGGCTACGTGAGCACGCGCGGCCAGGCCTCGGCGGACACGGCTTCCGCCCGTCCCGGCTTCTCGGAACACCAGACCGGTTGGGCCTTCGACATCGGCGACGGCGGCGGGGCGTGCAGCTTCGAACCCTGCTTCGCTGATCAGCCGGCGGCCGTCTGGGCCAAAGCGAATGCGTACAAGCACGGATTTGTTGTCAGGTACCCGTGGATGCTCAATGAGATCACGGGCTACTACTACGAGCCCTGGCATTTGCGATTCGTCGGGGTTGAGGCTGCGACGGATATGGCCAAGCGGGGCATCGGCACTCTCGAGGAGTACTTTGGACTCGAAGCGGCGCCGGGCTACCCCTAACGGTTGATTAACCAGGAAAGTTTCCGACACTCCCGGAAATTGAACGGCTGCTCACTTTGAATTTACAAGCATGCACTAGCTTGGTGCCATGTTGAGTGGATTTAAGAATTTCATTCTGAAGGGCAACGTCGTAGACCTTGCCGTAGCCGTCGTCATGGGTGCCGCATTCGGTGCAGTTGTTGATGCACTCGTCAAGAACGTCCTCATGCCGCTGATCGCTGCCTTGGTTGGATCCCCCAACTTTGACAGTTTCGCGAAGGTGACCATCAACGGAAATGACCTGCAGTTCGGCGTTTTGCTGACCGCGATCGTCAACTTCGTCCTGGTAGCAGCCGCAATCTATTTCGTCGTGGTGGCTCCGATGAACCACCTCATCGAGCGCCGCAACGCCAAGTTGGGCATCACGGAAGACGAGCCGGCGGCGGACCCCGCGGTCACGCTCCTCACGGAGATCCGCGACAGCCTGGCCCAAAGATAGGCACGGCTCAAAGGTAAGCACTTGAACTAACTGTGGCCCGCCTCCTCATGGAGACGGGCACAGTTGCTTGCTGGCTTCGGGGCTAAACTGCCAGTTCGCGTGGAATTGCGAGGCGGTCTTCGACGACGCCGGCGAGTTCGGTGCATATGCGGGTGGCCGTTTCCATGTCCGCGGCTTCCACCATCACGCGCACCAGTGCTTCGGTGCCCGACGGCCGGAGGAGCACGCGGCCGGTGTCACCAAGTTCGAGCTCAGCGGCGGCCACTGCGGCAGCGACGCTTCGTCCGTGGCGGCGCGCGATTTGTCCACGCCCTTCACGTTGATCATGAGCTGCGGCAGCTTGGTCATGGCGCGGGCAAGGTCTTGGAGGGTCCGTCCGGTGCCGGCCACTTGGGCGGCGATCTGAAGTCCGGTCAGGACGCCGTCGCCGGTGGTGGCGTAATCGGAGAAGATCACGTGGCCCGACTGCTCTCCGCCAAGGCTGAAGCCGCCGTCGCGCATTGCCTCCAGGACGTACCGGTCCCCCACCGCGGTCTCGCGGATGGTGATTCCAGCTTCACGCAAGGCGATCTTGAGTCCGAGGTTGCTCATCACGGTGGCTACCAGGACGTCGTCCTTCAGTTTTCCGGACTTCTTCAGCGCGAGGGCCAGGATCGCCATGATCTGGTCACCGTCAACCTCGTTGCCTTCATGGTCCACGGCCAGGCAGCGGTCGGCGTCGCCGTCGTGGGCAATGCCGAAGTCCGCGCCGTGCTTGACGACTGCTTCCTTGAGCTGGCCCAGGTGGGTGGAACCGACGCCGTCGTTGATGTTCAGGCCGTCGGGTTCAGCGCCGATCACTACAACTTCGGCGCCGGCACTGGAGAAGACCTGCGGGGAACAGCCGCTGGCTGCACCGTGGGCGCAGTCCAGGACAACCTTGAGGCCCTCAAGACGGTGCGGCAGGGTGCCGAGCAGGTGGACGATGTAGCGGTCCTCGCGTCCGAGAAGCGCTGGATCCGGCCGACGTCGCCGCCCACAGGGCGTGAGGGTTCCTTGCCGAGCTGGGCCTCGATCGCGTCCTCAACCTCGTCCGGGAGCTTCTGGTCGCCGCGGGCAAAGAACTTGATGCCGTTGTCCGGCGCGGGGTTGTGCGAGGCCGAGATCATGACGCCGAAATCGGCATCGAGATCGGCGATGAGGTAGGCCGCTGCGGGCGTGGGCAGCACACCGGCGTCGTACACGTCGATGCCGGAACTCGAAGTCCGGCTTCCACCGCTGCGGCGATAAACTCCCCGCTGGCGCGCGGATCCCGGGCGACCACGGCGCGGGGCCGCGTTCCGTTGGCCGCACGCTCGTGGCCAAGGACCACTGCGGCAGCTTGGGCCAACTGAAGAGCAAGCTCCGCGGTGAGCAATCCATTGGCGAGACCACGCACGCCATCTGTTCCAAATAATCTAGCCATCGCGTCCCAGTCTAGACGACGGTTGCAGGGGCCGAGCGAAGGAGTGCCGGAAGGGCCGTGCATACTCCTTCAACCGCGCGATCGATAGAGTGGAACTACTTGACTTGCGCTTTTTGCTCCACTCTAGTAATGCCCCTTAACAAGTATCTACGATTACCGCATGACACCTAGCTCTGGGGGCTTGGCGCTCGAAATAATTGTCCCCGTATTCAACGAGTCCGCCATACTCGAACGAAGCATTTATCGGCTTGCCGACTATCTTTCCCGGGAATTGTTGTACAGCTGGAAAATCACGATTGCCGATAACGCGAGCACGGACGCGACCGGTTTAATTGCGCGGAAGCTCGCTGATGAGGTTCCCAATGTCAGTTATCGGCGCCTTGAGACAAAGGGGCGGGGTTTCGCGCTCCGCGACGCCTGGACCTCGTCTGAAGCGAAAGTTCTGGCATATGTCGACGTGGACCTCTCGACCGATTTGGCGGCGTTGCCGCCGCTTATCGCTCCCCTGCTTTCCGGACACTCGGATGTCAGCATCGGCACCCGCCTCGGCCGGACTTCGAGAGTGGTCAGAGGTCCCAAACGGGAATTCATCTCCCGGAGCTACAACCTGATTCTTAAACGGACCATGCAGGTCCAGTTTTCCGACGCCCAGTGCGGCTTTAAGGCTGTCAGGGCAGAAGTCGCGCATCGGCTGCTTCCTTATGTGAAGGACAACTGCTGGTTCTTCGACACCGAACTGTTGATCTTGGCAGAGCGGGCAGGGCTTCGAATCCACGAGATTCCCGTCGACTGGATCGACGATCCAGACAGCAGGGTGGATATCCGCCAAACGGCCATCGACGATATCAGGGGCCTCGTGCGCGTCGCGGGTTCCATGATGAAGGGAAATATCCCTTTGCAAGCGATATACGCGGAGCTGGGGCGAGGACCTATCGCCGCGCCAACGCGTCCAAGTTTCTTCGGCCAAGTGATACGTTTCGGAATCGTCGGCGCGTTCTCCACTCTTGCTTTTGCTTTGCTATATCTGCTGTTCCAGGGCCCGTTTGGTCCACAGCAGGGAAACTTCCTGGCCCTGTTGCTCACGGCCATCGCGAACACGGCTGCCAACCGCCGCTTCACGTTCAGGATCCATGGACCCGAGCGGCAGTTCACCCAACAGTTTCAAGGCCTCGTGGTGTTCCTGGTCGCCTGGGGAATCACTTCCTCTTCCCTGCTACTACTACATGCCATCCATCCGGACGCGTCGCCCAGCACTGAGCTTTTCGTCCTGACCTGCGCAAACATATTTGCAACTCTTGTCCGATTCGTTCTGCTCCGGATCTGGGTCTTCCGGGTTCGTCGGTCGGAGGAACGGCGCACGGGTTTTGCACTCAATCAGCCAAAAGAGTCGCTACTTTGATCATGTTGTCCCAGACTTGAACAACATCTGGGGGAAATTTCAAGGAGGAATCTTTTGACGGTGTCCGAATCTACCGCCTCCCGTACTCGGCGTCAGCCGACCGGCTTCGCTGTCCGAAGCCCAACCCCAGTTGCGCGCTGGGAGAAGGTCACCATCGCGGTCTTCTTGCTCTCCACGGCATTTTTTTACCTGTGGAAACTGGATCAAAATGGTTGGGCCAACGCGTTTTACTCAGCTGCAGTGCAGTCCGGTGAACACGACTTCACGGCATTCTTCTTCGGTTCCTCGGACTGGGGGAACTCAATCTCCGTGGATAAACCCCCACTCAGCCTCTGGGTGATGGGGCTTTCGATCCGACTATTCGGACTCAACTCTTGGAGCCTCCTAGTCCCACAAGTCATCATCACGTTGTCCAGTACGCTGCTGATCTTTGTCCTAACCCGCAGATATTTCCCGGCCGTGGCTGCCCTCATCGCCGCAATGGTGTTCGCATTCACCCCAATCACCGTTCTACTAGCCCGCTACAACAACCCGGATCCACTCATGGTCCTGTTGATGATTGCGGCGCTCTACGCCGGGATCCGGGCCTCAGAGACGGGCAAACTCAAGCCACTGATCCTCGCGGGCGGATTGTTGGCTCTCGGATTTCTGACGAAACAGCTTCAGGCATTTCTGGTTCTCCCGGCAATCACGATGGTCTTTCTCCTTTTCGCCCGCCTGTCCTGGCGTAAAAGGTTCCTCGGGCTTGCCCTGGCCGGATGCGTCATGGCCGCTGGTTCCATGGCCTGGCCGCTCGCCGTCGACCTCACACCTGTCCAATCCCGTCCCTTCGTCGGAGGCTCAACAAGCAACAGCATGATTGAACTAACACTCGGGTACAACGGGATCGACCGCGTAGTCCAACATGCAGATGACCCGTCCTTGTCACTCATACCCCAAGAGTTCAGGGGCATGGGCACTGACGCGGGATTCTTCAGGCTGATCAATCTGAACTACGGACAGGAAATCGGCTGGCTGCTCATGCCTGCCTTGCTCAGTTGCATGGCCATTACGTGGGCCGTTGCCACACGCCGATTCGAACGGAATGAGGCGATCCTATCGTCGGCAGCAGTTGTCTGGTTCGTAACAACTTACCTCGTGCTGAGTTTCATGAGCCAGGGCTTTCATTCCTACTATTCGTCCTCCCTGGCGCCTCCGCTGGCTCTTTGCGTCGGTATTGGTGCCCGTTTGCTCTTGTCGGGCGCCAAGACAGCGCTAGGGCGAATATTGACTACGGCTGCATTGGTTGCGAGCTTCATATTCGCAAACGCAATGTGGAAAATTGGCGAGGGGTATCCCGAATGGCTCGGAACCGCCGTACTGTTTGCCGGCTTGCTCTTGGCGGCAGCCTCTGGTGTCCGGCCGCCCTGGCCTTGGCTTGGGCGCTCAACAGTTGCCGTGACAATTGGGGCGCTGCTGATCGGACCGGTATTTTGCTCTTTCCTGACTGTGGGTTCTCCTCAATCCGGGTCCAATCCCCTCTCCGGTGGAATCTCCCGGAACCCGAACACGCTTAGCCGATTCCTTGACGGAGTTAGGAAACAGGAACCGGCCTGGGCCTACGGAATTGCGATAGGCAATAACCCCGGCCAAGCCATCTTGGAGAAGCTGCAAAACGCCCCTTCGAGATGTACGTGGGCCGCGGCCACTTACCCTGCCCAAACGGCTGCACGTTTTCAGCTGGCTTCCAATCGTCCGATCATGCCGTTGGGTGGTTTCGCTGCTGTGGATCCCAGCCCTACCCTGAACAAGTTCCGGGACTGGGTCGCTGCGGGACAAATTTGCTACCTCGTCGAGCAACCTGAACAACTGAAGGTCCCGGGAAACAGCCAGGAGCTCACGGCGATTCAGAATTGGGTGGCGGCCACCTTCCACTCAGATGTCACTGATGGCACCACGGTGTACGACCTAGGAAATCCATTGGAAAGTAGCCGCTAAACGCGAAAAGGCCCGCCCCACCAAAATGGCGGAACGGGCCTCTGCGGGCCGCTGGAAGCGTCCGAAAGCGGTTTTAGCGCTTGGAGTACTGCTGAGCCTTGCGTGCCTTCTTGAGACCAGCCTTCTTACGCTCGATGACGCGGGCGTCACGACGCAGGAAGCCGGCCTTCTTCAGGGTGGCGCGGTTGTTCTCGGCGTCGATCTCGTTCAGCGAACGGGCGATGCCGAGACGCAGTGCACCGGCCTGGCCGGAAATGCCGCCACCGTGGATGCGTGCGAAGACGTCGTAGGCGCCGTCAAGATCAAGGATCTTGAAGGGCTCGTTGACGTCCTGCTGGTGCAGCTTGTTCGGGAAGTAGTTGGCCAACTCGCGGCCGTTGATGATCCACTTGCCGGTGCCGGGCACGATGCGAACACGTGCAACAGCTTCTTTACGACGGCCAACTGCGGCGCCGGCAACGGTAAGTGCCGGGCGCTCCTTCTTCGGCGCTTCTGCTTCTGCAGGACCGCTCTCCGAGGTGTAGCTGGTCAGGTTTTCCTCAGCCACAACGGCCTCGGTGGTCAGTTCTTCGTTCTGAGCCACGATTCTCCTTGATTAAAAGTTGTTTGGTGGCCAGGACTACTGGGCGACCTGGGTGATTTCGAAAGTCTTGGGCTGCTGGGCGGCGTGCGGGTGCTCTGCACCGCGGTACACCTTCAGCTTGCCCAGCTGCTGTGCAGCGAGGGAGTTCTTCGGGAGCATGCCCTTGATGGCCTTCTCCACGGCGCGGACCGGGTTGGATTCCAGCAGTTCCGCGTAGTTGACGGAGGTCAAGCCGCCCGGGTAGCCGGAGTGGCGGTATGCGCGCTTCTGCTCCAGCTTGGCGCCGGTCAGGGCGACCTTTTCAGCGTTGATGATGATGACGAAGTCGCCCATGTCCATGTGGGACGCAAAGGTCGGCTTGTGCTTTCCGCGCAGCAGTGTTGCGGTCTGGCTGGCAAGACGACCAAGGACAACGTCGGTGGCATCGATGACGTGCCACTGGCGGTTGATATCGCCGGGCTTCGGGGTGTACGTACGCACGGTTTTGCCTCGTTCTTGTTCTGGCGTTCATGTTTTAGGCGGCACGCTTGAAGCGTGTGCCTACTAGGTATGCGTTACCGGAGCAGAGGTGAGGGCTCTATGTACCAGTCATCCCGAAGTCCCGATATGCCTGTCGAGTTAACGATCCTGCAACTGGATCCCCAAGCGGGCATGTGTCATCGAGAAAGGACACGCACAACGACTATCAACAATAGCGGCAAGGAGCTTCAGGGTCAAAATAGGCTGGCAACGAGCGTGAACAACTAAGACCCTTCCTGAGCTCCTAGGAGATGCGATGACAGCAACTGCCGCCCAGCCCTTGCTTGTGGCCGCCTTCGGGCTCCTGGGGCTGCTCACGAGCCCTCTGGCAGAGCTTCTGATCACTTGGTCCATGCCGCGGCTTGGCGGGCTCCCTTCCCCGCCATAAGGTTCACGACGGCGGTTGCCACCGCGGTGTTGTTTGCCCTCATGACGCTGCGGTTCGGCTTGTCTCCGGCACTCCCCGCCTATCTCCTCCTGTCAGTGCTCGCCGTGCAGCTGTCACGCGTTGATATCGCGCACCATTTGCTCCCAAACCCGCTGGTCCTGGTGCTGCTTGCGTCCGGGCTTGGTCTGTTAACTATGTCGGCTGTGCTTGTTCCGGACTGGCCGGGGCTGCTGCGAGCGGCTGCCGGCGGCGTCATCTTGTTCCTGGGGTACTTAATTCTTGGACTAATTTCTCCGGGAGGCCTCGGAATGGGCGACGTGAAGCTCTCGGCACCACTCGGAATGTACTTGGGCTACTTGGGCTGGACCCACGTGTTCTACGGGGGACTGCTGGGCTTCGTGGTGGGCGGGGTGGTGACGGTGCTGATGTTGCGCCTGAAGCGCGGAACCAAGCCATCTGAGGTGGCACACGGACCTGCCATGTTCGCCGCGGCAATTGGAGTGGCCCTTCTCGTTGCGTGAGGTCCTGACGTCCTTCCCAGTTCCCTCGGTTCACAAGAGCCCCATCTGCGCGAGCGCCTAGGTAGTACTTAGGCAGGTAAACCGAGTACCCGTGAATCGCGCTTCGAGTAGTCAGCGCCATCCGCTGTCGGAAAGACGAGTACCACTACGCATTGTTTGTTAACCCTCCCAGGGGCAATTCTTGTCCTATCGAAATCCAAACGCCAAACGGGATATGTAGGCAACTGGAATTCGTAGACAAATTCACTTATCTGGGAAAGGTTTTTCCAATGTCAACTTTCATGATTTCCACCCTCGCATTCATCGCCGGCATCAAAGACAAACTGACCTCTGAAAAGGGCGCAACGGCAACCGAGTATTCACTGCTCGTGGGTCTTATTGCCCTCGTCATCGTTGGCGGCGTCGGCCTGTTCGGCGGAGCGCTGAACACCTGGTTCACTACTCTCTCCACCACAGTCGCGAAGTGGTAAGGCGACCACGGCATGAGTGCGAAACGCGGCATCCTTAAGGCGAAATGGGCGGTTCGCTTTCTTAATAAGACCGTTGTTTGGCTCGGAGCCGAAAGAGGTGCCACCGCGACGGAATACTCGCTCCTCGTGGGCCTCATCGCCCTCGTCATCGTGGCAGGTGTGGGTCTGTTCGGGGGAGCACTGAATGGCTTCTTCAACACCCTCAGCACCACGGTCGGTACCTGGTAACCAGGCACAAGCGTTGTGCCGCGTCTACGGGCGCGGCACAACGCACCGTTTTCTCGCTGCAAACATCCGCAGCATCTACCCAGGGGGATCCTTTGAAACGCAGGATCAAGTCTTCCAAGAACCATGAGCGGGGCGCAGTTGCCGTCGAATTCGCCCTCGTCGCCCCGATCCTCGTGTCCCTGATCATCGCTGTTGTCGAGTTTTCAAACGCCTACAACATCCAGGTTTCAGTGACTCAGGCTTCCCGTGAAGCCGCGCGGAGCATGGCAATCACCAACGACACAAGCAAGGCGACTGCGGCTGGCAAGGCCGGAGCACCATCGCTCGACACCTCCAAGCTGAGTTTTAGCTATTCTGGCGCCTGCGCGGCAGGCAGTCCCCCCCCAACAATCACGGTGACCACTACCTACAGCGGACAGTCTCTCACCGGATTCTTCGGCTCCAGTCTCACCGTCACAGGCAAGGGAGCAATGCAATGCAACGGCTGATCCGACGTCGGGACCCTCATGACAGAGAGCGCGGGGCTGCGGGCGTCATGGTCGCGCTCATGATGCTCACCCTCATCGGGGTTGGCGCCGTGGCGGTTGACGTCGGTCAGATTTATGCGGAGCGGGCCCAACTGCAGAACGGGGCCGACGCCGGAGCACTCGCCGTCGCGAGCAGCTGCGCCAAAGGTTCCTGCAATACGTCGCTGGCTGGCCCCCTCGCAAACTCCAACGCAAATGATGGCGCCAGCACCGTGAAGTCAGTGGATCTGAGCGTGCCAGGCAAGGTAACTGTCACAACATCTACCAAGGACGGCACAACCGGAGCCGGATACCTGAGCAAGATGTTTGCCAACGCGCTCAACACCGGCCCGGTGACGGTCGGCGCCCAAGCACCGCGACGTGGGGCGGCCCTGGATCCGGCCCCGCGATCCTGCCGCTGGCCTTCGCTCCATGCCAATTCGACATCAATGGGGCCACACAGACGATTCTTACCCACGGATCAACCACCTGCGTGAGTGACAGCCCGTCCGGCCAGGTCATCCCTGGCGGATTCGAATGCTAACGCCCGTGCCCGGCCAGTGCGCCGCGCAGGTTTATCCAGATGATCCGTCAACAAGCGGAGTAGTGGATCCCTACGCGCAGAGCAAGACGGGGTTGAGCATGCCAAAAGAGTGCAAGTCCCTCATTGCCGGCTATCTAAACACGGTGGTTGCCTTCCCCGTTTTCACAGAAGCTTCGGCAAGCGGCGCTGGAGGTAAGTACTACATCAAGGGATATGCGGCTTTCTATCTGACCGGGTACAACTTCCCCGGTATGACCGGCGGCGATCAAACAGGCCTCGGAGGAAGCAACAACGGTGTCCGCGGGTACTTTGTCAGCTGGATTGCTGACCCCTCTGTGTACCAGGGAGGGGGATACACGCAAGGCGGGGCCAACCTTCCGCCGCAACTCATCCAATAAATCGCGCTCTTGGACGAGCGCATCTGGGAAGGAAGAAAAGTGAAAACACGCCTACTGGGAGGCATCGCTGCGCTTGTCGTAGCCATCATTGGAACAGTGATGCTCGTGTTCTACGTCCAGGGCGCCGACAAGCGCGCTCTGGCAAATACGGAAACGGAAGACGTCTACGTCATCCAAAAGGAAATCCCCGCTGGCACGCCGACGGCCGGTTTCGGGGATTCTGTCGTGAAAAAGTCCGTGCCAAAGTCAGCCATTGCGGCCGACAGCGTCACGAATCTTGGGGAACTCGGCTCCAAGGTTTCTTCGATTGACTTCATGCCTGGTGAGCAATTGCTTGCGACCCGGATGGTCGATCCAACCAGCTTGGCCGGTCCGGGCCGGGTTGAAGTTCCTACTGGACTTCAAGAGGTCACGCTCAAGCTGCCGATCGAACGCGTTGTCGGCGGGACAGTAAAGGCCGGTGACACCGTCGGCGTAATGCTGTCATTCAAAGCGGATGACAAATCCAGCTCCCCTGACCAGACAAACTTTACATTCCACAAAGTCCTGGTCACCGCTGTGCAGGACGCCAATGGAACGATTGCAGACAACTCCAGTTCCACCGCTCAGCCAAGCAGCGGTTCCCTGAACCCCAACAAGACCGCGGGCTCGGGGAGTGGCTACCTTGTCACGGTGGCGCGCTCTGCCGTCGACGTCCAAAAGATCGTGTACGCCGTTGAGTTCGGCACCATTTATCTCAGCAAAGAGCCTTCCGGTGCCGCTGCAGGCGCAACGGGAGTCATTGACCGGGGAAGTGTATTCAAATGAGCCGCTTCGTTCTCATCACCCCGGAACCTGATTTCGAACGGCGGGTCCGCTCGGCAACTGCTGGAATGAGCGGAAGCCTCCAGTGGTTCCAGGCCGACTACTTGCCGGCGGGGCCACGGGAGATCTTGGACCAGCTCCTCGGAGAACCGCCTGAAGTGCTGATTTTGGGCCCGGGGTTGGAGATCAATGACTCGCTCAAGCACGCTTCCTTGCTGGATCTCCAGTTTCCGGAAATCAGTGTGGTGCTGGCTGCCGAACAGAACGAGTCATTGGTCCTCGCGGCAATGCGCGCCGGAGTGCGAGACCTGCTCTCACCCGCAGCGGACTCGGACACCATCCGCGTTATGGTGGAGCGGGCAAGCCTTGCAGCCGCCGGCAGGCGACGGGGCCTCGCCCCTAACGCCATCGAGACCCCGTCCCAGGCTTCGGGCGGTCGCATCATTGCGGTCATGTCGCCCAAGGGCGGGGTTGGTAAGACAACAGTGGCTACAAACCTAGCAGTCGGACTAGGGGCCCTGGCGCCCATGGGCGTGGTGATCGTCGACCTGGATCTACAGTTCGGCGATGTGGCCAGCGGCCTCCTGTTGAACCCCGAACACACCATTACGGACGCAGTGCTTGGACCAGCCAGCCAGGATTCCATGGTGCTCAAGACTTACTTGAGCGTTCATCCGGCCAGCATCTATGCGCTGTGTGCCCCCCGCAATCCTGTCGAAATGGATCGCATTACAGCCCAACATGTCAGCAGGTTGTTGGAACAGTTGCGGCACGAATTCCAATACGTCGTCATAGACACAGCCCCTGGGCTCGGTGAGCATGTGCTCGCCGCACTTGAAAGTGCCACGGACGCGGTGTGGGTGTGCGGAATGGACATTCCGAGTATCCGCGGATTGCGTACCGGACTCAGTATTCTCGACGAATTGCAACTGCTTCCTCAGTACCGTCACGTCGTCCTCAACATGGCCGATCCCAAGAGCGGTTTGGTCCTCAAGGACGTCGAAGCAACCATTGGTGTTCCGGTGGATGTTGCAATTCCACGATCACGGACCCTTCCTTTCTCCACGAACAAAGGCGTCCCGCTGCTACAGGACAGCACGCGAGATGCCGCCACCAAGGGCCTACGGCTGCTGGTGAACCGGTTTAAGCCCAATTGGGACGAGCGAGAACACAAGCAGATGCACAGAAGGGCGGTTGTCCGGTGAACCTCTCACGCAGACTCGAAAGTCGTCGATACGACGCCGGTGCCGGGGCAGCACAAAACGCTGGGGCAGTTCCCTCAGATATGGCTGCGCCAAGAGCAACCACGCTCGGCCGCATCCAAGAAACGAAGGCAGCGGAGTCCTCGAACACCCTGGCTAACGCCGACGAAAACATGCCGTCGACGATTCTGGCCAGTGAAGCACTCGGCGACCTTAAGGAGCGGGCAAGCAAGGCTTTGTTTGAACGACTCGGCTCCAGGCTCTCCGACTCGTCGCTGGACGAGACTGAATTGCACCAATATGTGCGCGACGAGCTGAAGGTTGTTGTAGACGAAGAGCAGGTGCCTCTGACGTCCGCAGAACGGCAGCGCCTCACTGCGGAGATCATCGACGATGTTCTCGGCCATGGCGCCATTCAGCGGTTCCTGGACGATCCGGAAATTACGGAAGTCATGGTGAACCGCTACGACAGCATTTACGTCGAACGGTATGGTCGACTGTACAAGACCGAGGCCAAATTCTCCTCGGACGAGGCCCTGCGGCGGATCATTGAACGCATCGTCTCTAGGGTCGGACGGCGAATCGACGAGTCGTCTCCGCTGGTCGATGCGAGGCTCCCCGACGGCTCCCGCGTGAATGCCATCATTCCGCCACTTGCTGTCAATGGGCCGTCGCTGACCATCCGGAAATTTGGTCGCGAAGCACTCACTGTGAACAAACTCATCGAGTTTGGCAGCCTGTCCCCCGAAATGGCAGAGCTGCTGCGGGCTTGTGTCTTGGCTCGGATGAACATCATCGTGTCCGGCGGAACCGGCACTGGGAAAACGACCCTGTTGAACGTCCTCTCGTCGTTCATCCCTGTAGAGGACCGGATCGTCACCATTGAGGATGCGGTCGAACTACAACTCCAACAAGAGCATGTGGTGCGCCTTGAAAGCAGGCCAGCCAATATTGAGGGACGCGGCGAGGTAACCATTCGGGATCTTGTACGCAACTCCCTTCGTATGCGTCCTGACCGCATCGTTGTGGGCGAAGTTCGTGGAGGAGAGTCGCTCGACATGCTTCAAGCCATGAACACGGGCCACGACGGCTCCATCTCCACGGTCCACGCAAACTCGCCCAGAGACGCCGTTGCCCGCCTCGAGACTCTGGTGCTCATGGCCGGAATGGACCTTCCGCTGAGGGCCATCCGTGAACAAGTGGCTTCAGCCGTGAACCTAATTGTGCACATTAGCCGCCTGCGCGACGGAACACGCAGGGTTACGCACATCACCGAGGTTCAGGGGATGGAAGGCGACATCGTGACTCTCCAAGACGCGTTCGTGTTCGACTACTCAGCCGGTGTCGATGCCAATGGTCGCTTCCTCGGCAAGCCGATCCCGACGGGAGTCCGGCCCCGCTTCACCGATCGTTTCGCGGAACTGGGGATCCCCATCTCTCCGGCAGTTTTCGGAGCACCCATGATGGGAGGCCTGCGATGAGCGACGCGGGAATCCAACCCGTTTTCCTGGCTGCGGGCTTGGGCTTGGTCTATGTTGCTCTACTTCTGCTCGTTTTGGTGGTGCTCAAGTCAAAGAGAACCCTCGATGCCGAAAGGCGCCGACCCGGCGCTCCGATCCACACGTCCGCCCTGACCCGACTCACCGACAACGCAAGAGATGCCATTCAGATACGCATTCAATCGGGCTCTGGTGGATATCTTTCGCGGGCGAAACTGGATGCCGCAGGCTTAAAGAAACAACCAGCCGACTACGTATTGATTGCTGGAATCGTAGTAGCTTTCGCCGGCGCAATCGGATTCCTGCTCGGCGGCCTCATCTTCACGATCCTGATGTGCCTGATCGCTGTGGTTTCCCTGATGGCGTTCCTGAGCGTCCTTACAGCCCGGCGTGCGTCGAAATTCGACGAGCAAGTACCTGATGCCCTCCAGATGTTGAGTGGAGGGATGCGGGCCGGGCATAGCCTCCTAAGGGCAGTCGATGCCACTGCCCAAGAGAGCGAAGCGCCTATGGCCGAGGAGATGAGCAGGATCGTCAACGAAACTCGGATCGGACGCGATCTCGGCGAGTCCCTCAGCGATGTCGCCATAAGGACGAAGAGCGAGGACTTCGGCTGGATAGCACAGGCGATCGAGATCCACCGAGAAGTCGGCGGAGACTTGGCGGAAGTCCTGGACCACGTTGGAGAAACAATCCGCGACCGCAACCAAATCCGTCGCCAGGTCAAGGCGTTGAGCGCCGAAGGGCGAATGTCCGCGCTGGTATTGCTGGCGCTGCCAGTAGTCATGTTCATTGCGCTCCTGTTCATCAATCCGAGCTATGCCCATACGTTCACTTCCACGGTGCCTGGCTACATCATGCTTGCAGTGGCGGTCGTCATGCTCAGCCTTGGCGCGTTCTGGCTGAGCCGCCTGATCAAGCCGAAGTATTAGGAGGGATCCACCATGCAATTCTTCGCATATGCAGCCATGTTGGCCATCGTGGCCCCTGTGTCTTGGATGGTCTGGCTCGCTTTCACTGGCGACAGGATAGGAATACGCAACATTCGTACTAATCTGGGTGTCCGCACGGCTTCCACCCCACAGTCCGGGAATGTTCAGGATCGATTGACGGCCATAACACGGCAACTTGCGCCCGACGGCTACGTGGTCTGGCTCGACAAGCAACTGGCGGGGGCTGGTCGTCCCAAGGATTGGCCTTTGGGCAGGATCTTGATGGTCAAACCACTGCTGGCACTCGGTGGTGGCGTCTTCGGAGTGCTGCTGTTCCTCAGCGATCCATCGGCCGGGAAACTTCTTCTTGCCTTTGCCGTCACGGCAATCGCTTATTTCGTACCGGATCTCCTCATTCGTTCGAATGCGCAGAAACGGCGCGAGGCAATTCGTTTGGAGTTGCCAAACTCACTCGACCAGATGCTTATCTCTGTCCAGGCAGGTCTAGGTTTTGAAGCTGCCATGGCCCGAGCTGCGGAAAACGGCAAAGGACCGCTGGCGGACGAGTTCATCCGGACACTTCAGGATATTCAAGTGGGGCGCAGCCGCAAGGACGCCTATCTCGATATGTCCCAGCGCGTCGATGTTCCCGACGTTCGTAGCTTCATCAGGGCGGTTGTCCAAGCCGATGCCTACGGCATTGCCATTGCCAAAGTCCTCAAGGCCCAGGCTCAGGAAATGCGGACCAAGCGCCGTCAGCGGGCAGAAGAACATGCCATGAAGATCCCGGTGAAGATTCTCTTCCCCTTGATCTTCTGCATCTTCCCCACCCTGTTCATCATCCTTCTGGGTCCAGCGGTCATGAAAATCATCGCTGCATTCTCCTAGCGTGCACTAAGGAACTGACGGTGATCGATATGAAAAGAAGGATCAAGCAGCTAATAGGGATCTTGGCTGAAGAACAGGGAGCAACGGCTACGGAATACTCAATATTGGTGGGCGTCTTCGCGATGGTCATCGTTGCGGGAGTAGGACTGTTCGGGACAGCCCTGAACGGCTACTTCGGCGCACTGGCCAATGGAGTGAAGACCGCTCTGGGCCTGCCCTAAGAACGGCTCCCATGACCGGCGCATCTGGGGCGCTATTGACCGACCACCCGCGAACCCAGAACCGTGGGCGGTCATCGCAGGCCCCCTCCACGGTACCCAGAACCGGGAGGGGGCCGTCCAACGTCCAAGCCCCGG
>NZ_DF952468.1:340988-344669 GCF_001263615.2 Arthrobacter sp. Hiyo1 | reverse complement strand
CGGTGACCCGGACAGGGCGCCGGACGATCAGCGCCAACCCCTCCTCCAGCGATCCCTGCACGGTCCGGAGACCGGGCTGGAGCGCCCACCCGTTGAAAGGGCCGCCGTCGTACGAAAGATCCATCCGGACACGCAAAAACCCGCCGCCCCCCAAAACGGGGGCAGCGGGTTTTCGTTCGTTCATAGACTTAAGTCTACTGTGAAGAATTCAGTGAATTACTTCTTTTCCTCAGCGGCCGGAGCCTCTTCGGTTTCAGCAGCTTCAGCTTCAGGAGCGTCGGCTTCGGTCTCTGCGGCTTCGGTCTCAACGACCTCTTCCTCAGCAACCGGAGCGGTCTCTTCGGCGGCCGGAGCAGCCTTCTCGGCGTCCTTCTTGGCAGCAGCAGTTGCCTCGGCAACTACAGCCTGCTTCGGGGAAACCGGCTCAAGAACCAGCTCGATGACAGCCATGGGAGCGTTGTCGCCCTTGCGGTTGCCGATCTTGGTGATACGGGTGTAGCCACCATCGCGGTTGGCAACGGCGCCGGCGATGTCGGTGAACAGCTCGTGGACGATGCCCTTGTCGCTGATCAGGCCGAGTACGCGACGGCGGGAGGACAGGTCGCCGCGCTTGGCGAAGGTCACGAGGCGCTCTGCGTACGGCTTCAGGCGCTTGGCCTTGGTGACCGTGGTGGTAATGCGCTTGTGCTCGAACAGCGATGCTGCCAGGTTCGCGAGCATCAGGCGCTCGTGAGCCGGACCGCCTCCGAGGCGCGGACTTAGTGGGGGTAGGCATAGTAATTTCTCCTGTAATGAAGGCCGTCCGGGTCCGAACGTGGACTCGGTGGCCAAGATCTGCTTGTTAGAGCTCGTCGTCGCTGAACGCGGCGTCGTCCTCTTCGATGGCTGCGGCGCGGGCTGCAAGATCGAAACCGGGAGGGGAATCCTTGAGGGACAGACCCAGTTCAACCAGCTTTGCCTTGACCTCATCGATGGACTTCGCACCGAAGTTACGAATGTCCATCAGGTCAGCCTCGGAGCGGGCAACGAGTTCACCCACGGTGTGGATGCCCTCACGCTTGAGGCAGTTGTAGGAACGGACGGTGAGGTCCAGATCCTCGATCGGCAGTGCCATGTCGGCTGCCAGGGCAGCGTCCGTCGGCGACGGGCCAATCTCGATACCTTCAGCTGCGGTGTTCAGCTCACGTGCAAGACCGAACAGTTCCACCAGGGTGGTGCCTGCCGAAGCAACGGCGTCGCGCGGGGCGATAGCCTGCTTGGTCTCGACGTCGACAATCAGCTTGTCGAAGTCAGTGCGCTGCTCAACACGGGTAGCTTCCACGCGGAAGGTAACCTTCAAGACCGGCGAGTAGATCGAGTCGACCGGAATACGGCCGATCTCGGAGTCGCCGGACTTGTTCTGAGCTGCCGAAACGTAGCCGCGGCCGCGTTCGATGGTCAGTTCGAGTTCGAACTTGCCCTTCGAGTTCAGCGTGGCAATGTGCAGATCCGGGTTGTGGAATTCGACGCCGGCCGGCGGAGCGATGTCCGCGGCCGTGACGACTCCGGGGCCCTGCTTGCGCAGGTATGCAACAACCGGCTCATCGTGCTCGGAGGACACGGAGAGGTTCTTGATGTTCAGGATGATCTCAGTGACATCTTCCTTGACACCCGGAACCGTGGTGAACTCGTGCAGCACGCCATCGATCCGGATGCTGGTTACAGCAGCACCGGGGATGGAGGAGAGCAGGGTACGGCGGAGGGAGTTTCCGAGGGTGTAACCGAAGCCCGGTTCCAGCGGTTCAATGATGAAACGCGAGCGGTTCTCGGAGACTACTTCTTCAGACAGAGTGGGGCGCTGTGCAATAAGCACTTAGGTTTCCTTTCGGCGAGCATCCGCTATATGACGCAACACAGGTGGTGGAAATCGGCTTGGTTCCGGCTTTGCCGGCCGGGCGCCACGGAACAGTCAGGCTGTTCGTGGCGGACCCGGCCGGCAAGGCCAAGAATCCAATTAGACGCGGCGGCGCTTCGGCGGGCGGCAACCGTTGTGGGCGCTGGGGGTGACGTCCTGGATGGAGCCAACCTCGAGGCCAGCGGCCTGCAGCGAACGGATTGCGGTCTCGCGTCCGGATCCCGGTCCCTTGACGAACACGTCAACCTTGCGCAGACCGTGCTCCTGGGCGCGCTTTGCAGCAGCCTCGGCAGCCATCTGGGCGGCGAACGGGGTGGACTTGCGGGAGCCCTTGAATCCAACCTCACCGGCGGAAGCCCAGGAGATTACAGCACCGTTCGGGTCCGTGATGGACACGATGGTGTTGTTAAAGGTGCTCTTGATGTGCGCCTGGCCAAGCGCGATATTCTTCTTGTCCTTCTTACGCGGCTTGCGAACCGCGCCACGAGTCTTCGGGGGCATTATTTCTCCTACAGAAAGTTATCGGGGGAAAGTCAGCTGCTATTTCTAGCGGCCGGCTTTCTTCTTGCCGGCGACGGTGCGCTTCGGGCCCTTGCGGGTACGAGCGTTGGTCTTCGTACGCTGACCGCGTACGGGCAGGCCCTTGCGGTGACGCAGGCCTTCGTAGCTGCCGATTTCAACCTTGCGGCGGATATCTGCTGCTACTTCGCGGCGAAGGTCACCCTCAACCTTGTAGTTGCCTTCAATGTAGTCACGCAGCTGAACCAGTTCGGCGTCAGTCAGGTCCTTGACGCGAACGTCAGCGCTGATGCCGGTGGCAGCCAGGGTTTCGTGTGCACGGGTCTTGCCCACGCCGTAGATGTAAGTAAGCGCAATTTCCAACCGCTTTTCGCGGGGAATGTCTACGCCAGCGAGACGAGCCATAGTGGCAGTACTCCTTGAATAAACCGGAGGTCGTAGGCAGTACACCCGCACTTTCAGTGCGGCCCCAGCCTCCGACCGGGGGTTAGCTGTCCGGGCTCCATACGTCCCAATTCAGCTTGTGCTGCCTTTATTTACTTGCGTGGGTTAGCAACCCAGGTTTGCCCTCGCGGGCGCTAGCTCCCTTGCGGGGAATTAGCCTGGCGCTGCTTGTGGCGCGGGTTCTCGCAGATCACCATGACCCGGCCATTACGGCGGATCACTTTGCACTTGTCGCAGATCTGCTTAACGCTCGGCTTGACCTTCATGGCGTTCCTTTGCGTGTTGCAGTTGGTCGGCTGGAGCGGCAACTACCCGGGTTTCCCAAGGCTGCCGCCCAGCAATTACTTGTAGCGGTAGACGATGCGACCACGTGTGAGGTCGTAAGGGCTTAGCTCCACCACTACGCGGTCCTCAGGGAGAATCCTGATGTAGTGCTGTCGCATCTTCCCCGAGATATGTGCAAGAACGATGTGCTTGTTGGTGAGCTCAACGCGAAACATCGCATTGGGCAGCGCCTCAGTCACAACGCCCTCGATCTCAATGACCCCGTCCTTCTTGGCCATATCCTCCGCTAACTGTTGTTTGCCGCAGCCCTCCGGTTAGGCACCGGAAAATCTGCGGACGTTTTTTGTTTGTTTGACCGTCCGGCCCCTGCCACTCCACGAAGCAGGACTCGCGACCTGTTAAATGGGCGTGGCTGTGCAGACAACCAACAGACAACTCTACGCCAAGACGGCTCGAAAGTTAAATCCGCCCATGCTAGCGCAGACACCGGCACGGTGTCACGCTTCCCCTGGCCGCGGAACCCCCTTGGATCCCGCTAA
>NZ_DF952468.1:336725-339602 GCF_001263615.2 Arthrobacter sp. Hiyo1 | reverse complement strand
GGAACCCACAGTCCCGGGCGGCGGAAGGACAACGGTCACCCCGCTGAGCCAGCCGTCGCCGATCCGCTGGACATGTCCCACCCGGATTCCCGGCACATCAGTGATCTTGGAAGTCATGGGCCTATTCTGCTCCTCCCCGCCCAACTGACTGGCAGTTAATGTCATTCTGAAGCGTCTAAACGACAACAACTGCGAGGCAGTTGGGTGGGGACAGCGCAGTCGTGCCTACACCGCGGCTCCGATCCGGGACAGTGCGTCCCTCAGGGATTTCGCCGAGACGTCGATGAAGTGCGCACCGTCGTAAGTTGCCGCGCGCAAGTCGCTGATCCGCGGCGCCTCGCCCCTTTCCGTCCGTTCCGCGTACTCGGCAGCCATGCCCCGGATGCTGGCCACCTCGTCCTGATCAAGGTCAGGGTGCATGGCAATCCATTCAGGATCGTCGAGGCCGATCGGCAAATGCAGGGTGGGACCTGCGTTCTCGATCGAGAGCGGCAGGTCCGGGTTCTCGGCGTGCAGGATGCCGAGCACCGCGTCCCAATCGATCGAGCCCTGGCCGATCGGCGCGAAGACCCTGCCAAAGACGCCGTCCTGTTCACCGAGGACAAAATCCCGCAAGTGCGTGGCCCGGGTGTACGGTGCAACGCGACGCGCAGCAGCCACAGGGTCTTCCCCTCGCACCACCACGTTGGCGGTGTCGAAGGTGACCCCGAGGACATCCGGCCCCACGGCTTCCACCAGGCGGACGATTTCATAGCTCGTGATCTCTTCGTGGGTCTCGATGTTCATGTGCACGCCGTGGTCCCGGGCCACCGGGGCAAGGAGCCGCAGGAACTTCTCGATCGCCACGAGCTGGTCGGCCCACGGCGCGTCTGTCCGGAAGCGGTCGAAAACGTAGTAGCCCGGCATGCCGCGCTGGTAGTTGGCACACGCCACCCACAAGTCCGTCACGCCTGCGGCTTCATGCGCGGCCTCGATCATCTTGATCATGCCGCGCGTGTAGTCGCCATCGCCGAGCCTGCGGACGTGCGGAGCTTCAGCCGTCGCGTACGGGTTGACCTTCGCGAGGCCCATTTGGAGGTAGAGGTTGAGTGAATCCGCGCAGTCCCGGACCTGTGCGAGCAAGCCGCGGTCCAGGGTTGGGGAGACGTCCATGACGCTGCGGAAGTACACTCCTTCCATCCCCATGCCGTGCGCCCGTTCGAGAATACGGATCGCCGAGTCGTCCGCTTCGTGGGGAATTTTGCTTCCATCGACACCAATTCGCATTTCGCGTCCTTAGCTAGTTCTTCATCTTGTCTTGTCCGCCGCGGGTGCTCTCCGGAGCCCGGCGGTATCCAGGGAGGTCGCCCCTACCGTCCCCAGTTGTAGAAAGTGGTTGACGAGGCGTAGTCGAAGGCTTCACCGAGTGGGCCAGGACTGCGTGAATTGCGCACGGTAGAGGATGATGGTGGGCGAGCTGGCCCGCCACGCGTCCACCAGCGCGTTGATGTACGGCTGCTGCGCCTGCAGATCCGGGGCGTTGTCCAGCTTCTTCATGAGGTCAGGTGTCCCTGGGATGCAGATGTGTTGGTTGTTGAAGCTGCTGCCACAGGTCATCTTCTTGCGGAGTTCGTAGGCAGCCACCGCGCCGGCGCTCTCGAACAGCAGCGCAGACTGGTATTTGCCCGTGTTGAACTTCGTGGCGAAGGCCGTGGGCGTCTGCGAATCGATGTTGACCGTGACGCCTATGTCCTCCCACGAGGCTTTCAGGATCGTCGCAAGCGTGGAGACCCCAGGCGATGTCGGGTTGATCATGAGGTCGATCTGGGGGTTCACCAGCCCGGACTCCTTGACCAAGGCCCGTGCCCGGTCCTTGTCGAGGGGGCGGGCGGCCGAGCGTTGCGGGTCGAATCCTGGTGTTCCTGGAACGAAGGGGCCATAGTAGCTGTCCGCGTATCCGTAAGCCACGCTGGCCTTGATCTGCTCATAGGGCACCGCGTACGTCAGCGCTTCGCGCAATTTCGGATTCGAGGTCACGCCGGAGGAATTGTCGAAGGACACCGTGACTGGGGCAAAAGCGGGGGCCGCGGTGACCGTGCAGCAGTCGTTCTGGCTTAGTTCGTGAACCACGTATGGTGGCAGCCCCAGGGTCACATCCGCCTCGCCCCGGCGTGCCTGCAGCATCAGGGTGGGGATCGAGGTGATGAAGTTGACGCGGACCACCGGTTCCTTGGCGGCCTGGCCGTAATAGTGGGGATTGCGCTTGAGCACCGCGTAGTTGTTGGCCACGTACTCGTCCAGGACATAGGGGCCGCTGCTGCTGGCGGTATGCGCGGCCAACCACTGATTGGGCACGCCCTTCTTGTCCTCGCCGTGGTCCTTGATGACTTTCGGGTCATAGATCGATCCGCGGCTCTGCGCCAACGTCACCAGGATTGCGGGGTAGCACGTGACAGTTCGAGCCGGACAGTCTGGGCGTCCACTACGACGACGCTGCTGATCAGGGGCGGGTCCGTCAGGCCGATTTGCAGGCCGAGGGATCCGCAGCCACCGATGGTGAGGTTCCGCATGATCGAGTACCGGACGGCCTCGGCATCCAAAGGGTTGCCGTTGGCGAACTTGGCCCCCGGATGCAAGGAGAAGGTGTAGGCCTTCCCGTCGGGGGAAACCGTCCAGGACGTGGCCAAGTCCCCTTTGACCCGGGCAGGGTCCGTGTTGGCCACGAGCGTTCCGTCGGGCTGTTGATCCTCGTCGAGCTTGACGAGACGGGCGTAAAAGTTGCTGGCGAAGCTGTTCTCATTTCCGGCGCACACGAATGCAGGATCAATGTTGGTCAGCGTCGTGGCCCAATTCACGGTGAAGGGCCGGCTGCTCGGGGCCGACGAAGCAGCCGGGCTG
>NZ_DF952468.1:332490-335433 GCF_001263615.2 Arthrobacter sp. Hiyo1 | reverse complement strand
CAAACGGCACTCCGCTCATCGACCGAAAGGTCCGGGGGCGAGCCGGGGATGGCCGGCAACGCGCCGCGCTTGGCCGTAGCGGGGTCGATGACGCAGTCCAGCAACGCTTTCGAGTACGGGTGGGCCGGCGTGCCGAAAAGTGACCGGGTGCTGCTGGATTCGACGAACCGTCCCGCGTACATGACGTTGACGCTGTCGCAGAGTTCTTCCACGATCCCCAGGTTGTGGGTGATCATCACCAGCGCGTTGCCGCGTTCGTCGCAGATTTTGGCCAGGAGGTCGAGGACTTGCGCCTGCGTGGTGACGTCCAAGGCCGTCGTCGGTTCGTCGGCGATGACCACGGCGGGATCGTTGGCGATGGCCATGGCGATGAGCACGCGCTGCCTCATCCCCCCGGAGTACTGGTGGGGGTAGTCTGCGATCCTCCGTTCCGGATCGTTGACGCCCACCTCGGCAAGGAGTTCGCAGGCCATCCGCCGGGCCACCTTGACTGACACGTCCTGGTGCACCCGGATGGTCTCCACGAACTGGGTTCCAATGGTCTTGAGGGGATCCAGGGCAGCCATCGGGTCCTGGAATACCAGGCCGATGTCCCGCCCCCGGATCTTGGAGATCCCGGCGTCGTCAAGGCCCACGAGCTCTGTCCCGTGGAGCTTGACGCTGCCGCCCACAATGCGGCCCGGTGGCGGAACGAGCCCTACGAGGGACATGGCGAGGGCGGATTTCCCGGAACCCGATTCGCCGACGATCGCCAATCGCTGCCGTTTGTAGAGGTCGAAGGACACGTCCCGCACCGCGTGGACGGTTCCCGAGGAAGTGTCGAAATTGGTTGTTAGTCCTTTGACGCTCAGGACGGGCGCCTGGCCCGGGATCCCGTCGCTGGCAATGCTTCGGGAAGGAAAGGGAAGTGCGTTGGTGTGCGACATTAGCGGGCTCCTACTCGGGTGCGGGGATCTGCCGCGGTCATGATGAGGTCCGAGACGAGGCTGACTACCACGTAGAGGATGGCGGCCAAAAGGAGTACCGCCTGGACCACGGCAAAGTCCTTCTGGATGATGGCGTCGGCGGTCATGGAACCTATGCCCGGCCATCCGAAAACTTTCTCGACCAGCAGGCTTCCAGCCAGGAGATCGGCGAACAACAGCGAAGCAGCCGGTAACAGTGCCAACAGCCCGTGCGGGGCCACGTGGCGCGAGTAGACCGGGAACCTGCGGAGGCCATGGCTCTGGGCGACTGTGACGAAGGTTTCCCGCAGCGTGCCACGAAGCTGGTTCCGGTACAGCCGGCTGAGGAAGGCGAACGGACCCAAGGCGATAATCGTTGCGGGCAGGATCAGGTGCCAGCTCGCATTGGCGAAAGTCCCCCACTGTCCCGCAAGCAGGGCGTCCACCGTAAACATGCCGGTGACGTTCGGCGGACGGAGCATCCCGGGTGACAGCCGGCCTTCAGGACCCGGGAATATCCCGAGCTGGATCGAGAGAACCAGCAAGGCAAGGAGGGCGATCCAGAAGGGTGGCGATCCCATGGCCAGGGAGGAAGCGATGCGAAGAAACCGGTCCGGCCAGCGGCGTCGTGAGTAGACAGCGATGCTCGCGGCGAGGACCGCCGCCACAATGGCAATGACTACTGACAGCAGCCCCAGTTCGATCGTCGCCGGCAGCCGTTGGGCAAGGAGGCTACCGACGCTGTTGCCGGTGCTGTAAGAGAAGCCGAAGTCACCGCGGAGGAGCGAGCCCATGTAGTTCCCGTACTGAACGAAGAGGTTGTCATCCAGTCCCATGGACTTCCGCAGCGCCGCGATGGCGTCGTCGGTGGCCGCATCGCCGGCAATGGCCCGGGCCGGGTCACCGGGAACCTTGCGGAGGAGGATGAAGGCGAAGATCGAAGCCCCGAAGACCGTGGCCAGTGCTATGCCGAGCCGTTTGAAAATGGTGCTAATCATCGAAAAAGCCTCATTTCGCCTGGATGAATTCGCCGCGTGGATCCAGGACTTCCCGGGCCCTGTCCGCGATCATGGTGGTCAGGCTGACGGCAAGGAGCAGGCCCAGGCCAGGGAAGCCCGCGATCCACCATTGACCCGTCAGGAAGAATTGCTGGCCATCGGTGATCATTTCTCCCCATTCGGCCGTCGGAGGTTGAGCGCCGAGGCCCAGGTAACCTAGGGCTGCCAGGGAGAGCACCGACGCACCGAAGACGGCGGCCATCTGCAGGATCATGATCGGGACCAGGTGCGGGAAAACGTGGCGGAACAGCACGCGGGCGGGGTGTGCTCCGAGTGCGACCGTGGAGCGAACGAAGTCCTGGCCGTACAAGCGCATCACCTCCCCGCGAAGCGTCCGCATGTACCAGGGGAACGAGTGCAGCGAAAGCCCGATGACCACCGCCGTCACGCCCGGCTGCAGTGCCATCGCGATCGCCATCGCCAGAAGGATGGCAGGGAAGCAGAGGATGGAGTTGGTCAGCCAGGTAAAGAGCGTGTCTACCCAGCCGCGCATTGATCCCGCCAAAAGGGCAGCGATACACCCGGCGACCGCGCCGATCAGTGCAATGGTCAGACCGGCCAGGATTGACGTCCGCCCACCCGCCAGGACCCGGGCCAACACGTCCCGCCCGGTGTCGTCCGTGCCCATAGGGTGTCCCAGGCTTGGAGACTGCAGGACGGCGCCGAGGTTGATGGCATCGGGTTGCACGCGCCAGACCAAGGGGCCAATCAAGGTGGCCACAATGAGGGCGGCCAGGAACGACAAGGTCATGGTCAATGCCCTGTCCCGACGAAGGAAGCTCCTGAAGGGTCTCCTTCTGACCGGGACAACGATCTGTGGGGCGGCAATGGCTGTCATGAGAGTCCTTCCTCTCCGGAAAGGATCGTGGCCGGCTTCTTCACGCCGGCACCCATTGATGTGAGGATCGTCCGCATAGTGGCGGCACTGTGGAGCAGTTGAC
>NZ_DF952468.1:328925-332465 GCF_001263615.2 Arthrobacter sp. Hiyo1 | reverse complement strand
CGCCGGGATACGCCCGCGCGCCACGCCGTCGTGCGTTGCAACACCGAGCCGGGCCAACTGGCCCAGCCCCGCGGCGTCGAGGTGCGGTTCGTGGGTGAACCACGAACGGTCGAAAACCGGAGCGTCGAACTTTCCCCGGTGCTGTTCCAGGGTGAAGTCGCGCACCCCGGCACGGAGAAGGTGGCCGAGTATCGCTTCCCAGTCGAAAACTCCTTCGCCCACCGCCCGCAGGCGACGTCGGTAGCCGTGCGGCAGCGGGAACAGGACCGCGTCCTCCAAATGCGTCATCCGGACCTGCGGCCCGAGCGCCCGGGCCGCATCGACAGGATCCTCTCCACGAACCACCAGGTTGGCCACATCGAATCCGATTCCGAAGACTGCGGGGTCCAAGGACTGGACCAGCGCGTGCACTTCAGGTGAAGCTAGGTCTTCATGGGTCTTGACGTTGATGTGGACCCTGGCGTCACGTGCTGTGGACGCAAGCGTCTCGAGGTTCGCCCGGATGAGCCGGAGCTGGGCAGGGTGGTCGAGGAACCTGCCTTGTTCCGAGGCCCCTTCGCGAATTGACCGTGTGTAAACAAAGAACTCAGTGACGCCTAGTTCCAGGCCGCGAACCAGGGTCCTGTTCAGTCCGGCCCGAACCATGGCGGGATCATCGAACGGCCCTGCGCAGCCCAAGCCCAGCTGGAGTTCGACGCCGGCATGCCGGGCTTCCTCTGCAACCTCGTGCAGTTCGCCGGCCTTGTTCGGTAGGCCGGGCGCTTCGCTCGAAAGTTCCGCAGAGATGCTGTTGAGCACCACCAGGGTGAAGCCGTCGTCCAAGGCGGCCCGAAGCGATTCCACCAGTGGCCGGTCTTCGTGGCCCGGGTAGCGGGTGAACTGGACTCCCAGCCGCGTCTCCGGCAGCTCGCCGGCGCCGAGGGCCCGTGAATCAGGTAGCACGTGTGTGATCTGGGTCATGTTTGCCAAGATACACTCTAAGACGTCTTACGAAAGGGTGGATTTTTCGAGCCCCATATGAGACGCTTCGTTGACGGAAGTGGATCGGCGAATTGCCTAGCAAGGAGGGCACCATGACGGTGAGTGGCCGGCGCAGCGTCGTCGACGATGCGATCGATGACATCCGCCTGCGGATCCGGGAGGGCGAATGGGGCCTCGGAGACCGTATTCCGCCAGAGCCGGAGCTCGGAAAGGCCTTGGGCCTCAGCCGGGCACCCCTCCGGGAAGCCCTCCGCGCGTTGGTACACGCGGGACTCCTCGTGACACGGCAAGGTGACGGAACCTTTGTCGCCGCCGTGGACGAGCAAGAAGTCGCCCTCCGCAAAGGCCTCCAGGGAGCGGACCGGCTCGAAGCCATCGAAGTCCGCCGCAGCCTTGACATTCCTGCCGCCGCCCTCGCCGCACAGCGTCGTGACCAAGAGGACTTGGACAAGCTCCAGGACGCGCTCGATCGCCGCCGCGCCGCCGCGGAAGCCCACGACGAGGACGGATTCCGGCTGGCAGACATCGACTTCCACCGGGCCGTGGTGGGCGCCGCGCACAACCAGCTCCTGGCTGGCATCTATGGTTCCCTCGCGGAGAGCATCGACGGTTCGTGGACATCGCCCGAGGGCCTGAACCGTGCTGCCCACGCCGAACACGATAGCCATGACGAGCTTTTTGACGCCATCCGCGACCGCTCCCCACAGGACGCCATGCTGGTGGCTGGAGCGATCCTGGACAACCAGGCTTCGGATTTGGAAGGCAAGCCCGTGGGCTCCACCGGGTCCTAGGATCTCCGAACCTCGACAACACCATCAAGGAGAGCCGTGATCACGCGCATCAAGGCCGCCTTCATCATTGGCTATGCCGACGGCGACCTCTGCATCCTGCCCGACGCGGAGCTGGTCCACGAGGACGGAACCATTGTCTTCGTGGGCCGGGACTACCCCGGGAAAGTGGACATTGACATCGACGCCGGGGAGGCGATCGTGTCCCCCGGATTCATTGACTTGAACGCCCTCGCAGATATCGACCACGCCCTTTTCGATTCCTGGCCGGATCCCGGCCGGCGGCTCGGCCTCGTCTGGTCCGAGTCCTACCTGGGGGACCACGGAGCCGTGTTCACCCGCGAGCAGGCACGGTTCCGACGCGAGTTCGCCCTGTCCCAATTGGTCCGCAACGGCATCACCACGCTCATGCCCATTGCGTCCGAGAGCTACCACGAATGGTGCGAGGACTATGAGGACCTTGCCGACACGGCCGCCGCGGTGGAGGACCTCGGCGTCCGGGCCTACCTGGGGCCGAGCTACCGTACGGCAGTCCCCTATACGGACGGCAAGCGGGTGATGCTCCATGAGGACGAACGGCGCGGCCTCGACGGCCTCGACCAAGCCGTTCGCTTCGCCCAGGACTACGAAGGGCGGGCCCATGGTTTGATCCGGGCGGCATTGCTACCGGCCCGGATCGAAACGCAGACCGAACAGACCCTCCGCCTCACCCGGCAAGCCGCCGATGAGCTCAAGGTCCCCGTGCGCCTGCACGCCGCCCAGGGGCTCTTCGAGGTCGAGACGATGATCGCCCGCACGGGACGGCGTCCACTCCCTTACCTGGCCGATCTCGGTTTCCTCGCGGAACGCACCTACATCCCCCACGCCTGGGCCATCCCCGGGCACCCGCACATGCCTGCCTCCGCAGGCACCGGGGACGATCTGGCGCTGCTCGCCGGGTCCGGAACGTCGGTCCTGCTCTGCCCCATCCCCATGGCACATTACGGCGGGATGCTCGACAACTATGACTCCTACCGCGACCGCGGGGTGCGGATCGTACTGGGCACCGACTCAGCCCCGCCCAACATGATCCGGGCCATGGACCTGGCGATGGGGATGACCAAGACCCTCACCGGGGACCGCTCAAGCGCCCAGGCCGCAGACCTGTTCCGCTCGGCCACCCTGGACCCCGCCGAGTCCCTCGGCCGTTCCGATCTGGGCCGGCTGGCACCTGGAGCGCAGGCCGACTACTTCGTCCTGGACCTGAGCAGCAGCCATATTGGTCCGTACGCCGACCCCATCCGCACACTCATCATGAACTCGGACGGACGGGACATCACGCGGGTAGTGGTGGCCGGCCGCACCATTGTGGACCGGGGCGAAATCGTCACCGTGGACACCAGCGACTACCGGGAACGTGCCCAGGCATTCCTGAACCAGTACATTGCCTCGCTGAGCGACTCGGATTACGCCCGCCGCCCCATCCACGAGCTCCTTCCGCCGAGCTTTCCCCTGCGCTGAACCCGCGCAGCGCGCAGGACCTTCGGCGGCCTGGGAACAAACGGTAGTCGTGCCTCGAATGTAAACACGGCCCCATCCGCCACGAAACATCGAGTGAACGAGCGCAGAAGGCTTGTCCAACAATCCCGCGAACGCCCCCTTTTGTGACTTGACAGGTGTTTGCGTGTGGTGAGGTAAAAACTAGCCGCCCCCTTGACCCACCAGTCCGAGTCCGGCGCGCCCCGATATCTGCGAACCGTTAGAGACCCCCATGACAACACAACTGACTGGC
>NZ_DF952468.1:325406-328844 GCF_001263615.2 Arthrobacter sp. Hiyo1 | reverse complement strand
CCGGCCCCTCAGCGCCGGGGACGCTGGTCCGGCCGAACCCGACGCGACTTCTTCGTATTCCTGGCACTGGCATTGCCGAACTTGGCGCTGATCGCGGTGTTCACGTATCTGCCCCTCATCAACAACATGTATTACTCGACCCTTGACTGGACCCTGGGCTCCACCTCGGCCACCGTCGTTGGCCTCGACAACTACGTCACCTTCTTCACCAGCTCCGACGCCCCGCAAGTACTCGGCACCACGCTCATCTTCACCGTGGTCACCGTCGGTGGCTCCATGGTGCTGGGCCTCTTGGTGGCCCTGGCCTTGAACGCGAAGGTCCGCGGCACCACATTTGCGCGCTCTGCCGTCTTCGCCCCCTACGTCCTCAGTGGAGTGGGCGTCGGCCTCGTATGGCTGTTCATCTTCGATCCCGGATACGGCGTGCTGTCCTGGCTGCTCCGCGGCATCGGCCAGCAAAGTCCCCAGTGGATCAACGATCCGCAACTCTCCCTCGCGATGGTCATCATCGTCTACGTCTGGAAGAACCTGGGCTACTGCGCGGTCGTGTACCTCGCCGGGCTCCAATCGCTCCCGAAGGACGTCATGGAGGCCGCTTCCCTGGACGGAGCCAACGGGTTCCGCCGCTTCATGAGCATTTCCGTTCCCCTGCTCTCGCCCACCACGTTCTTCCTGCTCATCACCACGATGATCAGCTCACTTCAGGCCTTCGACCTGATCCGCATCATGACGCCGCTGGGCAACGGCACCAGCACCCTGATCTACGAGGCCTATCTGCAGGCCTTTGGCGCCTACAACCGAGCCGGCTACTCCGCCGCCATTTCAGTGGTGCTGTTCGCCATCCTGCTCATCATCACCGTGCTCCAGTTGCGGTTCGTCGAACGGAAGGTGCACTACTCATGAGCACGCTCTCCCCCGTCAGCCCCAACCCCGCGAGCGGCGTCGGGACCCTTAAAGCTCCCGACGGCGGTCCGGACCTGCCGGCGCAGCGCGACAAGCCGTTCTCCCGCGCGAACCTCATCCAGACGCTGGCAGGCGGCTACATCCCGCTGATCGGGGCCACCCTCGTGGTAGTCCTGCCGCTGTTGTGGATGCTGCTGAGTTCCTTCAAGCAGCCCGGCGAGATCGTCACCACGGATCTCAAGATACTCCCGCAGGGCCTGAACCTGGAGAACTACCACACGGCCATGACCACTGTGCCGTTCGCACAGTTCTTCCTGAACAGCCTGATCGTCACCACGGTCGGCTCCACGGTCAAGGTGATCCTGGCGATCCTGACGGCCTACGCCCTGGTTTTTGTCCGTTTCCCGTTCAAGAACGTCATCTTCGTCGTGATCCTCGTGGCCCTGATGGTGCCGCCGCAGGTGTCGATCCTCCCCAACTACATCCTGATCGCAGGGATCGGCGGGAAGAACACCCTGTGGGGAATCATTCTCCCGGGACTCGGCACGGCCTTCGGAACCTTCCTCCTTCGCCAGCATTTCAAGACCCTTCCGGGGTCCATCCTCGAAGCGGCGGAAATCGACGGTGCGGGCCATTGGCGCAGGCTCTGGCAAGTGGTTGTCCCCGTTTCGCTCCCCTCGATCGCCACCGTTGCCCTCGTCACCGTCGTCAGCGAATGGAACGACTACATCTGGCCCCTGATCATCACGGACCGCCCGGAAACCATGACCCTCCCGGTCGGCCTGACTCTCCTTCAAAACTCCGAGGGAAACGGCGCAGGCTGGGGGATCTTGATGGCAGGAGCTGTCCTGGTGATCATTCCCATCCTCCTGGTCTTCGCAGCGTTGCAACGCTACATCGTTGCCGGGCTCACCCAGGGCAGCGTCACCGGCTAACAGCACAGCACGTCCACACAACCCCATCACCACCTTTGCATCCTTGAGAGGACCAACCATGGCAATGAATCTTGATCGTAGAAACTTCCTGGGGCTCGCCGGACTCGGAGTCGGCGCCGCCGCCCTTGCAGCATGCGGCGGTCCGTCGACGGGCGGCAGCGCAACGAGCAGCAGCCCCTCGGACATCGACTTCACGGGGGTCAAGCCGGCCGGCTCCTTCGACTTTTGGACCAGCCACCCCGGGCAGTCCCAGGCCGTCGAGCAATCCATCATCGACAAGTTCCAGGCGAAGTTCCCGGACATCAAGGTGAACCTCGTGACGGCGGGCGCCAACTACGAGGAAATCGCGCAGAAGTTCCAGACCTCGCAGGCAGCGAAGTCGGCCCTCCCCGGCCTCGTGGTGCTCTCCGACGTCTGGTGGTTCCGCTACTACACCAACGGCAATATCATCCCGTTGGACGGACTCATCAAGCAGCTGGACGTCAAGATTGACGACTTCCAGAAGTCCCTCGTCGCGGACTACCAGTACGCCAACAAGCAGTGGGCGCTCCCCTACGGCCGCTCCACCCCGCTCTTCTACTACAACAAGGACCACTTCAAGGCCGCCGGCCTTCCGGACCGGGCTCCCAAGACCTGGCAGGAGTTCGCCGAGTGGGCCCCCAAGCTCCAGGCAAGCTCGGGCGCTAAGTACGCCTACATCTACCCGGCCCTTGCCGGATACGCCGGCTGGACCCTGCAGAACAACCTGTGGGGCTGGGGCGGCAGCTGGTCCAACGGCTGGACCTTCAACTGCGACTCCACCGAGTCCGTCACGGCCCTGCAGTGGGCCCAGGACTCCATCTACAAGGACAAGTGGGCCGGCGTCTCCTCCAAGAACGCCGCGGACGACTTTTCCGCAGGCATCACGTCCACCACGATCTCCTCTACCGGAGACCTGCTGGGCGTGCTGAAGTCCGCTAAGTTCAACGTCGGCGTCGGCTTCCTGCCGGGCGGCCCCAAGGCCGAGACCAACGTCTGCCCCACCGGCGGCGCGGGACTCGGGATTCCCAGCGGCGTCAGCAAGGAAGTCCAGCTCGCGGCTGCCACTTTCCTGAAATTCATGACCGAACCGGAGAACACGGCGGCATTCTCCGCTGCCACCGGCTACATGCCCACCCGCGTTTCCGCGGACATGACTGCAGTCCTCGCCAAGACTCCGCAAATCAAGACGGCCATGGACCAGCTCGCCGTGACCAAGGTGCAGGACAACGCCCGCGTATTCCTGCCCGGCGCCGATCAGGAAATGGCCAAGGCCGCTGCGAAGATCCTCACCCAGCAGGGCGACGTGAAGGCCACCATGACGGACCTCAAGACAACCCTCGATGGCATCTACACCAAGGACGTGAAGCCCAAGCTCAAGAGCTGAGGCTCAACGCGCCGAGTGCCGCCCGCTGCCCAACTAGCTTGCAATTAATGTCGTTTTGACGCGTCAGAACGACATCTAATGCGAGCTAGTTGGGCAGCCGCGTCTGATCAGGGAATCGGAACGGGCACGACGCCGAGCGGCGCCAGCTGCTCCGCGCCGCCGTCGGGCGCGGAAAGCACCCAGATGCCCTTTTCG
>NZ_DF952468.1:321105-325381 GCF_001263615.2 Arthrobacter sp. Hiyo1 | reverse complement strand
TGGTACGGCGACCGAGTGCTCCCACTGGCACGAGCGCTCGCCGTCAGTGGTCACCACAGTCCAGTCGTCGTCGAGGGTTGCTGTTTCGATGCTGCCGCGGACGAGCATGGGCTCAATCGCAAGGCACAGTCCCGGCCTGATTTTCGGGCCTCGGTGGGTGGTGCGGTAGTTCAACACGTCAGGGGCCATGTGCATCTCGGAGCCGATGCCGTGGCCTACGTAGTCTTCCAGGATGCCCAGCGGCTTTCCCGGGACGGAGGAGACGTAGTCGTCCACGGCGTTGCCGATATCGCCGACGAACTTGCCTTTGGCCAAAGCAGCGATTCCGCGCCACATGGCGGCTTGGGTGACATCCGAGAGCCGCTGATCTTCAGGATCCGCCGCGCCGACTATCACAGTGCGTGCGGAGTCGGAGTGCCAACCGTCAACGATCGCCCCGCCATCAATCGAAATGATGTCCCCATCCTGCAGGACCCGGTCGCCTGGGATGCCGTGAACCACTTCCTCGTTGACGGATGTGCAGATGGTGGCGGGGAAGCCGTGGTATCCGAGGAAGTTCGACTTCGCTCCAGCGTCGATGAGGACCGCGGCGAAAACGGCGTCGATCTCGCGCGTGGTCACGCCCGGTTTCGCAGCTTCAACGGCTGCGTCGAGCGCTCTGCTGAGGACCAATCCGGCCTCGTGCATTTTGCGCATTTGCTCATTGGTCTTGTATTCGATGCGGGGCTGGCCGAACGCCATGGTCTCCTCTTGTCGTGTGCTGCTTGTGGTGGGCTGCAGATCCAGACCCCCTCTGGCTTCCTATTTTCCCGCATCAGCGGCCCAGCCCGAAACCGGAGCCACAAACGCCCGTGAATTGGTTCTGATTTCAGGCGCTCAAACGGGGAAGCAAAAAGGGCGTGTCCCGCACGGGAGCAGTCAGCTCCGGCGCGGGACACACCCTCTTCAACAGTCGTGCGGCGGCTAGACCGCCTTGGCTGCCTCGATGGCCAGCAGCACGCGATCCGTGACCTCGTCGATGCCGCCAATGCCATCGACCTGGGTCAGGATGCCCCGTTCGGCATACTTGGCCACGACGGCCTCGGTCTGCTCGTGGTAGAGGTCCAGGCGGTGGCGGATGACGCCTTCGTTGTCATCCGAGCGCCGGTCTCCTTGGCACGGCCCAGCAAACGCGTAACAAGTTCCTCGTCGTCGGCCGTCAGCTGAAGCACGACGTCGAGCTTCTCTTCCGTGTCGGCGAGGATCCGGTCCAGGTATTCCACCTGGGCGGTGGTGCGCGGGTAGCCGTCGAGCAGGAAGCCGTTCTCGACGTCGCTCTCACTCAGGCGGTCGCGGACCATCTTGTTGGTGACGCTGTCCGGAACGAAATCGCCGGCGTCCATGTACTTCTTTGCCTCGATACCCAGCGGGGTTTCGCCCTTGACGTTCGCACGGAAGATGTCGCCGGTAGAGATGGCGACTACGCCCAAGCGCTCGGAAATCCGCTCAGCCTGGGTTCCCTTGCCCGAACCCGGGGGTCCAATGATCAGCATTCTCGTCATCGCAAAAGCCCTTCGTAGTGACGTTGTTGTAGCTGCGCATCAATCTGCTTGACGGTTTCCAGGCCCACACCCACCATGATCAGAATCGACGTGCCACCGAACGGGAAGTTCTGGTTGGCGCTGATCAGGACGAGTGCGACCAGCGGAATCAACGCCACGAAGCCCAAGTAGAAGGCGCCGGGGAGGGTGATCCTGGAAAGCACGTACTGCAGGTAGTCCGCGGTCGGTTTACCCGCCCGGATGCCCGGAATGAACCCGCCGTACTTCTTCATGTTGTCCGAGACCTCTTCAGGGTTGAAGGTGATCGCGACGTAGAAGTAGGTGAAGAACACAATCATGACGAAATACAGCGCCATGTAGATGGGGTGGTCGCCCTTGGTGAGGTTGTTGTTGATCCACTCAACCCACGGGGCGATGGACTCTCCGGCCTTCGGCTGGTTGAACTGTGCAATCAGCCCCGGCAGGTAGAGCATCGAGGAGGCAAAGATGACAGGCACGACGCCGGCCATGTTCACCTTGATGGGGATGTAGGTGCTGGTGCCGCCCACGGTGCGCCGGCCGATCATACGCTTGGCGTACTGGACCGGAATGCGCCGCTGGGACTGCTCCACGAAGACCACGAGCGCGACGGTTACGAGGCCGATCGCCAACACCGTGAAGAAGGTGCCCGGTCCCTTGGAGTTCCAGATGGCACCGAGCGAGGTCGGGAAGCCGGCAGCGATGGAGGTGAAGATGAGCAGGGACATGCCGTTGCCCACGCCCTTCTCGGTAACCAGTTCGCCCATCCACATGATGAGGCCTGTACCGGCCGTCAAGGTGATGACCACGAGGATCGTGGCGATGATGCTCGTGTCCGGGATGATCGGCAGCTGGCAGTTCGGCAGCAGCTGTCCGGAGCGTGCCAGGGACACCAGCGTGGTGGCGTTCAGCAGGCCCAGCGCAATGGTCAGATAACGCGTGTACTGCGTCAGCTTCGACTGGCCCGAGGCACCTTCGTCATACAGCTGCTGGAACCGCGGAATGACCACGCGGAGCAGCTGCACGATGATGCTCGCCGTGATGTACGGCATGATCCCCAGGGCAAAGATCGAAACCTGCAGCAGTGCACCACCGCTGAACAGGTTGACGAGCTGGTAGAGGCCGCCCTGGTCCTGATTGCTTGACAAACATTGCTGAACATTTTGGTAGCTCACACCAGGCGAGGGGATAAAAGCTCCCAAGCGGAAGATTGTGATGATTCCCAGCGTGAACAACAACTTGCGTCGCAGATCAGGCGTCCGAAATGCCCGGCCGAATGCGCTTAGCAAGCGTCCTCCTGAGTTAAAAGTCCAAGGGTGTCGAAAGGGGTCATTGAAACCCAACACCCGAGTCTAACGGTTTGATGCGCCATGCGAACAATCGAGGGGTGCGCGCCATATCAAAAAACTCCCGGAGCAGGGGGCCGAAGCCCTCCGCACCGGGAGTCTTTTTACAGCGAGCGATAGCCCAGAGCCCTTAGAGGGCAGTGGTGGTTCCGCCTGCTGCTGCGATCTTCTCAGCTGCGCTGGAGGAGAAAGCGTGGGCGGTGACGTCAACCTTGACGGTGATGTCGCCGGTGCCCAGCACCTTGACGGGCTGGTTCTTGCGAACGGCACCCTTCTCAACCAGGGACTCGACGGTGACAGCGCCACCTTCCGGGAACAGCTCGTTGAGCTTGTCCAGGTTTACAACCTGGAACTCAACCCGGAACGGGTTCTTGAAGCCGCGAAGCTTCGGCAGGCGCATGTGCAGCGGCAGCTGGCCGCCGGCAAAGCCAGCCTTGACCTGGTAGCGGGCCTTCGTACCCTTGGTACCGCGACCTGCGGTCTTACCCTTGGAGCCTTCACCACGACCAACACGGGTCTTGGCAGTCTTGGCACCGGGGGCGGGACGCAGGTGGTGGACCTTCAGAGTGTTCTGCTTGTCGGCAGCCTCTGCGGCAGTTTTGTTCTCGGCCATTACTTCGCCTCCTCTACATTCACGAGGTGCGGAACCGTGTTGAGCATTCCAACGGTTACGGCATCAGCGGTACGGACAACAGTGTGTCCGATGCGCTTGAGGCCGAGGGACCGCAGGGTCTCACGCTGGTTCTGCTTGGCGCCGATGACGCCCTTGATCTGGGTGATCTCCAACTGAGCGTCGGAGGGAGTCAGGTTCTTAGCCATGACTAGACACCTGCCTTCTGGTTCTGGAGTGCGCGCACCAGAGCAGCAGGAGCAACCTCGTCCAGCGGCAGGCCACGGCGGGCTGCCACGGAAGCGGGCTCTTCCAGTCGCTTCAGGGCGTCAACAGTCGCGTGAACGATGTTGATGGCGTTCGAGGAACCGAGCGACTTGGAGAGAACGTCGTGGATACCGACGCATTCCAGTACCGCGCGGACCGGACCACCGGCGATAACACCGGTACCCGGGGAAGCCGGACGCAGCATGACAACGCCTGCTGCGGCCTCACCCTGCACGCGGTGCGGGATGGTGTTGCCAACGCGGGGAACGCGGAAGAAGGACTTCTTAGCTTCTTCAACGCCCTTCGCGATAGCTGCCGGAACTTCCTTCGCCTTGCCGTAGCCGACGCCAACCAGGCCGTTGCCGTCACCGACGACGACCAGGGCGGTGAAGCTGAAGCGACGACCACCCTTGACGACCTTGGCAACACGGTTGATGGTTACAACGCGCTCTACGAACTGGCTCTTCTCGGCCTCGCGACCGCCGTCGCGGCCA
>NZ_DF952468.1:316651-320962 GCF_001263615.2 Arthrobacter sp. Hiyo1 | reverse complement strand
TAGCCTTGGCAGTCTCAGTTGCCTCAGCAGCTGCAGCTTCAGTCACCTGAATGTCCTTTTCGTTATTCTCAACGGTCACAGTGCCAGCCCACCTTCACGTGCGCCGTCAGCGACGGCGGCGATCCGGCCGTGGTACTTGTTACCACCGCGGTCGAAGACAACAGCTTCGATGCCTGCAGCCTTGGCACGCCCGGCAACGAGCTCGCCGACGCGCTTGGCCTTGGCAGTCTTGTCGCCGTCGAATGCACGAAGGTCAGCTTCCAAAGTGGAGGCGTAAGCCACGGTTACACCCTTGCTGTCATCGACAACCTGGACGAAGATGTGGCGTGCGGAGCGGTTGACGACCAGACGAGGACGAACAGCCGTGCCGGTGATGCGCTTGCGGATACGAAGCTGGCGACGGCTGCGTGCAGCAGACTTGCTCTTGTTCGTACGCTTCTTGTTAATTGCGATGGCCATGGTTTACTTACCAGCCTTTCCGACCTTGCGGCGGATAACTTCGCCGGCGTAACGGACACCCTTGCCCTTGTAGGGGTCGGGCTTGCGCAGCTTGCGAATGTTGGCAGCAACCTCGCCGACCTGCTGCTTGGAGATACCAGCGACGGAGAGCTTGGTCGGCCCCTCCACCGTGAAGGTGATGCCTTCCGGAGCGGAGACATTGACCGGGTGGCTGAAGCCGAGAGCGAACTCAAGGTCAGAACCCTTGGCCTGAACGCGGTAACCGGTACCAACGATTTCAAGCTTCTTTTCGTAGCCCTTGGTGACGCCCTCGATCATGTTCGCGATCAGGGTGCGGGTCAGGCCGTGCAGGGAACGCGAAGCGCGCTCGTCGTTCGGGCGGGTGACAGTCAAGGTGCTTTCGTCCAGGGTGACCTCGATCGGGCTGGCTACAGTGTGGCTCAGCTCGCCTTTGGTGCCCTTGACGTTGATGACAGAGCCATCAACCTTAACTTCAACGCCGGCAGGAACGGTGATGGGGAGACGTCCAATACGTGACATTATTCTCTTCCTTTCCCGTTACCAGACGTACGCGAGGACTTCGCCGCCCACGCCCTTCTTGCCGGCCTGCTTGTCAGTCAGGAGGCCGGAAGAGGTGGACAGGATTGCGATACCCAGGCCACCCAGCACGTGAGGCAGGTTGGTGGACTTCGCGTAAACGCGGAGACCAGGCTTGGAAATGCGGCGGACACCAGCAATCGAACGCTCGCGGTTCGGACCGAACTTGAGGTCGATGGTCAGCTTCTTGCCGACTTCGGCTTCCTCTTCCTTCCAAGCAGCGATGTAGCCTTCTGCCTTCAGGATGTCGGCAACGCGTGCCTTGAGCTTGCTGTACGGCATGCTCACGGTGTCGTGGTATGCCGAGTTGGCGTTGCGCAGACGCGTAAGCATGTCTGCGACAGGATCTGTCATAGTCATTGTGGCTCTTGCCCTTCCTCGTAATGGTTTCCGCGTTGGCTGCAAAGCAGCCGCGGCCGGACCTACTACGTAGTTATTAGTCTTCGGATTTGAACGGGAAGCCAAGTGCCTTGAGCAGCGCACGGCCTTCGTCATCGGTCTTTGCAGTGGTGACAACCGTGATGTCCATACCGCGAACGCGGTCGATGGAGTCCTGGTCGATTTCGTGGAACATAACCTGCTCGGTCAGACCGAAGGTGTAGTTGCCGTTGCCGTCGAACTGCTTGCCGTTAAGGCCGCGGAAGTCGCGGATACGGGGCAGGGCGAGGGTCACGAGGCGGTCCACGAATTCCCACATACGGTCCCCACGCAGAGTTGCGTGTGCACCGATGGGCATGCCTTCGCGCAGCTTGAACTGGGCGATCGACTTGCGGGCCTTGGTTACCTGCGGCTTCTGGCCGGTGATCAGGGTGAGGTCGCGGACAGCGCCGTCGATCAGCTTGGAGTCCTTGGCGGCATCTCCAACACCCATGTTCACAACAACCTTCACCAGGCGGGGAACCTGGTTCACGTTCTCGTACTTGAATTCCTCAACCAGGGTCTGCTTGATGGAATCGGCGTACTTCGTCTTCAGACGCGGAACGATCTTCGCTGGAGTCTCGAGAGTCTCAGTCATTAGATGTCCTTCCCGGATGCCTTGGACACGCGGACACGGACGGACTTGGAGACGCCGTCCTTCTCAACGGTCTCGAGACGGAAACCAACGCGGGTCGGCTTCTTGGTCGAGGGGTCAACAAGAGCAACGTTGGAGACGTGGATCGGGGCCTCAACGACCTCGATGCCACCGGTCTTGGTGCCGCGCTGCGACTGACCGACCTTGGTGTGCTTGGTGACTCGGTTGATGCCTTCTACCAGGACGCGGTTGGTCTCGGTGAACACGCGAAGAACCTTGCCCTGCTTGCCACGGTCGCCGCCACGTTCCTGCTTGGCGCCGGTGATGACCTGAACCAGGTCACCCTTCTTGATCTTTGCACCCATGGGTTACAGCACCTCCGGAGCCAGCGAAACGATCTTCATGAACTTCTTGTCACGCAGTTCACGACCAACCGGGCCGAAGATACGGGTACCGCGGGGGTCGCCGTCGTTCTTCAGAATCACAGCTGCGTTCTCGTCAAACTTGATGTAGGAACCATCCGCACGGCGGCGTTCCTTCTTGGTACGAACGATGACAGCCTTGACGACGTCACCCTTCTTTACGTTGCCGCCCGGGATAGCGTCCTTGACGGTTGCGACAATGACGTCGCCAATGCCTGCGTAGCGACGGCCGGATCCACCGAGAACGCGAATGGTAAGGATTTCCTTAGCACCCGTGTTGTCGGCGACCTTCAGTCGCGACTCCTGCTGAATCAATTTTTACTCCTTGCGTCGCGCCGGTTCTCAGACCGAAATGGAGCATACGGAATGAGCCTTGCGGAACGGTTGATCGGGGTGTCTCTTGACCTGCCTGGATTTTGCCAGTGCAGGCCTAAACTCCCGTGCCGCCAGCATCAGCTTCCCTTGCGGAAATAACTGCGCGGGGCAGTATGCCGCGGCACGATTGTTTACGAGGTGGTTGTTGACGCACAACTGGCGCCATACAAACTCAATATCCTAGCACGTTTTATGCTAAGGACCGAAACGCGGAAAGGCCCGCATTCCTTCCGGAATACGGGCCTTCCACCAATCCATATCGCTGCCGGACAAAGCCCGGCGCGGGATTACTTAGCCTTTTCGAGGATCTCGACCAGGCGCCACCGCTTTGTAGCGGACAGCGGGCGGGTCTCAGAGATCAGAACGAGGTCGCCGATGCCGGCGGTGTTCTGCTCGTCGTGAGCCTTGATCTTCGAGGTGCGGCGAATGACCTTGCCGTACAGAGCGTGCTTCACGCGGTCTTCAACCTGAACAACGATGGTCTTTTCCATCTTGTCAGAGACAACGTAGCCGCGACGCGTCTTACGGTAACCGCGCTGTTCGGCGCTGGCTGCTGCTTCCGTCACAGTTTCCTTCTGTTCGCTCACTTGGCGTCCTCTCCAGCCTCGGCTTCGGCCTTCTCAGCCTTGGCTTCTGCCTTCTTGGACTTCTTTTCTTCCTTGGCTTCCACAACCGGTGCGGCAACCTCGGCACGAATGCCCAGCTCGCGCTCACGGAGAACGGTGTAGATGCGTGCGATGTCCTTCTTTACCGCGCGCAGACGACCGTGGTTCTCCAGCTGTCCGGTGGCGGACTGGAAACGCAGGTTGAACAGCTCTTCCTTGGACTTGCGGAGTTCTTCAACGAGACGCTCGTTGTCGAAACCGTCCAGCTGTGCGGGTGCGAGATCCTTCGACCCTACTGCCATTTCTATTCACCACCTTCGCGACGCACAATGCGTGCCTTCAACGGCAGCTTGTGGATTGCCAGGCGCAGTGCCTCGCGAGCTACCTCTTCATTGACACCGGCGAGCTCGAAGAGAACGCGGCCCGGCTTGACGTTTGCGACCCACCATTCCGGAGAACCCTTACCGGAACCCATGCGGGTTTCGGCCGGCTTCTTCGTCAGCGGACGGTCCGGATAAATGTTGATCCAGACCTTACCGCCACGCTTGATGTGGCGGGTCATCGCGATACGGGCAGACTCGATCTGACGGTTCGTGACGTAGGCCGGGCTCAGCGCCTGGATGCCGTACTCACCGAAGGTGACCTTGGTGCCGCCCGTTGCAGCGCCGGAACGACCCGGGTGGTGCTGCTTACGGTGCTTGACTCGACGTGGGATAAGCATTTAAGCCTGTCCTCCTTCTGCTGCGGGAGCAGCAGCTTCAGCTGCCGGAGCCTCTGCAGCAACAGGTGCTGCGTCAGCTGCCGGACGTCGGTACGACGACGGCGGTCACCACGGTCGGCG
>NZ_DF952468.1:307601-316280 GCF_001263615.2 Arthrobacter sp. Hiyo1 | reverse complement strand
CGGCGCCACCCGGGCGGCCCGGGCGGTCGCTCGGACCACGGCCACGGGACGGAGCAGCAGCTGCCTGCTGAGCCAGTTCCTTGGCAGTGACGTCGCCCTTGTAGATCCAGACCTTCACGCCGATGCGGCCGAAGGTGGTCTTGGCTTCGTAGAAGCCGTAGTCGATGTTCGCACGCAGGGTGTGCAGGGGCACACGGCCTTCGCGGTAGAACTCCGAGCGGGACATTTCTGCGCCACCCAGTCGACCGGAGCAAGCAATACGGATACCCTTGGCACCCGCACGCTGTGCGGACTGCATGGCCTTCTTCATCGCACGGCGGAAAGCCACGCGGGAAGTCAGCTGCTCAGCAACGCCCTGGGCAACAAGCTGGGCTTCCATCTCGGGGTTCTTGACCTCGAGGATGTTCAGCTGGACCTGCTTGCCGGTGAGCTTCTCGAGCTCGCCGCGAATGCGGTCTGCTTCTGCGCCGCGGCGGCCGATGACGATACCCGGGCGGGCCGTGTGGATGTCCACGCGGACACGGTCACGGGTGCGCTCGATTTCGACCTTGGCGATGCCAGCGCGCTCCATGCCCGTGGACATGAGCTGGCGGATGCGGATGTCTTCGCGAACGAAGTCCTTGTACCGCTGGCCAGCCTTGGTGCTGTCAGCAAACCAGTGCGATACGTGATCGGTGGTGATGCCGAGTCGGAACCCGTGCGGGTTTACTTTCTGTCCCACTTAGCGAGCCTCCTCTTTCTCCGGGGTAGCGACTACCACGGTGATGTGGCTCGTGCGCTTCTTGATCTGAAATGCGCGACCCTGAGCACGCGGCTGGAACCGCTTCATGGTCGGGCCTTCATCAACAAACGCTTCGCTGATGTAGAGGTCTCCTTCGTCAAAGGCAACGCCGTCGCGGTCCGCGAGGACCCGTGCGTTTGCCATTGCCGACTGAACTACCTTGAATACCGGCTCCGAAGCTGCCTGTTCGGCGAACTTCAGAATTGCCAGAGCCTCATTCGCTTGCTTACCACGAACAAGGTTGACGACGCGCCGGGCCTTCATAGGCGTTACGCGGATGTGACGCGCAATAGCCTTGGCTTCCATTGCTTTCCTTCTCTCGTCTTAGCCGTAGAGCGAGCGCCTTAGCGGCGCTTGCCCTTACGGTCGTCCTTGACATGGCCGCGGAATGTCCGCGTGGGAGCGAATTCGCCGAGCTTGTGCCCGACCATCGACTCAGTGACAAACACCGGAATGTGCTTGCGTCCGTCGTGAACGGCAATCGTGTGACCCAGCATGTCCGGGACGATCATCGAACGGCGGGACCAGGTCTTGATGACGTTCTTGGTGCCCTTTTCGTTTTCCCTGGCGACCTTCACAAAGAGGTGCTGGTCTACGAAAGGACCTTTTTTCAGGCTGCGTGGCATGTGTCCAGGCTCCTATCGCTTGTTCTTGCCAGTACGGCGGCGACGAACAATAAGCTTGTCGCTCTCTTTGTTGGGGCGGCGGGTGCGGCCTTCACGCTTACCGTTCGGGTTGACCGGGTGACGTCCACCGGAAGTCTTACCTTCACCACCACCGTGCGGGTGATCGACCGGGTTCATGGCGACACCACGGACGGTCGGGCGAACGCCCTTCCAGCGCATACGGCCGGCCTTACCCCAGTTGATGTTCGACTGCTCGGCGTTGCCGACCTCGCCGACGGTAGCGCGGCAGCGCACGTCAACGTTGCGGATTTCACCGGAGGGCAGACGCAGCTGGGCGAAACGGCCTTCCTTGGCGACGAGCTGAACCGAAGCACCTGCGGAACGGGCCATCTTGGCGCCGCCACCCGGACGCAGTTCAACTGCGTGGATGGTGGTACCAACCGGGATGTTGCGCAACGGCAAGTTGTTGCCCGGCTTGATGTCAGCGTCGGGGCCAGCCTCGACGAAGTCACCCTGGGACAGCTTGTTCGGGGCGATGATGTAACGCTTGGTGCCATCAACGTAGTGCAGGAGGGCGATGCGAGCCGTGCGGTTCGGATCGTACTCGATTTCGGCAACGCGGGCGTTGACGCCGTCCTTGTCGTGGCGACGGAAGTCGATCAGACGGTACTGGCGCTTGTGGCCACCACCCTTGTGACGGGTAGTGATCTTACCGGTGTTGTTACGGCCGCCAGTCTTGTGCAGCGGACGCAGCAACGACTTTTCCGGAGTCGATCGCGTGATTTCGGAGAAGTCGGCTACGCTCGAGCCGCGACGGCCCGGGGTAGTCGGCTTGTATTTACGGATTCCCATAATTCATTTCCTCGTTAAAGTGGTCTCCGCTACGCGAGCGGACCGCCGAAGATGTCGATTGTGCCTTCTTTGAGGGTGACAATTGCACGCTTGGTGCTCTTGCGCTGTCCCCAGCCGAATTTGGTCCGCTTGCGCTTACCGGCACGGTTGATGGTGTTGATCGATTCGACCTTGACGGAGAAAATCTTCTCCACGGCCAGCTTGATCTCGGTCTTGTTCGAGCGGGGGTCCACCAGGAAGGTGTACTTGCCCTCGTCGATCAGGCCGTAGCTCTTTTCCGAAACGACGGGTGCAATGACGACGTCGCGCGGGTCTTTGATGGTGGCTGCACTCACTTGGCATCCTCCTCGTTCTTTGCCTTGTCAGCGATGAAAGCCTCGAACGCAGCCTTGGTGAAGACAACGTCGTCGGAAACCAGCACGTCGTAGGTGTTCAGCTGGTCTGCGTACAGAACGTGAACATCTGCGAGGTTGCGCACGGAAAGTGCGGCAACATCGTTGGCGCGCTCGATAACAACGAGCAGGTTCCGACGCTCGGAGACTGCACGCAACGCGGCCAGTGCTGCCTTGGAGGACGGCTTGGTGCCGGCAACCAGTTCAGAAACGACGTGGATGCGGCCGTTACGGGCGCGGTCGGACAGGGCGCCACGCAGTGCGGCAGCCTTCATCTTCTTGGGGGTCCGCTGGCTGTAGTCACGCGGCGTCGGGCCGTGGACGATGCCACCACCGGTCATGTGAGGAGCACGGATGGAACCCTGACGGGCGCGGCCGGTGCCCTTCTGCTTGAACGGCTTGCGGCCTGCACCGGAAACTTCGGCGCGGGTCTTGGTCTTGTGGGTACCCTGGCGAGCAGCAGCGAGCTGTGCGACGACGACCTGGTGCAGCAGCGGCACGTTGGTCTGGACGTCGAAGATCTCTGCAGGCAGGTCTACCTTGACAGTGCTAGTCATTTAACTAGGCTCCCTTCACGGCGGTGCGTACGAGGACGACCTGGCCGCGGGCACCGGGGACGGCACCCTTGATAAGGAGCAGCGACTTCTCGGCGTCAACAGCGTGAACCGTGAGGTTCAGCGTGGTGTGACGTTCTGCGCCCATGCGACCGGCCATTTTCAGACCCTTGAAGACGCGGCTCGGGGTGGATGCGCCACCGATTGAACCGGGCTTGCGGTGGTTCTTGTGCGCACCGTGGGAGGCTCCAACACCGTGGAAGCCGTGACGCTTCATAACACCGGCGAAGCCCTTACCCTTGCTGGTGCCGACGACGTCGATCTTCTGACCGGCTTCGAAGAGCTCAACAGAAAGCTCCTGGCCCAGTTCGTAAGACGCGGCGTCTGCAGTGCGCAGTTCGACGACGTGGCGGCGAGGAGTTACGCCAGCCTTTTCAAAGTGACCAGCCAGCGGCTTGGTGACCTTGCGGGGATCGATCTGGCCGTAGCCGATCTGAACGGCGACATAGCCATCAGTCTCTGCGTTGCGCAGCTGGGTGATGACGTTGGAGTCAGCCTGGACGACAGTTACCGGGATGAGCTTGTTGTTCTCGTCCCAGACCTGGGTCATGCCGAGCTTCGTGCCCAGCAGGCCCTTTACGTTACGGGTTGCGGTCATAGTTTTCTCAGCACCTCCCTACAGCTTGATTTCGATGTTCACGTCGGCCGGCAGGTCGAGACGCATAAGCGAGTCAACAGCCTTCGGCGTGGGGTCGATGATGTCGATCAGACGCTTGTGAGTACGCATTTCAAAGTGCTCACGGCTGTCCTTGTACTTGTGGGGAGAGCGGATAACGCAGTACACGTTCTTCTCCGTCGGCAGCGGCACGGGGCCCACTACCGTTGCGCCTGCGCGCGTGACCGTCTCAACGATCTTCCGCGCTGAAACATCAATGACCTCGTGGTCATATGACTTCAGCCGGATGCGGATTTTTTGTCCCGCCATGTCGCCTGACTCTCTTTCAGTCTGTGCTGCCCTCGAATAAAGGCTGCCCTGTTCACTTACGTGTTGTATGTGGCTGCCGAAGCATTTGAAGTAGTACTACCACCCGCCGCACAAGCTGAATCCGGAGGGATCCGGGTTCCTCAACTTGCCGGTGTAACCGACCCCCGCGGTCGGGCGTGTCGCGATTTCCACGCAAACGCGTCCGTATTCCTTTGGGGATCTGGGTTATGTTTGGGCTTCAGCTTGGACCCTGACACCCGGCATTATCCGGATCGGGACGCGAAGAAGCGCTTGAACAACTCACCTAGTATGCCGGAATTCCCCGGCATAAGCCAATCGGGCCTCCCTGACCATTGCCATCGGCACCTGCGCTCGGGATGATGGGGGCATGACCGTCCAAGATGCTGCCACTGTGGGGGATCTTGCAGGCCGCATCCGGCCGGACTTCACTTTGGGTGTCGCTGCCGCGGCCTTCCAGATCGAGGGCTCGCTCACGGCGGACGGACGCGGACCGTCGAGCTGGGACGCGTTTGCCGAGAAACCGGGCGCGATCGTCGACGGGCACTCCCCTGCAGTCGCCTGCGACCACTACAACCGCACGGACGAGGACATTGCCCTCATGCAGGACCTGGGCGTGGATTCCTACCGGTTCTCCCTCTCCTGGCCGCGAATCCAACCCGGCGGCAAGGGACCCATCAACCAACAGGGCCTGGATTTCTACGACCGCCTGATCGACAAGCTCCTGAAGGCCGGGATCTCCCCCATGGTGACCTTGTTCCATTGGGATACTCCCCTGCCGTTGGAGCACGACGGCGGCTGGCTGAATCGGGCGACTGCGGAACGGTTCGCCGAATACTCCGCCGCGGCCGCACACCGCTTCGGTGACCGCGTGGCGCAATGGGTCACCCTCAACGAACCGGTTTCAGTCGCGTTGCAAGGTTATGCGCTCGGTGTCCACGCTCCCGGCAGGCGGCTGCTCTTCGATGCCCTGCCGGCTGCCCACCACCAGTTGCTGGGGCACGGCCTCGCCGTCCAGGCGCTCCGCGCCGCAGGCGTGGCGGGAACTGTCGGCGTCGCCAATGTCCACTCTCCGGTCCGGCCCGCAAGCAAGCGGCTTGCAGACGGTCTCATGGCCAAGGCTTCGACCTCATCTTCAACCGGGTGTACGCCGATCCCATCCTCCTGGGGAAGTACCCAAAGCCGCCGCTCCAGGTAAGGCCTTGGTTCCGGGCCTTGGGCAAGGTCCGCGACGAGGACCTCAAAACCATCCACCAACCGTTGGATTTCTACGGCCTGAACTACTACTACCCCGTCAAGGTGGCCTCGGGCCGCGGCGACGGAACCGCCCACTGGAACACCCCGGACATGATGGCCAAGCTGCCGTTCCATCTGGCGGCGTTTCCCGAATACGAGACGACAGGATTCGGTTGGCCCGTGGCTCCCGAACACCTCGGAATCCTGCTGCGGGAACTGAAGGACCGCTACGGAGCAGCGCTGCCTCCGCTGTTCATCACGGAGAGCGGCGCGAGCTTTCCGGAACCGGACCACACCCAGGGTCCGGTGCACGACGCCGACCGCATCAGCTATCTTGCCTCGCACCTTGGCCAGGCCTTGAGGGCCACTGCCCCCGGCGGGATCGCCCACGACGTCGACCTTCTCGGCTACTACGTCTGGACGCTACTGGACAACTTCGAATGGGCCGCAGGCTATTCGCAGCGGTTCGGCCTGGTGCACGTTGATTTCGATACCCTCGAGAGAACCCCCAAGGACTCGTACTACTGGTACCAGTCCTTGAGCAAGGCGCGACGGGCTGATTCGAAGTCACTTTGTGGACCGATTGTGCTAAATCAGTCTTTCCTGTTCGCCCGATTGATGCGCTTGGCGCGCTCGATCTCGCGGCGGAAGTATTTCCTTCCCCACAACACCCCGGCTACCACAACAACCACCAAGACCAGAAAAATCAGCGTTCCCATTTCGCATTCCTCCCTTGAGGCAACGGTATCAGGGCGCAGTCCTGTTGAGGCGCCAGACCGCAAGGACAATCAATGCCAAGGCGATCACGGCGAGCATCGCGAAGGCATAGGAACGAAGGGCCCACATCACGCTGAGCGCAACACCCACGGCACCCCACCACACGAACGTGCGCTCGGCGAGGACAAGTCCGGCAAGCACTAGCACCGCAAATCCGACGAGGACCCATAGCTGCTGTGGCACAGTGCCCGGGAAGAGGCTTCCTGGCACTATCGAGAGGAGGCCTCCGAAGGACAACAAGCCTGAAGCGATCCCCCCTCTGATACGCCCCTCCAGCGTGTCCCCAACGTAATAGCGCACCCCTGCCAAAACCGCACCCAGGACCGCGAACCACTGCACCACCCAGAAGAACTCGGGCCTGGCTCCATGGACGAAGAGGACCGCCCGCTGTGCGGCTGAGAGCACCAGCACCGCACCGAGCTCCGCGACAGCGAATCTGATGGCGCGTGGTACCTCGAGGAAAGCCACGGCCACGGCAGCGCCGAGCAAGCACGTTCCTGCCACAGCGGTGTCATCGTGCAGTAGGCCTGCAGCTGCGGCCAGGGCAAATCCCCCTCCTGCTGTTACAGCGAGCGACAACTTGCGCACTGGGTGCGATCCCACGCCCGGGATCCGGGACCAACGGACAGCGTAAAGCACAGCGGCCGATCCTGCGCAGCCCAGGAGCCACGGCAGGAAATCCTCCCATTGAGCCCCAGACAGCCACAGGGGCCGAGCGTCATCCAGGACCGAAGCAGCCAAGACCGTAGCACCAACGAGGCTCGCGGCGGAGGCAAGCGGGTAGAAGCCCGGCATTCCCTCGACGTGGGAGGCCACGAAGCAGACCACCGCCAGCACCAGTCCAGCCATTCCCATGGCGGTGTCCGATACATCAACGGACGCCACCCCTCCGGCACCGCCGAAGGCCAGCGACGCCGCCAGCCAGAACCAACGTTCAGGGACGCCGCTTCCTGGTTGGACGAGTAGCCTCACGCAAGTCACCACGAGTGACATAGCGAGCAGCACCAGGGGCACCGCCGTGTGGCCCAGCAAGGGTTCGGCCAGCCAGGTCCCGGGAGGGAAGGACACCTCGGGTCCGGCCGCCACCACCACTGCAATCGACGCCGGAATGGTGAAATACACAGCGCCTCGGGCGGTGAAGATCCGATGAGCGACCACGGCGGAAACCAACAGCACGGCCAGCTCAAGCAGCAGCACCCAGCGGCCGCCGTCGTGGGCTTCCGGCTGAGACACAGACGAAAGGTACGTCGCCGGCAGCACTGCTTGCGCGCTGAGCGTCACCCACACTGCTGCTTGTTGGAAGGGAATCTGCTGCAATCGGTTCCGCATGAGCCCGCGGATGATGTGCTGCAACACCAGGACTCCCGCGAAAGTCAGCGACACCGCCGTGGCGGAGGCTGATACGTCGTGGGCAAATACCGCGGCAACGGCGGCCGTGAGAATCCTGGCGGCGATGAAGTAGACGCCCTTCGCCATGCGCGCGGGCACCGCAGCGACCATGACGCCGCTGAATACGGCGAAGATGGCAAGCAAAGCCTCGACCTCGTGAATGTGCCCACCGCGAAGCAATAGCAAGAGCGCCAACGTCGCCGGCGCGAAGACCGCGGAGGCGGCCTCGGTGCGAAGCAGGAACCCCGCCGCCACAGCCGACGCCGCCATGGTGATCGAGATCGCCACCGCCTGCCAGCTTCCGGCCACGGAGCCGTCGGAGTACCTCCCGGAGACGCTGACGACGGCGACTGCGCCGGCCATGAAGGGGAGCACCACGGCGGAATCGACTGTCGCAAGGCCCCGGTCAATACCGCGGACCGCCTCCACGAGGGGCGGAATCAGTTGGACTGTCAAGGCGACGAACACCACGGTGGCAAGTTGAAGCCTCTCCCCCGCCACCACCAAATCGCCTCCGTCCCGGAGCAGCTGCAGATAGCCTGTGCCGGCGAGCAGGGTGACGAGCGCACGGGCTGCCCACCAATAGCTGCGGCGATGCAGGGTGCGGGGAAGGCGGAGCGCCTGAACGGCGAAGTACAGCGCACCGACGAGCAACACCGTGTTTCCCAACGACACGGACACTGCCCCGAAGGACAACGCCCCCGACCAGGCAAATGCCGCCGGGGCGAGGAACTCGACCACCCTTCCGGTCCTCACGGCGTCGCCCACAGCTTTCGGGAACAGCGTCAAGCCGAGCAAAGCGACTGCAAGGACATGAATCACCACGGCCGATACAGTGAGGGGCTGGCCCGATGCTTGGTCCAGCAAAAAAAGCAAAGGCAGCGCTGCCATGCCGGTACCGGCAAAGGCTGCGAGGCAGGCGGTCGGCGCGAAGGTGCTGACACCCGAGCGGACCAGCGCAGCCTCCAATAGCAACTGAAACGTCACTGCGGCGAGGAACGCCAGGACGACGGCGGCAAGGCGCTCGGGAGTCTCCGGCACTACCGCCGCCGTCGCTGCCGGGACACTG
>NZ_DF952468.1:305941-307168 GCF_001263615.2 Arthrobacter sp. Hiyo1 | reverse complement strand
TTGCGCTTGCCCTCCCTAGGCCTACTTGCGCGCAGCAGCCAGAACGCGCCGGCGATAGCCAACAATGCCGCTGTCGGCCAACCGCCCAGCTCATCGGCAAACGGGGCAGCAATCACAAGAGCGGAAACAGGGAGCCACTCGGCCTCGCCGCCCAGCTTCCACGCCAGGACCAGACCGCACAGGAGGGTCGCGAACAACGGGATCCCCACGGGCGTCGCGGAATGCCGGACCAGGATGGCAAAGCCCGCCATGAATGCAGCCGCCGATTGAAGGCCAAAACACGCCACGGCATCAATGCGGCAGCGCCGGATCGCCTGGGATGTGCCCGGCCCAGGGAACCAACGGACCAGCCGGCTGCTGTCGAATGCCGACCATAGCGACTGCGCCGCAAGGAGAACGACGCCGGCCAGCAGCACTTCCGGGAGTCCAAGCCCCGCGTCGGACAGGAGTACAAGGAACGCCACCGTGAATAAGAGCCGCGCGGCATAGAACTGTGGGAGCCGGAAGATGCCCTGCGGAAGGGCCGCCATCACGGCAAAATACAGTCCACACGCCATCATGACGATGGCGTACTCGCCCTTCCCCAAATGTTGGGGAACGAAGCTCGCGGCAAGCGTAACGAGCGGCACCACATAGGGGTGGAGGGACATCAAGGGCCGGACATAGACCGGCGGAAGCCAGCGCGGTCTGCGCATGGCTATAGGGGTCAGGACTACGGCGAATCCGATCAGGCATGCGAAATACCAGACGAGGGCACCGCCCAGCATGGACACGCCCGACCACGCCGCGGAGACCACGAAGCTCAACGACAGGAAAGCGAGAACCCTGTTGTCGAGTCGCACCGCGGCGACAACATAGGCCACCGTCCCGACGATGGACGTAACCAGCCAGGCCGCCGGGCCATTGTGCAACGCGAAGTTGTACATCGCCAGGCCCGTCACGGGGATCAACGCAAGGCCTGTTCCCGCGAAGGCGATCGCGGCGGGCCGAAGCCTGGAAGCCCTCGCGTGAAGGATGAAACCCGCAGCATAGAAGGCAGCCGTGATGGCCCAGACTCCGACGAAGCGGAGAACGGACGGAAGGCTGGAGCCGATGAACAGCGCCGAAGCGGCGACCAGCAGCAGGCTTGCCACGTAGAGGGTGATGTTGATGTTCTGCCGGTCCCGCTTCCGTTTCCGGGCCGCTTCCTCTTCCCGCAGCGCCTCCGGCGGGATCCGGGCCTCTGGC
>NZ_DF952468.1:292450-305916 GCF_001263615.2 Arthrobacter sp. Hiyo1 | reverse complement strand
GCTCCGCGGCGGGCCTCGGCGTCGCGCACCCTGCAAGGTGGCCGGCCAGATAGCCTGAGCGATACTGCCTGACGGAATTGTCTGCAAGCCGTTCGGCAGCACGTTCGGCAAGCCAACGCCCTTTCGATTTCCCTGAGGAATACGACACCGAAGCAGTGACCAGGACAAAAACCATTACGAGGATAGTGCCAAAAAAGCCAGACATTCCTGCTCTCCTGTCCATGGGCGACGAAGCCGCACGGCCTGCGGATCCGCAAAGTCACGGATCCACACTTCGTCATTAATCCATTCGATAGATAAACCATAGCAAAGAAGAACCCCGCCACGATAGTGACGGGGTTCTTCTTTGCTTTGCTACCGGACGCCAGGCGTCCGATCCTCCACCGATCTACAAGTAGAAACTACTTGATGATCTTGGTAACACGTCCCGAACCAACGGTGCGGCCACCTTCACGGATTGCGAAGCCGAGGCCCTCTTCCATAGCGATCGGCTGGATGAGCTCAACGGTCATCTCAGTGTTGTCGCCAGGCATAACCATTTCCGTGCCTTCCGGCAGGGTGATAACGCCGGTTACGTCCGTGGTACGGAAGTAGAACTGCGGGCGGTAGTTCGAGTAGAACGGGTTGTGACGTCCGCCTTCGTCCTTGGAAAGGATGTAGACGTTGGCCTCGAAGTCGGTGTGCGGGGTGATGGAACCCGGCTTGACGACAACCTGGCCACGCTCGACGTCGTCGCGCTTCAGACCGCGGAGCAGGAGGCCACAGTTCTCGCCGGCCCATGCTTCGTCGAGCTGCTTGTGGAACATCTCGATACCGGTAACGGTGGTCTTCTGGACCGGACGGATACCAACGATTTCAACTTCCGAGTTGATCGCGAGGGTACCGCGCTCGGCGCGACCCGTAACAACGGTGCCACGACCGGTGATCGTGAAGACGTCTTCGATCGGCATCAGGAACGGCTTGTCGCGGTCACGAACGGGGTCCGGAACCGAGTTGTCGACAGCTTCCATGAGGTCCTCGACGGACTTGACCCAAACCGGGTCGCCTTCGAGTGCCTTGAGGCCGGAAACGCGGACAACGGGAGCGTCGTCGCCATCGAAGCCCTGAGCGCTGAGCAGCTCGCGAACTTCCATTTCAACGAGGTCGAGAAGCTCTTCGTCGTCGACCATGTCGGACTTGTTCAGCGCGACCAGCAGGTAGGGAACACCAACCTGGCGGGCGAGCAGAACGTGCTCGCGGGTCTGAGCCATCGGGCCGTCAGTGGCGGCAACCACGAGGATCGCACCGTCCATCTGGGCAGCACCGGTGATCATGTTCTTGATGTAGTCAGCGTGACCCGGAGCGTCTACGTGTGCGTAGTGGCGCTTCTCGGTCTGGTACTCAACGTGGGAGATGTTGATGGTAATACCACGCTGGCGCTCTTCCGGAGCAGAGTCAATCGACGCGAAGTCGCGCTGCTCGTTGAGAGTGGGGTACTTGTCGTACAGCACCTTGGAAATGGCGGCAGTCAGCGTCGTCTTACCGTGGTCAACGTGACCAATGGTGCCGATGTTGACGTGCGGCTTAGTCCGCTCGAACTTTGCCTTTGCCACAGGTTCCTCCTAGAACGATTTCAAGTGAGTTGCTCCTCGGCCGCGCTTTTCGCGGCAGAAACTCCAGCAAGTCTACTTGGGGGCTTTGGATTTGGTGAAATTGCAGATTCAGGGACCAATGTTGGTACCTGGAGTCTGTTCGCGCAAGGACCGGACTGCGGCCTGGGCTACAGCCCGGCGCCTGCGCTGAATGCTTTCCCGGAACGGGCCAACATCCTGGTTTATCCGTCGGTGATTACTCGCCGCGGTTCTTCTGGATGATCTCGTCGGCAACTGCCTTCGGGACCTCGGCGTAGCTGTTGAACGTCATGGAGTACACAGCACGGCCCTGAGTCTTCGAACGCAGGTCACCGATGTAGCCGAACATGCCGGACAGCGGAACGTGCGCACGGATCACCTTGACGCCAGCGGCGTCTTCCATGGACTGCATCTGGCCACGGCGGGAGTTCAGGTCACCGATTACTTCACCCATGTATTCCTCAGGGGTGCGGACCTCAACATCCATCAGCGGTTCGAGCAGAACCGGGTTCGCCTTGCGTGCGGCTTCCTTGAAAGCCATACGGCCGGCGATCTTGAACGCCATTTCCGAGGAGTCAACATCGTGGTACGCGCCGTCAATCAGCGTGGCCTTGATGCCGACAACCGGGTAGCCTGCCAGGACGCCGTCGTTGAGTGCATCCTGGATGCCCGCGTCAACGGACGGGATGTACTCGCGGGGCACGCGGCCACCGGTGACCTTGTTCTCGAACGCGTAGAGCTCGCCGTCGGCGGTGTCCATCGGCTCGATAGCGATCTGGATCTTTGCGAACTGACCCGAACCACCGGTCTGCTTCTTGTGCGTATAGTCGTGACGCTCTACAGCGCGCTTGATGGTTTCGCGGTAAGCAACCTGCGGCTTGCCGACGTTTGCCTCGACCTTGAATTCGCGGCGCATGCGGTCCACCAGGATGTCCAGGTGGAGCTCGCCCATGCCGGCGATGATGGTCTGACCGGTGTCTTCGTTGAGGGAGACCTGGAAGGTCGGGTCCTCAGCGGAGAGCTTCTGGATGGCCGTGGAGAGCTTCTCCTGGTCACCCTTGGTGTTCGGCTCGATGGCAACCGAGATCACGGGCTCCGGGAAGCTCATGGACTCGAGGACGATCTGGTTGTTGGCGTCGCACAGGGTGTCGCCCGTGGTGGTGTCCTTCAGACCGATTGCTGCGTAGATGTGGCCCGCGGTAGCGCCTTCAACAGGCATTTCCTTGTTGGCGTGCATCTGGAACAGCTTGCCGATGCGCTCCTTCTTGCCCTTGGTGGAGTTGACCACCTGGGCGCCTGCTTCCACGTGACCGGAGTACACGCGGATGAAGGTGAGCTGACCGAAGAACGGGTGCGCCGCAATCTTGAACGCGAGGGCCGAGAACGGCTCCTCGGCGGAAGGCTTGCGGGTGAGCTCCTTCTCTTCGTCGCGCGGGTCGTGACCGACCATGGGCGGGACGTCGAGCGGGTTCGGCAGGAAGTCAACAACAGCATCCAGCATCGGCTGTACGCCGCGGTTCTTGAAGGCAGAACCACAGAGAACCGGGTAGAGCTCGGAGTTGATGGTCATCTTGCGGATGCCGGCCTTGAGCTCCTCGACAGTGAGTTCTTCACCGTCGAGGTACTTCTCCATGAGTTCCTCGGAAGCCTCGGCAACAGTCTCAACGAGCTGTGCACGGTATTCCTCAGCCTTGGCCTGGAGATCGGCGGGGATCTCCTGGACCTCGTACTTGGCACCCATGGTGACGTCACCCTTGGCATCGCCCGGCCACACCAGTGCGCGCATCTCAAGGAGATCCACGACGCCGATGAAGTCGTTCTCTGCACCGATGGGCAGCTGGAGAACCAGCGGCTTGGCGCCGAGGCGGCTGATGATGGTGTCTACGGTGAAGTAGAAGTCAGCGCCGAGCTTGTCCATCTTGTTGACGAAGCAGATACGCGGCACGTTGTACTTGTCGGCCTGGCGCCAAACAGTCTCGGACTGCGGCTCAACGCCTTCCTTGCCATCGAAGACAGCAACGGCGCCGTCGAGGACGCGCAGCGAGCGCTCGACCTCAACCGTGAAGTCCACGTGGCCCGGGGTGTCAATGATGTTGATCTGGTTCTTGTCCCAGAAGCAGGTCACGGCGGCAGACGTGATGGTGATGCCGCGTTCCTTTTCCTGTTCCATCCAGTCAGTCGTCGAAGCACCGTCGTGCGTTTCGCCGATCTTGTGGTTCACACCCGTGTAGAACAGGATGCGCTCGGTGGTGGTGGTCTTGCCGGCATCGATGTGGGCCATGATGCCGATGTTGCGGACCTTGCTAAGGTCGGTAAGCACGTCCTGTGCCACGGTGTCTCCCTTTCGGATGGACTACACGTTCGCCGCCAGCTCAGGGAGCCGGCGGCGTACGGGAAGTTTTACCAGCGGTAGTGTGCGAAGGCCTTGTTCGACTCGGCCATCTTGTGGGTGTCTTCGCGACGCTTCACAGCGGCACCGAGACCGTTGGACGCATCCAGGATTTCGTTCTGGAGGCGCTCGGTCATCGTCTTCTCGCGGCGGGCCTTGGAGTAGCCAACCAGCCAGCGGAGAGCGAGGGCGGTGGAGCGGCCCGGCTTGACCTCAACGGGAACCTGGTAGGTTGCGCCACCGACACGGCGGGAGCGGACCTCGAGGGAAGGCTTGACGTTGTCCATGGCCTTCTTGAGGGCGGCGACGGGGTCGCCACCGGACTTGGCGCGTGCACCTTCGAGTGCGCCGTAAACGATGCGCTCTGCGGTGGACTTCTTGCCGTCGATCAGAACCTTGTTGATCAGCTGGGTGACCAACGGGGAACCGTAAACGGGATCGGAAACTAGCGGCCGCTTCGGGGCCGGACCCTTGCGAGGCATATTACTTCTTCTCCATCTTTGCGCCGTAGCGGCTGCGGGCCTGCTTGCGGTTCTTGACACCCTGGGTATCGAGGGCACCACGGACGATCTTGTAACGGACACCCGGAAGGTCCTTCACACGACCACCACGGACCAGCACGATGGAGTGCTCCTGGAGGTTGTGGCCAACACCGGGGATGTAGGCGGTAACTTCAACGCCACCGTTGAGGCGGACACGAGCAACCTTACGGAGAGCCGAGTTCGGCTTCTTCGGGGTGGTCGTGTAAACGCGGGTGCAAACACCGCGGCGCATCGGGCTGCCCTTAAGCGCGGGAGCCTTGGTCTTGGAGACCTTCGGCGTGCGGCCCTTGCGGACCAGCTGGTTAATCGTAGGCACTTTCGTGTTCTCCGTTGGTTGATCTCTGCTCCGCGCCCAGGCGTTGGCCTGTGTTTGCGTGAGAGCTTTGGCGTTGTCCATGCGACCCTGGCCCGAAGACCGGTGGGCGTGCAAAAGTGCGGCATTCGTTGCGCACGTAGCCCGCAACCCGGAAACAGGCTCCACCCAACATCATGAGAACAAAACCGAAATGATGCTGCGGCGGCCTTCATCCACTGCCACACAGAACAATTACCAAAATTCTAGCATGGCTTGATCTGAGGCCTTAATCGGGTGTAGAGGGGTGAACCACGACGGCGGGTGCCGGCCGTCGTCGTCGGGCGCTTAACGGGAAGGACCCCGCACTCAGTGAGTACGGGTCCTTGCGTTTCAGACTTCTCAGCGGAAGTCGTTGCCGAGATCGTAGTCATCCAGCGGGATGGCGTGGAACTCGGGAGCTCCGTCGCCGCCCAGGGCGTCATACGAGAAGTCGGTGAAGGCGCTCGGGCCCGTGAACAGGCTCGCCTTTGCTTCTTCAGTCGGCTCCACGGTGACCTCGGTGTAACGGGGCAAACCCGTACCGGCCGGGATGAGCTTACCGATGATGACGTTCTCCTTGAGGCCGAGCAACGGGTCGCTCTTGCCTTCCATGGCCGCCTGCGTCAGAACGCGGGTGGTCTCCTGGAAGGAAGCGGCCGACAGCCAGGACTCAGTTGCCAGAGATGCCTTGGTGATACCCATCAGTTCCGGACGGCCGGAAGCCGGGGTACGGCCTTCGGACACCACGCGACGGTTCTCGTCTTCGAAGCGGCTGCGCTCAGCGAGCTCGCCCGGAAGCAGATCGGAGTCGCCGGATTCGATGACGGTCACGCGGCGCAGCATCTGACGGACGATGACTTCCACGTGCTTGTCGTGGATGCCGATGCCCTGGCTGCGGTAAACGCCCTGGACCTCGTCCACCAGGAACTTCTGGGCGGCACGCGGACCCATGATGCGCAGAACCTGCTTCGGGTCCACAGGACCGTTGATCAGCTTCTGGCCGACGCTGACGTGCTCGCCATCCTCGATGAGGAGGCGGGAACGGCGCAGCACCGGGTAGGCGATCTCCTCGGAACCATCGTCCGGGGTGATGATGAGGCGCATCTGGCGCTCGGACTCCTCGATGGCGATGCGGCCGGCTGCTTCAGCAATCGGTGCAACACCCTTCGGAGTACGGGCTTCGAAGAGCTCCTGGATACGGGGCAGACCCTGGGTGATGTCGTCGCCACCGCTGGCGGAAACAGCACCACCGGTGTGGAACGTACGCATGGTCAGCTGGGTACCGGGTTCACCGATGGACTGTGCGGCGATGATGCCGACGGCCTCTCCGATGTCAACGGTCTTGCCAGTGGCCAGCGAACGGCCGTAGCAGAGCGCACAGGTACCGACCTTGGACTCACACGTGAGCACGGAACGGACCTTGACCTCGGTGATGCCGGCTGCGAGCAGCTCGGCAATGACGACGTCGCCGCAGTCGGTGCCGGCAGCTGCCAGCACAGCACCCTTGGAGTCGACGACGTCGACGGCGAGGGTACGTGCGTAGGCGCTGTTCTCGACGTTCTCGTCAAGGACCAGCTCACCGTTGGAGTCCGGCACGGCGATTGCGGTCATGAGACCACGCTCGGTGCCACAGTCCTCTTCACGGACGATGACGTCCTGCGAAACGTCCACCAGACGACGGGTCAGGTAACCCGAGTTGGCGGTACGCAGCGCGGTGTCGGCGAGACCCTTACGTGCACCGTGCGTGGCGATGAAGTATTCCAGCACCGACAGGCCCTCGCGGTACGAGGACTTGATCGGACGCGGGATGATCTCACCCTTCGGGTTGGCCACAAGACCACGGATACCCGCGATCTGGCGGACCTGCATCCAGTTACCACGTGCACCGGAGGACACCATGCGGTTGATGGTGTTCATCGGGGACAGGCTGTCACGCATCGCCTGGGCGATTTCGTTGGTGGCCTTGTTCCAGATCTCGATCAGTTCCTGGCGACGCTCGTCGTCGTCGATCAGGCCCTTGTCGTACTGGCCCTGGATCTTGGCAGCCATGGTCTCGTAACCGGCAAGGATGGCCGGCTTGGAGGTGGGCACCTCGATGTCGGAGATTGCCACGGTGACGCCCGAGCGGGTTGCCCAGTAGAAACCGGCGTCCTTCAGGTTGTCCAGCGTTGCAGCCGTGACAACCTTCGGGTAGCGCTCTGCGAGGTCGTTGACGATACGGGAAAGCTCGCCCTTGTCGGCAACAGCCTCAACCCACGGGTAGTCCTCCGGCAGGGTCTCGTTGAAGAGAACCTGGCCGAGGGAGGTCTGGACCAGTGCGGTCTGACCCGGCTCCCAACCTTCCGGAGCTTCCCAGCCGGCGTAAGGCACAAAGCCCTCAAGGCGGATCTTGACCTGGGAGTTCAGGTGCAGCTCGCGGGCATCGTAGGCCATGATGGCTTCCGAAACCGAGGAGAAGATACGGCCTTCGCCTGCGGAACCAACGCGCTTGGTGGTCAGGTGGTACAGACCGATGATCATGTCCTGCGAAGGCAGGGTCACCGGACGGCCATCTGACGGCTTCAAGATGTTGTTGGAGGACAGCATCAGGATCCGGGCTTCAGCCTGCGCTTCGGGGCTCAGCGGCAGGTGGACTGCCATCTGGTCACCGTCGAAGTCGGCGTTGAAGGCGCCACACACCAGCGGGTGAAGCTGGATGGCCTTGCCTTCAACAAGCTGCGGCTCGAATGCCTGGATGCCGAGGCGGTGCAGGGTAGGTGCACGGTTGAGCAGCACCGGGTGTTCGGTGATGATCTCTTCCAGCACGTCCCAGACCTGCGGGCGGTAACGCTCGACCATGCGCTTTGCCGACTTGATGTTCTGCGCGTGGTTGAGGTCAACCAGGCGCTTCATCACGAACGGCTTGAAGAGCTCCAGGGCCATCTGCTTGGGCAGACCACACTGGTGCAGCTTCAGCTGCGGACCGACGACGATGACCGAACGGCCGGAGTAGTCGACGCGCTTGCCGAGGAGGTTCTGGCGGAAACGGCCCTGCTTGCCCTTGAGCATGTCGCTCAGGGACTTCAGCGGACGGTTGCCCGGACCCGTGACGGGACGGCCGCGACGGCCGTTGTCGAAGAGGCTGTCAACAGCTTCCTGAAGCATGCGCTTCTCGTTGTTGACGATGATCTCCGGAGCGCCGAGGTCAAGCAGTCGCTTGAGTCGGTTGTTGCGGTTGATCACACGGCGGTACAGGTCGTTGAGGTCGGAGGTCGCGAAGCGGCCACCGTCCAGCTGGACCATCGGGCGCAGTTCCGGCGGGATCACCGGGACGGCGTCCAGCACCATGCCAAGCGGGCTGTTGTTGGTGGTCAGGAAAGCGTTGACAACCTTCAGGCGCTTGAGGGCACGCGTCTTGCGCTGGCCCTTGCCGTTCTGGATGGTGTCGCGGAGGGACTCCGACTCTGCCTGCATGTCGAAGTTCTCAAGACGCTTCTTGATGGCTTCGGCACCCATGGAGCCTTCGAAGTACATGCCGTAACGGTCGCGCAGTTCGCGGTACAGGCCTTCGTCACCCTCGAGGTCGGCGACCTTCAGGTTCTTGAAGCGGTCCCAGACCTGCTCGAGGCGCTCGATCTCAGCATCCGCGCGCTTGCGGACGTTGGCCATCTGGCGGTCCGCGGAGTCGCGGGCCTTCTTCTTGTCCGCAGCCTTGGCGCCTTCACCTTCGAGGCGGGCAAGCTCGTCCTCAAGGTCGCGGGCAATCGTGGCGATGTCACTGTCGCGGTTGTCGACGAGCTGCTTCTTCTCGAGGTCGTGCTCCACCTGAAGGTTCGGCAGTTCCGCGTGACGGCTCTCGGTGTCGACGCTCGTAATCATGTAGGCAGCGAAGTAGATGACCTTTTCAAGGTCCTTCGGTGCCAGGTCAAGGAGGTAGCCCAAACGGGAGGGAACACCCTTGAAGTACCAGATGTGCGTGACGGGAGCGGCCAGCTCGATGTGGCCCATGCGCTCGCGGCGCACCTTGGCGCGGGTGACTTCAACGCCACAACGCTCGCAGATGATGCCCTTGAAGCGCACGCGCTTGTACTTGCCGCAGTAGCATTCCCAGTCCCGGGACGCCGAAGATCTTCTCGCAGAAGAGGCCGTCCTTCTCGGGCTTGAGCGTGCGGTAGTTGATAGTTTCCGGCTTCTTGACCTCACCGTAAGACCAGCCGCGGATGTCTTCCGCGGTGGCGAGGCCGATCTGCATGAGGCCGAAGGAGGATTCGCTGGACATATGGTCCCTGTTCTCTCTTGTTCTCTAAATTCTGAAGTCTTGGGTTTACGGAAAGAGGCAGCAGCCTTGGCTGGCGGTCTGCACCGCCAGCCAGAGCGGCTGTTTAGACCTCTTCTACGGAGCTGGGCTCTGCGCGAGACAGATCGATGCCCAGTTCTTCCGCAGCCGTAAAGACTGCGTCATCAGAGTCACGCATTTCGATCGTCGTACCATCCGTGGAAAGGACTTCCACGTTCAGGCACAGCGACTGCATTTCCTTGATCAAGACCTTGAAGGATTCCGGAACGCCAGGCTCGGGGATGTTCTCGCCCTTGACGATGGCTTCGTAGACCTTCACGCGGCCGTGGATATCGTCCGACTTGATCGTCAGCAGTTCCTGGAGGGTGTAGGCAGCGCCGTATGCTTCGAGCGCCCACACTTCCATTTCACCGAAGCGCTGGCCACCGAACTGAGCCTTACCACCCAGCGGCTGCTGCGTGATCATGGAGTACGGGCCGGTGGAGCGTGCGTGGATCTTGTCGTCCACCAGGTGGTGGAGCTTCAGGATGTACATGTAGCCCACGGAGATCGGGTCCGGGAACGGCTCGCCGGAGCGGCCGTCGAACAGACGGGTCTTGCCGGAGGAGTCGATCAGGCGGTCGCCGTCGCGGGTCACGTTGGTGGAATCCAGCAGACCTGTGATTTCCTCTTCGCGTGCACCGTCGAACACCGGGGTGGCAACGGTCGTCTGGCCGGTTTCACGAGGCAGGTTCGGGAGGTTCTTGACCCACTCCGGCTCGCCTTCGATCTTCCAACCGGTCTTGGCAACCCATCCAAGGTGCGTTTCGAGCACCTGGCCGACGTTCATACGACCCGGAACACCCAGGGGGTTCAGGACGATGTCCACAGGGGTACCGTCGGCAAGGAACGGCATGTCTTCGATCGGCAGGATCTTGGAGATGACGCCCTTGTTACCGTGGCGGCCGGCGAGCTTGTCGCCGTCGGTGATCTTGCGCTTGGCGGCAACGTAGACGCGGACCAGCTGGTTGACGCCCGGGGGCAGCTCGTCGTCGTTGTCGCGGTCGAAGACGCGCACGCCGATAACCGTGCCGGACTCACCGTGGGGAACCTTCAGGGAGGTGTCACGCACTTCGCGGGACTTCTCGCCGAAGATCGCGCGGAGGAGGCGCTCTTCCGGAGTCAGTTCGGTTTCACCCTTCGGGGTGACCTTTCCGACCAGGATGTCGCCGGCTTCAACCTCGGCACCAATGTGGATGATGCCGCGCTCGTCCAGTCCTGCGAGGACTTCCTCGGACACGTTGGGGATGTCACGGGTGATTTCCTCGGCACCAAGCTTGGTGTCGCGGGCATCGATCTCGTGCTCCTCGATGTGGATGGAGGAAAGGACGTCCTCAGCGACGATGCGCTGCGACAGGATGATGGCGTCCTCGAAGTTGTGGCCTTCCCAGGACATGAATGCCACGAGAAGGTTCTTGCCGAGGGCGAGCTCACCCTGGTCCGTTGCCGGGCCGTCAGCGATGATGCCGCCGACTTCGAGGCGCTGGCCTTCGTTGACCAGGACACGGTGGTTGTAGCAGTTGCCCTGGTTGGAACGGGCGAACTTGTTGATGCGGTAGCTGGTTTCCGTGCCGTCGTCGTTAAGCATGGTGACGAGGTCAGCGGAAACTTCGTTGACGACACCGGCCTTCTTCGCGATGACGACGTCACCGGCGTCGACGGCGGCAGCGCGCTCCATGCCGGTACCCACGAACGGGGCCTCGGAACGGACCAGCGGCACAGCCTGGCGCTGCATGTTGGCACCCATGAGTGCGCGGTTTGCATCGTCATGCTCGAGGAACGGAATCAGGGCGGTAGCTACGGACACCATCTGGCGCGGGGAAACGTCCATGAACTGAACTTCGCCGGCCGGAACCAGAACGGGCTCGCCTCCACCACCACGGGCACGGACAAGCACGGTCTCTTCCGCGAACTTCTTGTCGGCATCCAGCGGTGCGTTGGCCTGTGCAATCAGGACTTCGGCTTCGTCGTCGGCGGTGAGGTACTGGACCTCATCGGAAACGACGCCCTCGGACACCAGGCGGTACGGAGTCTCGATGAAACCGAACGGGTTGATGCGGCCGTAGGAAGCCAGCGAACCGATCAGGCCGATGTTCGGGCCTTCAGGAGTTTCAATGGGGCACATACGTCCGTAGTGGGACGGGTGAACGTCTCGGACTTCCATGCCTGCGCGGTCACGGGACAGACCACCCGGGCCAAGGGCCGACAGGCGGCGCTTGTGGGTCAGACCCGACAACGGGTTGTTCTGGTCCATGAACTGGGACAGCTGGGACGTTCCGAAGAACTCCTTGATGGCTGCCACAACAGGGCGGATGTTGATCAGGGTCTGCGGCGTGATCGCTTCGACGTCCTGCGTGGTCATGCGTTCGCGGACGACGCGCTCCATGCGGGACAGGCCGGTGCGGACCTGGTTTTCGATCAGTTCACCGACAGCGCGGATGCGACGGTTGCCGAAGTGGTCGATGTCATCGATCTCGACGCGGAGCTCGTGGTCTTCGCCATCGCGCTTGCCCATGAGGGTCTTCTCGCCGGCGTGGAGCGCGACGAGGAACTTGATCATGGCCACGATGTCTTCAACGTGCAGGACCGAAGCTTCCTTGTCGCCAAGGGAGCGGTCGATGCCGAGCTTGCGGTTGATCTTGTAACGGCCAACCTTGGCCAGATCGTAGCGCTTGGCGTTGAAGTACAGGTTGTCCAGCAGGGACTGGGCAGCCTCGACGGTGGGCGGCTCGCCCGGACGCAGCTTGCGGTAGATGTCCAGCAGGGCGTCTTCGCGGGTTTCGGTGGCGTCCTTCTCCAGCGTTGCGCGCATGGAGTCGTACTGGCCGAACTCTTCGAGGATCTGGCCTTCGGTCCAGCCGAGGGCCTTCAGCAGAACGGTGACCGACTGCTTGCGCTTGCGGTCGAGGCGTACGCCGACCTGGTCGCGCTTGTCGATTTCGAGTTCGAACCATGCACCGCGGGACGGGATGATCTTTGCAGTGAAGATGTCCTTGTCACTGGTCTTGTCTGCGGTGCGCTCAAAGTAGGCGCCCGGCGAACGGACCAGCTGGGAGACGACGACACGCTCGGTGCCGTTGACGACGAACGTTCCCTTCTCGGTCATGAGAGGGAAATCGCCCATGAACACGGTCTGCTGCTTGATTTCACCCGTGTTGTTGTTCATGAACTCGGCCTTGACATACAGCGGTGCCGAGTAAGTGGCGTCACGGTCTTTGCATTCGGCCATGGTGTACTTCGGATCAGCGAACTCCGGCTCGGAGAAGCTCAGGGACATGGTGCCCTGGAAGTCCTCGATGGGGGAGATCTCTTCGAAGATGTCGGCAAGTCCGGAGGTGGTGGCGACGCTCAGGTCGCCTTCCTCGACAGCCTTCGCTACCCGCGACTGCCAGCGTTCGTTTCCGACCAGCCAGTCAAAGCTGTCTGTCTGCAGTGCGAGCAGATTCGGAACGTCCAGCGGTTCGTGAATCTTTGCGAATGAGAGCCGGCGAGTTGCACCATCGGTGCTTGCCGTATTAGCGGTTTCGTTATTAGAGGTGCTCGAGGCGACCAAGAGGGATCCTTCCACAGACCTTCAGGCGTTTTCAGATCTCCCCCGCTTGCACCCTGCAGATTGAATCCGCAGTGTACCTTTCCGGTTCCGCTATATGACCCGGGACCCCGGCTGACCAAGACCATGCTCGTTCTTAACGGCACGTCGATGGCGCAGCTGAGAGGTAAAGCCCACCGCTATATGAAGGCTGAAGGTTAACAGGGAAGACGCAAATATCCACAATACGGCAAATCAACCCACCTGTCTACCCCACATCCCGCCTGAATGCAAGCACCGTTGCCGCAGGCACCTATGCGGCAACGGCCTCTTGCTGGCGCGGGCGGAATGTTGATCCAGGCTCCATTGTTGAATGGAGAGGTGATCTACGCCACGGTAACCTAGGCTCACCACCCTTGATCGGAAGAGAGAAAATGGGCACCCCCTCAGACACAACGGACAACAACAACGACGTTGTCATCCTTTCCGCCAGCCGTACCCCACAGGGACGGTTGAACGGGCAACTGGCCGGGCTCACCGCCGTCGAGCTCGGCGCTCACGCCATTTCAGGCGCCATTGCGGCGAGCGGGCTCACCGCGGACAAAGTGGACGCAGTGATCATGGGGCAGGTCCTGCAGGCAGGCGCCGGCCAGAATCCGGCCCGGCAAAGCGCCATCGCCGCCGGCATCGGCTGGAACATCCCCGCCGTCACCATCAACAAGGTCTGCCTCTCCGGACTGACCGCCG
>NZ_DF952468.1:281179-292241 GCF_001263615.2 Arthrobacter sp. Hiyo1 | reverse complement strand
CGACGCCTTTGATGGCCAGTCAATGGGCCTGTCCACCGAGATCAAGAGCCTCTCGCTGGGCATCGACCGCCGGTCCCAGGATGAAGTGGCCGCCGCTTCGCACCAGCGTGCGGCCGCGGCCGCCGAGCAAGGAGTGTTCGACGGCGAGATCACCCCCATCAGCGTCAAGCAGCGCAAGGGAGAACCCTTGGTGCTGACAAGGGACGAAGGCGTCCGCCCGCAGACCACGCTCGAGACCCTGGCCCCCTTGAAGGGCGCCTTTGCCACCGACGGAACCATCACCGCAGGCAACTCCTCTCCCCTGTCCGACGGCGCCTCCGCACTCGTGCTCACGAGCCGCCGCTTCGCCGAGGAGAACGGCCTTGACTACCTTGCCGTCGTCGGCAAGCCCGGCCAGGTGGCGGGACCCGACAACAGCCTGCATTCGCAGCCTTCCAACGCGATACGGCATGCGCTGGACCGTGCTGGGTGGACAACGGCCGACCTGGACTTCATCGAGATCAATGAAGCCTTCGGTTCGGTGGCGGTACAGTCCTTGAAGGACCTGGACTATCCCTTGGAGAAGTGCAATGTGCACGGCGGAGCAATCGCGATTGGACACCCGATCGGTGCCTCAGGAGCGCGGCTGGCCCTCCACGCGGCCCACGAGCTGAAGCGCCGCGGTAAGGGTAAGGCGGCGGTTGCGCTCTGTGGTGGCGGCGGCCAAGGTGAAGCACTGCTTCTCTACCGCGACTAGATATTCGGCGAGTTCGGCGGCGGAGTGGCCGTGAACGGAAATGGAGCATGTATGCGGGGCACTGAGCGATTCCTGGCTGACGCGGCCGCACGCGGACTCGACGTCCAACTCGTAGAGCGGGCGGCGGCTAGCAGCCTTGAGGAAGCTGCCCGCATCATGGGGGTCACACCGGCGGACATCGTGAAGTCCCTTGTGGTCAAACACCGGGACGGCTCGTTCCTGTTCGCGCTGGTTCCGGGTGACCGGCAGATCTCCTGGCCCAAGTTGCGCGCCCTCCTGGGCGTCAACAAGCTGTCGATGCCCTCGGCCGACATCGCTTTCGAGGCAACCGGCTATGAGCGCGGCACCATCACGCCGCTGGGAAGTTCGAAGCCCTGGCCGGTCTATGCGGATGCCAGCATCGCCGGACGCAGGATCTCCATGGGAGCAGGCGAACACGGATTCAGCGCTTTCGTGAAAGCGGATTCCCTCACTGAGGCCTTGGGCGCGATCGTAGCCGACATCAGCGACCCCATCTGAGCAACGCGGGGTCACTTACGGCCCATCCGGCAGCACCTAATGGGCCGTAAGTGACCCCGCGTTGCTGTTAAATGCAGGAAAGCCCCGCCCGGACGAATCCGGACGGGGCTTCCTGAAAACGCGAACGCGAGTTACTTGACAGTAACCGTGGCGCCGGCAGCTTCGAGCTGCTCTTTGGCCTTCTCAGCGGCTTCCTTGGTGGCGCCTTCGAGAACAGCCTTCGGTGCACCGTCAACCAGGTCCTTGGCTTCCTTGAGGCCGAGGGAGGTGATGGCGCGAACTTCCTTGATCACTGCGATCTTCTTGTCACCGGCAGCTTCGAGGACGACATCGAATTCAGTCTTCTCTTCGGCCTCTTCAGCAGCAGCGCCACCGGCAGGGCCGGCGACTGCAACAGCAGCAGCGGTAACTTCGAAGGTCTCTTCGAAGAGCTTGACGAACTCGGAGAGCTCGATGATGGTCAGTTCCTTGAAAGCTTCAATGAGCTCTTCGTTGCTGAGCTTCGCCATGTTTGGCGTCCTTCCTATAGGTGGTGCTGCCACGGACGTTGTCCGTTACTGCACCGCAGTTTGAGTGGGGAGAACTTAGTTCTCTTCGGTTGCTGCTTCAGCGGCTTCAGCCGGAGCGGCAGCCTCTTCTGCAGCAGCCTCGGCGGGAGCCTCGTCGGCAGCCGGTGCTTCGTCAGCGGCCGGTGCTACAGCGCCGCCCTCTTCTTCAAGCTTGAGGCGCAGAGCGTCAATGATGCGAGCAGCCGCGGCAGCAGGTGCCTTGAGGATGCCTGCAACCTTGGCGAGCTGCAGCTCACGGGACTCGAGGGCTGCCAGTGCGGCAACCTCTGCTGCGTTCAGTGCCTTGCCTTCGAAGTAGCCGGTCTTGATGACAAGCTGCTTGTTGGCCTTGGCAAAGTCCGTCAGGCTCTTGGCGGCAGCAACCGCGTCACCCTTGATGAATGCGATCGCAGTGGGGCCGGCAAGCTGACCGTCGAATGCTTCGACACCAGCTTCCTTGGCTGCAATGGCGGTCAGGGTGTTCTTGACGACCGAGAACTTGGTGTCCAGGCCGAGAGAAACACGCAGCTGCTTGAGCTGTGCAACAGAGAGCCCGCGGTATTCGGTCAGGACAGCGGCGTTCGATTCCTTGAAATCGTTGGTGATCTCAGCTACTGCGGAGATCTTGCTAGGCGTTGCCATAACCCTCCTTCCGGGGAATAAAGCCGGTTTTCCGGGTCCCCGCTCAAAAGAGCTGCAACTAAAAAACGCCCCGCGCAGATGCACGGGGCTTGGCTCAACACGATCCAATGATCATGGAGATTTGCTTCGTTCACCTGCGCCGGCCGCCCTTTGTCAGGGTCCTTCGTCTAGGAAACCACTTGGTTCTTCCGCACGCAGCTACAGAGTTGAGCTGTGCCCGGAGGAGTGGATTCCCATCAACCGACGGTCTTTGGTAGTTCAAGCTTACGGGACGGGCAAGTGCATCGCCAAATCGCGCCGCCTACTCGGAGGAGGTGACCCTCGGCCCCATGTTCGGCAGTTCCTTCTGCCACAACCCCGTGACCCCGGCCGTGGTGAATCCCAGTTGCTTGTTCACCGTCAGCAAGTACCGGTTTTCCGGCGCATTCCAGGTGTAGATCACGCGGGCGTCGGGAAACTGTTCGCTCAGGCGCTGCATGTTGGCGACCTTGATGAGGAGCCCGAGCTTGTTCCCGCGGTGCTCCTGCAGGACGATCGTGTCGTCCTGGAAGACGACATCCTGGCGTTGCGCCAGGACCCCGATCGTGGTGAGTCCGACGATCCGCCCGCTGGCGACGTGTTCGACGGCGGTGACCACCGTTCGGCGTCCCTGCGCGACGGCGGCGTCCTCCGCCTGCCGCAACACACCGGCGTCGAACACTAATTGCTGCTGTTCGGCTTCCGGGGCCTCGTTGCCTTCCGACACCACCTCGCCGGCTGCGTTCTCCAGGGCGGCCACAGCTTCGAGCCACTGTTGGGGGCACCGATCGGTCCAGTGGTGGACCTGGTAACGGCCGGCGTTCGCGTCTTCGGCTTCGGCCTCAAGCTCGGCTACGAGCTTTGAATCCAGCGGGAGCGCGCAGGAACTGAACTGTTCGATGTGCTGCAGGGTGTAACCGGTACGCCGGGCAAAATCGACCTCGCGGCTGGCCAAGGGAACGAAGCCCAGGCCGCTGCCAGGCACGAGTTGACCTTCGGCACCACCCCGGAGGGACTCGGCAGGATGGTTCGTGTCCACCATGATCATGGTCCGGCCCTCGCTTCTGGCGAAGTGCTCGGCAGCTTCCAGGAGCTGCCTTCCGACGCCCCTGCGCTGGAATTCGGGAAGGATGTCGAGGGTGAACTCGGCCAGGTCCATGTTGTCGGCAAGGGGAAGCGCGATGTCTACCGTACCGACAATGCGGCCGTCGACGCGGGCCACGAGAATGACCTGGCGTTCGTAAGGGTCGCCGAGTTCGAGCAGTTTTTCCAACGGCGTGTACGCGAGATCGTCCGTGCCCCAGATCTGCATGCGGACCCTGCGGCTGACTTCGACGGCGGCCAGGAAATCCTTTGCGTCATCGGCGTCAAGGGAATCCGGGATCCAGAGTTGGCCGATCTCCACCGTGCTCGTCATTTGATCCTCTTTTGCCATTCGCCGTCGTATCCGGCCGGTTTGAAGCCGAGCTGTACGTTGATGGACAGCATATGTTCGTTTTCCTCGGCGTTAAAAGTCATGACGCGCCCTACGGCCGGATATTCCGTCTGCAGCCTGCGCAGATTGGCCAGTTTGACGAGCATTCCCAGCCCATGGCCCCGATGCGGCGGTGCCACCAAAGTATCGTCCTGCTCGGCCACCCCGGGCTTCGCGGGATCAAGGTAGATCACGGTGTACGCAACGAGCTCCCCCGTCCTCCGGTCTTGTGCGGCGGCCACGAGGGCAGTCTGGCCCTCGGCAAGCATGGTGTCTTCGAGTTGCCTGACGCGGGCAGCGTCCCAGTCCTCTGCCTCGATCTCAAGGCCTCCCGCCGGAGTATCCGTGCTCATCCGGCCCATCAGCCCGGCCATGCGGTCCACGTATTCGGCGGGGCAACGGTTCGTCCAGGCAAGGACCCCGTAATCGGCGTCTGCTTTGGAGTGCGCCGCAAACTCCAGCCTTGCCCATTCCGCGTTGTGGTCCATGTCCAACGTGCTGAATCTGCTGGCCTGTTCCAAGGTGTAACCGTTCTTGAGGCAGAAGGCTGCTCCCGGAGCAACGTCGGGTACTCCCCCGGGTACTCCCTCTGCTCCTGCGAGGCCGATGGGGTGTTCGGTGTGCGCCTGCAGGACGTGCCTCCCCTGGGCCTTCGCGATGCCTTCTACGGTGCGAAGCAACGCGGTTCCGATTCCGTACCGGCGGTACCCCTCCAGCACATCTACCTCGAGCCACGCGGTTTGGATGTTGTCCTTGAGCGGAACTTCGCAGGACGCGTGGCCAATGATCCTTCCGTCCACCCGGGCGAAGACGTGCCTCGATACCGCGTATGGGGTATCGCGCCATCCGGCGAGCCGGGCCTGGGCCGAGGACGCCCGTTCCAGGTTTCCCCAGGTTTCCAGCACCATGGCGTCCATCACGGATGAGAGCTCCCGGAAAACCTTGCCGTCCAGACCATCCAGGGACTCCGGCAGATGGAGCTCGTGGATGCTGAAATCCGGAACCTGGCCTGTCATGCCCTCAGCCTAATCAGCGGTCGCCGGCCGCGATAGGTGACGGTTCGCCTACAACGAAAGGACCGCCCGGCTAATGCCGGACGGTCCTTTCAGAGTCGATGCTCCCGGCGGCTTACGCTCGGTGAGAACCTTGGTGACGTTCGGGTCAACGGAGATGCCCGGACCGAACGTGGTGGCGACCGTAGCCTTCTGGATGTAGCGGCCCTTGGAAGCGGACGGCTTCAGGCGAAGCACCTCTTCCAGAGCGGCTGCGTAGTTCTCGGCCAGCTTCAGTTCGTCGAAGGAAACCTTGCCGATGATGAAGTGCAGGTTCGAGTGCTTGTCGACGCGGAAGTCGATCTTGCCGCCCTTGATGTCGTTGACAGCCTTGGTGACGTCAGCGGTCACGGTACCGGTCTTCGGGTTCGGCATGAGGTTACGCGGGCCGAGGACCTTACCGAGACGGCCAACCTTGCCCATGAGGTCAGGGGTTGCCACTGCGGCGTCGAAGTCGGTCCAGCCGGCTGCGATCTTTTCGATCAGGTCATCGGAACCAACGAAGTCGGCGCCTGCAGCGATTGCTGCTTCAGCTTGTCGCCCGTTGCGAACACCAGGACGCGGGCAGTCTTACCCGTGCCGTGCGGCAGGTTGACGGTACCGCGGACCATCTGGTCGGCCTTACGCGGGTCAACGCCCAAACGGAAAGCGACCTCAACGGTGGCGTCGAACTTGGACGGGTTGGTGTCCTTGGCGAGCTTGATGGCCTCGAACGGGGCGTAGAACTTGTCTGCCTCGATCTTGGCTGCGGCTGCCTCATATGCTTTGCTGCGCTTTGCCATGCTGCTTATTCTCCTTGTGCAGTTGTGGTCTGCGGACCGCGCTGGGCCCTGCCACAGTTGGACATCCGGCGTGGATCTCCAACATTCTCAATATTTCAATGGTGCCGGTTTCCCGGCGGTGCTACCCGGCGTCGTCAGTTTCCCAAAACAGACGCATGAAGCGGTGAGGGAATTAACCCTCGACGGTGATGCCCATGGAGCGTGCGGTGCCGGCGATGATCTTGGCAGCGCCCTCAAGGCTGGTGGCGTTGAGGTCTTCCATCTTGGTGGTGGCGATCTCGTTAACCTGTGCCTGGGTCAGCTTGGCAACCTTGACGGTGTGCGGCGTGGCCGAACCCTTCGCAACGCCTGCAGCCTTCTTGATGAGCTCTGCAGCCGGCGGGGTCTTGGTGATGAAGGTGAACGAGCGGTCTTCGTAGACCGTGATTTCAACCGGGATAACGTTTCCGCGCTGGGCTTCTGTGGCAGCGTTGTACGCCTTGCAGAATTCCATGATGTTGACACCGTGCTGGCCAAGCGCAGGACCGATCGGCGGGGCCGGGTTGGCGGCACCTGCCTGGATCTGCAGCTTGATGAGGCCGGTGACCTTCTTCTTGGGAGCCAATGTAGGTCCTTCTCTCAATAACTTCCTAGGACACAGGAGCGTGCCTCAGGTTTGTGGCCGCCATGGCAAGGCGACCGACCGCTCCGTGGCTGCTAAGCGGGCAACCGCGGGGCGAAATTCTTGGATCAACTAGATCTTGGTGACCTGGTTGAATGCGAGCGTAACCGGGGTTTCGCGCTCGAAGATCGACACCAGCACCACAAGCGTCTGGGAATCCATCTTGATCTCGGAGATCGTGGCGGGAAGGGTCTCGAACGGACCTTCCTTGACGATGACGGACTCTCCGACCTCGAAGTCGATGTCGACGGGCGTCTGGTGCTGTTTGTTGACCGGCTTGCCCTTTTCGGCCTGCTGCTCTTCGAAGACCGGGGCCAGCATGGAGAAGACCTCATCGAGGCGAAGCGGGACCGGGTTGTGTGCGTTGCCCACGAAGCCCGTGACACCCGGGGTATGGCGGACGGCGCCCCAGGATGCGTCGGTCAGGTCCATACGGACGAGGACGTAGCCCGGAATGCGAACGCGGTTGATGATCTTGCGCTGGGCGTTCTTGATCTCAACGACTTCCTCCATGGGCACCTGGATCTCGAAGATGTAATCTTCCATGTCCAAGGTCTGGATGCGGGTCTCAAGGTTGGCCTTGACGCGGTTTTCGTAGCCTGCGTAGGAGTGGATGACGTACCAGTCACCCTCCTGGCGGCGAAGCTTGGCCTTGAACTCCTCGGCGGGGTCGGCGGGCGCTACGGCTGCAGCGGCGGCCAGGGCGTCGGCGCCGGACTCGTCGTCGGACGCATCGGCGTCATCGGACTCGGCGTCATCGAACTCATCCTGGTCGGCGTCGTCGACGTCGGCAGTTTCGGGCGCAGCAGAATCGACCTCGGATCCTTCCACGGCGTCAGCCGTGCTTTCAGCGGGCCCATCCAGCTCAGTCTCAGTTACCTCGAGCTCCTGCTCAGACACTTGGTCTCCTGCTTCCTCATTGCCTAACATGCCTATTTAAATGGCTCAATTCCGCAAACCCTGTGAAATCCCTTGATTTTCCGGGGATTTCACGCGGTTTGCGGAGCGATCCGCTTAGTGGTTCGTGGTGCCGGTAGCGCCGAAAACCCATTTGATTCCCGTACCGAAAGCCAGGTCCAGGATGGTGACGACCAACATCATGATGGCCACGAACACCAGCACCACGACTGTGTAATTGACCAGTTCCTTGCGGGTGGGGGCAACCACCTTTTTGAGCTCGCCAATTACCTGGCGGACAAAAAGAGCAATTCGAGCGAAGAGTCCGGAATCGGACTTCTTGGCAGGGCGGCCCTTCGAGCTGCTCGCAGCTGTTTCGGTCACCTGATCCTCACTCATCTATGCAAACGTCGTTGACCCGACTCTGATCAGAGTCATGGTTGCTGCGCTTGTTCCGAGCGAAACCCGGAACAGCTTGCGCAGGGCAGACAGGACTCGAACCTGCAACCTGCGGTTTTGGAGACCGCTGCGCTACCAATTGCGCCACTACCCTATGGAACGAATCCATATTTGGCCGCACTCCATCATTGCCAAGGAATCCCCAAGAACACGGGATTCCGAGCCAATCTGGGGCGCGAACCATTGTGATGTTTTTCAACACCGGTGAACCAGTCTACGCAACAACGTCGCGATAGTCGAACCGGGCCATTTCCGGAGCGTTCAGGCCTTCCCGCTCACGCGATCAGCCTCGTGTGATCAGCGCTCGTTTGATCAGCATGCACTGTCACTTTCGAGACGTTAGCCCGATAGCTCCGCAGAACAGCATAAAGTAGATTCCGTCGAATCCCACCATCCAGCTCATGAGCTGCCCGCGAAGAACGGTGCTTTAATGTCTGCCGGAATACCTGCCGCCCGCATTTCACAGCGAATTTCCGCCATCGCCGAGTCCGCCACCCTTGCCGTTGACGCCAAGGCCAAGGCGCTCAAGGCAGCGGGTCGCCCCGTGATCGGCTTTGGCGCCGGGGAGCCCGACTTCCCGACCCCCGACTACATCGTCAAGGCCGCCGTCGAGGCCGCCTCGCAGCCGAAGTACCACCGCTATTCCCCCGCTGCCGGCTTGCCGGAGCTGAAGCAGGCCATCGCGGACAAGACCTTCCGCGACTCGGGCTACAAAGTCGATGCTTCCCAGGTGATGGTTACCAATGGCGGTAAGCAGGCTGTCTACAACACCTTCGCCACCCTGGTTGATCCGGGCGACGAAGTCATCATCCCACGCCTTTCTGGACCACCTACCCGGAGGCAATCCGCTTGGCCGGAGGCGTTCCCGTCGAGGTCTTCGCCGGACCCAAGCAGGGTTACCTGGTCACCGTGGAGCAGCTCGAAGCCGCGGTCACCGACAAGACGAAGATCCTGCTTTTCGTTTCCCCGTCCAACCCGACCGGCGCCGTCTACAGCGCCGAACAAGTGGCCGAAATCGGAAAATGGGCCGCGGCCAAGGGCCTCTGGGTTGTCACCGACGAGATCTACGAACACCTGACTTACGACGGCGTCCCCTTCACCTCGATCGCCACTGCCGCTCCCGAACTCGGCGACAAGGTGGTCATCCTCAACGGTGTCGCCAAGACCTATGCCATGACCGGATGGCGCGTCGGATGGATGATCGGCGCGGCCGACGTCATCAAGGCCGCCACCAACCTCCAGTCGCACGCGACGTCGAACGTTTCGAACATCATGCAGATCGCAGCCCTCGCTGCGGTGTCCGGTCCGCTGACCGCCGTCGACGAAATGAAGGTCGCCTTCGACCGCCGCCGCAAGGCGATCGTTGCCGGACTGAACACGATCGACGGTGTGGAATGCCCGACGCCGACCGGCGCCTTCTACGTGTACGCCGACGTCCGCGGGCTGCTGGGCAAGGAATTCCCGACGTCGAACGGTCCCGTCCGTCCGTCAACGTCCGCGGAGCTTGCCTCGCTGATCCTCGACGAGGTTGAGGTCGCAATTGTTCCGGGCGAGGCTTTCGGCCCCTCTGGTTTCGTGCGCCTCTCGTACGCGTTGGGCGACGACGACCTCGCCGAAGGCGTTCGACGCCTCCAGGAATTCCTCGGCCAGGCCAAGTAGCCTTCCGCCCGCGCAAACGCGCTCACCTTGGGATAGAGGTGAGCGGGCGTTTGGGTTTAACCCGCCATAGGTGAGCGGGCGTTTGGGTTTAACCCACCACAGGTGAGCGGGCGTTGGGGTTTAACCCGCCATAGGTGAGCGGGCGTCAGAGGAGGCGGCGTTCGGCGGCCCACTTGGTCAGTTCGTGGCGGCTGGAGAGCTGGAGTTTGCGGAGTACCGCAGAGACATGGGTTTCCACGGTCTTGATGGAAATGAACAGCTCCTTGGCCACCTCCTTGTAGCTGTAACCCCGGGCGATGAGACGCATGACTTCCAGTTCCCTCGCGGAAAGACGGTCCAGCTCGTCGTCGGCGATCTCGGCCGGGGAAGTTCCAAACGCGTCCAGGACAAAACCCGCCAGCCTCGGCGAGAAGACCGCGTCACCGTCGGCCACGCGGACCACGGCGTCGGAGATCTCCGGGCCGGAAATGGTCTTGGTGACGTAGCCGCGTGCCCCGGCCCGAATGACGGCCACGACATCCTCGGCGGCATCCGAGACGCTCAAGGCCAGGAAGCTCGTGCTCCCGCGCAACGCCGAGGATGCACTGATGACCTCCCGGCCGCCACCGCCAAGGCCGCCGGGCAAGTGGACGTCAAGAAGCACCACCTCCGGCTGAACCTCGGCAATCACGGCGATGGCTTGTTCCACTGTTCCGGCCTCGCCCACGACGTCGATCCGCGAATCGAGGTCGGCCTTCAGCCCGGACCGGAAAATGGCGTGATCGTCCACGATCACCACGCGAACCTTCCGCGTTACTTGCTCTGATAGGGCGTTCATACTTTGGCTTCTCCGTTTCGGTTCTCTGCTTTGTCGGCGTTCTCGACGGGCAGTTTCAGGCGTACTTCGGTGCCCTCGGAACTACTGCTGATGACCGCAGTGCCGCCGTGGCGTTTCATCCGTCCGACGATTGACTCCTTGACACCGAGCCGGTCTTCCGGGACGGCATCCGGGTCAAAGCCGGGTCCGCGGTCCCTGACGAAAACCTCGCTGCCGGTGTCGGAAGTCTCGAGATAGACGGACACGGCTCCGCCGCCATGCCGGGCAGCATTGTGCATGGCCTCCCGGGCCGCCAGGACGAGGGCTTCGTGCCTGTCCGTCATGGCGGTGTCTCCGACGCTGACGACGTCGACCGGATGTCCGTGGGCGTCCTCCACTTCGGCTGCGGCTGCGGCAATCCGCTCCGCGAGGAGCCCCGAATCCTTGGCGGCGTCCCGGTACAGCCAGGTGCGCAGTTCACGCTCCTGGGCACGGGCGAGGCGGACCACGTCCTGTTCCGAACCGGCACGGCGTTGGATCAAGGCGAGCGTCTGCAGTACCGAGTCGTGCAAGTGGGCGGCAATCTCGGCCCGCTCGGTCTCGCGAACCCGCGCTGCCCGCTCAGTTTCAAGGTCCTTCCAGAACTTCAAGCCCCACGGCAGCAGCACCAAGGCCACGCCGCCCAGCACCGCGATGGAAGCCAGCAGCGCGAGCCAGGTCTGCTCCCACGAGCCGGAACCGGACACCATGACCAACACCCCGGCAACCACCAGGGCCAGGCCCGCAGCAAGGCGGACCCAGCCACCGGCTTGGTCCGCC
>NZ_DF952468.1:276708-279468 GCF_001263615.2 Arthrobacter sp. Hiyo1 | reverse complement strand
TTGCTGGCCGGCGGAACACTCAAGCTGCTCGACGCCGGCAACGTCATCCATCTGGGCGATGCCGCCAACGCGGTGGTCTGGGCCACAGGCGCCGGAGTCCTCGGCCTCGGGATCCTTGTTGCGGGGCTTCGTGGCCGCACGTCGGGACTACTCGGCTTCCTGGCCATAGCCACGCTGGTGATCGGCGGCATCTTCAATATCGCGCCCAACGCGGACCACTTCCGTCTCCAGAATGCCCAATGGAATCCTGTGAGCATCGACGATGCCCGCAAAGGCTTCGACATCACCGGGGTCAACGGGACCGTCGACCTGACCAAGCTGAACCTGAGCGCGCCGCTGAGCTCCGACGTCGTTGTTCCGATGGACGTCACCGCCAGCAATATCAAACTCGTCATCCCGGCGACCGTGCCGGTGGAGGTCCAGGCGGACATGACCTTCGCGAACCTCAAGCAAGACGGTAGCGCCGTCACCCAAAGCAATGGCGGTACCCGGGACAGCTTCAACACGGACAAACCCGGCGCCAAGCTTGTCGTCAGGCTCAACGGCACTTTGAGCAACGTCACCGTCCAGGAAGGAAACTGACATGAGCACGCACGAACCCACGCAGGCATTTGAAACAGCACCTGAAACCCCGGTTCAAACCGCCCGGGCAAGGGTAGGCACCGTGGTCTGGGGGCTGATTGTCCTGGCACTCGCAGCTTTGATCATCATTTCCAAACTCGGCCTCGTGGTCCTCAACGGCACCTATGTGCTGATCGGGCTCATGATCGGAGCCGGCGCGGCACTCGTGATCGGAGGCCTGGTCTCCGCCCGCTCACGAAAAGACCGCGGGTCCAGCCCGGACTCCGGCGCCGCCGATTCCGACCACCGCTAGCAAGCAGCACGTGACAAAGCAGCCACAACAGGGAAGGCTCTAGCCATGAACAAGTTCTTCAGCATCGTACGGGGCATCGGCCTGAAGCGCGGTCCGCAGCGTTTGATCGGAGGGGTTTGCGGTGGCATCGCCGCCAAGCTGAATGTGGACGTAGCCTACGTCCGCATTGGCTACCTGATCTTCTGCCTGCTACCAGGACCCGCCGTCGTGATCTACGTGGTGGCATGGTTGCTGCTTCCCAACCAAAGCGGCACCATTGCGCTGGAATCCTTCCTCACCCAGCGCTCGCAAGGCAGGAACTAGCACAGCCCGGGTTCGCCCGGGCTGTTTCCTGGTTGTTTCAAAAGTCTCATCCGCGGCGGTCACGGTTTGTGTCCTACCCCACATTGCCCCCTACAATCATTGTGAGCTCAGCGTGGCGCTCTGCACGTATACCTCCTAGCCAGGATTTGAGCCCTCATGAAAATTGGAATCCTTACCAGCGGTGGCGACTGCCCCGGACTTAATGCCGTCATCCGCGGCGCCGTCCTCAAGGGAATCGCCATCCACGGCCAGGAATTCGTCGGTTTCCGGGACGGTTGGCGGGGCGTCGTGGAGGGCGACGTCATCGACATTCCCCGGACTATGGTCCGCGGTATCGCCAAACAGGGTGGAACCATCCTTGGCACCTCCCGCACCAACCCGTTCGAAAACGGCGGCGGGCCGGATGTCATCAAGGCCCACATGGACCGCCTCGGCATCGACGCCATCATCGCCATCGGCGGCGAAGGCACCTTGGCCGCCGCGAAGCGCCTCACCGACGCGGCTTGAGGATCGTGGGCGTCCCCAAGACCGTGGACAACGACCTCGACGCCACCGACTACACCTTCGGCTTCGACACCGCCGTCCAGATCGCCACCGAGGCCATCGACCGGCTGCGCACCACGGGAGAATCCCACCACCGCTGCATGATCGCCGAGGTCATGGGCCGCCACGTGGGCTGGATCGCCCTGCACGCGGGCATGGCCGCCGGCGCGCACGCCATCCTGATCCCCGAGCAGAAGGTCAGCATCGAGCAGATCACCGAGTGGGTCCAGGAGGCCCACGATCGTGGCCGTGCGCCGCTGATTGTTGTCGCTGAGGGCTTTGTTCCGGACCACATGGAGGCCCCGCACTCCGAACGCGGCCTGGATACCTTCGGCCGGCCCCGCCTGGGTGGCATCGCCGACCAGCTCGCCCCGGAGATCGAAGCCCGCACCGGCATCGAAACCCGTGCCACGATCCTCGGCCACATCCAGCGCGGCGGCGTCCCGTCGGCTTTTGACCGCGTCCTGGCCACCCGCCTGGGCATGGCGGCCATCGATTCCGTCGTGGAAGGCCGCTGGGGAACCATGGTGGCCCTCAAGGGCACGGACATCGAGCATGTGGGCTTCGAAGCCGCTTTGGGCAAGCTCAAGACCGTCCCGCAGAACCGCTATGACGAAGCTGCGGTGCTGTTCGGCTGAGCCGGTTCTTCACAAGAGCAGATTCTTCAAGGAGCAGGCAGGTACACCCGGTGCCTGCCTGCTCCTTTCCTTTTCCGGGACTGCATAGACTCGATGTCATGGAACTTGATGCGGGATCGGCGGAAATTGTGCTGCTGGCCTGGGCCCGGCACTTAGGGTTCGACGACGAGGCCTTCAGTTTCGTCTCCGGCTCACCTGCTGCCCGCACCGGGGAGCGGCTGGTCAGGGAAGACGAAGACGCCGAATCCATCACCTTCGTGAGGCTCTTTGGCCGCTCCGCATTGGTGGCTCCCGCGTGGGCGGTGGCTGCCGCCGTCGAACTCTCGGACGATCAACTGAGCGAGCATTCCGCACTATTGCGGATCAGCCGCGAACACGGCGGCCACGGCTCGGGACGTCGGC
>NZ_DF952468.1:272523-274460 GCF_001263615.2 Arthrobacter sp. Hiyo1 | reverse complement strand
CGCGGCCGATCCCAGGACCGCACCGATCTGGCGCGTCGTATTGAAGACGCCGGAACCGGCGCCGGCCGAGCGCGGCGGCAGGTTGCGGGTTGTGGCGTTGGAGACCGGGCCCCAAATGAAACCATTGGCCACGCCCTGGAGGGCGCTGGGCAGCAGGAACATCCAGATGGGAGTGTCCGGCTTCAGCAGCGTCCCCGTCCAGAACAGGGCACCGGACAGGCAGAGGAGCCGAAGGCCGCGAACCAGCGCGGATTGATCCGGTCGATCAACTTGCCGACAAAAGGTGCCAAAGCGCCGGAGATCACGGCCATGGGGATCATGAGCAACGCGGACTGCGTGGGTGTCAGCCCACGGACTACCTGGTAGTAGAAAATGGTGGGGAGCGGGAACGCTGTGATGGTGAAGCCCACCGCCATGATGGTGGTGTTACCCAAGGAGAAGTTGCGGTCCTTGAACAGGCCCAACGGCAGCAAAGGCTCGCCGCCGCGGCGCTCCAGCAGCCACTGCCAGAGGACGAACACGGCAAGGACAACGAGCCCCGTGATGATCAGTCCCCACACGGTAATGGGCCCGGTGACGGTGCCCCACTTGTAGCTTTGGCCTTCCTGGATGCCGAACACCAGCAGGAACATGCCGGCCGCGGACAGCAAAACACCCACGACGTCGAACTTGTGGCTGTGCGTGGTCAGCTTCGGTACCAGCCGGGTCACGAGGACGAAGGCAACGACGCCGATGGGAACGTTGACGAAGAAGATCCACTGCCAGCCGAGGCCGTCAACCAACACGCCACCGAGGATCGGACCGACGAGGATGGCCATGCCAGCCGTCGCTCCCCAGAGGCCCATGGCCGCGCCGCGGCGGTCCGGCGGGAAGATCCTGGTGATGACGGCCATGGTCTGGGGCGTCATCATGGCTGCGCCGATGCCCTGGACCACCCGGGCCGCGATCAGCATGCCGATGTCGCCCGAGAGGCCGCACCACAGCGAAGCGAGCGTGAAGACCACGAGGCCGATCAGGTAGAGGTTCTTGGGCCCGAAGCGGTCACCGAGCCTTCCGGTGATCAGCAACGGCACGGCGTAGGCGAGGAGGTAGGCGCTCGTCACCCAGATGACGGCGTTGATGTCGGTATGCAGGCCCTCCATGATCCGTGGGTTCGCCACGGAGACAATGGTGGTGTCGATCAGGATCATGAAGAACCCGACCACGAGGGACCACAGTGCGGGCCACGGTTTAGCTACGTTTTCCATGGGTTTCCTTTGACTGTGCTGAATATCTTGCACGTTGGTGCGTTGGCTGGGCGGTTACCACGGCAACTGCCCGCTGCGGAGATCGTTTTGGAAGCTGCGTATCCAGTCGATTTCCGTCCGCAGCATGGTTTGTTGGTACTTGACGTCGATCCAGAACTTGGTCTCGACGCCTTTTGCGGCGACAGCTTCTTCACCGCGGACCAGGAAGTCGAGTTGGTCTTCCAGGTTCGCCACGCGGCGGTCCAGGAGTTCGAGGACGACGCCGGACGGCAGGTTGTGTGCCTCGGCGATCGCGTGGGGGAAGCTCGGGTATTCGTTCACGGGTTCCGCCAGCATGTTCTGGAGGCGCTCGGTCAGCGCCTCCCTGCCGGTTCCCGTGATTCGGTAGGTGGTCCGCTCGGGCCGGTTGCCGGCGCGGTCAATGCCCGTGGACTCGACGAAACCCGCCTCTTCCAGGCGGCCGACGGCGTGGTAGAGCGTGCCCGGCCGGACCTTGACCAAGCGGTCCTCGTGACGGGCCATCAGGAGCTGGTACATCTCGTATGGATGCATCGGCGCCTCCACGAGGAGGGCCAATGCGGCGACACCAAGTGGAGTCAGTGCGGCTCGTGCCATTTCCCCATCCTCCGTGCGAACTATTCCACAAAAACTATTCCACATGGAATAATTGACTGCAAGGCAGCCGCCGCG
>NZ_DF952468.1:266252-270326 GCF_001263615.2 Arthrobacter sp. Hiyo1 | reverse complement strand
CTCCCGCAGGGGCTCGCCGTAGTGGGCCGCGACGCCGGAGTCCTCGCCGCCGCCTTCTACAGCTCCGGGGCGCGACAATAGGGGGCTCGTGTAAGTCATATGTAGTAGAAGTCCTTGGGGCTCAGCGGTATTCCGGGTTTTCAAAATCGAAGCGCGTACCGGCTTTCCATTCGTCCGGGAGGTTCCCGTAGGCAGGAATGCCGCCTACGTCCTTGAGCATCCGGGCGTAGTGGAGCAGGTTCCAGGTCATGAAGGTGGTGTTCCGGTTGGTGAAGTCGCTCTCAGGACCACCGGACCCTTCGTCGAGGTAGCTGGGCCCGGGGCCGACGGCGCCGATCCAGCCGGCATCGGCCTGGGGCGGAATGGTGAAGCCGACGTGCTGGAGGCTGTACAGGACGTTCATGGCGCAGTGCTTGATGCCGTCCTCGTTGCCGGTGATCAGGCAGCCGCCGACCTTTGGATAGTAGGCCCACTGGCCTTTGCTGTTGAGTTGGCCCGAATGGGCGTAGAGCCGCTCGATGAGCTTCTTGGTCTGGGAGGAGTTATCGCCAAGCCAGATAGGACCGGCCACCACCACGATGTCGGCCTCCAGCACCGCCGGATACAACTCCGGCCATTCATCCGTCGCCCAGCCGTGTTCCCGCATGTCCGGATACACACCGGCGGCAATGTCGTGATCCACGGTCCGGATCACCTGGGTACTGACGCCCTGCTTTTCCATGATGCGCCGGCTGATGGCAATCAGTCCGTCGGTATTGCTCACTTGCGGCGATGGCTTGAGCGTCCCGTTGAAAAAGACCGCCTTGAGATCGTCATAGCTGGCAGGTTTAGTTGCTTCGTTCACTTGCTGCTCCCCTTTGGTTCGAACTGCGAAACGGGACGTTCAGTGAGACCTCTTCGGTGAGACCTTGAAGCTATTTAACAAGCACCCTAGGAGAGCTTGTTCAGGAAAGCCGAAGCGTGGGCCTCGAGCGACTTGCCCGGAGTGGACACATCCCAGCGCCACAACAGATTGCCATCCACGAGGCCGAAGATGCGTGTGGCCGCAGTGTATTCCTTGGAGTGGCCGCCGCGCATCACCATATCGGTGCTCATCTGGATCTGCGGCCCCTTGATTTGACCGTAGTACAGCTCGCTGATGCCACCGGGATGGACAATCGTCACAGTGATGTCGAACCCGCCGTCGGCGTTCCGGTGGGCTTCGACGTCATCGGCAGTTTTCAATACCGGGACGATTTCCGCGGGAATCAAGCCGGGCCCGCCGTCGGCGTCGAGCATTTTCCGCTCCAGCGCCCAAAAGCCTGTCTCCACGGTGAGGGGCCGCAATTTGGTGCCGTCCTCGTCGCTGAGCCAGCTTTCCGCCCGATACTCCAGGTAGGGCAGGCCGTGGTGCGTGAAGGAGACGTGCTGGATGAAGTGATCCGAGTCTTCTTCACCGCTTCCAAGCCGTCCCCGGCCTTCCCACTCACCAATGAGCCAGGAAAGGGGTACCAGTTCGGGTGTCAGGTCGGAAGGAATTTCAATGGGCACAGCAATTACCTCAGTGGACCGGAAGGTACGGGTTGATCAAAAGCGATGGGAGCTCTACTTCTGGCCTTTGAAGAGACGGTAAACGACAAAACCAGCGAACCACGCCATCGAGAGGCTGGCCAGGCCGAGGAGGACAAGGAAGAAGATTTCAAATGCAAGTACGGACATGATGCCATCCTAACTGTTAGTAGATGAGTAGTTTGTCGATGAAGTAGCACAAGGCGCCAACCGCCCAAACGGGGGCGACGCCCATTCCAAGGACAGCCGGGAAGTTCAGGCGGCCGAGCCGAAGCGTCACCATCCGACGGAAACTGACCAGGACTGAGCCGATGACGACGCCCACCACGATGGCAGCCACGATCGCGATGTTGGAGAACACCAGGCCTGCCAGCGGAGCCACCAACCCTGCGGCCACGATGCCCAAGGGCGCCACGACCCGGTCCGGCCATCGCAACAAGCCGGCGAGGAGGGCGACCGCGGCGCTGAGGGCAGCGACCAACACCATTTCCTTGATCCCATTGAACCTCGCCCCCGCAATCCAGCCAGCGCCAAGGCAGCTCAGCAGCACACCGGCGCAGCTGCCCAGAGTGGACTCGAGCCGTTGGGCCTGACCGGTTCCGCGGATCAGCTGCACGACGAACACCGCAATCACGCCTGCGGCGATGAAGGCCGGAGTTGCATCGAGAAATCCGGGGGCTGGCACGAAGCCGGCAGCCAAGGCTGAACCCGCGCCGCTCAGGCCGATCACCGTGGCGAGCGTTTTCTTCGCCGGGACGGCTAGAAAGTGGGGCCAGCCGATGCCAACCGCGGCCGACGCCAGGATTCCGACGGCGACCAACCCTTCCGTGGGGCCGTAAGAGCTGGCGACGAAAACCGCGAGCGCCACGAGGCCGACCACCCCGATGCTCCAAGACTTCACTGCGCCCCTGACCTCACTGTGTCCCTCACCTCGCCGCGCCTTCATGGGATCCTCGATGGGCCCATTTCGTTCCAAGCCGCGAGCAACCTCCTGCCAATCCTGCCTTATACGGCACAAATATGTCGCAAACATGGGCTGAAGGTGACACGAATCCCTGACGTTGCAGGGGCCTTTGGGTATACTCGGTTGTCAACAGCGCTTCTTGTTGCAACGCTTCCGTTACAACGGAACCACGCCCCATAAGCAGCTACCGGCCGGTGGAAACCCGGTTCAGACGCCCGATGATGCGCGGACCGCCCATTGGAGGAACTATGTCGCACATCCTGCTCCTGACGAACAGCACCGGGTCGTCGGTAGACATCCTGCCCGCCTTGGAGCTCTTGAACCACCGGGTCCACATCCTTCCGGCAGAGCCAACGGCCTTGCTCGAAACCGACCCCACCGACGTCGTCTTCCTTGATGCCCGCAAGGACCTTGTGGGGGCCCGCTCCCTGACCCAGTTGCTCAAAGCCACGGGCTTGAGCGCCCCCCTCATCCTGATCCTCACGGAAGGCGGCATGGCTGCCGTCTCTTCCGCCTGGTCCGTTGATGACATCGTCCTCGACTCGGCCGGCCCGGCCGAAGTCGAAGCCCGGATCCGCCTGGCCGTGGCCCGCGCAATCCCCGGCGAAGAGGAAACCAACACGGAAATCCGGGCGGCCGGCGTCGTGATCGACGAGGCAAGCTACACGGCCCGCGTGAACGGGCAGCCGCTCAACCTGACCTTCAAGGAGTTCGAACTCCTGAAGTATCTCGCCCAGCACCCGGGCAGGGTATTCACGCGTCAGCAGCTTCTCACCGAAGTATGGGGCTACGACTACTACGGAGGCACCCGCACCGTGGACGTCCACGTCCGGCGCCTGCGCGCCAAGCTCGGCGTGGACCACGAGAACCTCATCAGCACGGTCCGCAACGTTGGCTACAGGCTGACGTTGGTCCGCCTGCCGGAAGATGAGCTCACCGAGGCCTAGGCTTCCGAACCCCAAGCTTCGAAGCACAAAGAAGGCCCGGACTCACTGAGTCCGGGCCTTCTTTTGCTTGAGTGGAGGACATACGGGTCGAACGTATCGAGGCCACCCCACTGGTGGATCCCCCTCGTATCCTGCTTCGCGAAGCCGGACGAGATATAGACCTTACACGGCCAACACAGTGCCTGCAAAATCCATCCCGCCAAACCGGCCGGAGACGTATAGCCTTGCAGCATGAGCCCTGCGCACCCGGAGAACTGGCCCGTCCTTGTCGTCAAAGGCGCCTCGGACAACGAGTTGTTGAAAGACATCAAGGCGCTCGCCGCAGCCGCCGAGGAGTCGGACGGCAATCCCCCGCTGTCAGAACAGACCCTGGTCATGCTGCGCGGGGCCGATGCCGGCGACCACTCTGTGCTCACCGTGGCCCTTTACGCCCCGGACGAGCAGTCCGATCCCGCAAGCGGCCAGGACCTGGCGGGAATCGCCGTCGTGGTTGAAGCGGACGACGGGACCGGAGTCCTGGAAATGGCAGTGCACCCGAGCTACCGCAACCAGGGTGCCGCGGGCCGGTTGCTGGACTCGCTCCGGGACAGCCGCGGGCTCGAGGGGCTGAACGCG
>NZ_DF952468.1:258049-266072 GCF_001263615.2 Arthrobacter sp. Hiyo1 | reverse complement strand
CCGCGTGGTCCCACGGGAATCACGAGGCCGCCGCGGAGCTTGCGGCCCGCTACGGCTACGGTCCGGCGCGCGAACTGTGGAAGATGCGCCTTATGTCCTCAACCGCGGAACTGCCCGACGCCGGCCTGCCTGAGGGAGTCTCGCTGCGCGCCTTCGTGCCGGGTCAGGATGAGTCCGCCTGGCTGGCCGCCAACAGGGCGGCATTTGCCCACCATCCCGAGCAGGGCTCCCTGACCAGGGCCGACCTGGACGCCCGAATGGCCGAGGATTGGTTCGATCCCGCAGGTTTCCTGCTCGCCGTGAACCCGGCCGGGGAACTGCTCGGATTCCATTGGACGAAGGTGCACCCCCGGCAAGGACCCCATCCGGCCATCGGGGAGGTCTACGTCGTGGGTGTGACACCCGCGGCCCAAGGCCTGGGGCTTGGCAAAGCGCTCACTGTCGCTGGCATCAGGTATCTCCAGAGCCACGAACTGCACTCGGTCATGTTGTACGTGGACGCCGACAATACGGCGGCCGTCGCCCTTTACCAGAAACTGGGCTTCGTTCGTTGGGACGTCGATGTCATGTATGCGCCGTTAACCGGGAAGTAACCCGGAACCAAGGCGTATCTGAAAGGCTAGGACATCTAGGATTCCGGTACGTGGAATCCTTGTAGGGTTGAATCAAACCCCGCGCTGAACGAAGGAGAGCCCGATGAACCCGGACCCGGTCGGAACCACCAAAACCGAGGTCAAGGCGCAACCTTGCCTCCCCGCTTCGGGTCTTCCGAAGTCCCGGCTGCGCGGGCAACCCAGGACCGCATCGACATTCCTGAATTTGCGCCCTCCCTGGAGCCCGAAGGCGACATCAGCCCGGACCGCTTCCTGGACCGCGAGCTAAGCTGGCTCGCCTTCAACTCCCGCGTTCTTGAGCTCGCGGAGGATCCGGACCTCTTCCTCCTGGAGCGGGTCAATTTCCTCTCCATCTTCGCCTCGAACCTGGATGAATTCTTCATGGTGCGCGTTGCCGGCTTGAAGCGCCGCATCGCCACGGGACTCGCGGTGCCCTCCCCCGCCGGACTGAGCCCCATCGAAGTCCTGGAGCAGATCGGCGATGCCGCCCGGAAGCTGCAGGAACGCCATGCGCGCGTATTCGCCGAGCAGATCCGCCCCGCTCTGGCCTATGAGCACATCCACCTCATGCGCTGGGACGAACTCGACGACGAGGCCCAGCACCGCTTGAGCATCATGTTCGGCGAGAAGGTCTTCCCGATCCTCACCCCCCTCGCCGTCGATCCCGCCCACCCCTTCCCCTATATCTCCGGGCTTTCCCTCAACCTGGCCGTGATTGTCCGCAATCCGGTCAGCGACAAGGAACTGTTTGCCCGCGTCAAGGTCCCGGACCAGCTCCCGCGCCTCGTCTCGATCGACGGACCGCGTGCCGGCGCGGTCCCGGGCCGGGTGGCACGCTTCATCGCGCTCGAAGAGGTCATCGCGGTGCATCTGGACAAGCTGTTCCCCGGAATGGAAGTCATGGAGCACCACACCTTCCGCGTCACCCGCAACGAGGACGTGGAAGTCGAAGAGGACGACGCGAGAACCTCTTGCAGGCGCTTGAAAAAGAACTGCTGCGCCGCCGCTTCGGCCCGCCCGTCCGGCTTGAGGTCACCACGGACATCAACCCGAACATCCGCGCGCTCCTGGTGCGGGAACTCGGCGTCGAGGAATCCGAGGTCTACTCCGTTCCGGCTCCCCTGGACCTCCGGGGCCTGTCGGTCATCGGCGGAATTGACCGCGCCGACCTCCACTACCCGAAGCACGTGCCCCACACCTCGCGGTACTTGAACGAATCCGAGACATCCAAGGCCGCCAACGTCTTCGCGGCGATGCGCCGCCGCGACATCCTGCTGCACCACCCGTACGACTCGTTCTCGACGTCGGTCCAGGCCTTCCTGGAGCAGGCGGCCGCCGACCCCAAGGTCCAGGCCATCAAGCAGACCCTGTACCGCACTTCCGGCGATTCCCCCATCGTGGACGCACTGATCGATGCTGCCGAGGCCGGCAAGCAAGTCCTGGCCCTCGTGGAGATCAAGGCCCGCTTCGACGAGCAGGCCAACATCTCCTGGGCCCGCAAACTGGAGCAGGCCGGCGTACACGTGGTGTACGGCATCGTGGGACTCAAGACGCACTGCAAGTTGTCCCTTGTTGTCCGCCAGGAAGTGGATGGCCTCCGCAGGTATTGCCACATCGGCACGGGCAACTACCACCCGCGGACGGCCCGCTACTACGAGGACCTTGGCCTGTTGACCTCCAATGAGCAGGTGGGCGAGGACTTGTCCAAGCTCTTCAACCAGCTCTCCGGGTATGCTCCGAAGTCGACCTTCAAGCGGCTCCTCGTGGCGCCGCGCTCAGTGCGGTCCGGATTGATCGACAGGATCGAGACCGAGATCCGCAACGCCCGGGCGGGAATTGCCGCCAAGGTCCAGATCAAGGTCAACTCCATGGTTGACGAGGCCACCATCGATGCCCTCTACCGCGCATCGCAGGCCGGCGTAAAGGTTGACGTCATCGTCCGCGGCATCTGCTCGCTGCGTCCGGGAGTTCCTGGACTCAGTGAGAACATCACGGTCCGCTCGGTCCTGGGCCGCTTCCTGGAGCACTCGCGCGTGTTTGCTTTCGCCAATGCCAACGATCCCGTGGTCTACATCGGCTCCGCGGACATGATGCACCGCAACCTCGACCGCCGGGTCGAGGCGCTGGTGCAGCTCTCCAGCCGCGAAGATACAGCCGAGGTCATGGATCTGCTGCGCCGTTACATGGACCCCGGCACTGCCAGCTGGCACCTCGACAACGAAGGCCACTGGACCAGGTTCCACCAGGCCGAGGACGGCTCGCCGCTTCTGGACATCCAGTCCTGGCTGCTTGCCTCCCGGTCCCGCCAACGTGCAGTTGCCCGGCGGTAGGCAGCGAAAAGTTGAAGAGCGATACACCTATTGCGGACCAGACGGACCATCCGGGGGAGCCGATCGCCGTCACGGCGGCCGGCGCCATTCCTTGGCGCGTCACCAAGGGCACCCTTGAGGTCCTGCTGATCCATCGGCCCAAGTACGACGACTGGTCCTGGCCCAAGGGCAAGCTCGACGCCGGGGAAACCATCCCGGAGTGCGCCGTCCGCGAGATCAGGGAAGAGATCGGCCTCAAGGCTGCCCTCGGTATTCCGCTTCCTCCGACGCACTACCATGTGGCGGCCGGGCTGAAGGTGGTGCACTACTGGGCGACGCAAGTCAACGGGTCCATCATCAAGCCGGACGGCCAGGAAGTGGATGCCTACATGTGGGCCGCGCCGGACAAGGCGGCACGTTTCCTGAGCAACCCGACGGATGTGGGCCCCCTCCAGGCGTTGGCGAAGGCCCACCTCAATGGTGAGCTGGAAACATGGCCCCTGATTCTGGTGCGCCATGCCAAGGCCAAGCCGCGATCCTCCTGGACCAAGGCAGAGGGCAGCCGGCCGCTGGCCGTGACGGGCCTGCGCCAGGCACTGGCAGTCGAACGGCTTCTGGGCGTGTGGAAGCCGCTGCGGATCGTGAGCAGTCCCTGGGCCAGGTGTGTGTCCACCATCGCGCCTTACGCCAAGTCAGCCGGAGCCAAGGTGAAACTTGTGGAGGCCCTGACGGAACACCATCACCAGCGGAGCCCGAAGAAGACAGCCGCGATCGTCGAGGGCTTATTCGACAAGCAACGCGGGGTTGCGCTCTGCACCCACAGGCCGGCACTCCCCACCGTCCTGAAGACGCTCGGCGAGCGGATGGGCCCCGAGCTTCACGAGATGCTGCCGGCCCAGGATCCGTACCTGGCGCCTGGCGAGATGATCGTGTGCCATGTGGCCCGCGGAAACGGCCAGCGCGTAGTTGCCGTGGAACAGATCAAGCCCTTCGATGACTGACTCCAGTAAGCTGGGTGCGTGAGCATCCCAACCCCATATGAAGACCTCCTGCGCGACGTCATGGCCAACGGCACGCACAAGTCGGACCGCACGGGCACCGGCACTCGGAGCGTTTTCGGCCGCCAGCTGCGTTTCGATTTAAGCCAGGGTTTCCCGCTCATCACCACCAAGCGGGTCCACTTCAAATCCCTCGCGCTGGAACTCTTGTGGTTCCTCCGCGGCGAGTCGAACGTGAAGTGGCTCCAAGAGCAGGGCGTCACCATCTGGGATGAGTGGGCAGACGCTGATGGCGAACTCGGCCCGGTGTACGGCGTGCAGTGGCGCAGCTGGCCGACTCCCGACGGCGGGCACATTGACCAGATCGCAGAGCTCATGAAGGGCCTGGCCGCCAACCCGGATTCGCGCCGGCACATCGTTTCGGCCTGGAACGTGTCCGAGATCAAGGACATGGCGTTGCCGCCGTGCCACGCGTTCTTCCAGTTCTACGTTGCCGACGGCAAGCTGTCCTGCCAGTTGTACCAGCGTTCCGCCGACATGTTCCTGGGCGTTCCTTTCAACATCGCCTCCTACGCGTTGCTGACCTGCATGGTGGCCCAGCAGCTGGGCCTCGAGCCCGGCGATTTCGTCTGGACCGGCGGGGACGTCCACGTTTACGACAACCATGTGGAGCAAGTCACCGAACAGCTCTCCCGGGAGCCTTACGAGTACCCGCAATTGCGCTTCGCCCGCAAGCCGGACTCGATCTTCGACTACACCTTCGAGGATTTCGAAGTAGTCGGCTACCGGCACCACCCCGCGATCAAGGCGCCCGTGGCGGTATGAACGCCCAGGAAACTCCCGCCGCGGAGTCGCCTTCCCCCGGGGAGGCCGCGGAAACGCTCAACGGAATCGGCCTCGTGTGGGCACAGACCGGCAGTGGAGTGATCGGCAAAGGCGGGACCATGCTTGGCACGTTCCCGAAGATTTGCAGCACTTCAGCCGGCTGACAACCGGGCATCCCGTCATCATGGGCCGGAAGACCTGGGAGTCTTTCCCCGCAAAGTACCGTCCCCTGCCCGGCCGCACCAACATCGTGGTGACCCGGCAGCACGGCTGGGCGGACACGCCCGACGCACGTGGCGCCGTCGTCGTCTCCTCGCTTGACGCAGCGCTCCTCGAGTCCCAGTTCGCACCTGGCGGCCAGAACGTCTGGATCATTGGCGGGGGCGAGATTTACCGGCAGTCCATGGACATCGCGAATGTCGCCGTCGTCACGGTCATCGATTCCGACACCGACGGCGACACGTTCGCGCCGGAGTTCGGCGATGCCTGGAACCTTGAGTCGACAGAGCCGGCTGATGGTTGGCTGACCTCCAAGAACGGCACCAACTACCGGATCGCCACGTGGCGCCGGACGGAAGACTGAGAATGCTGAAGAAACCTGAGACCCTGTTCGTGCTCGGCTACATGTTGTTGCCGCTCTTCGCGCTCCTGTCCGCGATCGTCGGGCTCACTATGATCCTGGGCGGCAACAAGATCCTGGGGATCATCGTCCTGGTGGTGGTGACCCAGGTCTTCGCTTTTGGCGCGTTCTACGCCCTGCGCGCACGCAAGGCGGCCCTGCTGGAAGAGCGCGACGCCTCACCCAAGTAACTCGCATTTGTTGTCGTTTGAGCGCCCAAAACGACAACAACTGCGAGTCAGTTGGGTCGTGACGTAACCGACAGCGGCCGGGAGCCGCGAAAGTCTAGACTGGTTCAATGACTACAGCAGCTAATCCGTCCGTTGGACTGGTCGGTTGGCGTGGCATGGTCGGCTCCGTCCTGATGCAGCGCATGCAGGAAGAGGGCGACTTCGCCAACATCAACCCGGTATTTTTCTCCACCTCGAACGCGGGAGGTGCCGCGCCGTCATTCGCCGACGGCGCAGGCAAGCTCGAGAACGCGTTCGACATTGAGACTCTTGCCAAGCTGCCGATTATTGTCACTGCCCAGGGCGGCGACTACACGAAGCAGGTCCACGGCGAGCTTCGCAGCCGCGGCTGGGACGGGCTCTGGATCGATGCCGCGTCCACGCTGCGCATGAACGATGACTCCATCATCGTGCTGGACCCCATCAACCGGGACGTCATCGACGCCGGACTGTCCGGCGGCGTGAAGGACTACATCGGCGGCAACTGCACCGTCTCGTGCATGCTCATGGGGCTCGGCGGCCTCTTCAAGAACAACCTGGTCGAGTGGGGTACCTCCATGACCTACCAGGCGGCGTCGGGCGGCGGTGCCCGCCACATGCGCGAACTGCTGAACCAGTTCGGCACCCTCAACAACGAAGTCAGCAGCGAACTGGACGATCCCGCTTCCGCGATCCTGGAAATCGACCGCAAGGTCCTGGCGACCCAGCGCTCCGGCGTCGACGCCACCCAGTTCGGCGTGCCGCTGGCCGGCTCCCTGATCCCGTGGATCGACGCCGACCTCGGCAACGGCCAGTCAAAGGAAGAATGGAAGGCCGGGGTGGAAACCAACAAGATCCTCGGCACCGGCAACGGAAAGCCGGGCAAGGACCACGTTGTCATGGACGGGCTCTGCGTCCGTATCGGTGCCATGCGCTCCCACTCGCAGGCCCTGACGCTCAAGCTGCGCGAGGACTTGTCCGTCACCGAAATCGAGAAGCTCCTGGACGCTGACAACGAGTGGGCCAAGGTTGTGCCCAACACCAAGGAAGCCTCCATGGCGGACCTCACCCCGGTTGCTGCCTCCGGCACTTTGGAGATTCCGGTCGGCCGCATCCGCAAGCTCGAGATGGGCCCCGAATACATCAGCGCCTTCACCGTGGGCGACCAGCTCCTCTGGGGCGCTGCCGAGCCGCTGCGCCGCATGCTGAAGATCGCTACCGGCACCCTCTAGCAGTCCTGCTTTCACCAACTAACTCGCAGTTGATGTCGTTTTGAACGCTCATAACGACATCAACTGCGAGTAAGTTGGGTGCCTCAACGCTCCATGAAGCGCAGGTACTTGGCGGCCTGGAGCTCGAAGGACCGTTTGGCCGCTGGTGTCAGGCCTTCCGGGGCGAACGGTTCGGGAACGACGACGGCGGTCCGGCCAGTGCCGCTGCGGGACCAGGTGCCCACCACTTCGCCGCCAGACACAATCATGCGTTTGAAGACCCCGTTGCCGCCCGGAACGACCTTCTGGAAATGCTCCGGCGGCAGGACAAAGCTGCGGTCCGTATACCCGAGCAGGAATTCATCGAACCCCGGCAAGGCTAGGACGGTCCGCGAGCCGGGAACGCCGTCGTCGAGCAATGCGGCCGTCTCTGGCGACAGCCAATAGGACGTTGCACCAAAGACGAGCTCAACGAGTTGGCTGCGAATAGCCTCGTGGGCTGCCCGGACCTCGGATTTGGGGATCTGGGTCCACCACGCGAAGTCTTGGAGCGTGGCCGGTCCGTGACTGCGCAGATACCTGAGCAGAAATTCGGCAATCCCTTCTTCCCGCCCCAAGATCTTGGATTCCGGAATCCACTCGTCGAAAGCCACGAACAGTTGCTGTCCAAGGGCTTTGCCCGCCGTCCCCGCCGGAGGTCCTTGGACCAGCCACGCGTTCTGGCACAGGATCCAGAGCAAATGGATCCCCCGTTGGGCCGCGGTCACTTGGCCCGCGGATTCGAAGATCTTGAAAAGTTCCTCGCGCGTGCGCCCGGGCTGCCAGCGACGCGTTCAAGGGCAAGGTCCCGGCAGGCGGCGATGTCTGCCTTTTCGATGCCGAGTTCCCGGTGCCGTGCGGCAACCGAACGCATGGACCGCTCCGTGGTGATGCCCAGGATCCAACGCAAGTCCTGCGGCGGAACCAGGTGCAGCGTGCCCCTCATGGGCCAGGACCGGACCACGGTGCCGTTCTCCAATGCTTCCAGCACTTTCGAGAGGCCGGAACCGGGGACGCGCTGGCCCACTGCCCAAAACGCCGAGGCAAGGTCCTGGGCCTGCATGGCACCCATCGTGGAGACGCATTCCTCCGGGCTGCTGAATCCCCCAAGCAATCCCTGGCTAGCGAGGCGCAGCCTGCCCATGACTTTGGGAGTGACCCGGATCTCGCCGAAGCTGACATGGCCCCATCATAGGACG
>NZ_DF952468.1:256130-257519 GCF_001263615.2 Arthrobacter sp. Hiyo1 | reverse complement strand
CCTCCTCCTAGGCCTTGCTGCCGCGTGCCAGCCATCGTCCGATCGGCACGTTGACGACCCCGAATCAGGGTTCCAGGCAAGCGCCAACGATCAAGTGCGCAGCTTCCTGCTCGCCGCCGTCGTCATGCTCCTGGGCGTGGCAGGCTTCGCGGCAGCCGGCTGGATTTCGCCCGGCGGTCCGTCGCCGCAGAGCATAGCGTTCAGCCAGATCTTCCTCTTGGGGGCCGCCAGCTGCGGGCTGACGTTCCTGTTGCTCAACAAGGTCCTCCCGAGCGGAAAGCGCTGACGCGCATAGCCCTCGGGTTCCTACAGGGCGAGGCCGATCAGTAGCGGTTCCGTGTGCAGTTCAATGCCGAAGCGCTCGACGACGCCGCGGCGCACCTCGCGCGCGATCGCCACCATGTCCTCCGCGCTGGCTCCTCCCCTGTTGGTGATGGCCAGGGTGTGTTTGGTGGACAGCGAGGCGCGGCCCCCGGACACGCTGGATGGATCGAGTCCGAAGCCCTTTCCGAAGCCTGCCTGGTCGATCAGCCAGGCCGCCGACAGCTTGACGAGGCCATCGTTTCCAGCCGGGTACTTCGGCGCTCCCTCGGGCAGCGATGCGGCCGCTGCGGCCGGGACAATCGGATTGGTGAAGAAGGAACCCGTGGAATACGTGTCCCTGTCCGAAGCGTCCAGGACCATCCCCTTGGAGGCACGCAGCCGCAGGACTTCGCGCCGGACGTCGTTGGAATACGCGCGCTTCCCGGCCTCGACTCCGAGGGACCGGGCCAGCTCCGCGTAGCGGATGGGCGCGCTCATGCGTCCGAGCGGCAGCTGGAATTCAACCGTCAGCACCACGTAACGGGGTGAGCCCTCGGTGGTGGTCTGTTTGAGGATGGAGTCCCGGTAGCCGAACTTAAGCTCGGAGTTGGTGAAGGTTTGCACGGCGTTGCGTTCCCGGTCCCAGGTACGGACCGCTGCGATGGTCTGGGACACGTCGGCACCGTAGGCGCCCACATTCTGCACAGGAGTGGCGCCGGTGGCTCCGGGGATGCCAGAGAGGGCTTCCAGTCCGGACCACGCATGCAGCACTGAGTGCTCCACGAGGGCGTCCCAGTTGTGCCCCGCTTGGACCACCACGGACACGCCCCCGCAACTATCCTCCGAGTTCACGGTGAAGCCTTGCGACGCGATCTTGAGCACAGTGCCCGGGTATCCGGCGTCCGAGATCAGAAGGTTGGATCCCCCACCGATGATGAGCAATTTCTCGCCCGCGGCGTCCGCCGAACGGACGGCATCGATGATTTCCCCTTCGGTGCGGGCCTCCACAAAGGTGCCGGCAGGGCCGCCAACGGCGGCCGTGGTCAGTTCGGAAAGCATCGTCTGGGTCACCGAACAAGCCTAGCG
>NZ_DF952468.1:254837-255541 GCF_001263615.2 Arthrobacter sp. Hiyo1 | reverse complement strand
AGCAAGGAATGCAGGATGCCGAAGTGCTCCGCCAGCAAGCCCAAGAGCGGCGGACCGCAAAGGAAGGCCCCGTAGCCGATCGTCGAGACGACCGATACCCGGGCAGCTGCGTGCGCCGGATCGTCCGCGGCGGCGGACATGCCCACCGGGGAACCCCAAAGAGGCACCGAGTCCCCAGATGGCCAGGGCCGCGAAGGCGAGCCACGGCACTGGGGCGAAGACGAAGAGCGCCAACCCCACCACGGCAGTGGCCGAGCACCAACGCATCACGGGCACCCTGCCGAAGCGGTCCAGGACTACGGTTCCGGCAAAGCGGCCTACGGTCATAAACGTCACGAAGATTCCATAGCCGATGGCGCCGGCAGCGTCGGATTGCCCGTGGCCATCGGCCAACGCCAAGGCCACCCAGTCCCCCGCGGCGCCCTCAGCCAGGGCGAGCCCCAGGACGAGCAATCCAAGCAGCAGGGTCCGGCGTTCGCGCCATGCCCGGGCCACCATGCGCTTGCTGTCCAAAGGTTCGGCCGGTCCCTGCTGGCCTGGTTGGATGACGGGCAAGGGGCCGGTTGAGGGATCTTCGAAGGTGTCCGGCTTGTCGGGCTTGAAGGCTTTTGGGGTCCCTCGTGCAGTGGAATGGCGGGTGATGTCCGCGCGGAACCAGGAAGCAGCTGTCACCACGGAGACGGCCACCACCAGGCCGGCCGCAG
>NZ_DF952468.1:251080-254812 GCF_001263615.2 Arthrobacter sp. Hiyo1 | reverse complement strand
CGCCCGCAACGGTGCCGAGGCTGAAGGATCCGTGGAGGCGGGGCATGATGTGCCGTTCAAGGGCGCGTTCCAGTGACGCCCCTTCAACATTCGATGCCGTGTTCCAGCTTGCCGTTCCGAGGCCGATCACCATGAGTCCAAGCGCCACGGCCACCGGGTTGGCCAGCACAGACGTGCCAAAACCGGCGACCGCCAGGCCGAGGCCCACCATGGCGCCGCCGATCCGCGTGGTCAACCGTGATCCGAGCCGGATCACGATCACCCCGGATGCGGACACGGAGAGGAACGATGCCACCGTCATGCACATCAGCAGGAGGCCTACCGTGCCGGGCGTCAGGTTCAGGCCATCGCGGATCGCCGGCAAACGGGACACCCACGACGAGAAGGCCAGGCCACTGGCGCCGTACGCGGTCACCACAGCAGTGCGCCACCGCGACAATTCCGCCGCGGTGGCGCGAGGTGCAGATTGTTGCAGCCGGCTCAAGCGAGCTTCACAACGGCCTGGGACTTCATGAGGACCTTCTGGCCGGCGAAGGTGACGGTCAGGTCGATGCGCGCGGTGCGGGCTTCGGCGTCGAGCGCTCCCACCACTCCGGCGACCTCGATCACGGCACCAGGCTCGCTGGTACCGGTGGTATCGGCGACCAGCACCGGTTTGGTGAAGCGCGTCTGGTAGTCGACGACGGCGGCGGGGTCGCCGGCCCAGTCGCTCACCAGTTGCACGGCGGAGCCCATGGTGAACATACCGTGGGCGATGACTCCGGGAAGTTCGACGCCGGTGGCGAAGGACTCGTTCCAGTGGATCGGGTTGAAGTCGCCGGACGCGCCGGCGTACTTGACCAGGTCCTGGCGCGTGACCTCGATGCTGCGGGCGCCGATTTCCTGCCCGACGGTGAGTTCTTCAAGTTTCAAGCTCATGGTTACTGTCCCTCTCCGCGGACCAGGATGGACGAGGTGGTGGTGGAGACCCGTTCGCCGTCCACCGTTGTGATTTCCGAACGCGTCGTAATCATGGCCCCGCCGCCCATGGCGCGGACGCCGTCGACGTGCAGTTCGGCCCGCAACTGATCCCCGGCAATGATCGGGCGGTGGTGGGTGAAGCGCTGGTCGGCGTGAACCACGCGGCTGAAGTCAATCCCCGAATCGGGGTCCTCGATCAGCTGGGCATCGGCCCGCTGGGCGACGATGATTGCGAAGGTCGGCGGGGCCACGAGGTCGCTGTGGCCCAGGGCCTTGGCGGCTTCGACGTCGAAGTGGGCGGGGTGGGTGGCCTTCACGGCCCGGGCGAACTCCCGGATCTTTTCGCGGCCGACGTCGTACACCTCTGCGGCAGGGTAGCTGCGGCCCTGCAAGTCCGGGTTAATAGTCATGCTCCAACCCTATCGGCCCGGGAGCCGGTACGTAGAGCCGGACCGCTACCCCGAGGCAGGCGGTCCGAACCATCTGGTGAGCGCGTCGGCAAGGCCCGCTTGGGTGCCGTCTCCCACCCAGGCCACGTATCCATCGGGCCGGATCAACACGGCGGCAGGAGGACTGGCCTCGCCAAGTGCCGGAAGCTCCCACGCACCAAGGTATGTGGCATCTATCAGCTGAACACGGTCTGCCCAGGGTGTGATGTCGATCGTGCCGGGTTCGCCGAGGTTGAGGAGCGCCGGCCGGGCATCGTGCAGCAGGCTGAAGACGCGAATCGGCCCGTCCGCGGTGACGAGGTCGAGATCGGGCATGCGTCGTCCGAGCAGCGGGTGCCCATTGCCGACGTCGTAATGTACGTCGAGGCCGGATTGCATCGCGGCGAAGCGCTTGCGCGGTTCCTCCATGCCGAGCAGCTCGGCCATGACCTCGCCCAAAGCCTTCGTGCGGTCGTCCGGGCGGCGAAGCGCGACACTCGCCATCGTATTGCGCAGCACGCGGGCGGCCACCGGATGGCGCTCGGCATGGTAGCTATCGAGGAGGCTTTCCGGCGATGTCCCCTTGACCACTTGGGCCAGCTTCCATCCCAGGTTCACGGCATCCTGCACGCCGGTGTTGAGGCCCTGTCCGCCGTCGGGCGCATGAACGTGCGACGCGTCGCCCGCGAGCAGGACCCGTCCGTCGCGGTAGCTTGCGGCCTGCCGGGTCATATCGGTGAACCTGGAGATCCAGATAGGACTGTGGACCCCGTAATCCGTCCCGCATACGGCGATGAGCGCGTTGCTCAGGTCTTGGAGGGTCGGTTCGGTGGTGGGTCCGATGTGCTGTTCGGTCACCATGACCCCCACGGGCCCGCCATCCGCGTAGACCACGTTGCCGTCGAGAATCTTGTAATCCAGCTTGCCGAAGGAGTGGATACCGAAAGGATTGGTGTGGACGCCCAAGGGCGGCTGCTCGGCCATCTCGACCTGGGCGATCAGGGCACTGGTGGTCGGATCCCATCCGGGGAACTCGATGCCGGCTGCTTTGCGGACCAGGCTGCGGCCGCCGTCGCACCCGACGAGGTACTCCGCGCGCAACGGCCCGCCGTCGGACAACTCGACGTCGACGCCGGTAGCGTCCTGCGCGAAACCGGTCACCTCGCGTCCGTAATAGATCGGCACGGTCAGCTCGGCGACCCAGCCCGCCAGAATGCGCTCGATGTGGTTCTGCCACAGCCCGAGCCGTAGTTGTGCCGGGTGGGAAAGTCGCTGATGTCGAAACGGACGCCGCCGAACCCCGCGACCTGGGCTATTTGCCCCTCGGACAGGAAGCGATCAGCGATTCCGCGCTGATCGAGGACCTCGATGGTGCGTGAGTGCAAACCGCCTGCACGGGATCCGGCGAGATCCTGGTTGGGACGTCGCTCGACGATCGCGACGTCGACGCCGGCCAACGCCAGTTCGCCCGCCAGCATCAACCCTGTGGGGCCTCCTCCGGCGATTACCACCGCATGCTTGGTCATCGCCATGTTCCGCCAGGCTACTTCTTCAAGCCCTTGCGGACCTGCTGTCCGCGGACCACCATGCCCACGACATGCAGGACCAGGCCGAGCCCGATCACGAACAATGACGTCAGCGCAAGGCCTTGGTTATGGGAGGTGTTGCCGATAATCGTCAGGATGATCCCGACGGCGATAAGCCCCATCGCGCTGAAAACCAGCGTCTTGTAGGCGGTAGAGGCCGTGGCCCAGAATTCGTTCAGCACCCCCCAAGTTTAGGGCACTTGTCAGAAGCGTCGAGTCAGGACCCAACACCAACGAACGCCCGCTCACAAATAAGCGGTTGGGTGCGGACGCCCGCTCATAAATAAGCGGTTGCGGGCGGACGCCCGCTCACCTATGGCCGCCAATCCACCAACGCTCGCGCAGATCATCTGCAGGAGGGTTTCGGGAATTGCCGTCAAAAGTGAGCGAGCGTCCTGAAAAAACCGGATGTAAGTGAGCTAGCGTCGGCGGGCGCTCTAGCGTCGGAGGGAGCCCTTAGAGGGAGGGCTGGACCCCGAAGGCAACGGCAAGCTTCATGATCTTTTCGGCGCGGCCCAGGCGCGGGAGGTCGGAGCCGTCGCGGATGACCCTGCCGTTGGCTTCGAAGTCGTTCATGAAGTCGGTGGCCCAAGCGACGTCCGACGGCGTCGGGCTGATGACCTCGTTGATGACCGTGGTCTGGTCGATGGCCAGGCAGAGCTTGCCGGTCATGCCCATGGTCACCGTAATGCCGGTCTGCTCGCGCAGGATCGGATGGTTGGTGCCGACGGTTGGGCCGTCGATGGGGCCCGGCAGGT
>NZ_DF952468.1:243799-250187 GCF_001263615.2 Arthrobacter sp. Hiyo1 | reverse complement strand
TGGCTTCCTCGATTCCGAGGGCCGACTCCACGAGCGGGATGACCGGGGTCTTGCCGTCCATGCGGTGGAAGGACTCGGTGACCTGGTCCGCGGACTCCGTCTTGGCCAGCATGACGCCCAGCAGGCCGGGCGTGCCACGCAGTCCGGCGAGGTCATCGGCCCAGAACGGGCTCGTGGCGTCGTTGATGCGGACCCATGCCTGGCCGCCGGCGGTCAGCCAGTTGATGACGTTCTCGCGGGCAATGTCCTTCTGGGACGGGTCCACGGCGTCTTCGATGTCAAGGATGATGGCGTCCGCACGCGATGAGGCCGACTGGTCGAAAAGCTCCGTCTTCATGGCGTTCACGAGGAGCCAGGAGCGTGCAATCTCGGCGGGAATGTTGCGGGTGGACCGAATGGACTCGGCGGCGGTGCTAGACGTCATGTATCTACCGTATCCGGCCAGCCGCCGGGAACGCTAAGAATCGGGCACCGGTGTGAGCATCAATACGAACAAAACGATTGTGACAGGAGGCCCCGCCCCCAACTAACTCGCAGTTGTTGTCCTTATGAGCCGTCAAAACGACATCTAATGCGAGTTAGTTGGGTTTGGCGCGCTTTGGGGAGCCCGCAGCTCAAACCAGCTCAAACCAGCTCAACCCAGCCACGCAGGGCGAAATGTGTCCCCCTGTTGCCCGGAGTTGCGCGGGGATTTCGCCGGATTGCCCTCGGTTTCCCGGCGTTTCCGAGGGTTACTGCCGGGCTTCCCCTGACCAGTGGACATGCGCTTACATCGTTCCCACCGGCAGTTCGGTCTATTCCAGAACAGGTCCGGACCCACGAATTCCACTCCCCAGAAAGTAGCTCCCATGAAACTGCACCAGCCCCTGCTAAGCGTCGCGGCCGCCGTCGTACTTGCGCTGACGGTGACCGGCTGCGGCGGCAATGCCCAAGCGGGAGACCAAACAGCCGGTCAAGCAGAAGTCAAAGAACTCCGCTACCAAGGCTCGGCCAACAACGTCGGCCTCCCTGAACTGGCGGCGGACCTCGGTTACCTGGGCGACATCAAACTCAACTGGGTAGGCAACACCACCAGCGGCCCCCAGGACATCCAGTCGGCTGCCACCAACCAGACCGACTTCGGCGGCGCGTTCGCCGGGGCCGTCGTGAAGCTGATCGAGGCAGGGGCTCCCGTGACCGCCGTCGTGAACTATTACGGCGAAGATGCCAAGACGTTCAACGGCTTCTACGTCAAGGCGGACAGCGCCATCAAGACTGCCAGGGACCTCATCGGCAAGAAGATCGCCGTCAACACCCTGGGCGCACATTCGGAAGCCGTCATCAACACCTACCTCAGCAAGAACGGCCTCAGTCAGGACGAAATCAAGCAGGTACAGCTGGTAGTGCTCGCGCCCAACGACACCGAAGAAGCCGTACGCCGCGGCCAGGTTGATGTTGGAAGCTTGGGCGGGGTCCTGCAGGACCATGCCGTTGCCGCCGGTGGACTGCGCTCGCTCTTCAACGACTATGAACTCTTCGGCACCTTTGCCGGCGGACAGTACGTGCTCCGCAACGACTTCATCGCCAAGAACCCCAACACAGCCCGGATCTTCGCTACGGGCGTGGCCAAGGCCATCAAGTGGGAGACCGAGACGCCGCGCGACCAAGTGATCGCGCGCTTCAAGAAGATCATCGCGCCCGCGGACGCAATGAGAGCACCGCGAACCTGCAGTACTGGAAGAGCCCTGGCGTCCCCGACAACGGCGTGATCAAGGACGAGGACTTCACGCGCTGGTCCGCGTGGCTGAAGAGCTCGGGGATCGTCAAGAACGACCTCACACCGTCGAAGTACTACACCAACAAATTCAACGATCTCGCAGCAAGCGCCCCAACCCCAAGTACCGCGAAGATAGTGATGACCGCCAAAATCAGCCTCCGAAATGTCACCAAGCAATTCACCGTCCGCCCCGGAAAAGGCGGCAGGGCCGGCGCGACAGGCAAGCCAGGCGCGAAAGAGCCCACCACACTGACCGCCATTAGTTCCCTCAGCTTGGACGTGCGCGACGGCGAATTCCTCACCTTGGTGGGGCCCAGCGGTTCCGGCAAGACCACCTTGCTGGACCTCCTGGCTGGCCTGTCCACGCCCACCTCCGGCGAGGTATTGGTGGACGGCCAGCCAGTGACGGGACCCGGAAAGGACCGTGCCGTGGTTTTCCAGCAGTACGCACTCTTCCCCTGGCGCACGGCGTCGGCCAACGTGTCGATCGGACTCGAAGGCAAGGGAACCGACGGCCGCAAGCTCAACCGCCGCGAACGTGCCGCCAAAGCAAGGGAATACCTCAAGCTGGTTGGCTTGGCCGGCTTCGAGGACCGTTTCCCGCATGAGCTTTCGGGCGGCATGAAGCAGAGGGTGGCCATTGCCCGGAGCCTCGCCTACGAGCCCGATGTGCTCCTCATGGATGAACCCTTCGCCGCCTTGGACGCCCAGACGCGTGAACAACTCCAGGACGAACTCCTGCGGATCTGGCGGGCCACGGGCAAGACAATCGTCTTCATCACCCACGGCATCGACGAGGCCGTGTACCTGGGGCAGCGCGTCGCCGTCCTCAGCGCCCGGCCCGGACAGCTCAAGCAAATCGTGGACGTGGACATCCCGGACCGCGACGGCGAGGACGACATCCGCTCGCACCCCGCCTTCGTCGAACAGCGGCACAAGGTCTGGACCCTGTTGCACGACGAAGTCCGCCTTGCCCAGGATGCCGGCCATCGCAAGATCCTGCCCGACGGCACGGCCCCGGATGAAGTCCCTGGAACAACTCTCGAAAGGAGCGCGGCCTGATGACCACGACTCTCACGCAACAGCCCGCGGCGAGCGCCGCACCCAAGCAAGCTCCCGCCGTCGGGCACTCCGGTTCCGTTGAGGCGGGGCGTCTGAGCACGACGGCGACTCTCGCCTTTGTGCGGACCGCAGCCGCCCGCGCCGGTTCCGGCCTGTGGAAGGCCGCGGGGATCATCGCCTTCTTGGCTCTCTGGGAACTGGGGCCGACATTTCTGGCCAGCCCCTCGACCCGGGTATTCCTGCCGCCATTGCATGTGGTCCTGGAAGCATGGGGGAAGCTGTTCGAATCCGGCACCATCCAGGGGCATTTGGCCGCGAGCCTCACCCGTTCGGTGACGGGATTCGGCGCAGCCCTCGTGGCTGGCGTTACTCTCGGTTTGCTGATCGCCTGGTACGGGCGGCTCAATGCGGTGCTGAACCCGCTCCTGGAACTGTTCCGGAACACAGCCGCGCTTGCCCTGCTGCCTGTGTTCACGCTGCTGCTGGGGATCGGCGAGGAGTCCAAGATCAGCATCGTGGCCTACGCGGCGTTCTTTCCGGTCCTGCTGAACACGATCGCCGGGGTGAAGACGGTGGACCCGCTGCTCATCCGGGCCGCGAAGTCGCTCGGCCTCTCAAGCCTTTCGCTCTTCCGCAAAGTGATCCTGCCTTCTGCGGTGCCCACCATTTTCACGGGAATCCGCATGGCCGGCACGGCGTCCATCCTGGTGTTGATCGCCGCGGAAATGGTGGGGGCGAAGGCCGGGCTCGGTTACCTGATCGTGAATGCCCAGAGCAGTTTCCTCATCCCGGACATGTACGCCGGCATCCTCACGGTGTCCCTTCTGGGCTTGGCCGTGAATTTCCTCCTTGTAGCCCTGGAACGGCATTTCTCCCGCTGGCGGACCGCCGTCGGGAGCGGGTCCTGACCGTCAATCCATCCATCTAGTCACAACCAAGTCACCACAGAAAAGGAACAAAAATGTCCATCATTACCGAAACCAAACTCGAATTCGCCAAGCTCGGATCCCGGATCGGCGCCGAAATCCGCGGCTTCGACCTTAGCGGCGATCTCTCCCCGGAAACCGTGGGGCAGATCCGGGCCGCGCTCAACGAACACAAGGCCCTCGTTTTCCGGGAGGCCAACATTCTCAGCGACGAGGCCCAGGTGAAATTCGCCAGCCATTTCGGCCCGCTCACTACCGCCCATCCGACCGTGGCCTCCGTGGAGGGCGAAGAGAACGTCCTGCCCGTGGACAGCGAGAACGGTTCCGCCAACAATTGGCACACCGACGTCACATTCGTGGTCAACCCGCCGCAGGCTTCCACTCTGCGCAGCATCGATCTTCCGTCCTATGGAGGCGAAACCCTGATTGCTTCTTCGGCGGGAGCGTACGCAGACTTGCCGGACGAGCTCCGGAGCTTCGCGGACACGCTCTGGGCCATCCACACCAACGACTACGACTACTCGGTGCCGAAGAACCTGGAACATGAGAACGCCGATGAGCGCCGCAAGGAATTCACCCGAATCAAGTTCGAAACCGCCCACCCCGTGGTGCGTGTCCATCCCCTGACCGGGGAGCGCGGATTGTTCATTGGGGGCTTCGCGCAGCGCCTTCGGATCGTGGGGCTGTCCAACACCGAGTCGAAGGACATCATCCGCTTGCTCCAGGCTTACGTCACCCGTCCGGAGAACGTGGTGCGCGTGAACTGGGAGCCGAACCAGCTGGTGCTCTTCGACAACCGCATCACCCAGCACTACGCGCCGGACAACTACGACGGCCAGCCGCGCAAGCTCAACCGAGTGACTATCGCCGGCGACATCCCGGTGGGCGTGGACGGCAAGCCGAGCCAGTCGATCCAAGGTGACTCGAGCACCTACTCAGTTGTCGCGCCGCTGTAGTAGCACGCATGTGCTGTTGTAGCTGCCTTAGCCAACTAGCTCGCATTTAATGTCGTTTTCAGGGCTCATAACGACATCTAATGCGAGCTAGTTGGGTTTAACGCGCTTTAGGGGAGCTTGCTGCCCCGCGCAGCCACCCACAGGCCATACCACTCGGCGCGCGTCATGGCTGCGGCAACGGCGGCAGCGTCCGCGCAGGCAGCGATCCGCGCCGGGTTGGAACTGCCGAGCACCGGGGAAATGCGTGCCGGATGCTTCATGAGCCACCCCAACAACACGGCCTCGGGAGTGACACCCTTTGCTTCCGCAAGCTCGGCGACAAGAGCGGAAGTCGCAGCGTCCGCGGCAGTCGGGGCATCCGGCGTCGAGCCCGTGTACCGGCCCTGGGCGAGGGAACCGTAGGCCTGCAGCTCAATCCCCTGCGCGACGCAGTGTTCCAAAGTGCCGTGCGGGAAACTGTAGCCAAGGGCATCGTCATGGTTGACCAGGACCGTGCTCTCGAGCCATGCCCGCCGGTGCAGGCTCATTTCCAGCTGGTTGGCCACGATCGGCACCTCCAGCCGGTCCTGCAGGAAAGCGATCTGCGCGCCCGACATGTTGGACACGCCCAATTGCCGCACCTTGCCTTCCGCCATGAGTTGCCCGACGGCGGACGCCACCTCCGCGGGTTCCATCAGGGGGTCGGGGCGGTGGAGAAGCAGCACGTCGACGTAGTCGGTCCTCAGCCGGTCCAGGCTTCCATTGACCCGCTCCAGGATGGCGTCCTTGCTGAGGTCGTAGTGTCCGTCGACCCCAGGCCGGCTTAGCCGGATTCCGCACTTGGTCTGGAGCTGGATCTTATCCCGCAGCCCCGGCGTCTGAGCCAGGACTTCACCGAAGACGGCCTCGGACTTGCCGCTGCGGTAGATGTCGGCGTGGTCGAACAGGGTGATCCCGATGCCCATGGCGGCCTCGATCGCGGCCGCGGCCCGCTCGATCTCGGCAGCTGCGTATTCGCTGCCCTCCCAGGGACCTCCAAGGCCCATGCAGCCGTAGATGAGCCGGCCCGCGGCTGTTTCACTTTGTGCAGTCATTTTCCAACTCTTTCACGTGCAACTGGCCCGCAGTTGTTGTCGTTTACAGCCTTCAAAACGACGTTAACTGCGGGCCAGTTGGGTAGGGGGGTGCGGGTTAGCGGGTTAGACGATCCAGGCGGTCGTGTTTGCCGGGAGCTTGCCGCCGTCGAGCGGTGCGCTGCTCACGACGACGGTGCCTTCCGGAAGTGCCACCGGCTCGGTGCCGAAGTTCGTCACCGACTGCCAGCCGTTGGGCCGCGCGAAGTGCAGCACCGACTCGTTGCCGGAGGGGATCCATTCAAGGTCCTCGGCCGCCCGCAGTTCCGAACGCAGTTCCAGGGCCTTGCGGTACAGCTCGAGCGTGGAACCGGGAACGTTGTCCTGCGCCTCCACTGCGTAGCCCGCGAACCATTCAGGCTGCGGCAAGTGGGCATGTCCCTCGCCGAAACCGAACGAGGAACCTTCGCTGGTCCACGGCAGCGGGACACGGCAGCCGTCCCGGCCGACGTCCACTCCCGGGTTGCGGAAGAACGCGGGGTCCTGGCGCTGGCCGGCCGCGATGTCGCCGACTTCCTGCAGGCCAAGTTCTTCGCCCTGGTACAGGTACGCGGAACCCGGCAGTGCGAACATGAG
>NZ_DF952468.1:241746-243560 GCF_001263615.2 Arthrobacter sp. Hiyo1 | reverse complement strand
CTTGGTGATAATCGTGCGGAACTGTTCGGCGTCGAAATCGGCCTGGAGGAGGTCGAAGTTGAACGCCTGGCCCAGTCCTTCGGGGCTGGCGTAGCGGGCGCGCCGGTCCGCGTGGACCCACGCTTCGGCGACGGCCGTCCGGGGCGGGTTGTACTCGTTGAAGACCTTGCGCCACTCGGCGTAGATCTCGTGCACCTCATCGCGGTCCCAGAACGGGTGCTCACCCAAGGCGTTTTCGCCTTCCTTGGGCAGCTCGGTCTTGGAGGGCAGGACCTCCGGCAGGTCCTTCGTGAGGGCATGGGCGACGTCGATGCGGAAGCCGTCCACGCCACGGTCGGACCAGAAGCGGAGGGTCTTCAGGAAGTCTTCACGAACCTCGGGGTTGTCCCAGTTGAAGTCCGGCTGCTCCTTGGTGAAGATGTGCATGTACCACTGTCCCGGGGTGCCGTCCGGTTCGGTGATGCGCTCCCAGGCCGGGCCGCCGAAAATCGAGTCCCAGTCCGCCGGGGGCAGCTCGCCGTTCTCGCCCAGGCCGTCGCGGAAGATGTAGCGTTCACGGGCAGCCGAACCCTTCGGTGACGCCAACGCTTCCTTGAACATTCGTGCCTGTCCGAGGAGTGGTTCGGGACGATGTCCGCGATCAGCTTGATGCCCGCAGCGTGCAGTGCGGCCGCCATCTCATCGAAGTCTGCAAGGGTGCCCAGCTTGGGGTCCACGTTGCGGTAGTCATCGACGTCGTAACCACCGTCAGCCAGGGCCGAGGGGTAGAACGGGCTCAACCAGACGGCGTCAATGCCGAGGGATTTCAGGTAAGGAACCTTGGCGGTAATGCCCTTGATGTCGCCCAGTCCGTCGCCGTTCGCATCCGAAAAACTGCGCGGGTAGATCTGGTAGACAGCCGCTTGGCGCCACCAGTTGGGATCGGCCATGCGCTCGGAGTCGTTGTGAGTTGCCATGGTGGCGGTGGAGGACAAAGGGAATCCTGTTCTGTGTCGACGCTTCGATGGATGGGACTTTTATTTAGAATCTAAATTTAGTACCTCAAGTATTATGTGACGCATACCTACAGAAGGTCAACAGCCATGCCTGATATCGCGACTGCCACTCCGCAGATGCTCCGGCGCTTCAACGCGGCCACCGTGCTCGGAGTCATCCGTTCCTCCAACGCAGTGACCGTTTCGGAGCTGATGGACGCTACCGGACTGACCCGAGCCACCACCCTTTCCGTGTGCGAAGACCTCATGGCCCGGGGCTGGATCCGCGAGTTGGAGAACCAGCGCGATTTCGGCGCGTACCAGAAGGGCCGCCCCGCGCGGCGCTTCGAACTCGACGAAAGTGCCGGCTGCGTCTTGGGAATCGACGTCGGCGTCCTCAAGACCACTGTGGTGGTGGCCGATCTGCGCGGAAGAACGGTCGGTCGGGCCAGCGAGCCATTCCGCGGAAGGGAGATCGAAGCGGAGGAACGGATCGGGGTGATCAGCCAAACCGCGCTGCTCGCCCTCGAGGCTGCCGGAGTGGCGCCGGACCAAGTCCTGGCGGTGACGGTGGGGCTCGCCGCCCCGGTGGGCCGCGACGGAAACATCCTCGTCAGCCAGCCGTTCTGGCGCCTGTTCGACGTCGGGCTGAAGAAGGCCCTGCACGATCTCCACGGTTGGGAGGTAGTACTGGAGAACGATGCCAACTTGGCGGCATTGGGCGAATGTTGGCGCGGTGCGGGCGGCGGCGTCCAAGACCTGGCCGTACTCCTGGCCGGGGAGCGTTTCGGTGCGGGCCTGGTGGAATCCGGCCGTTTGCTGCACGGTACTGCCGGGGGC
>NZ_DF952468.1:237446-240465 GCF_001263615.2 Arthrobacter sp. Hiyo1 | reverse complement strand
CGCGGCGACCACTTCCTGGCGCGCGGCGTCGAGGGCGATGGTCTGGACCGCGATCGCCAGTTCCCTGCCGCGCTGTCGCTTTTCGGCGTCCGACTCGTTCTTCAATGTCCCGTCAAGCAACTCGGCATGCAGGCGGGTCATCTTTTCCTTGACGAGGGCCACCTTGTCCGCCGGCAACTCCTTCATCAGATCGTGTTCCTTCAGTGCGGAGATGGCGGCGGTCTGGGCGCGCTTGGCCAGGAGCCGCGCGGCATCCTTTTCGTGCGAACCGTCTTCGGATGCCTTGAGCACGCGCATGAGCCACGGAAGGGTCAGCCCCGGCAGCACCAGGGTGGCCAGCAGTACCGCGCAGGCGATGACCAGGATCTCGTGGCGGGCAGGGAAGTCGCTGCCCTCTGCGATAGTCAGAGGAAGGGCCAAGGCGAGGGCCAGCGTCGCGAGGCCGCGCATGCCGCACCACGTCAGGATCAGGACCTCCTTGGGCGAGGCCGGCTGCAGCAGGTTTTTCCGCTTGCGGGCCGAGATTGCCAAAAGCCCGAGCCAAGCGAAGCGGACAACGAACACGAGCACGCACACCGCCACGGCGGGGCCGATCATGCCATATATGGCCGCCCCTTCGTCCCGGATCACATGCCGGATCTCCAGCCCCACAAGGCCGAACGCCAGGCCCGTGGCGAGAAGTTCCACCACGTCCCAGAAGGCGGTGCGGGTGACGCGCTCGGCGGCGTCCTGGGACGCGCGTGCCGCTGCGTTTCGAGGGCGGTGACGACGACGGCGATCACCCCGGAGGCGTGCAGCTCTTCCGCAAGGATGTAGGCAGCGAAGGGAATCACCAGGGTTACGGCGCTGCGGGCCACCATGGAGGTGACCAGCTGGGTGATGAGCCTCGTCAACCAGCCCATCGCAATGCCGACAATGACGGCCAAGGCAGCACCGATGACGAATTGGAGCACGACGCCGGCACCCAGCTTGGTGCCGGAAACCGTCGCCGCCACCGCGGCCTGGAAGATCACGATCGCGGCGGCGTCGTTGAACAAGCCCTCGCTCTGCAGCACGGTGATGAGCCTGCGCGGCATGTGGACGCGTCCGGCAACGGATTCAACCGCGACGGGGTCCGGCGGGGCCACCATGGCACCGAGTGCGATCGCCGCAGGAATGCCGATCCCCGGAATCATGAGCCACGCGGCACCGGCAACAACCGCCGTCGATACCACGACGAGCGCCACAGCCATGAGCAGAAGCGTCCGCCACCGGACCCGGAAGACGGCCCAGGAACTCTTCTGGGCGGTTGCGAACAGCAGCGGCGGAAGGAAGATCGGGAGGATCAGTTCAGGCGCAAGATCAAAGTCCGGGAAGCCCGGAATGAAGGTCATAGCCGCAGCCAGCAAGAGCATCAGCACCGGGTACGGGAGCCGCAAGCGGTCCCCCAGGCCCACGGCCACGACCGTTGCAAGAAGCAGTCCAACAATGAGTGCCAACTGGTCCATGTTCCCGATTTCCCCAGACGTCGTAACGGCGGCGTCCCGGGCGCCTGCCGAGGGACTAGCCCTACCAACATATCCCGGCGGGGCGCGGTTAGGACGCGGTGAGAGCCTCCACCACGGGCATTGAGCCGTCCCTGAACTCGATGGTGCGGCGGACAGTCTCTGGCAGTTCCAAGACGGCGGCAGCCACCAAGGCAACATTGGCCCGTGAAGTTTCCGTCCCGGTACTCGGGTCCGCGGGGCTTACCTCAATGAGCGCAGACCCCGGATTGCTGGTCAGCGCACCCGGGCCAAGGATCGTCCAGTCGAGATCAGTAGCGCGCAGGTACTCGTCCGCCGCGGCTTTGGCCTCCGCGTAGGCGTAGAAGCTGTTGTCCTCGGGAACGCCGTGGCTGGGTCCTGCGCCGAAGTAGGACACCATCACATAGCGGGTGATGCCGGATTGTGCCGCGGCATCCATCGAGCGGATGGCGGCATCCCTGTCTACGGCATAGGTACGTTCCGGATTGCCTCCGCCTGCCCCGGCGGACCACACCACGGCGTCGTGGCCGTCAAGCGCCGACGCGATCTCCGCCGTCGTCGAATTCTCGACGTCGAGCACCACCGGGGCCGCACCCGTCACTTCGACCTCGGGCGCGTGTTCCGGATTGCGGATAAAGGAAGTGACCGCGTGACCTTCGTTGCTCAGGATGCGGGACAGGTGCAAGGCCACCTTGCCGTGGCCGCCGATGATTGCGATTCGACTCATGGACCCATTCTGTCGCAGTGGTCAAGCGCAGTGGCCAAGCCCGCCCGCAGACGGTGGATGAATTCCCGGAAAATCGCCGCTCCGCATTTGCGGAGCCCATTGCTGAATTCGTCAGTTCTCCGGACAAATCTGACTACTAATTACTAAGTAGACTTAGTTTAAACAAAATCGCCACCCTGGCCGGAAGTCCGGAAGTCCGGGCCTTGGGGGCACCCCTCCCGACGCCGAAGAAGACTTGCGAGTGTTTGGTGGCCAGCCGGAAATAAAAGCAAGTGGCACCCACTCGTGTGGAGCGAATTACCCATTCCTACACTCAAATCACCTGCAGCAGGAAAAGGAATACCTCATTTCATAAATCTCATTGATGGACTTATCCAAATAACCGGGTTACATCCCGTTGATGGATCTATTCGAAATGGGCGGAAATGAGGGCTTCCTCAGTGCTGCGCATTTAAGCAAAAGGGTCTCAACGAGCGCCATCCCCTGCGCCTGCGTATCACTTCCCGGGGCCGCCAACCGGCCGGCCCCAGAAACGATGAGCTACGGGGATTCGACATGTATCAGCAGGAGTACAGACACGGCGGGATCAGTGGAGGCAGCGTCCTCGCCCTGATATCCGCGGGGGTAAGAACTGTCACCAGGTACAAGGCATCAATAGCCACTTGGGCAATTGTCGCGGTGGTCGCCATTGCGGCCGTGACGATGCAGAACTACACACAGGTCCTTGCCCCAGGCGCGAGCGCCGCAAACGCCACGCACGTCGGTTCGGGAGCCGGGATTGCCGCAC
>NZ_DF952468.1:230139-237023 GCF_001263615.2 Arthrobacter sp. Hiyo1 | reverse complement strand
CGGCTCCGGCTCCGGCTCCGGCGGTGCGGACCATCTATGTTGCGGGCTCCGGCGGCCAGGCGGCTGTGGACAGTTGCATAGGCCCGATCCATTTCACTCCGACGGACGCCTATTCGCTTTTCATTACAGAACATGATTTCTGCGGCGGGTGGGCACGATTCTCGGGTATCGGCGTCGGCGAGACGGTGAGCATTCCCGGTTACGGCACATACACCGTGACAGCTCGCGGCCAGGTGCCCCAAGGCGGGACGACAAACAACGTCGCAGCAGTATTCGGCGGCTTCCCCCGGGCGATACTGCAGACGTGCATCCCGGGCACCAACCAGATGCTGGTCATCGCGCTGAACTAAGGGCGCTCCCGTCGGCGCGGGCTGGGCGAGCGCCCTTCCTGACCCTCTTTGAATTTTAGAAGGCCCCGTAGAGGGCGTGTCGTCGGGGTGTTGCGCGGGATCGCTTCTCAAAGAAGGTCAGGAAGGGAGGCACCCGGACTCCCTTCCTGGCTGAAAAAGCAGGCCGGAAGCTGAACGCTTCGGCCTGCTTCTGCAAGGGTGGGCTTTCGATCTTCCCCACAAGACCTCGCTCAACAACCTCCGGTTTGGGAGACTGGATCAAGACCTGAGATTGGGGCGAACTTGGACGGACAACAATGGATCTGGGTTGCGACGGTGCTGGTCGTCGCGGCGATAGTAGCCATTGTCATGGCCTTTGGCCGCCACTGACAGTCGCCGGTTGGTCGCGAATGCGTGCCGGACCTCGCCTTTCCGGACGGGCTCCGGCATCGTGGCCCGGAAGTGCCCGTGGCTCCGGGCGCGAGAGCTTCCTGTACTTCCGCTTCGAGCGCCACAGCACGAGCAGGTGGAGCGAGCACATCAGCACAACTGTGATGCCAACGAAGACCACAAGGTCAATGAGAAAGCGGCCAAAATCCACGAGCAGGGATGCCTTTCGGTCCGGACAACCTCCTGATCGTAGCTTGAGATGGCCGACAGACGAAACCGGCCCACTACAGGGTGAACCTCAAGGAAACACTAAGAAAAGATCAAGATTTCACTAAGACTGTCAGCTCGCGCGCCAACCAGGCGCCACATGCTTATGGAAGAATCTGTTTTGCTCAGGTAACTGAGGCCCTGGCCGTGATCTTCAAGAAGCGCCGCCACCTGAGGATTGGGGGACACCCAAGTGGCGGCGCTTCTAAAAACTATCGGCAGGCTGCGCGCGCTCTCAGCTTTTCAGCAGGATCTTTACGAAATCTTTACGGCAAGTGCCCAGCAAACTTGCGGGCTTCGCGAAGGCACAGGGCAGGCTTCACTGGCCGACGGATGGGCTCCGGAGCGGACGACTTCATCACCAAGCCCTTCCGTGCGCGGGAGATGCGGGCCAGTATCGCGCGATGACGCGCCGGCCGCTGCGCCCTGCACGCCCACCCAATGGGTTTCGTTCGTCGCTGCCTGGCAGGAAACTCAATCGAGGAAGACACTGAAGGGCCACCGGCATCACGGCCGATGACCCTTCAGGTTGTCCTGTGATTTGGAGCTAGGCGGGGACGTCGAACCGCTGGCCTTCCGGCTTGGACGGCAGGATCGTGAAGACGAGCAGCGCCAGTCCACCGAGGAACGGGACGAGGCCGATCAAGATCATCCAGCCACTGAAGTTCACATCGTGGAGGCGGCGGACAGTGAGGGCCAGAGACGGGACGATGACTGCCAGACCCCAGATGACCAGGAGGATGACGCCGACCATCGCCCCGGGACCCGGGACCATAGCTCCGGAGTCATTGACGGTGGCACCCGCGGAGCCAGCTACGGACATGACGATGTTCAGCACGGTGGTGACGACAACCGAGATGAGGGTCCACCACCAGTACTCGCTACGGCTGGCCCGGCCGGTGAACGTGGCGTACTTCTTGAAGAACCGGCTTGCTGCCTCGCCGATCGGTGCACCATAGTACGGGGCCCAAAGCGGAATGGCGCTGCCAAACTGGGTGGTTTGTTGCTGCTGGTACGACAATGGATCTCCTAAATAGACGAGTAAGTTCGAGGGTGATCGCGAGTTACGACGCGCCGTACCCACGTTGAGTTCCGTGCATAGGACTTGGACATCTTCGAAGGGCGCCGCCGCCTGAGAATTGGGGGAACCACAGGCGGCGGGCCATCTTTCTAGATGCGCACCACCCGAGAATTGGGGGAAACCTCAGATGGCGGCGCGTCCGAAACTATCGGCAAGTAGCGCCATTTCGTCACGATCTTTGCGAAATCTTTACGGCAAGCACCCAGTGGCCTTGTGGCTACCGCCCAGATTTCTCCTCTAATTCACTTGGACCAACACCGGGCCCGGCCGGCCTAAGATGCAGGGGCGGGGGCTCCAAACGCGCGGAGGCCGTTGTTTGGTGTGCGCCGCGGGAGTGGTTACACCTTGGCGTCCATCAGCTAGCGCCGAAAACGAAAAACCCCCGGAATCTCGCGGATTCCGGGGGTTTTACTTGGTAGCGGTGGGGAGGCTCGATCTCCCGACCTCACGATTAGCGGGCGGGCGTTTTCATCAATTTCCGTTGGACCTCGAAAGCCCCGTGATTCCGCCCTCAACGAGGCCGCTCTCCAGCGCCGCGCCTTCCTCTACTTTCATTGGATTCCGTCGTTTTCGTTGGGTAAACGTTGGGTCTCGCACAGCTCGGGTGGCCGGCGCGCTATGGATAGAACTGGAGCACGTTCCGCATCGCGACCGAAGATCGATTGCCGCACGGAGCCACGGAACTCCGCGCCTATGCCAGGAAACACCCGTACCGACCGGGATAGGGGTGTAGCCAGTGTCCGCAGTGGATTGGCCAGCCCTCAGCAGATCGATGGTTGCGTCCCGTGGAGTGGTGTAGTTCTGCCGCGGTAGCGCGTTGCCCGGCAACGTCGTGAGCCATCGTCCGATGGTCAGTGAGTACCGATCAAAGAACTCACGGAAAGACACAAACACACGATGACTCTAGAACAGTCTGCCCTGCTTGACCTGCTTGGCCAACTGAAACTCACTGATGTCTCGGACCGGATTCGTTCCGCGGCCGAATCGCTGTATCAGCAGCTCATCGAAGCGGAGGCGACCGCGTTCATCGGCGCCGCCCCGTCCGAGCGCACCGATGAACGCACTACCCAGCGCAACGGGACCCGGCACCGGACGTTGAGCACCACGGCCGGGGACCTGAACCTGGAGATCCCCAAGCTGCGGACCGGGTCGTTCTTCCGGCCCTGCTGGAGCGACGCCGGCGCGTGGACCAGGCCTTGTACGCCGTCGTGATGGAGGCCTACCTGCACGGGGTCTCCACCCGCAAGGTCGATGACCTGGTCAAGGCGCTGGGCGCGGACGTCGACGGAGTACCCGTATGTTTTCCTGGACGCCACCTACTGCAAGGCCCGGGTGAATCACCGGGTCGTGTCCCAAGAGGTCGTGGTCGCGTTCGGGGTCGCGCCGACGGGCGGCGGGAAGTCCTTGGCTTCGACGTCGGCGACAGCGAGAACGAGGGTTTCTGGACCGCGTTCCTACGGTCGTTGAAGACCCGTGGGCTGGACGGCGTGAAGCTGGTCATCTCCGACGCGCACACCGGGTTGAAGAAAGCCATCGATACGGTGTTCCAGGGCGCCGGCCTGGCAGCGCTGCCGGATCCACTTCATGCGAAGGAGAAACCCGGGACGGCCTGCGCAGCCGAGTCGCCATTCCCATCTACGTCGGGATCCAAGGCCGCGCCGAAAGGTGACGAGGCAGGGCGGCCACGGCCCCAGTGACATCGGTGTTTGAGGATCACGTTTTGATTTCGAAGGGCACCCGGATGTCCACCGAGTGCTATTGTCCGAATCAATCCGGTAAGACACCGGGAGGCCCGGCCTTCAATTGGGGGGAACCGATGAAAAGACCCCCTAGCTCTGTCCTCGCTTTTGATGGCTGGTTGCGGGCAGAGCGCCGCCGGAGCGCCGTCCAGCACGCCTCGGGTTGCAACCCCGGCGTCATTGCCCAGGGACAAGTCCTCCGCTCGCATGCAAGAAGCACTCTAGACAGGATCCGCAATGACACGAGAAAACACTCAACCCGACGTCAAAAGTAACGCGAAGGCCCAAGCCGCAGCAGACAAGGCCTATCGCAAGGCATCACGTCCGTGGTTCAAAAAGAAGCGTTTCATTCTCCTGATGATTCTTGTGGTCATCATCATCATCATCGCGATTGCTGCAAACTCCGGTAAGAAGGACGCCGCCGCGACGAGCGCTCCGGCCACCTCGGCGGCGAGTACACAAGCCGCTAGCCCCGCTGCGCAGAGCGGGACCGCAGCCCAACTGCAGGCGCTGGCCGCAGCAAAAGGCTACCTGGATTCCGGCATAGGTTTCTCGCAGGCTTCGCTTACTAAGCAACTCACCTCGAGTGCCGGTAACGGTTTCGCGCAGGCCGATGCCCAGTGGCTGTTGATAACGCCGGGGCAGACTGGAACGCGCAGGCCCTCAAAGCGGCGAAAGGCTATCTGACCTCAGGTATGGGATTCTCGCAGGCTTCCCTTACCAAGCAACTCACCTCGAGTGCCGGTAACGAGTTCACGGCGCCGCAGGCTGAGTCCGCCGTCGCCAACTCTGGTGCGGACTGGAATGCGGAGGCCGTCAAGGCAGCGAAGGGCTACATGTCCTCAGGCATGGGTTTCTCACGCCAGAGCCTGATCGCCCAGCTAACCAGCGCTGCCGGCAACCAGTTCACCGATACGCAGGCCGGGTACGCCGCCGACCAGGTGGGGCTGAAGTAACCGGCCGCCTTCTCGTCGATCCGCAAATACTGGGGGGCATTGCCTGGCAAAGGCGACAGTCTGCTTTGATAACAAGCAGGGCACCCGGCCAGTACGTGGTGCTCTACCAGCCCACCGTCTCATTCTTCTCCAACCGAGCGGCGTGGATCAACACGCTCTAAATCAATCTGATCGAACGAGAAAGCCCGCAGACTGATGCTGTGGGCTTTCTCCATTTTGACTCCCCGCCACGGCGTGGATTTCATGCGTCCGGACCGGCCTGATCCGAAAATGAGATGAACTGCCGCTGTGGCGCCGCGCGTGTGGGTGCCCAGTCGCTTCCATTTCGGGGCCGGCGGTGGAAGGCTATGCACATGTCACAATACCTCGTACTGAATACGCATTCGGAGCCACTTCGCTTGCTTGACACCCAGGATGTCGAACAGTTGAAAATGGACCTCTCAACCAAGCCGTTTGTGAAACTGCCCGCATACCTGCCCGAAGTGCCCACTACGGTCCAGATCTGCATCAACACCAATGCCGTCGCATACTGGGCGATTTATCAGGACGAAGCCTAGAAGCACTACAGCAACTTGCGGCGTCCGTCGCAGATTGCTGGGCGTAACTTCATTTCAAAATGGGGGGGATCCAATGAAGTGCGGGGACCTATTGTGAATGCAAAAGTAATTACCAGTTTCGTATCCGCGGCCGTCCTCGGAGCCGCTACGCTTATCGTCGGCCTCATACCCTACACAAATTCGGGCTACACGATCTGCCCATCCGCGCTTACCCGGATGACAGGCGGCACCACTTTCGTGGAGTCTCTGGCAGACACCTTCACCGCTGGTGCGTGCACCAACTATGCCGCAAAGATGACGGCTATTATGGCGATCCTAGCGATTCTGGCTGTCGGCGCCCTCACCCTCGGGCTATTGCTTCGAAGCCATTCCAGACGGGCTGCATTTCCCTTGCCACGGCCGACCGCTCAAGGACCGGCCTTCTGGGCAGACGACCCCGGACGTGAAGGCTGGCTCCGCTGGTGGGACGGCTCCCGGTTTACAGACAACTGGCGGCCCAAGGAATGAGCTTGAGTGAAAATTAGATTCGAGACGGGCCTCGCGAGCAGAGATACCGCTCATGAAAACGCGCCGTACTGCAGTAACGGATCTGTATTACTTTGACAAGGGAATTTGCTGGCTATGCCAGGGACCCGTTGACCTGGAGCTACGCGGTCTGGATCCTCGCAGCTCCGAGATCGACCACGTTATCCCCGTATCCACTGGGGGCCTGGATGTCTGGGGGAACGTCAGCCTGTCCCACAGGGCGTGCAACATTCTGAAATCAGACCGTGCCGCGGACCAGTTCACGCCCGCAGAATACCGAGCCAATCTAGAGCGTATGGTCTTCAGGAGCACCCACCCAGACTTGTGGCTTCACATGATTATTTGCCGTCGAGAAACCGAGCTGAAGGAAGTTAGCAGGGAGCTGCTAGGGACCCGGCTGGAGCAAAAGCGGCTGGAGGAAGCTCGACTTCGCGCCGACAAGCCAAGACTCCGTTCACTCCAAGATCAGATTGACGACCTTAATGTGAGAGCCAGACAAGCTAAAGCCTATATACGAATGCACCGCCGGGCGGGAAGAGCTTCGTCAGTTCCGATTCGAAGTCGCCCGGCGTCGATGCTGGGCTATTGGTGTTCATATGCTTGGTCTCGACGCGCTTGGTTGGTGACGCTTTACTGCGTTTGTTTCCGCTCTATTGGTGTTGTCAGTCTCTTCCTTGCCGAACACATCGCGCGCTCCGAATCAGACATCGTCAAATAACGCGACGCCGGGTGCCGTTCATCCAGGGCCGCCCCGGCGAGGACGGCACCGTGGCCCGGGAGCTGTCCGTGGGCCGCTGGGGCCTCATCCCCACCTTCCACCGGGGTGAGAGACATGGTCATGGTCGGGGACCGGGGCATGATCACCAGCGCCCGGATCCGGGCACTGGCCGAGCTCGGCGGCCTGTCCTGGGTGACCTGCCTTCGGGCCCCGGCGATCCAGGCCCTCGCCGAGGACGACGGGCCGTTGCAGATGAGCCTTTTCGACGAGCAGGACCTCGCCGAGATCAGCCACCCCGACTACCCCGCGAACGCCTGATCGC
>NZ_DF952468.1:223558-226273 GCF_001263615.2 Arthrobacter sp. Hiyo1 | reverse complement strand
TGGTGCTGGGCTATTTCCAGCCCACGTTCCTTTACGAATCGCTGTGGTGTGTCGTCGTCGGGCTTCTTCTTTTGTATGTGGACCGGCGCTTCACTCTCGGGGCGGGAAGCGTGTTCTCCCTGTATGTTGCCGGGTACACGGCGGGGCGCTTCGCTTTTGAACTGATGCGCTCCGACTATGCCAACTTGATCCTCGGGCTCCGGGTGAACACCTGGGTTGCCGCCCTGATCTTCCTCGCGGGCGCCGTCGCGTTTGTCCTCCTGTTCCGGCGCAGGCGCTCGATGGCCGTGCCTGGGGATTCCGCCCCGCACTCCTCTGAACCCCTGACCGCCGGCGGCTGACATGCCGTGCCGTTATGACGGCCCGGACCCGACCACACCTGGCCCACGTGCCTGAAATGCGGGCAACGCCCACCACCCTGGCGCTTGAGAAGCGCGGGGCACTACGCCCGAGACCCAACACGATCGATCCATCGCCGGAGAACCTGAGGAAGATATGTTCAAGAGATACGAATTAGGCCCTGGCCAGATGGGGGATCCGGCGTGCCCCGAAAGCCGCAGACACCTCCCATGGCGGCAGCTGTGACCCGCGGCAGGAACCGGCTCCTGGACACGGGAACAACGCTGGGCCGGATACTGGTCTTCCTCGGCGTGAGCGCCGTCTGCGGGATGCTCCTGGCTGGCCTGATGGTGCCCGCCGCGGCCGTGGCCGGGATCACGGCGAACGGCTCGGTCCAGTTCTTCAACCGACTGCCCGGCGAGCTGACCGTGGCCCCTCCCGGGCAGGTGACGAGGGTCCTCGCGGCAGACGGTTCCCAAATCGCGACACTGTTCAACGAGAACCGCACCCAGGTTCCGCTCGAGCAGATGTCGCCCAACATCAAGAACGCGATCATCGCGATCGAGGACTCCCGCTTCTACCAGCACGGGGGCATCGACCCGACGGGCATCCTGCGCGCCCTTGTGACGAACAGCGGTGGGGCCAGGCAGGGCGCCTCCACGTTGACCCAGCAGTACGTGACCAACGTGCTCAACGAGAACCTCATTGCCCAGGGCAAGGACGCCCAAGTCGTGCTCAACGGCCAGAAGAGCATCAGCGACAAACTTCGGGAGATGAAGCTCGCCATCGGCCTCGAGAAGCAGTTCTCGAAGGACCAGATCCTCGCCGGCTACCTCAACATCGTCTCCTTCAACGCCAACGCCTACGGGATCCAGGCCGCTAGCCAGTACTTCTTCTCCGTCGATGCCAAGGACCTCGCCGTGCCCCAGGCGGCCCTGCTCGCCGGCCTGGTCAACGGCCCCTCCCTGTTCGACCCGACCCAGCACCCCGAGGCGTCCAAGACGCGGCGGGACCTGGTCCTCGACGCGATGCTCCAGCACGGCTACATCAACGCCCAGCAACACCAGGACGCCGTCAACACCCCGATCCAGCTCAAGGTCAACCCGCCCAAACAGGGCTGCGCCTACGCCGTACAGGCCCAGTACTTCTGCGACTACGTCCTCCACCAGATCCAGAACGACCCAGCCTACGGCGCGACACAGGAGGACCGGATCCAGAAAATCAAGCGCGGCGGCCTGACCATCAAGACCACCCTGGACCCGCGCCTGCAAGGACCCGCCCAGGCCCAGGTCGACGCCACGACAGGGACGAACCCCGACAAATGGGGCGCCTCCCTCGTCACGGTCCAGCCCGGCACAGGCAAGGTCCTCGCGATGGCGCAGAACTCGCGCAAGCTCGGCACAGGCTTCGTCTCGGACTACAACTTCAACGTCGACCGCGCCGACGCCAACGGCAACGACCTGGGCGGTGTAGGCGGCATGCAGCCTGGCTCGACCATGAAGCCCGTGACCCTCGCGGCCTGGCTCGGCGAAGGCAAAACAACGAACCAGATTGTCGACGCGTCGAAGCGGCGTTACGGCGTCAACTACCCGTGGAAGACGACATGCGGCCCCGTCCAGGGCTGGTTCGACAGCACTCTTCCACCCTCCACGGACCTCCAGAACGACGAACCCAACTGGTACCGGCCCATGAGCGTCCGCGAGGGCATCTACAACTCAATCAACACCGCGACATTCGCGTCCCTGGCCGGCCTGAACGACTTCTGCGACGTCCAGCGGGCCGCCGACGCCATCGGCCTGCACCTGGGCGACGGGAACGACAAGAAGATCGACCTCTCCACCCTGGGCAATATCCTGGGCAGCCAGAACGTCGCCCCCCTGACGATGGCCAACGCCTTCGCAACCTTCGCCGCGGACGGCACGTACTGTGCACCCATCTCGATCGCCGAGGTCGACAACGCCCAAGGCAAAAGAATCGGCGGACAGGCATCCGCGTGCCAGCCGAACGCCCTGAAACCGGATGTCGCGAAGGCCACCACCAATGTCCTCCAGGACGTCCTGACCAAGGGCTCCGGTCTGCTGATCCCGCAGAAGCTCGGTGTCCCGGACGCCGCCAAGACCGGCACCAACCAGTACAACAACCAGACCTGGGTCCTCGGCTACACCAAAGGACTCGCAACGGCGTCCTTCTTCGGAGACCCCTTCAACGGCGGGCCTTCGCGGCTCGGACGCGACATCACGGTCAACGGCAGATACTACCCCGTGGTGGACGGGGCCTACATCGCCGGCCCACAGTGGGCGCAGTACATGCAGCAGGTCGTCGGTCTTTACGACCACGGCGACTTCGACGCCCCGCCGCAGAACCTCATCAGCGGCT
>NZ_DF952468.1:221433-223193 GCF_001263615.2 Arthrobacter sp. Hiyo1 | reverse complement strand
CGGGTGCCTGGATTCAGGTGGTGGCACTCGTGCGGAACACATCGGCCGGCTTCTATGCTGGGGCATCGGCCACGGGCTGGCACGGCCGTGAGAGTTTCCGAGGAGGGTCCGGAGTGGAAGGTTTGTGGGGGGATGTGTTTTTATCCGGGCAGCGGGTGCTGGTCATCGCACCGCATGCCGATGACGAAACCTACGGCTGCGCCGGAACGATCGCGAGGATCAAGTCCCTGGGGGGCGAGGTCTTCGTTCTGTTGGGGTCCCTGGGCGGCGTTGACCACTACGGTTCTGCCGGCCGGGGGAGATGATGCACCGGGTCAGCGCGCAGACACGGCTGCAGGAATTCGCCACCGTGATGGAACTGTTGAAAGTCGATGACTGGGAGGTGATGTACACCGGGGAATCGATGCACCTGGCCCTGGATACCGTTCCCCGCAGGGATCTGGTCAGGTTGATCGAGCGGGATTCCCGGCTGTCGGTGGAGAACATCCACCCGACGATGCTGCTCATTCCCTCGATGAGTTACAACCAGGACCACGAGGCACTGTTCCGTGCCTGCATGACCGCCGCGCGGCCCGGGCTGCGCACCGAACGCCACTTCATCCCCCTGGTCCTCGGCTATGACAACACCAGCCTGTTCTGGGCCCCGGAGACCGAACGGTTCCACCCCACCTTCTACATCGACGTCAGCGATTTCCTGGCCGTCAAACTCGATGCCCTGCGCGCCCATGCCTCCCAGATCAGGGGCCCGCTCTTCCATGGAAGCCCCGAGGGCCTGGAGCTGCAGTGCAGGCTGCGGGGCCGGGAAGTGTCCGCCGAGGCGGCCGAGGCTTTGTCGCCCACCGGGTGGTGTTCTGATGGTGATTGTCTCGGTCCACCAGCAATTTCATGCCCTGCTCAAACTCCTGGCCAAGGTGCTGGCGAGCGACGTGTACGTCGCGTACGACAGCGTCCAGTTCACCCGGCAGGAATTCCACGCCCGCCAGCTGCTCAAGTCCCGGGCCGGAAACCCGGAATGGCTCACGGTGCCGGTGCTCAGCACCGGCACTCGGCAGATCCTGAACAATGTCCGTGTCGCTGAAAACGGCTGGCGCCGGAGACATCTTGACTTCCTGGAAGCCAACTACCACCAGGCCCCCTGTTTCGGGGAGGTGTTCCCCCTTATCCACGCCGTGTACGGCCGCCAACACCAGTTCCTGGTGGAGCACAACCTGGATCTGCTCGAGCAGTTCTGCCGTTACCTCGCTCCGGTGTCAGGATCGTCAGAGCCACCAGGCTCGAGCACGGCGGCACGAGGGAAGAACGGCTGCTGGATCTGGTCCGAAACGCCGGAGGCGACGGCCATCTCACCAGCACCACCACCACCCACGTCATCGACTGGACAGGGTTCGAGGAGGCGGGCATCCCCGTCTACCACCAGCTCTTCGACCACCCCGCATATCCGCAGGGCCCCGGACCGTTCACCCCGAACCTTGCCGCCGCCGACCTGCTCTTCCACACCGGGACCATGGCACGGGAATTGCTGGACTCCTGCAGCCGCAGCGAACTGCGCCCCAGCCCGCAACCGGCACCATGAGCCTCCAAGGAACGGCCCGGAACCAGACCAGGCAACCCGCCCGACGGGACAGCCTGCCCCGGGACCCGGCCACGGACACGGGACGGACCTCCCCGGACCGGTACGGCCACGCGGTCACGGCCTGACCGTCCTGATCCTGCTCGGTGTCGTCCTCGCGGCAGTGTCCTGGTTCGGGCCCGGGCTCCTG
>NZ_DF952468.1:220279-221408 GCF_001263615.2 Arthrobacter sp. Hiyo1 | reverse complement strand
ATCCGTGGGCCCTGCAGCCGGACGCCGCGGACCGGATCCGGGGAGTCGGCCTGCCGATACTGGCGAACGAGGGAACAGGGGAGCATTTCCACGCCCACCTGGACATGTACGTCGACGGGAAAGCCGTGAGCGTCCCGGCGGGGATCGGGTTCGCGGACGTGAACCAAGGACAGAGCGGCGGCCGGTCCCCCGTCCACACCCACGACGCTCCGGAATCATCCACGTCGAAGCCGACACGCCGGGAGAACGCTTCACCCTGGCCCAGTTCCTGCGCGAATGGGGGGTGCTCGCCGGAAACGCAACCATCGGCGGCCACCCGGCCGGCGAATGGTCGGTGTTTGTCAACGGCACCCGATCGCAGGGCCCGCCCGACACGGTCGTCCTGCACCCGAAAGAGGAAATCGCACTCGTACAAGGGACCGCCCCCGTACCCGTCCCGGCCACATACACCTTCCCTGCGAACCTCGACACGCCCGTGCCCTGAGCAGCATTGACGGTGCTCCCCACGGACCGGCGCGCCGCGCAGCGGGTGGGATCCCCAGCACGGACACCCCGTTCCGAAGCACCGGACCGACGAGGGTCTTGTGCTCGAAGCCGTCATCGGCCCCTCTGGAAAGTCCTCTCAGGACTATCCATCCTGGAGCGGCTTCGAAGGAAGACAGGTGAACCAAGGCCGACGGGACACGGGCGGGGGCGTGAGACGGTGGGGGACCTCTCCGGCCGCCCGGCATCGAACCCGAGGGGGTGCCTCTGTGGTTTTCGTCAAGCGGCCGAGGGTGTTCGTGGTTCGTAGAATGTGCCGTCTCTGAGCATGGCGAAGAGCGTATCGCAGCGGCGCCGGGCGAGGGCGATGAGGGTCTGGTTGTGGCGGCGTTTTCCTTCAGCTCGTTTCCGGTCGTAGTAGGCCCTCGACGGCGGGTCCTTCAACGCGGCGAAGGCGGAGAGAAACGGGGCTCTCTTGAGGATCTTGTTTCCTTTCCGGGATGGGTGGTCGCCGCGGATCGAAGTCCCGGATCTCCAGGTCACCGGGGCGAGGCCTGCGTAGGAGGCCATGTGCCCTGCCGAAGCGAAGTCTTTCCCGACGATCTCGGTGAGGATGCGTGCTGCGGTCCTGACGCCGACCGCCGGT
>NZ_DF952468.1:216481-218391 GCF_001263615.2 Arthrobacter sp. Hiyo1 | reverse complement strand
CGCGGGCCGAGGACACAGTCCAGTGCCGGGTGGATCTGGGTGAGCAGTCCGCGGATCCTGTTCGACGTTGCGGTGGCCTGTTTGGCCAGGTCGTCGTCGAAGCCGCAGAGCATGGTCAGTTCCGCGAGCTGTTCGTCGGCGATCTGGATTGAGCGCAGGGTGTGGGGCATGGTCCGGGCCGCTTCGGCGATGATGAACGCGTCAACAGGTCGGTTTTAGCCTCGCCGGGGTGCAGGTCCGCGATCCGGCGCATCGCCAGTCCGGGCAGGTATCCGACGGTGACACCGGCGGCCTAGGCAACTGCGACCGGCAACGCACCGATCGTCGCGGGCTGGTCAACCACGAGCAGGATGCTGCCGTGCCTGTTTAGTGAGGCCAGTACTTCGCGCAGCCTGGCCCCGTCGTTGGGCAACGCGTTGTCGTAGAGCTTCTTACTTGCCCGGTCCACGGCAACGGCGTGGTGCTCGCCCTTGCCAACGTCCAGGCGAATGAAGACATCGATGCTTTCGTGGTTTCCGATCACCTGTACCTCCCAGTCGCGGGAGCTGATATCTGTGCTGGACTGTCCGCGGTGTCAGAGCCCGGCATCCACGTTACGCACGACGATCCCAACCTGTCCTGCCTCTATTAGCGGTCTCTCCGGCACCTACCAGGCCCCGGTGACAACACCCCCGGATCATTGACGACTGGGGGGGTCAATCATGCCGGGGCCGGCAGGCCGGAGCAGCCACGCGCCCCTTCCACCCCGCGCCCCAGACCTGAAGCCGAGGGCGTCCCTATGTGGGCCCTAGGATAAAGTAATGTCGTTCAATTGATACAACCTTGCTGCGGCACAGGGAGGATGCGAATGCTTAGGTGGATGGTCCACGGCCTGCGCGGACACAGCTGGCCACGAATCCTGATATCGATAGCCGCGGTCGCTTACATCTTTGTCATTGCCGCACGATTCCTGGTCCCCTGGACCGAGTGACTTCACCTCGCCACCATCGGCCCGGAAGCAACCCTATCTGCAATCGCCGACAAAGTGCCCCTTTCCCGCTGAAAGAGCCTGTCGCAGAATGGTGTGTCCCAGCCCGGGCGGTGACGAGGGGACTGCTGGTCGGGGGTCGGCGTATGCCCAAGGGCCCCAAGGCCGGGGCCTCAGCCGGTTGCCGTGTGGATCTTCCGGATGTTGTAGGCGGCGGCCGCGAGATTCAGCTCGCTTCGGGCTGCGTCGAGGCCCCTGCGGGAGAATCTGCTCAGGATCGTCTTGAGGGTTCCGATGCTGGGTTCGACGGTTGCGCCGCGTCGTTTGTATGCTGCTGATCCTTCGGGTGTTCGGAGGCGGTGGGCCATCACTTCCCGCGCGTTGGCGCCGGCTGGCGGCGGGCCGGATGCCGGTGATCGGACTGCCTGGGCATGCTGTTCGCGGCCTTTGCCGAGGGCGATGATCCGGTCGGGGCCTGGTGCATTCAGGTTCTTGTTGCTGCAGTAGCCGGCATCGGCCAGGATGACCCCGATCTGGTGTTCGGGTGAGCCGGTGCTTGCATGGAGGCCCGCGGCGCGTCGGTGGCCGCGGTCATCATGGGAACGAAAGAGGGCATGTCGTTGGGCTGCTGGTTCACATTGACGGCGGCGATGACGTGGTCAGCAGTGACGGCGACCTGCGCGTTGTACCCCTGGACGAAACCCCGGCGTGTGGGCATCACCCGCGACTCCGGGTCTGTGGTGTTCGCGATGGCCTTGGGGAGGCTTCTCGTCGGGGCTTGTCCGTCGCGGGCCGCGGCGGCTTGGGCTGCAGCGACGACACGGCGTGCCCGGATAATCCGGGAGTGCTCCTCGGTCGGGACAGGCGGAGCGCCCATAGGCTTCTTCCTGCGGCGATCAACGCGGCCCTGCGATCGAGCTTGGCTTGGTGGTCGCGCAGCTCC
>NZ_DF952468.1:211690-213420 GCF_001263615.2 Arthrobacter sp. Hiyo1 | reverse complement strand
GTCCGTCCGGGTTTCCCGGGCGGGAGACCGGCCGGCGGTGAGCATGTATCCCATTCCCCGCACGGTGGTGAGGGTCTGCAGCCCGAACGGGGCGTCGATTTTCCGGCGCAGGTAACCGATGTAGACCTCCACGACGTTGTCTCCGCCCTCAAACGCGGGGTCCCAGACATTGTCCAGGATCTCCGACTTTGACACCACCTGGTCGTGACGGCGCATCAGGTACTGCAGCAGCCCGTACTCCCGGGCAGTGAGCGCGATCATTTCCCCGCCGCGGCTGACACTGCGCCTGACCGTCCATGCTCAAAGTCCCCAAGGACAGGATTACGGGCCGTTCCGGGGCGCCGCGGCGCATCAGTGCCCGGATCCTGGCAACCAGGACCAGTAAGCTGAAGGGCTTGGTCAGATAATCATCCGCGCCAGATCGAACGCATCCGTCTGGTCGTATTCGCCGTCCTTGGCGGTCAGCATCAACACCGGGGTCCAGATCCGGCGTTCCCGGATTTCCTTCAACACGCCGTACCCGTTTTTCAGCGGCAGCATCAGATCAAGCAGGATCACGTCGTAGGGGTTTTCCGTGGCAGCCCACAGCCCGCTGACCCCGTCGTGGGTCACGTCCACCACGAAACCCTCGTTGGAGAGCCCGCGCCGGAGCGTTTCGGCCAGCATCTTCTCGTCCTCGACCAGCAGAATCCTCACGGCCGGCCCCTCTCTGTCGATACAGGCAGTATCCCCGACCGCTGTTGAGCGCTACCTGAGAAACAGCGGTGTCGTCCTCAGCTTCCTCTCAGAGCCGCCAGCGCATGCTGGTCACAGCACCCGTCAATGAGCAACAGTCAGGACAGCACCGTGGAATCCACCCCCGGGCCTGCGGCCACCCTGGTCCCCGGGCTGCGCTCATGGTGGTGGATTCCCGCCGCGGCCTGGTGTTCGGAGCACCGTGGCGGCCGGGATGTCAGCGAAGGGCTTCGGGGCTTCGGCACCCGAGCTTGCCCTGGACATCTCCCTGAGCCACGGACGGATCAACGTCCTGGTTTCGCTATGCCAGGCCATCAATTACGGGATCGGCCCGGTGGGGGCGGTCCTGCTCGTGCTGGTCATTGGTTCCTACCTGGCCTGGGTCCGGGGCAGGCCGGTCCAGGCCCTCGCTTTCTGCTCCGTCGTGGCTGCCGGATGGCTCGGTTCCTCGGCCGCCAAAATCCTGGTCGGCCGCCCACGGCCTCCGGCGGACGCCGTCGGATCCCTTGCCACGCCGACGGGGACAAGCAGCTTCCCCTCCGGACACACAGCCGTCGCCTTGGCCTTGGTGCTCGCCATCACCATCGTCCTCGCCCGGACCACGACACAACGCGTTGCTGCACTGACCGCAGGGACCCTGTTCGTTGCCCTGGTCGCCTTCTCACGGCTGCGCGGAACAGCCCTGGTGCTGCTGCTCGGTCCGCCCCTGGAACGGCGGATGGGAAGCCTCAAGTACGCAATCGCCGCCGTCTCCACCCAGATCCTGGGCGTTGGCATTGCCCTTGGATTCCTCGCCGCGGCCCAGGGGTTGCTCGGCAGCTGGAAAGCGGAGATGGGCGGCCACCTCTTCATGGGTCCGAGCGCGTTCATCATCGGTACCGCCATGGCCGGAACCGCGTCCATGGCCACCCTGTGGAGGCGCCGGATCCGGCTGGCCGTCTCCGCCTTGCTGCTCCTCCTGGCCCTGTACAGCGGAGGGTTTGCGGATCTTGTCA
>NZ_DF952468.1:209355-211665 GCF_001263615.2 Arthrobacter sp. Hiyo1 | reverse complement strand
GCTGGTCGAACCATTCCCGGCCCCGGTTCGCGTCGATGGACGCGTTGGCGGGGATCTTCGTCCCGTCGATCGCGATCGTCCCGAACCGGGCAAGCCCCGCCCGTGCGGCGATCAGCAGCACCTGCGCAAATAACCCGGCGAACGCTTCCTCGGACACGGCACGGAACCTCGCAATCGTCGCGTGGTCTGGTACATCGCCAGCGCACGCCACTTTGAATGCAATGTCCGTGTGGCATAGCCGCTCGACCTGACGCGAGGACCGCACGCCACGGCAGTACGCATAGACCAGCAGCCCCAGGAGCATCCGTGGATCGTATCCGGCGGCGCCGACCCCACCCCGCCGCCGGGACGCTTCGAAAGATGAAACATCAAGCGTCTCGACGATCTCGATGACAAGCCAGACGAGATGATCTTCGGGCAGCCAGTCCCGCATATCCGGCGGAAGCAGAAACACCTGATCACGCCGCACAGGACGATAACTCCGAGCCATACCCGATTCTCCCAGGACCGTCGTCACCGCCCGGGCTGGGACACGCCATTCTGCGACAGGCTCGAAAAGGCATCAATCGGGCAGAAAGTGCCCGAGGCCGGCTTTTCCGGCTTTCCGATTGACCTCGGATCACGACAGCACAGGCCCATGGCCCGGGGTTCGGCGCGCAGGAAATTGCGCGGATGGCCAAACAAGGCCGTCCGGAACGCCTCCAGCATGGCACGTGCCGGCGTCCCGCCAAGGACAGATTCCGGCGGCGTGACTTGCCCTCGACCCAGCACGCATTACCGCAGAGCGACGCCGTGGTGCAGCGCCTACCATCGTCTCCCATCGTTCCCGGAACTACTTCGCAGCGATCACCCTCGCCGCATCACGCCTCTGGCTCAACGCCACCTTCAGCAAGTCCGCCGTGCCACAGCCGCGGGAGAGATCATCCACCAGAAGGACCCCCGGGAGGTTCAGCTGGAGCAGACGAGCCAGCACAGACATTTCCGATGCCTTCGGCGTTCCCGGGCAGGTGGACGGTCTCGACCAGCTGCCAGGGATCGTGGGGAACCGGGCGCGGGTCCGAGGTGATGAGACCCATGGTTGGGGTTCCTTCGGCAGGTGTCGTGCTGCGGTCGACGTTGCGGAGTGAGCGGTGCGCGGAAGAGTCAGAGCAGTTCGGCGAGGTCGTTGACCACGAGGGTGGCGCCGGCGTCCAGCAGCCTCTGCCGGCCCGCTCCCCTGTCCACGCCGATCACCGAGTGGAAGCTCCCCGCGCTTCCGGCCTGGACACCGGAGACGGCGTCCTCGACCACGACGCACTCTTCGCTGGGCACGCCCAGCAGCCCCGCAGCGTATTCATAGCTTGCAGGCTGGGCTTGCCGGGCAATCCTTCCGCGACAGCGACGACACCGTCCACCACCACCGGGAAATAGTCCGACAGCCCCGCGGCCTTGAGCACCGTCGCGGCGTTGCGGGAGGAGGAAACGACAGCGAGCTTCAGCCCCCTGGCCAGCGCGGCCTCGATGAACCTCACGGACCCCTCGTACGGCCTCACTCCGCCGACCTCGATGATGTCCTTGAAGACCTTGTTCTTGCGGTTCCCCAGCCCATGGACAGTGTCGTGGGCAGGATCGTCGTCCAGCGGGCCTTCCGGCAGGACGATATCGCGTGAGGCCAGAAAGTCCCGGACCCCGTCGAACCGGGGCTTGCCGTCGATGTAATAGAAGTAGTCGCTTTCGCGGTAAGGCGCCGCCCCGGGGACCGAGCGCAGGAATCCGTCGAAGAGGTCCTGCCACGCGCGCTCGTGCACGATCGCGGTGGGTGTCAAGACACCGTCGAGATCAAAAAGGATGGCTGACGTGCCGCTCCAGCTTGAGCCGGTGGGAAGGTCGATCATGAATTTTCCTTTCGGATGGGGAAAGGTCAGGTGGTGCTCGCCGGTGCTTGCAGGCGAGTCTCTCGGCAACCGATAGGACCGGTCACGGGACCGGCTGGCGTCATCGCATGCCAGGGTGTTTCAGATTCGAGCTCTTCCTGCGCTCCATGTTTGAGGATAGATGAGAGAAACATCCGTGCGGCCCTGGCAGCCGCCGACTCGCTGGAGAGCACCACGGTGCTGGAGATGCACAGGGCCCTGATGCGCCATGCCGCCCTCATGGCCGGCGCATAACCAGGGGATAGGTATGGCTTGCCAGTGCGCTGATTCACCGTCCCCCGAGGGCTCCCTGCGCCAGGTCGAACGGATCCGCGGCCAGGTCGCAAGCATCGACTCCCGGAAGCTGGACGGCCGCGTCGAAGTGCCGCCCACCTCCGATGAACTCCAGGCCCTGGCG
>NZ_DF952468.1:197398-206349 GCF_001263615.2 Arthrobacter sp. Hiyo1 | reverse complement strand
CTGTCAGTACCCGGCACGAAGGCCGCGTGCTGATCGCGCTGCTTATTGCCGCGTCGGCGATCGGTCCGGTGGTCGCCGGGCTCATCCCGCATGCGGTGGGGCCGTTGTCCATCCTGCGTTTCCTGTTCACCAACATCCAGCCCGTGGACCCCCAAACACTCCAGAACCTCTGCTCGGATCCGGCGCAAGCGAAGGACTGTGCCGTCGCACAGCTGCAGTTGCGTGCCGGAGTCGGCGGGATCTTCATGGCCATCCTCCCGTCCTTCCTCCTGCTCTTGCTCGCCGACGGCCTGCGCCGCGGACGGCGCTTTGCCTGGGTGGGGACCCTTTTGATCCAGGTGGGGCTGTCCGTTCTCGCCGGAATCACCATCACCGCAGCCCTACAAGCGGCGCCCCCGAACACCGGAACAAGCGAGGGGATCACCGCGATCGAAGGATCGGCCTCCTCGCAACCCCTTACCCTCGCCCTGCCGCTGCTCATGCCCCTTGCACTGACCATCGCCCTGCTCGCCACCGTCACCTCCTGGCTGCCCGTCTACCGCCAAGGGCACATCGTGGGCTGGACCCTGGATTTCATGCGTCGCCGCAGCAACGGCTTCCGCGCAGCGTCGAATTCCTCATCGCCTCCGCGTCCCTCAGCCTCAAGGATGAAGGATGCGATTTCCTCAGCCTCTCCGGAGCACCCCTCGCACGGATCGCCGAGGACCCGAATATGCCACCGCCGGAGGCAGGAACCCGGCCATCCGGCAGCCTTGACCGGCTGCTCGACTGGCTGGGGGCGACGTTGGAACCGGTGTACGGGTTCAGGTCCCTCCTGGCCTTCAAAGCAAAATCCAGCCCCGGTACGAACCCCTCTACATGCTGTACCCCGACGCCGCGTCCCTGGCCGCCATCGGAACCGCCATCACCAGGGCCTACCTGCCCACCCTCAACCTCGGAGCAGGGCTGATCCTGGCCCGCCGGATCCTCCGCCGGCAAGCACCGGAGAGATCCTCGCGGACTTCACACTTCGACGCAAGCAAAAGCTATAAAGGACAAAGAAGCACCCCTGACCGAACACCTGGGCGTGGGCCGCCGCGGAGTTCCGGGACAGCGATCACCTGACAATCGGGGCCTACAGCAATGAGGAATGCAGAAATGTCTGCATCACGTCGCCGCGTACACAAGGTCCCGCCCGGTTCCGATCAGTTGTGCAGGAGGCCAACCGATGCTGGTGTTCTGTCCGTCAGAAACAAGCGCCATGGCGTAAAGGATGCGTTAAGATCGTGCCGGCACGCCGGATAACACGCGTTGCCTCGGGTACCTTTGCGGACGAAGCCCGCTCTTCCTCCGGTCGTCTTGGGTTGTGCCTCGCGCCCGTCAATCGATGAAGGTCCCGTATGTTCACCAAGCTCCGTCGGATATTCCTGTTCGAAAAGTCATGCCGGTTCTGCGGAAAACGCCTGCCCCGTAACTTGAAGTCGAAGTTCTGTTCAACCGAATGCTGGGATCGCTTTGAATACATGAAGGTCTACTGACGCAGGATTATCTCCGGCATCAACCATGCCAAGACAATCGCCGTGTGTTGAAATGACGGCCCTGAGTCGCAGTATGCACAAAGAACATCGGTCACGGCACGATCATCGTCACCGGCAGGTCCTCAACGGCAATCCCATCCGCGCCAACAACGGCATCACGCCCGGTCGCGGTGCGCGGTCGCGGCCGGCGAGGGACCGCCGCAGATCAGCAGGCTCAAGCCCTTTCGGCAAACCCGACAGGGACGAACCCTCCACCGAAGCACTCAAGCACCCAACCGCTCCCGCATTGTACCCCGGCCAAATGGTCCGAAAGTAGGTGCAGATTCCCGCAGCCAACAGGGCACTCAGGTCAGTGCTTTTCCGGCCAGATGGCATCACCCGCAGACCGGTGGGCCACGGAGAAGCAGCGTCCGGTCCTGGGCTACCTGCCGGATTCAGTAGGCGGGAGACGTCGTACGGAATGGTGTCAGCATCTCCAAAAGACACGCTCAGCAGAGCGTCCCTGCCGGCCCGGGTAAAATGATGCCCGTCACGTGATGTGACTCTGCTCGCGGCACACGGAGGATACGAATGCTTAAGCGGATGGTCAAGCGTCCGAGGGGACACTGCTGGCTTCGAATCCTGATATCGATAATCGCCGGTCGCCTACGTCTTCGTCATTGCTGCACGGTTCCTGGTCCCCTGGACCGAGTGACTTCACCAACGAAACTCACCGCACCAAATAAAATAGCCGTTCTCCGTCAGGAGCCCGGACACCTGACGGATTGCCAGGTTTCGCCGGACCGAAGGAGTCCGCGGACGCACCCATCGCCTCGTCCGGTAGGGTAGGGAGCGGGACCCATGGCCACGCCAAGGACAGGGTAGATTCTCCATCGGCTCGGCCCCTCCTCCATCTCCCTTGGATTGTCTTCCGGCAGGACGAGCTCGACGTACGCGATGAGCCCGGATCCGCCAGGGCGGCGCTTGAGATATCCGCACATTGGAGCTCCGCAGACGATGCGCATCCCCTGCTCATCCTTGAACGCCTCAGGCCGGACGGCTCGCGCGACGTCGGCCACAGCCATCGAGACGTCTTTCCCGGGCTTGCGGTCCTCCCAATGGAACCGGCCGCGTCCTCGGCGTCAAAAGCGGCCTGGATGCCGTCAGGGTCATCGAAGATCGTGGTGGCCTTCAAGACGGCCGCAGCACGCCCCCGTCCCAGCTGCATCATTCATCGCAGCATCCGCCGCGACGCGCTGGCGGTGAGCAAGATAACGAGAAGCTTGCGACCGGACGATAACGTCAGACGGCCGCCGGAGCTGGCCGATCCCGTCGGACCTTTCGTCAGCCTCTGGGCGCGGATTCGGCGTCATTTTCGCCGCTCTTCACATGGGGTTGAGGTTTGCCCCGGTTTGCGGGTTTACAGTTGTAGGCAAGCAGGTCATTTGGTGGTACGGGCAGGAGAAAGCCATGGGCGGCGCAGCTATCCGCAACGGGGCGCAGATGCCGGCCGTCGGGCAGGGCGGCCCGGGTCCGGACCGGGTTCTGCTGATCGATTTCGGGGCGGAAATCCTGCTTTCGGTCCGGATGGGTGAACCGGTGCCGGGCCCGGGAGAATTCCTGCTGGGCTTCACCGCCGACAATGTCTTTACCGCAACCGTCCGTTGTCTGGGCATCCGGTTCCACGGCGGACGCGTTTTGGGATCGTTCGACCTGCTGCACGCATCGCCTTCCGGGCGTTTCAGCGCCTCGTTCGGGCGCGAGGACGGTTCTGCGGATGCAACATTCTTGCTTGACGACACGGTTTCTGCTCTTTTCCCGGTGGCAGGGCTCAAGGAACCGGATGTCGGGCGGCTGTATCCGTTCACGGTACGTGACGGCAGGCTGGCCGGCGGCAGCCCTGCATTCGCCCGCCTCGGGGGCTGAGAGGTGACCACCACGACAACCGTTCCCTGCCATCGGGCAACGGCTCCTGGATTCTTGCGGCGTTCAGCCCCGACCGACGTTACGCTGTCGGCCTCCGGCCGGTCATCACGGTGTGACCGGTGGGAAGCGACGGGGTAAGCGGGGTGAGCGGAAAACTGCCGAGGGCCGTTTCACGACCGCTGGATCCGAGGGCACCGTGGATGAGCTTGGCGAGGGACGGGGACGGGCCCACACCGTATTCCTGTCTCAGGGCGGCAGAGAAGCCCTATAAGTGCGGAGCGCAGCGACGAGATCGCCGGTGGCGAGGTGCGCCTGGATCAGCAGCCGGTAGGAGGATTCCCGGAACGGTTCCAAGGAGATTGCCGCTGCAGTGGCCACTTTGGTTTCCTCGGCATTTCCCTGGCTAAGCTGGTATGCGGCGATGGAGTCGAGGGCTGACGTCCGCAGGGCCCGGAAGCGTTCCTGTTCGACCAGGATCCAGTCCTCGTACCATCCCGGAAGGAGTTCCGCGGTCCGCAGCCGTTCCCACCGCGGGTACGAACCGTGCAGCCCGGAGACCGGGGCATGAAGATCGCGCTCAAGGTCGATGATATCGACCTTGAGCTGTTCGCTGAGGGCCACGGAAACGTCCGTGATTCCGTCGGCATGGAGCAGGCCGGGGAGCTCGTGGTTGATATGCCAGATGCTCACCCTGAGGCCAACCGCAGCCTGGGCCTCGGAGGAGTCCGGCCAGAGAAGGCCGGAAAGGAAAGTACGCGGCCGCTCGCCGAGAAGGGCCAGCGCAGCGATCAGGCGTTGCTGCCGATGCGCTACCTTCACCCGCCGGCCGTCCCGCGTCAGCGTCCACCCATTAAGCAGGGTCAGGAACCACTCAGGCTCTGGAATTGACACCATGTCCCATACCCCATCGAACGTCGGATACCTGCCTTGTTGCCTGATTCCGGGCGGTTCTCGTCTGCTGTGTCGACCGGCGTAACCGTCCGGTTCTCTGCCGCTGTGTCCCCGGGTCTGGGGCCGGCAGCTCCGGAATACCACCGGGAGGGTTCGGAGACGTCCGGCCTGACGCCGCAGCTGATGCCTGAACCTGACGGACTCCACCGTCTTCGGACCCAGGGAATGTCTTTGACTGGAAAAGTTCCATCTCGGGTGCTTTCGTCGTTCAGCCTGGCACAACACGTTGAATATCCCGACACTACCCAGCCAAGGCCATGCCGGTCGCGAGTAGCCACTACTCGAAACAGGGCTCCCCGAATTTCCCACTACGGATGTCCTACTTGCCGGAAGCGACCCCCAAGACCCGTAGTTGAGGCTCAGGGCTGAAGCGATCACCTCCTGGCCGGATCCTTGTAACGGCGCTGTAACGGGCACGGTTTCATGCTCATCGCTACATGCACCAGACCTGGTGTGTGTAACGATGAGTGAGATCGAGGTGCGGTCATGAATCATCCAGGCCCCCTATCCCGGCGACGGTCCGAAAGCGGCCGCCGTACATTTTTCCGTCGGGGTTCCGCATTCGTGCGGGTCAACGGTCGGGGGTGATGGCGGTGTCCATCGGGCAGTTGGAGCCTGCCACAGGCCGGACCCCGGCAGCGTCAGGCCCGGGGACGTCGTTCCCTGCTGCGTCGATCAGTGTGGTGATTCCCACCCTGAATGAAGCGTTGAATCTGCCGTGGGTGCTTAGACGGATCCCGTCGTACGTTGACGAAGTGATTATCGTGGACGGCCGGTCCGAAGACCTCACAGTGGACGTGGCGCGCGCGCTTCGCTTTGACGTCGTCGTGGTGAACGAGCTGCACGCCGGCAAGGGCGCCGCGATGCGGGCAGGCTTCGCGGCGGCAACCGGGGACATCATCGTCATGCTAGATGCGGACGGCAGCATGGACCCGAGGGAAATCGGCTGGTTCGTCTCACCCCTCCAGCACGACCACGATTTCGTCAAGGGCTCCCGATATGTCACCGGCGGCGGTTCCGACGACCTGACGCGTTTGCGAAACCTCGGGAACCGTGCGCTCACAGGTCTGGCGAACAAGGCCCTGCATTGTAACTTCTCGGATCTTTGCTACGGGTATATCGCTTTCCGCAGGGAGTGCCTGGAGATCCTGGAACTCAAGTCCGACGGTTTCGAAATCGAGACCGAGCTCGTATCGCGGGCAGCGAAGGCGGGCCTTCGCATCGCCGAGGTGCCCAGCCATGAACTGTCCCGCATTTCAGGCAATTCACATCTGCAGACCTTCCGCGACGGCTGGCGGGTCCTGCGCACCCTGACCCGTGAGTGCGTCGGATGGGATGCGCCGACGGCGGGGGCAAGGCCGGAGGCTCTCCGGCGCGTGAAGTACCGGTACCCGGACATGAGGCTTCCGCACGTTCCTACCGACCCGCACACGGTCCTGGCGACGCTGGGGGGCGGTTGAGATGCCCGCCGGTGCCGGCCGGCCCAGCATCAGCGTCGTGATCTGCTGCTTCACCGAAGCCCGGTGGGAGTTACTGTTGAGCGGGATCGCATCCGTTCGTGCCCAGACGTTCCGCCCGGAACAGCTTGTTGTCGTCGTTGACCATAACACGGATCTGTACCGGCGGCTGAGTCTGTACGGGCGGCTGACAGGTGCGCTGACAGGGGTCGAAACGGTGGAGAACTCCGGGCCGCCGGGGCTGTCCGGCGCCCGCAACACCGGGGTGGCGGCGGCAACCGGCGACATTGTTGCTTTCCTCGACGATGACGCCGAAGCTGCCCCGGACTGGCTGGCGCGGCTTGTCCTGATGTATGAGGATCCAGACGTGTTGGCGGTCGGGGGCAGGGTTGAACCCGTGTGGGAATCGGGTCGTCCGGCGCACTTCCCTGAAGAGCTTGATTGGATTGTCGGGTGCACCCATAAGGGACTGCCCAGAGTCGCGGCGCAGGTGCGTAACGTGATCGGCGCGAACATGTCCTTCCGCGGCGATGTCTTTGGGCGGGTCGGCGGGTTCAATGCGTCCCTTGGCCGGCAAAGTGATCGTCCGCTTGGATGCGAGGAGACTGAATTGTGTCTGAGGGCATCCATCGGTTCCCCCGGAACCCGCGTGGTTTACGAACCGGCAGCGGTGGTTCGCCACCATGTGCCGGCCGCACGCGGCACCCTGCGCTACATGTTGGCGAGAGCCTGGTCAGAGGGTGTTTCGAAGGCCCAGGTGACACGCCTTTTGGGCCGGGCCGAAATCCTTGGACCGGAACGCCGATACGTCCGCCGCGTGCTCCCGCGCGCTGTTCTGGCCGGGATCCGCTCCTTCACGCACGACGGCGACGCGGGCGGGCTTGCCCGGGCGGGCGTGATCGTAGCGGTCCTGGCCGTCACCACACTCGGTTATCTGCACAGCCTCTGGCAGACATCACCGCACCGGGCGCACCGATCCGACCCCATCCTTTTGCACCGTCTCATTCGCAACAAAGGTGGAGGCCGGACCAATGATTAACCAGCAGATCATCACGTCGCCCGCAGTTGCCTTTGACGTCCACGGCCGAGTCGGAATCCGGGTAGCCCCGGGCACGCCAGGTGAGGCACAACTACGCGATATGCTCGCCCCGTTCCTCGGCCCCTCGGCTTCAAACCTGCAGCTGAACATCAGCGGGACCCTGACTAAGGTTCCCGCGCAGTCCCGTGCCGAAGACGCCTACCGGTACACAGACGATTCTTTGTTCCTCCCGGAAGACCGGGTTCAGGTCATCCGCACGGAGAACGGCTTCGCAGTTGAGGGGGCGGGTGAACTGCTGACAGCGGTGGTGCCGCTCCTGGACCAGTTGTGCATCCGGCAGGATACCGCGATGCTTCACGCGGCGATGGTGGACTATCGGGGAGCGGGCATCCTGCTCCCCGCATGGGGCGGGGTCGGGAAGACCAGTACGGTTGCGAAACTTGTGGCCATGCCGGGCGTCGGCTTCATGGCCGATGACTGGGGATTCATAACCGCGGAGGGGACCCTCCTGTCCTACGCAAAACCGATGTTCATCAAACCCCACCACCGGCCCATCTATCCTGAGCTGTTCCAAGGGGTCCGCAAACCGCTCGCACCGGGCTGGCTGACGTCAACGGTCAGCAGTTTGGCCACCGCAGTACACCCCGTCATCGTCCGCTATCCACGCACCGCCGCGTTCACCCGACGCTGGTCACCGGAACACAGAATGGTCCACCCGGCAGACGTATTCGGCGCAGAGAAAATCGCTGCGAAGGCGCCTACCCGGCTCGCCGTCTTCCTTGAACGGTTTGACGGAGCGGAAGCCCGGTTGGAGCGGCGGACACAGGCATGGATGGCTGAACGCATTGTGGGCAACTTTCATTCGGAACTGCCTTTGGTGTCGCGGCGGCTCATCGAGCGCTCGGGGCCACAGGACTCGTGCCATTGGGCGGGCATTTCTCCGCAAAAACCTCGCTCATCACCCGCGCGCTGGGTGACGTTCCCTGCTTCGTGCTGCGCCTCCCGGCGGCATGGTCGGCCGACCGGACCTCCGACCACGTCGCGGGCACCGTCACCTCCATGGCGGACGGCCGGCCGTGAGCAGGAACACGAGTTCTGGCAGCGTCCTGGACGTGTCTGTCGTGATCCCGGCCCGCAACGCCGCCAACTGGCTGGCCGAATGCCTGAAGTCCGTCTTTGACCAGAACCCCCGCGAGGTGATCGTCATCGACGGATGTTCCCATGACTCCACCGTGCAGATCGCCCGCTCCTACGGGGCACGCGTCATCTCCGACAGAGGGCGCGGACTGCCGGCTGCACGCATGATCGGTGCCAGAACCGCGCACGCCGATCTTGTCGCGCTCATTGATGCCGACGTCATCCTGCCCCCAGGCGTCCTGGCAAAACTGAAGGAAGAGTTCCAGGCAGGCGGCTTCGATGGTTTGCAGTTCGGACTCGTGAGCGAGCCTGACGGCCCCGGCTACTGGGGAGCCGCCCTTGCCTGGCACCATAACCACAGCAGGGTCCGGTCCTGGTTCGGCGTCAGTGCCACGCTCATGCGCCGCAGCGTTCTGCTCGAGGCCGGGTTCGATGAGACCTTCCGCTCGGGCGAGGACGTAGAGCTCCGGATCCGGCTCGAGGACGCCGGATGCCGCCTCGGGGTCTCCCCCACCACCTTCGTCAGGCACCGCTTCGGTGACAGCTTTGAGCACGCCCGTGACCAGTGGGTTCAGGACGGGGCCGGTTTGGCGCGCACCATGAGCAAGCACCCCCGCCGCGCGGGATGGATGGTGTTCCTGCCGTTGCTGGCAACGGCCCGTGGCGTCCTTCTCTCCCTGGCCACGGCCCCCCGATACCTGCCCTACTGGGCCGGCTTCGTCCTGTTTAACTACCGGTCACTTGGGGGCACCTTGTTGCACCGTCCCGGACGGGAACTTTCCCTTGGCGGGAACGCCGTGTGGCTGGCCGCCGCCCGGATCGCGCCAATGGCAGCCGGGCTGCTGTTCTGGGCCCTTGCCGCCCTGGCGATTCCTGCCGACCGTCGTGGGGTTGGCCTCTGCCGTGGTCTCCGCGACCATGCTGACCGTGCAATTGGGCATGCTC
>NZ_DF952468.1:192749-195803 GCF_001263615.2 Arthrobacter sp. Hiyo1 | reverse complement strand
CCCGCGGGTTCCGCGCGCTCTCGCGGTGATGGCCGTGACAGCCCTGCTCCTGGGGGTGGGAGCACTGAGCACCGTGAACGCGCAGGACCTTGGCGGCGCCGGCCTGATCCAGGTCCTGCCCGTCACCTATTTTTTTGCCTGGGCCTGAGCCTGACCGGTTTCGTCGGCTCCCTCGGTCTCAAGGTTCTTCGCCCGTGGCTGCTCGTCACTCAGCTTCTGGTGTTGATCGTCATCCTGCACGGAGCCGACCCGATCATTCACGGCCTGCCCCGCTTGGAAGCCAGCTACCGCCACCTGGGCATCACCGACTACATCACCCAATCCGGAGGCCTGGACCGGAAACTGGACGCCTATTTCAACTGGCCCGGGTTTTTCGGACTACTGGCCATGCTCTCGAATACCACAGGAGTCCACGACCTGACCTGGGCTGCCACGTGGGCGCCCGTCGGCGTCAACGTCCTGCTCATGCCCGCCCTGCTGGCGCTCGCCCAGCGCCTTACCTCCAGCCCACGGCAAGCCTGGGCAGGGGTATGGATGTTCTACCTGGCCAGCTGGGTCGGGCAGGACTACCTCTCCCCACAGGCCTGCGCGTTGCTGCTGCTGCTGACCCTGATCGCCTGTGTCCTGACAGTATTCCCCGGATGGCCGTGGAAGCCGGGGAATAAACTCGCCGGTCGGCTCAGGAACCTGGTGCGCCGACTCGAACCAGGGCGGCCGGCGCCAATGCCAGCCGAACTACCGCGGTCAGCCTTGATCGTGTTGGCCGCGGTGTGCGTGGTGCTCTTGGCCGGGATGACGGTCGCCCATCAACTCACGCCCTTCGCCGCGATTCCCATCCTGGCGCTGCTCGCCCTGAGCGGAAGGTGCCGGCTGCGCTTCCTGCCGGTCCTGGCGCTCCTACTCCCGGTCTGCTGGCTGGTCCTGGCCGCCACCCCTTTCCTCATCGGCCACCTGCACACCCTCTTCGGATCCATCGGCAACATCAACGCCGCTGCCTCCGCCTCCTTGTTCAACAGGGTGGGCGGCAGCCCGGCCCACCAGTTCATCGTCTACTCCCGGCTCGCGGAGGCAGCCGTGGTCTGGGTCCTCGCGGGCCTGGGCAGCTTCCGGGGACGACGGCTGCGGATGCCGTGGCTGGCTGCCGCACTGGGGAGCGCTGCGCCCTTTGTCCTTTTCCCGCTCCAGTCCTACGGCGGTGAGCTGCTGCTCCGGATATACCTATTCAGTCTTCCGTTCGCCGCCAGCCTCATCGTGCTTCCATTCGTCCCCCGAGGCCCCGGTCCGCCCCGCCTGCGCCAGCTGGCCGTGCTCCTCCTGCTCGGATCAGTCATCGCCACGGGCACAGTCGCCACCCGGTACGGCAACGACGCCATCGAGAATTTCACCCCCGCCGAGATCACCCTGGTCAACCAGCTCTACGTGACCGCGCCCTCTGGTTCGGTCCTCATCGAGGCAGTTCACGACACCCCCTGGCGGTACACGCACTACGCCGGCTACCGGTACCAGACCGTCCTGAAAGCAGAGCCGGCACGCCCCGGCGACCCGCAGCCCGGCTGCGCATCGATAACCCAGCTCGTCCCATCCGCGGGTGCCTACCTGATAGTCACGGCAAGCCAGGTCACCGCCGCCGACGTGCTCACCACCGGGCCCGCCGAAGGCCTGCAACACCTCATCGACAGGTGCGCCCTCCAGGGAGGCTGGTCAATCGAGTACCGCAACGCGGACGGAGCGATCTACCACCTGCAAGGAACACCCAATGGCATCTGAGCACAGGAGCGCCGCTACGATCGGCATCATCGTGGCCGCCGTGGCACTGGCTTCGATTCCCCTGTCCTTCACCGGCCCGGAGGAACTGCGCCTTGTTGTCATAGGACCGTTCCTTCTCTCCGGCCCGGGAACAGCGCTCATCCTGCTCCTGAAACCCGCCCGGCTCCGAAAAGGAACCGGATCCGGGGTGCTCCCGTTGGCCGTGGCGATAGCGGTAAGCTTCAGTCTTGCCTCGGCCATCCTGCTCTCCACGGCGATGCTCTACGCCGGTTTCTGGCATCCATCGGCGGCTGTGTCCCTCCTGGCCGGGCTCACCCTGGGCCTCCTCGCCGCCGTGGACCGACGGTCCCGGAGAAAGGATGCAACGCAGGAACCAAACTGATCACGGGCCTCCCGGCAGCGTTCCGCGCCCTGATCGTCCACCCATATCTCGGAACCCTCGGAAACCAGGGAGGCCGCCCCGGTGCGTCTTTCCCTGTAACGCTGCCCGCAGGAAGGGGCCAAGATGGAGCTACGATTTGGCCCAGATGGCCACCCAGCCCACCTGCAGATGCCCGGCTGTTGCCGGCGCGGGGCAGCCGGTCAGGCAGGATTCGGTCTGCAGGATGTAATGCATCGGCTTGTCGGGGATGCCGACAGTGCTGACACCGATCGAGACACCGTCCAGGAAAAACTCAACCCGCCCGGGCGTCCATTCAGTGGTCGCGGTATGCCAGGACGTGAACCGCGCCCCCGACTGGATATTGCGGGAGATGTCACGGTTCGAACCGGTCTGATGGACGGCACCATAGAACGTCCTGGACAGATCACCCTCGGGGTAATCGATCTCCCCGTCACGCGGCCACACTCCACTATCGGGCCATAGCAGCCACGCCGTCTTGAACCCCTGCAAGGCCTCGGACCTGAACCGCACCGAATACCGCCCGTACAACAAACTGTCATACGGGCGGCCATTCGCAGGCTGCAGCTTCGGAGAGGGTGCTGCCCCCATCGAAACACCCTTCTCGGTGTGCAGGTACATGTCGAGCATCCCGTCCTTGACGCTGAGCACCTTCGATGGGTAGTACCCAGATCTGCCGCCGCTTTGCTGACCTGCCGTGTCCGGTGTCCCGTCAGCGTAGTTGACACTCCATTTCGCGCTGTATGCCGGCCCTGGGAAACTCCCAACCGGGACGTCCCCTTTGCTGAAATCTTCGCTGAATACCTGTCGCCACCCCGGCAGGTCACCCACGGGCTTCTCTCCGCCCGACGCGGACGGGGACGTCCCGCCGTCGAAGTTCCGGAACC
>NZ_DF952468.1:176948-192104 GCF_001263615.2 Arthrobacter sp. Hiyo1 | reverse complement strand
GGGGCGGAACACCAGTTCCCGGCCCCACCACCTCCACCGCCTCCACCACCTCCTCCCCGTCCGGGTCACCGGCTACGTCGCCCACCGGCAGCCCCGTGCCCACGGCTGCAGCCGGGAAGATCGGGCACGTCTTTGTGATCAATCTCGAAAACCAGGGCTACAGCACAACGTGGGGGCCGTATTCGCTTGCCCCCTACCTCTCCCAGACCCTGCGCAGCCAGGGCGTCCTGCTGACCCGGTACTACGGCATCGCCCATCATTCCAACCCCAACTATCTCGCCCAGATCTCCGGGCAGGCATCCAACCCGATGACGCGCAACGACTGCACCACCTACGCCGCGTTCACCCAGACCGGGACCGCGGACCCGGGACAGGTGCTCGGATCCGGCTGCGTCTACCCCGCCTCCGTCCCGACGCTCGCGGGGCAACTCAGCGCGGCCGGGAGAACCTGGAAAGGGTACATGGAAGACATGGGCACCCCATGCCGCCACCCGAAACCAGGCGCAAAGGACAACTCCCAGAACGCCAAAATCAATGACCAGTACGCCACCCGCCACAATCCCTTCGTCTACTTCACCAGCGTCACTTCCTCCCCCGACTGCCAAAACAACGTCGTGGACTACACCAACCTCGCGAAGGACCTACAGTCTGCCGCCACCACTCCGAACCTGGCCTACATCAGCCCCAACCTCTGCCACGACGGCCACGACAGCCCCTGCGTTGACGGACAACCCGGCGGACTGAAAAGCGCCGACGCCTGGCTCAAGGAACAAGTCCCCGCCATCCTCAACTCACCGGCCTACCGACAGGACGGCGCGCTCATCATCACCTTCGACGAAGCGGACGGCAACCAAACGGGCCCCTCCGGCCTGCCAGGAGGAACAGCCGGAGGCCTTATCGGCGCGCTCGTGCTCTCCCCGTTCAGCAGCCCGGGCACCAGCACCGGAACGATGTACAACCACTACAGCCTCCTCGCCACCATCGAGGACATCTTCTCCCTCCCCCGCCTCGGCTACGCCGGAGCCCCGGGACTGCCCAGCTTCGGACCGGACGTCTTCAACGCCCTCCCCTGATCTGGCCGGGAAGCCGCCCACCCCAGTAAGCCCGGAAACCGCCCCTGGCCAAGCCGCCGTCCCGCAAGGCGACCACGTCTCCGCTTCCTCTGCCGGCCACTCTCAACAGCCCCTGCCGCGCCAACGGCGTCATCAACGCGACCCGGGATTGGTAACGCATCTGTAACCGCCCTCATGGTGCCATGAGGTTCTCGACGGCGTTGCCGGGTGCCTGGGCCGGGAACCGTCGCAACAACCCTCGCCACAGGCAGATCAACCCGGCTTCACGCCCAACGGCGATGATGCCCGGTATCGACCGCAGGTGGGAGGACAGATCAGTGAAACGACTGTTTAGGTTGGGCTTCATCAGCGCGCTTGCCGTGCCCGTAATGGCACTCGCCATTGTATCCGGCCCGGCAAACGCCGCTTCAACCACTTGTTCAGCCGGGGTTCCCGCTCCGACGAACAGCTATCCCGGAACGACGGTAGTGGCCAACAACTTCGAATCCGGAACCCTGGCCGGGTTCACGGTCAACACCGGAACAACCGGAACAGCCACCATCGACAACACCCAGGCCCACTCCGGCACGTGCGCGGCGCACCTGCACGTGACCAATGACCCCGGTTCCCTGGCCAATCTTGTGACCCCGCTTCCCGCGAACTCCAATGATGTCTATGCGGATGCCTGGTTCAATATCACCAGCGCCGGTGTCGCCGGAAACGACGTCCCATACTTCCGGTTCTTCTTCGACACCACCAGGTTCGTGGACATCTACCGCTACAACAACAACGGCCAAATGTGGCTTCGGGTCACCTCCTCCACCGGCTTCACGTACACCAAACTGGTCTCCGGCTCCATTGCGCTGAATGCATGGCGGCACGTTGGCATGCATGTCATAGCCAACGGGGCAGCCTCCACCGTTGAAGTCTGGCTCGACGGAACATCCATCTTTTCCAGCAACCAGATCAACACGACCGCGACCACGGTGACGGCCCTCCAGCTCGGGGCCGAGCATCTGAGGCAAATGGGTGATGAGTACATCGACGATCTCGTCATCAAGGTCGGCGGAGCGACGGCTGGAGGACCGGCCCCCGGCGCCCTTATCCCGATCGCACCAACCCGCTTCCTTGACACCCGGAACACCTCGCCTGTCGCTCCCGACTCCACTGTCTCCTTCCAGGTCGCCGGGGTCAACGGCGTCCCTGCGAATGTCTCAGCAGTCGTGTTCAACCTCACCGTGGCTGAGGCCAAGTCCTTCGGATTCGTCACCGCATATGCCTCCGGAACCGCCCGGCCGAACGCCTCCAACGTGAACTTCAATGCAGGTCAGATCGTACCGAACCTCGTCACGGTCCCTGTAGGAACCGACGGCAAAGTCACCCTCTACAACCGCTCCTCCGGCGCAACCCAGCTCGTCGCCGACGTCTCCGGATACTATCTGGCCGGCACACCAAGCACCCCGGGCGCGTTTCAGCCGGTAGCGCCGTCCCGGTTCCTGGACACCCGAACCGCTGCGTCAGTAGGCGCCGATTCCACCGTGTCCTTCCAGGTCGGCGGAATCAACGGGATCCCGGCGGATGTCTCCGCCGTCGTCTTCAATCTGACGGTCGCTGACGCGCAGTCCTTCGGGTTCATCACCGCCTACGCCTCCGGGACCGCCCGCCCGAACGCATCCAACCTGAACTTCAACACCGGGCAAATCGTACCCAACCTGGTCACCGTGCCCGTCGGTGCGGATGGAATGGTCACCCTGTACAACCGCTCCGCGGGCGCCACCCAGCTCCTCGCCGACGTCTCCGGCTATTACCTCAGCGGCACGCCAAACACCCCGGGTTCCTTCCAGGCGATCGCCCCGTCCCGGTTCCTGGACACCCGGACGGCCACACCGGTAGGCACCGATTCCACAGTCTCTTTCCAAGTCAGCGGAGTCAACGGCATCCCGGCCACGGTCTCGGCAGTGGTATTCAACCTGACAGTGGCCGGGGCCGAGTCCTTCGGATTCGCCACCGCCTACCCATCAGGAACCGCCCGTCCGAACGCTTCAAACCTGAACTTCAGCACCGGCCAGATCGTCCCGAACCTCGTTGTCGTACCCGTGGGAGCTGACGGAAAAGTAACCCTCTACAACCGCTCCTCCGGCGCCAGTCAGTTCATCGCGGATGTGGCAGGCTACTACCTCAACTGATATACACCTAGAAAGCAGCATGATCGCGGCCCCGGATTTTGTCCGGGAGCCGCGCCCGTGTGCGGGTCCTGTGTTGATGAGTGCCGGGTAGTTGTAGCCTTCGGTGGCGACGAGATTCCGCGCAGCGTCGAGCCCGGGATTAGTCCCCGGCAGGCACCGCTGCAGGCCTGGGAGCAGCCCGGGACAGGAGGGTGTTCTCGTGACCCGCGTTGCCAAGGGCTTCCCGGACCGCAGAAGTAGTCGTCCATGTCGGTAGCGCGATACTGAAAGCCCTTGTGTTTGACCCAGCCCGGCTTGGTCCCAGATCCTCTGGAACGCGTTCCCAACAGCATTGGGGCGCACCTGGGCGCCCACCGTGGAGACGAAGAAAGCCGCCCGGTCCGCGCCGAAGAATTTCCGGGAGGTCCGGTCGCATTCGGCTAGGATCTCACCGACTTGGCCGGTGAGGGGAAGTTGCCGGCTGCGGTTGCCCTTGGACCAGAGCACGTCGATGACGCCTGCGGCAAGGTTCACGTCCCCGGGCATCAACCACGCGCCTCGCAGGTGCGCAACCCGCACGAATGCATGAGGGCGAAAAACGCGAGTCCCTGCCATCTCCACGGGGATCTGGTGTCCAACCGTGTCGCGGCATCGAAGAACCTAGTGATCTCCTCGTTCGTCAGCAGGTAAGGCTGCGGGCGGACAAGGTCGGATCTCCACTCGTCAGACAGAACGTAGGCTTCCTCATCGCCATTGAGTCGTTCCCAACGGCCAAAGTCCCTGATGTACGACAGCCACGATCGGAGGCCGTTCGGGAGACTTGCGATCCGGGAAGAAACCCATCCTTCAACGGTGGACCGGTCAAGGTTCTTTAGCGAACGTTCCGCGCAGTAGCGGTCAAAACTCCTCAAATACCAGAACCGGCCGTCGCAGGAGATTCCCATGCTTTTCTTGAAGGCAAGGTACCGTTCCAGATCGGGGCCGAGCGCGCTGGTGAATTGTGGCTTGTTCATTTTCATGCTCCCTGCGGCATCGGGAGAGTGAGAACGCATGCGCGCAGGTGCTCGGTATCCGTGCCGAGGTATCTGTTGGTGGAATCCGGGGCAGAGTGCCCAAGAACGGCCGAGATCGTTGGCAGCGGGGTTCCCGCACGCAGGAGCCTGGTGGCGGCGTTGTGGCGCAGCAGCCTCGTCCCGGCATCGGCGCGATTCAATCCGGCCGCGCTAAAGGTTCGTCGGGTCACTTCATAGATGGACGCGTGGTCCGAGAACTCGGTGTGGGGTGCCAAGGAGCGCAAGAATACGTGGTCGTTCCGGACCTCAGGACGTTCCGTGAGGACATACGCCGCCAGCGCTTCGGCGATCATCGGAAGCAAGGGAAGCGTGAGCGGATTGCCGGTCTTTTGCTGCACGATCCCGATCGTTGATTCCCTCCAGTTGATGTCACTCAACCGCAGGGCGCTCAGGTCGCAGGCACGCAGCCCCGTCACCAACGCCAGCAGGGTGATCGCCGCATCACGGGCCGGAATCAACCCATGGGTGCAGGCCTGGAGAACAGCGCTTTGATCTTCATCGCCCAGGGTTGGAACCATGCCGTGATGGCGCTTGGCGTTGGCCAGGCCCAGGGCGTCCTGCAAGTCGCGCCGTCCCAAGAATTTCAGGAAGGCCCGCAGATTGATGACCGCCACCCACATCGAGGACTCGGCCCAGCGTCCCCGCAACGATTCAAGGAATCCCAGCACGCTGGCACCCTTGGCCTCCTGCAGCGAGGTTACTCCTTGCGCTTCCAGGTAGAGGAGGTAGCCGCGAACCTCACGCATGTACGAGTTTCGAGTCTCTACCGCCAGATTGCGTTGCCCCATCTCAACTGACCAGGCGGCCAACGACCGGATGAACTCCTCGGACTGCGGAGCGGGTTCGCCGCCGTCACGCCGCATGGTGGAAAGATCGACCGAACCGGTGAGGGTGTAGGAATCCAGCAACCTCACCAACCGGCCGTACGATTTTCGGCGTTGGCTACTGAATCTGCCGGTCCGTGGGCTCGTGGTCATCGACGCGAATTCCGCACCGAGCTCCACGGTGTAACGGCCGTCCTGTTTCCGCGCGAGCAGCTCCAAGCGGCGAAGCCATTTCCTGTATTCAAGTATCGTCGACTGCTTGTAGCCCGCCGACGGCACTCCGCGATCGGCAACGTCTCACCCAACGCCTACGAGACGGCGCTCTCCACTACACTCACGAAAGCGGCATAACCGAAATGACACCGTGTCCAAGATCAAGGGTCAAGGCCCGTTAGGCCAACGATTATCGCCACACTGGAAAGGACGATTGCAACACCGAAGAGGATTGCGGTCACTAAGTTGAAGGTCTTCTTTGTCTTCATGTGGAGCTTCACTTTCGCGGGTTCCTGACCTGACCTCACTGTGTCGCCATCTTATTACGGGCGTGCTATATCAAATAGCGCACGAGCGGCCGAGCGCATCGGTTCTTCCCTCCGAGACTCAACTCTAAGGTCCTCACAACTCCCCGAATCGAATCTCCTGCTCGGCGTCGAGCGCGAAGCGGTGCGTCCGTGGCTGGGACAGCCGCCACCCTCAATAGCGGCTCTGTGCCGACTGCCGCGGGGCGGAAAGTGGTACGCATCGACGGTTCGGCAAGTACTGAGGAGCGAGCGCGCATTTCTAGCGGCACGGGAAATACGACTCCAACTGCACGGCGCTGGCGATCATACCGCGCCAGTGCCCGTTTCTGGCGTCAGAGGCCGACCTGGGCCACTCCGTACTCGGCCTGCTCCGGGGTGAAGCCATCGAAGGTCAGCTGGCCGACCAGACTGGCATGCGAGAATGAGCTGAATCCCAGGTAACTCTTGGCGGACTTGGCTGCCTGCTCGTTCCAGTCGACTTTCACGCGGTCAACCGCCCACGTCGCATCTTCGGTCGAATACTTCTCGAACTCAAGTTGCTTGATCAGGCCGGTGCGCGAGAAGGCGCTGAAACCGAGGTAGTCACCAGCGGCCCGCAGTGCGTTCTGCTGGCTGACGGTCCCGGTTTTAGCGGCGGCGTCGGCGGCGGCCTTGGCTTTAGCTGCTGCATCGGCATCCGCCTTGGCTTTAGCTGCTGCGTCAGCCTCGGCCTTTGCCTTGGCAGACGCATCAGCTGATGCTTTTGCCTCTGCCGCTGCAACGGCAGGATCCACTGTGGGCGTGGGCGTCGAGGTTGCAGGTGCAGCCGCAGCTTTTGTACCCGTGCTTTGAGTGTCGCTGGCAGGAGTCCCTGTGCAACCCGTGAGCCCAGCCAGCAGTACGACTGCTCCTAGGGCTGCAAGTATTTTCATTTCAGCCAACTTCCGAATCGTCGTCATCGAGGTTCCCTTCATCGACTTAGCGCTTCTCAACCGCGCCAAGCAATCGAATGCAGAATCCAGTCGCGGCGAGGATGATTCCAAGAATGATGACGAGGAAGGTGCCGACTGTTGGACCGCCTTGAACGCTGTTGCCATAAGAATCGACGTGCGTTGTGGCGGCGGCTAGGAAACCCATGAGAATGCCGAATCCGGCTATCACCGCGCCAGCGTATATCCACCCGTTGCCGCGCTTTTTGACTGGCTTCTTCGGGGCGTCCTGCCGGGTCAATGGCGGAACGAACGGCCGTGTGTCGCTGGTCCAATGACCGCCCTCCCAATAGCGCGTCTGGGGCGCGTTCGACGGGTCCGGATACCACCCTGCAGGTGTACTCATTTTTATCCCCCATTTATGTTGAGTTTGTGACGAGTCAGCCCTCGCAACTCCTGGAACCTGCGCCGATTGTAGACCTGACGGGGTTGTTTTGGAATGCCTCGGGTGCTTCGCGTTGAGGCGGCCGAAAGGAAAGCCCCCACGCGAGTTGTGGTCAACTCAAGCGTGGGGACTTCCCTGATGTCCGGCGCCTCCGTAGATGGGGGTGTGCGGAGGCGCCGTGGGTAACCTACGCGCGTCGTTGCGTTTCGCAAAGACGGGGGTGGTGTCGGCATTGATCAGGCGTCGGACCCATCACGCCTGGCCTGGTCGTGGTTGGTGGTGAGTCGGCCTGCGGCAAGCTGAGCATTTGAGCCTACCGCCCGACGCGCTACCCGACGCGTGCCGCATTCCGCGCAGCGGAACGGTACCAAGTCAAAACCGACAAAGCTCCGGCATCGTCAACGACCCCAACGACTGGTGTGACGAAGTCGGCGACCCCCGGTATATCGTCGACCTGCTGAAGAGAATCGTGACGGTCAGCCTCGATACCAACCGAATAGTGGCCGGCCTTCCGACTCTGGCGATAAATGAACCGTCGGGACCAAGGCCAAGTTAAGGATCGCCAACGCAAGGCCCCAACCTCGCCCAACCGGGCTGTCAGCGCTCCGATCCGCCATCGTCCTCGTCTTCCAATCGCCGGTGACGCGGCCCTGCCGCCATAGGGAATCTGCTTGCGGGCTCGGCAAGAGCCTGTCCGTATGTATCGGAGATGTCGCTGATTTTGGTTCTTCGAGGAGAGCACAGAATCGGGGAAAAATCGTACAGCAAGAAGGCTTGAGGAGATGGAGTAGGAAACACCGTACCATCCGCCGAAAATGTCCCGATGACTGGCCAGCGTGGCCTTCGCACAATCATCTTTTTTGTCTGTGGCCGTGACTATATTTACCTTCGAAGCTACTCCGGCCCCAGGTGGGCACGGGTCCACATCTCGTACGAAGGGCGGCTGGGCGATGGCTCGACGGCGAAGCAGAAGCGGTGGACTATTCCCGGAAGGGTGCATGCTCCTCATGCTGGGACTGAGTCTTATTGGATACGTGGTGATGCTGATCCTTGACTGGGCCGCCCGGAATCTGCTGCTGGCCATCCCCGGCGCTGTGATCATCGTCGCTGCCGCAATCGGTATTGCTTGGCGGGTACACGTCGCCAGAGCGCGGCGCCGGATGGAAGAAGAACAGCGCCAGGCCGCAAACGCGAGAGACCTTTCGATTATGTTGGCCATGACCCCGACCCAGTTTGAGCACACGATTGCTGCGTTGCTATCCCGGCTTGGCTACCAGGACGTGAACCGTGTCGGCGGCACCGGCGATAAGGGGGCCGACGTGCTCTGCCTCGATGCATCGGGCCGACGCGTGATCGTGCAGTGCAAGAGGTATGCCCCGGGTAACCCTGTTTCGTCGCCCGACATGCAGCGGTTCCTTGGTGCGATGCAGATCCATCGATGTGAAGTGGGGATCTTTGTCACGACCTCGACGTTCACGAAGGCAGCACGGAATATAGGCGAGATGCACCAGGTCGCGTTGGTCGACGGCCGTGTGCTCGTTGACCTAGGGAATCAGGCGGGCTAGCCAACCCCGCACTCGCTGCGTGGCCCCCATTTTCATCATGAGTGCGCTGTCCCTATCCCAAGCCCCGACTCAATTCTGTACATCTGACCCGACGCAAACCAACTTGTTTTGCAGCGATTGCTCAGAGCCTACGACCGGGCAAGCGGCGCCAGAAGCACCGCTTCCCCTATTCTCTGGAAAGTGTTCAGTGGGCGCCAGATCCGGCGCTGTAGCCTGCAAGGAACATCTCAACAGAGCGCCTAATGCGATTGTCGAGGTAGCTGGCCTTGTCTGCGGGCAGGCTCCCCAGGACATCCCGCAGCTGGCCCGCGACGCGACCGGCCTCAGACGGCGTCAATCCCGCCAACTGCGTGGCTAGTTCCGCGAGACCCTTCATAGGCACCATTCTTCCACGTGCGCAGGTTCAACCCGCCATTGAGCGTCGTTGGGGCGGTTCGTTCTCTTGTTGTGTTCCTTTTGGGCTTCCGGTTGAGTCGAGTGATTGTGGCGGTCATGGGATTACCCTTCTTTGGCTCAAAAATCGGTCGCTGGCAGGCACGCAGTCCGTGTTAGGTGTGGTTTAGCACCCCGTGCCGCGTGAGGACCGTAGAGCGGCTCCTGGCGCCGCTCTACCTTCCTCATAGAAGATCGGTGGACAGTTGACCCGCATTCGGCGCCGGGACCGTCTGCGAGGCGCTCGGCCCCAACGCTTCGAGCGCTCCCAGCGCCCCTGCGATGTAGACACGGTCGACCTCGGAGACATTCGCCTCCCTAGATTCGATCAGGCCCAACAACGCGCCGTGGTGGCCGCCGCCAACCGACCAGCCACTATCGTTTCCTCACCCATGACTGTCCTCACTGTTATCTGACCCGTTGCCCGGTGGCTTGTTTTCCATTCACCTGTAGTGACTGCATTCTTTCCAGTTCCCTCGGCACAACCGTGGGCAGTAGCGCCCGCTGCTCCGCAGTCAGGCCGATGGCGTTGAACACACGGTTCATGACCTCGAACACCAATTGCGCCTGGGCCTCCGTGATCAGCATCCGGCGCTCTTCAATCCCGGACTTGGCAAGCAGGTCCAGGAACCGGCCTGCACGATCCATCGCCCTCTCGTACAACTGAACCTCGACCTTCAGGGCCTCTACACCCAGCTTCGACGTCGTGGTGATATCCGACAGCGCATTCACCCGTGCCGCGAGCGCCGACTTCATGGCCAAAGCCTCTGAGGCCAACAACGCCAGAGCCTCCAAAGGATCGGTCACCCCTTCCACCCCTTCCGCGGCAATGACCGCCAGCGTGTCGGCCTCAACCTCCTGCGTCCGCACCCGACGCGCCGCCGCGGCCTTCACATGGCCCGCGGATCCACCATGAGTCGCACAGACCGTGCCCCCGGCAATCGGCGGGCGCCGGCATGGTTCACCGTTCGAACGGTGGGCAGAACACTTTGCTTTCATAGGTCGGGCTTCCTTCCGGGCTTCCATAGGTCGGGTGTATTCATTCGTTGTGACCGAGGCACATCCCCAACAGCAGCATGCATGGGTCCGGGGCCGACAACCGCCCCGGAAGTCCCCGGCCGATGCGGCAAGGGAATCGACGCGATTTCGGTGCAAGTCTTGCGGGCGAGCCATGCGTCATCCCTGGATCGGGACCAGCCATCCGGGAAGCCGTACAGGTCATGACAGGCAACGCACTTATCCCCACCATCCAACGCGATCTCCGTGCAACCATCCGTGACGCAAGGCAGATCGAACACCTAGACCACCGCCCCACCCGGATAAGCGGATGCCCAAATCTTTTCCGCCTGAGCCCGCGTCATCGACTGGAAACTCATGAGTTCCTCAACGGAACGGATGCCGTTCTCTTCGATCTTCTGCCGACGCCGCAACGCCTCCGGGTCCCTCGGCATCGGAGACAAGGACCCCTGTGACGCACAGGGCTCCGACCATGAGTCAGTTTCAAGGGAAGCTTCGGAAGAACTACTCCTGTTAAAGGCTTCCTGTCCCTTTGGGTTAGCTATGAGGTTAGCTGCTGGGTTTCCCGAGCCTTTGTTTCCGCGGTTCTTGGAATTTTCCGGTTCAGTGGTCGAAGAAACCTCAGAAACCGGCTGGGTTAGCTGCCGGGTTTCAGTGGAGGTTGCCTGCTGGGTTTTGTTGCCCTGCCAGACTTCTCTCTTTTTCGGACGGCCACCTTTTGCACCATTAGTGCGGCTCCGGGTCTGGGTGGCTATCACTGCTTCACGGGTCCGCTGGTACTCGGAGTGATGAAGGATCTCGAAGTGGGTCCCGCGATCGCTCCAGAAGCCCGCTTCCAATAGCTCATGGACGGCTTCCGGTCGTTTGAACCTGCACAGATCATCGTTGGGTATGCGCATATCGAGCAGTTTTCGATTGCTCCAGATGATGCCTTCGGCATGAAGCCTGAACGCCGCGTCTGAAAGTGTCCAGCAATCGTCGGCGTAGTCGTCGCTGAATTTAGCCCAGCTCATGGCTTCGCCCGTGGGTGCTCGCCGACCTCGTCCAGCAGCGCCAAGGCCTCCGGCTCACCGCCACCCTTTGCGAGCAATCGGATCGCGGCCTCCCTCGCAGCGGCCGTGAGTTCAGCTATCCGCATCTTCGCTACCCAGTGCGCATCGCGTCGTGGCCGGTTCATGCCCGCAAAGCCGGCTTCGTCGAACTGAGCGTCTACCCACGCGATCACGTCGGCGAGGCGGAACACTACACGACCGCCGACCCTAGCCGACCGCGGCCCAGTGCCGTTGTGGCGCAGCCAGCGCTTAGGCATGTTCTTTGTCCAACTGCGACTGCTCCCAAGCCAAGACCTCCGAATGGCGGTAGCGAACGTGGCGGCCGACTTGGAAACCACGTGGCCCCTTGTTGTTCATTCGCCACACGTAGACGGTCTGCACCGGAATCGAGTACCTATCCGCGAGTTCCCTGGGCGATAGCAACCGCTCGTCATCGCCCGCCTGCACTCCGAGAATCTTCCCTTGCATTTTCATAGCTCCTTCATCCACGCCTGCCGATGCCTGCAAAGTTCGGCATCCATTAGTGAAGCACGTCATGCAGAAATCTGCAAGTATCTGCCACTAACTTTTGCAAACCTCTGCTTTCTTGTAGCCTAGGTGCTATGCAATGCGAAACCATCCCCTACAAGCCCGCCGGAAAGACAACACTGTTTCCCGGACTCGAGCTATGGAACGAAGTGACCCAGCGAATTACGAACCACTCAGGATACGACCTGGTGGTGGTCAGCCGGCTGATCGAGGAAAAGTACGAGGTCCACCGCTTCACGGTCCTGCAGAGACCCGGCGGCCCTGCAGTTACCGGCATCGCGCTCAGGGACTTCTCCCTGCCGACTATCGTCCGTACCACTCTCGGACGTGGAACGGATCTGGATTCGGAGAGCGATCCAGCATTCGGACTCATAGGAGTCGAAGAGGCCCGTGCCATAAGGGACGCAGGCCCGACGCGACATTCCCTTGAAGCCGTGGCGAAAGTGTATAGGACGGCACACGCGGTACAGGCACCACCGACCAAGAGTGTTCAGGAGACCTTCGCGATCCCCGCCAGGACAGCGGGTGCCTGGATTGCAAAAGCGCGGGATCTTGGTCTCATCCCGAGTCAACGACAAGACACAAAAGAGGCATGGGCCTCGGACTACTTCCGCAACCTCCTCGACCACCTCGGCCAAGGACGCCCGGACGAAAGTTGGGCGTCCTTCTCCGGCGTCCTCGAAGACTCTATCAAGCACCTCCCACCCGAAAGAGCCGAGTCCATGAGGCTCTGTTCAAAACTTTCAGTCACGATCTTCAAGATGAACCCAAGGCGTCCGCCAACGACCCCCTCGAAGATTTCATTAGACACCTTTCACCCGAAAGGGCCGAGTCCGTGAGGGCTGTGGTCGAAACTTTCAGCCGCGATTTTCTGGCCGGACGTACTGCTTTAGTAGCGAAAGATGCCTAGACCTCCGCTCCCGATCGGATCCTGGGGGAAGATCCACCGTACAGAACTCGCGAAGGGCCGCTGGGTGGCCAAGGCACGAGTCAGAGACATGGACGGCGTCACCCGGCTGGTGGAACGCGGCGGCCGCACCGGCGCCGAAGCGGAAAGGCTGCTCGCAGCGCATCTGGCTGAGCGTACTGCACCATCCATGGAAGACCTGACTCAGGAAAGCAGACTGACTGCCCTATGGGATGCTTACGAAGCCCACTTGTTGGAGGAAGGCCGGGCGATCCGTACCCTGGAGCGCTACAGATACGTGTCCACCTATGTCCTCAAGGGCCTGGGCGGCTGCCGGATCCGGGAGATCACCACGCAGCGTCTGGACGGTTTCGTGAAGTCGCTGAAGGCGAATCATGGACCCTCTGTAGCCAAGTCCGCCCGCGTGATCCTTAGCGGCATGTTTGGGCTCGCGGTCCGCTTCGGAGCGGCTACGACTAACCCTGTTCGGGATGTCGGCACCATCAAAATGGAATCCAAAGCCGCACGTGCACTCTCGGCTGACGAACTTCGCGGCATCCTGGACGCCATGCGGTCTTCCCAAATTGTGCTGAACCCCTCCAATAAGGTCACCCCGCGGCAGACGCTCAGCCAATACTGCACCGCGGCCGACCTAACCGACGTCGTTACGATGTTCGCCGCAACGGGCGCCCGCATCTCCGAAGTGCTGGGCATCCGCTGGCAAGATATCGATTTCACCGCAAAAACGGTCTCAATCACAGGCAAGGTCAACCGCATTCCGGGACAAGGCATGATCAGGGAGAGCTTCACGAAGACGGCAGCCGGCCAGCGAGTGCTTCCTCTGCCGGAGTTTGCCATCGCCATGCTCATGGGGCGTCAAATCTCCGCAATGGGCAACGTCAACGATGTTGTGTTCCCGTCCGCCCTCGGCACGCTCCGGGATCCGTCTGCGGTGCACAAACAGTGGCGCACGGTCCGCAGCTGCCTCAAGCTGGACTGGGTGACCTCTCACACCTTCCGCAAGACGATGGCGACCCTGCTGGACGCACAGGGTCTCTCAGCGCGTGTTGGCGCTGACCAGCTCGGACACGCTCAAATATCCATGACCCAAGATGTCTATATGGGGCGAAAGGCTGTTCATACCGAAGTCGCCGACGTTCTGGACAAAATCGTGCACTGACTACCATTTCCGGAACGGTTCGAGTCGGTCCGTCACAGCCGGATTCGGTCCGGCCACGGTGTAACCCAAGTGCCGAAGCACGGATGCGGCGTCCTCGGGTGAATCTCGAACTACTGACCTAAGTTGAATCCTTCGCCACTTTTCCCGTCCTGACTCAACTGCACTCCTCCACCCGGACACGGAGTCTATTCCGCAGTCCTCGATGAGGAATTGGATCATGTCCTCCAAGCATGGCCGGAACCGCTCTCCACCCAACGGGAAATGAAGAGAGCTGAATTCATGCGGCCTGCTAACTCTGTTTGGATCGACGGCGTGAGCCCGTCCCAGAAGGTGGCTCATGGCGCCCCGCTCTGCGTGGATCTGCCAGTGCGAGATAGGGGCACCTCTCATCCTTGCGTCGTATTCCAGTCTGATCAGGGGTGTCCTGTCGATCTTCGACCAGAGCGTTATCTTTGATCCGCAAGTCTTGAGGTACGTCCCAGCTCTGTCTAGTTCCTGTTCCATCGAGCAGCCGAGGTGCGCCACGGTCTTACCGGCGACAGTCAGGGGCATTTTCTCGTCTTCTAGACGGACGACAAACTTGTCGCCGGACGGGGCCTTATAAGACACAACTAGACGGCTCCCTGGGAGGGAACCGTCTAGAGTCTCTTGAATTTCTGCCGCGAACAGCGCTGACCGCTGTTCAAGCGTTGGCTCACTCAACCGACCATGGCGGACGTTCACCGAGCAAGAAGTAAATCTCCTCCAGCTGATCCTTTGCTTCCCATTCAGCCCCGCTTAGAGTGCTGGTGCGGACCGTCTCGGTGAACTCTTTCAGAGAGACGCCGAGCCTCTTGAGGATCGCCTTGCGATGGTTTTGCAGTTGGTGTTTTGTCAGAGCAATCGTGGGTGCCATCAGGCTTCGCCTCCTCGTGGTACTTGATACTAAACCGGAACCCTCTGACATTTAAGTGCATCAAGGCGATCCGACCCAATCCAATTCGTTGGGTTTCCGTTGGATCAGGTACTTAAAACAGCAGCAGGCCAGAAGCGGAACGCCTCTGGCCTGCGGAAACTGTAGCGGTGGGGAGGCTCGATCTCCCGACCTCACGATTATGAGTCGTGCGCTCTAACCAACTGAGCTACACCGCCACGAATGAGAAAAACCTGCGTCAAGCCGGTCAAAAACCGCCTTGACACAGGCCCTCATTCAGAGCCCCCCACCGGAATCGATCCGGTGACCTCGTTCTTACCAAGAACGCGCTCTACCACTGAGCTAGGGGGGCAACGAGTAAATACTCTACCGGACGATTTCTCAGGCCACAAATCGGCTGCGGGACAGGGAAAAACGGCACCGACACAATTTGCATCCGCCCCGTTTTCTTGGGCAGGAAAGGGTCCGAATCAGGGCAGTCGGAGCACTTGGCCAGGGTAGATGTGGTCCGGGTTGGGCACGGTGTCCGCGTTCACGGCGATCAGGGCACCCAAGTCAACCCCGAACTGCAAGG
>NZ_DF952468.1:174443-176321 GCF_001263615.2 Arthrobacter sp. Hiyo1 | reverse complement strand
GGAGTAGCCGCCACGGTCGCCTTCAGTCTTACGGAACTCCTTCTTGAAGCCACCGTTGCCCTTGAAGTTTCCGCCACGGTCACCACCGGAGTAGCCACCACGGTCGCCGCCGCGGCTGCCTCCGGAGTAACCGCCACGCTCGCCGCCACGGTCAGAGGCCGGCTTGCGGCCGTTGTCCAGCTCGAGGTGAATCAACTCGCCGCCGATCCGGGTGCGGGACAGGGCACGCAACTGCTCGGGGCTCAGGTCCGCCGGGAGCTCCACCAGGGAGTGGTCCGAGCGGATGTCGATGCCGCCGATCTGTGCCGAGGAGATGCCGCCTTCGTTGGCAATGGCGCCAACGATCGAACCCGGCATGACGCGCTGGCGGCGTCCGACGGCGATCCGGTAGGTGGCGTTGCCCTCCGTCAGGGCGCGGGTCGGGCCACGGGAACCGAAGCCGTCCTTGGAGCGCTCGCGCTTCTGGAATTCCGGTGCAGCCGGCAGTTCCTTGACCAGGAGCGGCTGGCCGCCCTGTGCCATGACGGCCAGTGCAGCTGCGATCTCCGAAGCCGGAACGTTGTGCTCCTCTTCGTAGGAAGAGATCAGGTCGCGGAACGCGGCAACGTCCTCGGACTCGAGGGTCTCCGTGATCTTGTCCGCGAACTTGCCAAGGCGCAAGGTGTTGACCGTCTCGGCAGTGGGCAGGTGCATCTGCTCAACCGGCTGGCGGGTGGCCTTCTCGATCGAACGCAGCAGGTACTTCTCCCGCGGCGTCATGAAGAGGATGGCGTCGCCGCTACGGCCTGCACGGCCGGTACGGCCGATTCGGTGGACGTAGGACTCGGTGTCGTGCGGGATGTCGTAGTTGACCACGTGGCTGATGCGCTCAACGTCAAGGCCACGGGCCGCGACGTCGGTGGCGACCAGGATGTCGATGCGGCCTTCCTTCAGCGCGTCGACAGTCCGTTCGCGCTGCTGCTGCGGAATGTCGCCGTTGATGGCGGCGGCCTGGAAGCCGCGGGACTTCAGCTTGTCAGCCAGGTCCTCGGTAGCCATCTTGGTGCGCACGAAGGCGATAACGCCGTCGAACTCTTCCACCTCGAGGATGCGGGTCAGGGCATCGAGCTTGTGCGGGCCCATGACCTGCAGGTACCGCTGGCGGGTGTTGGCGCCGGTGGTGGTCTTGGACTTGACCGAGATCTCGGCAGGGTTGTTCAGGTACTGCTTGGACATACGGCGGATCTGGCCCGGCATCGTGGCAGAGAACAGCGCAACCTGGCGGTCTTCCGGGGTCTGCTGGAAGATCTGCTCAACGTCCTCGGCGAAGCCCATGCGGAGCATTTCGTCGGCTTCGTCCAAGACGAGGTACTGCAGCTCGGACAGGTCCAGGGAACCCTTGGAGATGTGGTCGATAACGCGGCCCGGGGTACCCACAACAACCTGTGCACCGCGGCGAAGGCCAGCAAGCTGCGGGCCATAGGCGGAGCCACCGTAGACGGGGAGAACCGTGAAGTCATCGATGTGCTTGGCGTACGAGGTGAAGGCCTCGGCAACCTGGAGCGCAAGCTCGCGGGTCGGAGCGAGGACCAGTGCCTGCGTCTTGCGGGACGGGCCGTTCAGGTCGTGGAGTTCGGCCAGGCGGGACAGTGCCGGTACTGCGAATGCTGCAGTCTTACCGGTGCCGGTCTGGGCGAGGCCGACGACGTCGCGGCCTTCGAGCAGCAGCGGAATGGTTGCTGCCTGGATCGGAGACGGCTTCTCGTAGCCGACGTCCTGCAGGGCCGCAAGGACGCGGGGTCGATTCCGAGGTCGACGAAGCGGATGCCCTCTTCCTCTTCTTCGACAGGCGATTCGGCCGGAACCGCAGCCGGGGCCTTGGCGGAAGCTCGGCGGGTG
>NZ_DF952468.1:168679-174134 GCF_001263615.2 Arthrobacter sp. Hiyo1 | reverse complement strand
CGGGCGCTGCAGCCTCGATGAACTCAGCGGCGGGTGCGGCGGTTTCGGCGGGTGCGGTTTCGGCGATCTCGACGGCGGTCTCTGCTTCTTCAGCAGACTCGGCGACGAACGGGTCGTTCAGGTTTTCGGGCATAGGGGAAAGTTTCCTCATCCATAGGGGGCCAGTCGGCGCGGCCCGGTTGGGCTTGGCCGCAGTACACGTTGCGGGCAAAAGAACCCGAAGGCTCTGGTGCTCGCAAGAAGTCCGGCGCTGTCGCAATCCCATGGCAGGACTTCCCGCTGCATCTCTTGGCTGCTATCTCAGCAGTCTGTACAGCGTTTTCTTCGCCCGGCTCTCCCTATGAAACTGCCCACACACATTTTGCGGGCCCCAACACTGACCAGTCCTGCCTCAAGAATTGGGCAGGAAAAAGGGATTTCCGGAGTGGGGGATAGTTCTAGTGTAGGGCACAGATTGGTCCCGCGGCGACATAACTGCCGACGGCGGCGGTGAGCTTGCGCACAAAGCCGCGCCGGGCGCCCTCAAGACCGCCCCTCAGGACGGCCGTTCGAGGGCATCTTCAGGCGTCCACCCCGTTGCGGCGCATGAGCTTTTCGAAAGAGTCGTGGTAGTCGGACTGCAGCAGGATTTCTCCGTCCGCCTCTGCGTCGAGCAGCAATTGCATGTCATCGAGGTTGGGGTTGCTGAACCACTGCCCCACCGTGATGCCGTGTTTCGGCACAAACAGTTTGTGGATGTAGTCACCGGCCGAAATGGTGCCGGTCTTCACTACGCGCAGGTAGGTGCCGACCCGCCCTGCTTCGGTGAAGCGCTTGACCCACTGTGGTTCGTTCATGCGGCGCTGGAACGTTGCGCACGGCACACGCGGGGACGTGACCTCGACTTCGACGTCCAAGCCGATCTTCCACCGTTCGCCGATCACCGCACCGCTGGTCTCGATTCCGGCAACGCGGAGGTTCTCCCCGAAGATCCCGGCGGGCATGTCCCGCTGGAGTTCATTCGCCCAGTAATCGGCATCCGCCTGGGAATACGCGTAGAGCGCCTGGTCCTCGCCGCCGTGGTGGATCCGGCTCGCCTGGATGTCGCCGTGGATTCCCAGCTTGTGGACCTTCACCGGCCCGTCAACGGGGCGCTTGTCAATGGCCGTCACTCCTACCGACCCTTCGGGATCGGGCAGGAGCTCGTATACCCGGCAAACAGCAAGCAACGATGCGGTATCCATGACTACAGTCTACGTACGCAGCTACGGATCGAAGCGATATCCCATGCCGGCCTCGGTATGGAGGTGTCGGGGCTGTGCAGGGTCGCGTTCGAGCTTGCGCCGGAGCTGGGCAATATAGACACGCAGGTACTGGGTCTCCTTGGCGTAGGCCTGTCCCCAGACCTGTGTGAGGATCTGCTGCTGGCTGACCAGCCGTCCGGCGTTGCGCACCAGCAATTCCAGGATGTTCCATTCCGTGGGCGTCAACCGGACTTCCGCGCCGTCTTTGGTGATCTTCTTTCCGGCCAGGTCAACCAGGAAGTCGGCGGTCTGGAGCGTCGGCGCTTCATGCCGGGGCGCTGCCCGCCTCGAGGCTGCACGGAGCCTGGCCAGGAGTTCGTCAAGGCCGAAGGGCTTGGTCACGTAGTCGTCGGCCCCGGCATCGAGGGCCTCAACTTTGTCTTCCGAACCGTGGCGGGCAGACAACACGATGATGGGCATGGTGCTCCAGCCGCGGATTCCCTTGATCACGTCCACGCCATCCATGTCCGGCAGGCCGAGATCGAGCACCACGATGTCCACGGGCTGCTGGGCAGCCGCCTTGAGTGCGTCTGCGCCGTTGCCGACGCTGATGGCACGGTAACCGTGGGCATGGAGATTGATCTGCATTGCCCGGGCGATCTGGGCTTCATCTTCCACGATCAGCACGAGGCTCATGGCCGCCCTCCCGTCCACAGAGGGAGCGTGACCACCATGGTCAGCCCGCCTCCCGGCGTCGCCTCGGCCATGAGCGTACCGCCCATGGCCTCGGTGAAACCCTTGGCGACAGCAAGTCCCAGGCCGATTCCGCTGCGGCCGTCCCGGCTGGACGGAGAATCATCGAGGCGTTGGAAAGGCTGGAAAAGCTCCAGCACGGCCGCTGGCGCTATCCCCGAGCCATGGTCCATCACCCGCAGTTCGCTGGCCGGCCGACCATCCACCATGATGCCCGCACCGGTCCGCGCCGCCAGCACAACATCGGAATCAGGCGCGTATTTCACCGCGTTCTCCACGAGGTTCGCCACAACGCGTTCCAGCATCCCGGCGTCGGCCTCTATATACGGAAGGTTGGCCAGTAGCTCGTTGCGTATGCGCTCCCCCGGCACCCCGCGTAAAGCCTCCGGCAGGATTTGGTGCCAGCCCAGTCCGCGCAGCAGCGGGTTCACGGCATCCGCGGTGATACGGGACATGTCCAGCAGGTTATCCACCAAGTGATCCAAACGGTCCGCGTAGTCCTCGATAGTGGCCAATAGTTCGCGCTCGTCTTCGGGAGCAAAGGTCACGTCTTCCTGGCGCAGGCTGCTGACGGCAAGCTTGATGCCCGCCAAAGGGGTGCGGAGATCATGGGAGACGGCTCGCAGGATGGAGGTCCGCATCTTGTTGCCTTCCGCCAGGCGCGCGTTGTCCTGCCTGCTCTTGACCAGCTGCTGGCGCTCCCGCACGGCCACCACGAAGGCGCCGAACGCGGCAAGCATGCGGCGGTGCTGTTCGGAGAGCGGTCCGCCCCTGAGCAGGAGCGTGTAGTTGCGATCGACGACGGCGGCATGGTCGGCGGCCGCATGGGTCACCGGCGGTTGAATCCCGGAGCTTGCAAGGACCTTCCAACCCGGTCCGGTGGCGTCCGGCGAGTCAAACGTGGAGAGCAGCGTCATCGCTTCCATGCCGAGGTTGACGCGGATTTTGTCCAGGAACGACTCGAGGCTGCCGTCCGAGCTCAGGATACGAAGGGCCAATTCGCTCAGTGCCCTCGCCTCGGCGCCGGAATGAGCGGCCTCCTGCGCCCGCCGGGTCGCCAAGCCGACGGCGAGCGCCACGCCGCACGCCACAGCAAGGAAGATGACCAGGGTGAAAAGCGTGGCGGGATCCGCGATGGATAGGGAGCCCACGGGATCGGCTGAGAAGTAGTTCAAGAGCATGCTGCCGAGGACGGCGGACACCACCGCCGGCCACAACCCGCCGATCGCGGCAACGGCGGCGGAGACGGCCAATTGGAAGAGCATGATCATGGCGAAGTTCCGGTATTGCAGCGCGGATACCACGACTTCGATCGCAGAGGGTAGCAGCAGGGCCAGGACCAGGCCCGCCAGAATTCGGGGTCGCCCGATTCCCCTGACTGCCGGTAGCTGCAGCCCTATTGCGTTCACATCCGCGGCGGCCATGGCTCAATTCTGGCACGGCGCAAGTGCCGCGCCGGCGCCGACGGTCCTTACAGGACGCTGCGGGGAACATGTCCGGCCTTAGGATGCTGGCATGAGCCATTCAACGACGAATACCTCCGATGTCCTTGCCCTCGATTCCCTCTTGGGCTCCGAGGAACTGGAGCTTCGCGAGAAGGTACGCGATTTCACGGACCAGCGGATCCGGCCGAACATCGCCCGCTGGTACGAGGACGCGGTGTTCCCGCGGGAACTGCCGGCGGAACTCGGCGAACTCGGCGTCCTTGGCATGCATCTGGAGGGCTACGGCTGCCCCGGCCGCACCGCCGTCGAATACGGCGTTGCCGCCATGGAACTCGAGGCCGGCGATTCCGGCATCCGGACCTTCGTGTCCGTCCAAGGCTCCCTGGCCATGACGGCGATCCACAAGTGGGGCAGCGAAGAGCAGAAGGAACGATGGCTCCCGCGCATGGCTGCCGGCGAACTGATCGGCTGTTTTGCCTTGACGGAGCCGACGGCGGGTTCGGACCCGTCGTCCATGGCCAGCTTTGCCCGCCGCGACGGGACGGGTGACGACGCCGGCTGGGTGCTGAACGGTTCGAAGCGCTGGATCGGGATGGCATCGATCGCGGACGTCATGGTGGTGTGGGCAAACACCGACGACGGCATCCGGGGCTTCCTGGTTCCGGCCGGCACCCCGGGAGTCGCCGTGACTCCCATCGACGCGAAGCTCTCCATGCGTGCCTCGATCCAGTGCGATGTGGTGTTCGACGCCGTCCGGCTGGGTCCGGAGGCACTCCTCCCGGGTGCCATGGGACTCCGCGGGCCGTTCTCCTGCCTCAACGAGGCGCGGTACGGCATTGCCTGGGGTGCCATGGGCGCTGCCCGCGACTCCTACGAGGCCGCGCTCGAATATGCCGGAAGCCGCATGCAATTCGGCAAGCCCTTGGCCAGCTACCAGTTGACCCAGGAAAAGCTCGTGAACATGGTCCTGGAGATCCAGAAAGGTACCTTGCTCGCCCTGCACCTTGGGCGGCTCAAGGATGCGGGCAAACTGCACCCGGAGCAGATCTCGGCGGGCAAGCTCAACAATGTGCGGGAGGCAATCAAGATCGCCCGCGAAGCGCGCACCATCCTCGGTGGCAACGGCATCACGCTGGACTACCCGCATGCGCCATGCCAACAACCTGGAATCCGTGCGCACTTACGAAGGGACGGACGAGGTACACATGCTGATCCTCGGCCAGCACATCACGGGCGTTCCGGCTTTCCGCTAGCTCCGCGCGCGGGGGGGACCAGCCCAGCGAGCTAGGCTCCGACCGAAACCGGTTCCTTCTTTCCCGCGTCCTTGCGGATGGTGGCGCTGATGACGGCGGCCACCGTGCACATCGCTGCGGCGCCGATCCATGCGTAGGTGTAGTGGCCAGTGGCATCGCGGATGTAACCCGCGAGCAACGCGGCCGCAGCGGCCCCGAGCTGGTGCGCGGCAAAGACCCACCCGAACACCACCGAGCCGTCCGCGCCGAACACCTTCCGGCAGATGGCCGCCGTCGGGGGCACGGTGGCCACCCAGTCCAGGCCGTACACCACTACGAACAGGATCATGCTCGGTTGCACGGTGGAGCCCAGAAGCACGGGCAGCACCAACAGCCCAACCCCGCGGAACTGGTAATACACAGCCAGGAGCACCTTGGGATTGAAGCGGTCCGTCAACCAACCGGAGGCGATGGTGCCCACGATGTCGAAGATCCCGACGACGGCCAACAGGCCCGCCGCGGTGGTTTCCGGCATGCCGTGGTCGTGCGCCGAGGGGATGAAGTGGGTGCCGATCAGGCCGTTGGTGGTAGCGCCGCAGATGGCGAAACCGGCAACCAGTGCCCAGAACGTGCGCACTTTGCTGGCGCGCTTAAGGACCTGCAGTGCGCGCACGGCTGCGTTGGGCGTCTTGGCGCCTTCAGCGTCGGCGACTTCCGGGACCGGGGCGGGCTCCGCCGTCGTCGGCTCCTCTGCTTCGGCACCGTAAGGCTGGACCCCGACGTCGGCGGGTGAGTTCTTGAG
>NZ_DF952468.1:164993-167948 GCF_001263615.2 Arthrobacter sp. Hiyo1 | reverse complement strand
CGGCCGCGCTGCCCGCCGTCAGGATGCCGATCACCAGTCCGCGGTTCTTGGAGAACCACGTATTGGCGATGGTGGCCGCGAAAACCAAGGCCATGGAGCCGGTGCCCAGCCCGATCAGGACGCCCCAGGTCAGCAGGATCTGCCACGACTGGTTGACGAACACCGTCAGGGCGGAGCCGAGACCGATCAGGCAAAGGGCAATCGCGGTGACGGTGCGGATGCCGAAGCGTTCCATGAGCGCCGCAGCGAACGGTGCCGTGAGCCCGAACAACACCAGGTTGATGCTGACTGCGAGCGACAAGACGGTTGTTGACCAGCCGAATTCCTGTTGCAGCGGCACCATAAGTACGCCGGGGGCTGCACGGAATCCGGCTGCGCCCACAAGGGCCAGGAACGCGACGGCGGCCACCATCCAGGCGGGGTGGAGGCGCCGCTTCCGCGGAGTCTTGCCAGCTGGTTTGCCGGCGGAAAGTTCGGTGGGATTGGGTGCGGTCATGCGGAGGGCTCCGATTCGTCCAGGAGGTCGCGTCGGGCGGGGGCGGTGGCCAGGGCCATGGGGTGTTCCGATCGCGTGAGGCTATGCCAACTGGTGTTGGCCGCGGTCAGGCGGGACCCGCAGTGGGAGCACGTATCAGCCGACGCGGTCGGCAGCCCGCAGCCGTTGTGGATCACGCGCATGTGGGCGTTGTCCGCCGGCGCGTCGAGATGCTTCTCGGACCAGAGAATGATGGCGTTCAAGACGGGCAAGGCATCTTCGCCCTTGGCCGTGAGGACGTATTCCTGGCGCGTGCGGGCGCCATCTTGGTAGGGCCGTTGGGCAAGGAGGCCTGCCTCGACCAGCCAGCCCAGTCTTTTACTGAGGACGTTGTCTGCGATGTGGAGGCGGGTTTTGATGGCGTCGAAGCGGCCGTTGCCGAAGAAGACTTCCCGTAACACCAGGCTTCCCCAGGGGTCCCCGAGGATATCCAGGCCACGAGCCAGGCTGCACGTCCGCTCGGACCAATCGGATCGTAAAGGCATGGTTCGAGATTAGCTGGCTTTTCTAAAGAAAGCTAGGTGATTTGGTGAGGGCCCTCAGTCGGTGATGTTGCCGATCGCCTGCTCGAGGTCTGCGATCAGGTCCTCGACGTCCTCGATGCCGCAGGAAAGCCGGATCAGGTTGACAGGCACGGCCAGCTCAGTGCCCTTGACCGAAGCGTGTGTCATCTCCGAGGGATAGTTCATGAGGGACTCGATGCCGCCCAGGGACTCGGCCAGAGTGAAGACCTGGGTGGACTCTGCCACCTTGCGGGCCGCAGCTTCGCCGCCCTTGAACTGCACGGAAATCATGCCGCCGAACTTCTTCATCTGCTTGGCCGCGAGCTCGTGGCCCGGGTGGGAAGGCAGCCCCGGATACAGCACGGCTTCAACCTCGGGGCGCTCCAGCAACCACTCGGCCACGGCCTGGGCGTTCTCGCTGTGGCGGTCCATGCGCACGCCGAGCGTCTTGAGGCCACGCGTGGTCAGGAACGCATCCATGGGTCCGGACACGGCGCCGACAGCGAACTGCACGAAGCCGATCTTCTCTGCCAGTTCGGCGTCCTTGACCACGATCGCGCCGCCCACCACATCCGAGTGGCCGCCGATGTACTTGGTGGTCGAGTGGACCACGACGTCGGCCCCCAGGGCGAGCGGGGTCTGCAAGTAGGGGGACGCAAAGGTGTTGTCGACCACCAGGAGGGCACCGGCGTCGTGCGCTACTTTGGCGAGCGCTTCGATATCGGTGATCTTCATCATGGGGTTGGAAGGCGTTTCCACCCAGACGATGCGGGTCTTGTTCACCGCGACGGCCGCGGCAACGGCGTTCAGGTTGGACATGTCCACTGGTGTGTTACCGATGCCCCACTCACCCAGCACGCGGTTGATGAGCCGGTAGGTTCCGCCATACGCGTCGTTGCCGAGGACGATGTGGTCGCCGGGCCGGGCAACAGCACGGATCAGTGAGTCCTCCGCTGCGAGGCCCGAGCTGAAACTGAACGCGTGGGTGCCGCCTTCGAGCGCGGCGAGCTGTTCCTGCAGCGCATCTCGGGTGGGGTTGCCGCCGCGGCCATACTCGTAGCCGTCGCGCAAACCACCTATGCCGTCCTGGGCATACGTCGAGCTGAAGTGCAGCGGCGGAACCACGGCGCCGGTGCGCGGTTCGAATGCCTGGCCGGCGTGGACGGCACGCGTGTTGAATCCTGCTTCGTTTGCAGACATATGAACTCCTAGTGTCAGTTGCTCAGGTAGGCGAGAAGGTCGTGGCGGGTCAGGATGCCCACGGGAGCTCCAACGAACGTCACCATGACGGTGTCGACGTCGGACAGCAGCTCGCGTGCGGCGGAAATGGTCTCCAGGGAGCCGATCACGGGCAGGCGCTCCCCCATGTGCTCGGAGATCTTGTCGGTCAATTTCGCCTCGCCACGGAACAGCTTGGAGGTCAGCGTGCGCTCATCGACAGCGCCGAGCACCTCGCCCATGACCACGGGCGGCTCCTGCGAGAGGACCGGGATGTGCGAGACCCCGAATTCGTTCATGATGTTGATGACATCGCGGACGGTCTCGTTGGGATGGATGTGGACGAGGTCCGGCATTTCGCCGGTCTTGGACTTCAGGACCTCGCCCACCGAGGCTTCCTCGCCGCCGGAGAGGAAGCCGTAGGAACGCATCCACTTGTCGTTGAAGATCTTCGCCAGGTAGCCACGGCCGGAGTCCGGCAGGATCACGACGACGACGGCTTCCTCGCCAAGGTCTTTGGCCACCTGCAACGCGGCAACCACTGCCATGCCGGAGGAACCCCCTACCAGGAGGCCTTCCTCGCGGGCCAGGCGCCTGGTCATCTCGAAGGAGTCGGCGTCGCTGACGGCGATGACATCGTCCGGCACAGTCTTGTCGTAGTTGGCCGGCCACATGTCCTCGCCGACGCCCTCCACGAAG
>NZ_DF952468.1:162742-163635 GCF_001263615.2 Arthrobacter sp. Hiyo1 | reverse complement strand
CTGGGCCGCGGCGTCGAGGCCAGCGAAATCACCGTCTTCGACGAGCGCGACGGCGGCACGTTCTTCGGCTTCAGCGATCCGGACGGCAACACGTGGGCGGTGCAGGAACTCAAGGTCCGCGCTGAGAAGCCGCTGATTCCAGTGGAGGCCCGCGGGCGCTTCGGGGAGTAGTTTCGGGGAAAGGGCCGGCCCCGCGTAAAGGGCCGGCCCGAGCAACCCACTCACTCTGCCGGTGCAGTGCCTCCTGCCGAAGAGTCCGTCTGCCAGAGGCCAAGGATGTTGCCTTCGGTGTCCTTGAAATAGGCGTAGTAACCCATGCCTGGAACGGCATCCTTGCCTTTGACCACAGAACCGCCCGCACTCTCGATTTGGCCGAGCGAAGCCTCGATGTCTTCGACGTCAACCGTGATGATGGGCGTCTTCAATTCCTCTGTGCGCGGGAACAGTGCACCATTGATGGCCCCTGGCGCGCTCGGCATGCCCGTCTGTGGGTCCGAAGGCGTGGTGATGGCGATCGTGTAGTCCATTTCCTGCATGGGGTTGAGCATCCAGCCGAAGGCACCCTGGTAGAAAGTGTTGGCCCGCTCCTTGTCGTCCGCGGGGATCTCGAAATGCACTACACCGGCCATTGCGTTCTCCTGAGATTGTCATGGAAGGCGCAGACGCCCCGCGCCACACGTGGAGTCTAGTCGTGTGGGTTTCGCGGCGTAAGGGCTTGAGCGCGGCTCTTTTCGAGTGTTGTCACACGAGCATGCGACCATGAATGAATGACCATCGTCGATGCCCCACCCGCCGCAGCGGTTGCGGCCGACGCATCCGTGCGATGGCACCCCGGCGGCCCCTTCGACCTCCTGCAGACCGTGGGAATCCTCATGCGCGGCAACGGCGATCCG
>NZ_DF952468.1:159864-160851 GCF_001263615.2 Arthrobacter sp. Hiyo1 | reverse complement strand
CGCCGCGGGAACCGGCCAAGACACCCGTGTCGATGCCCAGGCGTGGGGCCCCGGCACGGGCTCCGCCATTGCCTCCGTGCCTGCGTTGTTGGGGAGCGGGGACGACTGGTCCGGCTTTGATGACGCTGCGTTCCATGCCACCCTCCCGCGCATGGTCCGGGAAGCCCGACGCCGGAACCTCACCGTCCGTTTGCCCACCACCGGCCGTGTGGTGGACTCCCTCGTGCCCACGATTCTTGAGCAAAAGGTCACCACTATCGAAGCCCGCCGGGGCTACCGCTACCTGATGTACAGGTACGGCACCGCAGCGCCAAGCGCAGGCCGCCTCCCGACGTCGGGCCCGTCGGGGCTACTCGTGGCGCCGACCGCAGCCCAATGGTTAGCCATCCCTTCGTGGGAATGGCACAAGGCAGGCGTGGGTCCCCAGCGTTCGGCGACGGTCATGCGGGCGCTGCGATCCGCCGTCGCGCTCGAACGGCTCGCCTCACTCAGCGCGGTTGAAGCCGGGGCAAAGATGCAGACCATCCCGGGCATCGGCATCTGGACGGCGGCCGAGGTGGTCCAGCGGACCCATGGCTGCCCTGATTCGATCGCGGTGGGCGACTACCATTTGGCCTCGTACGTCGGTTATGCGCTCACAGGCAGGAAGACGGACGACGCCGGAATGATCGCCCTCCTGGAACCGTGGCGTGGGCACCGCCAGCGGGTAGTCCGGATGCTGGGGCTCAGCGGCTTCCGCAAGCCGACCTTCGGACCACGGATGACCATCCAGGACCACCGAGGACACTAACGCCACCAACGCCCCCCAACGCGGTCACTTACGGCCCATGTTGCCGCCCAACACGGGCCGTAAGCGACCCCGCGTTCGGAGTTTCGCGCGTTTGATCCGGACAATCAGGCCAGAGAACCCTTCGGCCAGATCATCGGCGTTGGCCTTGAAGTAGGACCAGCCGGCATTGGTGAACGCTTCGTCCCTCCGGTTGTCGG
>NZ_DF952468.1:148175-157861 GCF_001263615.2 Arthrobacter sp. Hiyo1 | reverse complement strand
GGTTGTCCCGTGTCTGCTGTTCCCGCGTGAGATGTGGTGCGCCGTCGTACTGCACGGCGATCCGAAACCGCCGGTACCCCAGGTCCGCGGACGGCGACCACGGATCGTCCGGGTCGAGGCGGAGCTGCAGTTCCGGTTCAGGCAATCGCGCATCCGACATTGCGAGCCGCAGGAATGTCTCCGGAAACGAATCTGCTCCAACTCGCATGTCTTCAAGGGCGAGCCGGGCCTTCTCCACGCCTTTCATGTTCGGATGCTGCCGGATCAGGAGCCGCAATCCTTCCTTGGTGGCGTAGGCCTCCGTCCTTCCTTCAAGGCCAGGCCGAGGCCTACGGATCAGCTGATCGCCCATGGCAATCACGTACCGCAGCGGCAACTGATGCGCCAGGTCAAGCCACGTCCGGGACGGGGAGGACACCGGGATACCGTCTATCTCCGTGACTTCGCCCGGGAGGACACGGACTCGGTGCCCCGTCACCCCGGTCCGGCGGACCCGGGGAAGCTCATGGGGCTTGCTCAGGTGGACCGTCTCGCAGTCGCCCAGCCACGGAGGAAGGCCGAGCCGGGTCAGTACCGCGGCGCTCTCATGGGACACCCAGGCGCCCGGTGTTGCCGCGGCAAGGACCCGCGCCTGTTCGGCAAACTCAAAGTCACGACCCGCAGGCAAGTAGATCAGCCGCCCGCCGTCGGACATATCCCTGGCCCGGAGCCGCTTCGGAGCGACGCCAAGCACGCGGGATTCATAGACCGTGAAAGGACGGTCACTGAGTTCCTCCGGCAGCGGCATGATGCGGACCATGGGATCCAGTTTGTCCGCAATTTGACCCCGGCAAGGAGTTATCCACAGGCTGACTTCCAAGCAAGCCAACGCGGGGTCACTTACGGCCCATGTTGCCGCCCAACATGGGCCGTAAGTGACCCCGCGTTGGAATTAGAGTCCGAGGCGGGCGATCGCTTCTTCGCGCATGTCGATCTTGCGCACCTTGCCGGACACCGTCATGGGGAAGCTCTCCCTGATGTCGACGTAGCGGGGGATCTTGTAATGGGCAAGTTTGCCGCGGCAGAACTCCTGCACCCCTTCCAGGTCCAAAGCCGCTCCCGGTTTGAGGATGATGCACGCCATCAACTCCTCGCCGTACTTGGGGTCAGGCACCCCGATGACTTGGACGTCCTGGATGGCGGGATGGCGATACAGGAACTCCTCGATTTCGCGGGGATAGATGTTCTCCCCTCCGCGGATGACCATGTCCTTCATGCGGCCTTCGATGATGATGAAACCGTCCGGGTCCATCCGGGCGAGGTCGCCGGTGTGCATCCAGCCGTCGTCGTCGATGGCCTCGGCTGTCTTCTCCGGCTGGCCCCAATACCCGGCCATCACGGCGTAGCCCCGCGTGCACAGCTCGCCGATCCCCCCGCGTTCCAGGGTTTCGCCGGTGCCCGGATCCACGATCTTGGACTCGAGCCTGGGCATCGTGCGCCCTACAGTCGTGGTCCTTTGCTCCAGGGTGTCGGCCGCGAGGGTCATGGTGGATACGGGAGAAGTCTCGGTCATGCCGTAGCAAATGGCCACGTCCCGCATGTTCATCTCGGCGATGACACGCTCCATGACCTCGATAGGGCATAGTGAGCCGGCCATGACGCCGGTACGCAGCGTCGAGAGGTCGTAGGACGCGAAATCCGGCAAAGCCAGCTCGGCGATGAACATCGTGGGCACGCCATACAGCGAGGTCCCGCCGAAATCCTGCACGGCTTCCAGCGCTGCGGCCGGGGTGAATCCGCGGCCGGGAATAATGGTGGCCGCGCCGAAGCTCAGGGCGTTCAGGTTCCCGATGACCATGCCGAAACAGTGGTAGAAAGGCACCGGAAGGACCACGCGGTCGCGTTCCGTGTATCCCAACAGCCTGCCGATTTGGTTGCCGTTGTTGAGGATGTTGTGGTGAGTCAGGGTGGCGCCCTTGGGGAAGCCCGTGGTCCCCGAGGTGTATTGCAGATTGATGGGATCGTGCGGGTCCAGCTCCGCCATCCGAGCCTTGAGCGCTGAGGGGACGACGTCGTCCGCCCGCTTGAGCAGTTCGGCGTACGTCAGCTCGGCGTCAGTTTGCGGTTCGCCTGCGTTAAGCATGTCCAGTCCCAGATCGGGAAGAAACACGAGCTCCCGAAGCTCGGGGCAACTGGTCAAGGCCTCCCGGGCCATGGCCACATAGTCGCTGTTCTTGTCCGATGGCGCGGCCACCAGCATCCGCATGCCGTTCTGGCGGACCACGAATTCGAGTTCATGGCTGCGGTACGCCGGATTGACGTTGACCAGGATCGCCCCGACCTTCGCCGTGGCGTATTGCAGGATGGTCCATTCGGCGCAGTTCGGGCTCCAGATGCCTACCCTGTCACCCTTCGCGACGCCCATGGCGAGCAGCGCACGCGCGAGGCGATCGACGTCGTCGTTCAGTTTTTCGTAGCTCCAGCGCCTGGCCTCATCGCCCGGCACCACGGCGGCTTCGATGAGCGCGTCCCGCAACGGAAACCGCGCCGCGACGCGTTCGAAGTTGGCGCCGATGGTCTCTTCAAGCAGCGGGACGTCAGTGTCCCCGGCTGTGTAGGAAAGCATGAACGCACGCTACCAACTCCGGGGGGCCAAGAGAAGACTTTTGCTTGGAAGTCCTACAAAATATTTCAGGGCCTTGGCGGGCCAGCCGGTAATGTGAATCCCATGAGTGCACCCATTGACCTGCAGGCCACGTTCATCCCCAACGACGGCGAATTCTTCCGCGTCAAGCTCGCGCTGGAAATCGCGATCGACGAAGTGGTCAACGAACCCGGCTGCATCCGCTACGAGCTCACCGAAGCCAACGAGGACAAGCTGGTCCTGACCGAACAGTGGGCATCCGAGGAGCACCTCGACACCCATTCCAAGGGCATCGCCGTCCAGGACCTCAACGAATCCCTCAGCGCCCTGCTCGCGGAGCCGGTGAAGCTCGAGCGCCTCTAACTAGCATCGGCTCTTGCCCACTGGAAAGTGGGCAACAGCCGATGGCGTTTGCTAGGAGTTTTCGGCGCGCTGCTTTGCGATGTGCGCGTGGACCTCATCCATGTCGAGACCCTTGACGGCCTCGATGACCTGCTCCAGCTGTGGTCCGTTCAGTGCGCCCGGCTGGGAGAACACGAGGACCTTTTCGCGGAAGGCCATGAGCGTGGGGATCGAGGAGATACCGGCTTCGGCGGCCAGCTGCTGCTCGGCCTCGGTGTCCACCTTGGCGAAGAAGACATCGTCATGCTTCTCGGAAGCGGCTTGGTAGGTGGGGGCAAACTGCCTGCAAGGGCCGCACCACGCAGCCCAGAAATCCACCAGGACAATGTCATTGCCCTCGATGGTCGATGCGAACTGCTCGCCGGTGATGTCAACTGTAGCCATGCTTCCACGGTACGCGACCGCACCGCCTAAGTCGCGCTTGTTCGCTACCCGGCAAACCGGGAATAAAGCACGACGCCGGGCAGCTCGTTTGGGGCCGCCCGGTACCGTCGGCTAGTGCCAGAGGTGCGGGGCGGCCTTCCTGGCACCGGGGAGCGCGTTGTTCTCGCGCCACTCGTGGATCCATTCCGGAAGCTCGAGGTCCGCGGGGGGCTCGCCGAACTCGGCCAGGATTTCCTCCTGGCTCACGGGCCGGCCCTTGGCGACAAGCCGTGTGGCGATGTGCGCGCGGGCGTAGATCTCGCCGTCGGCCACCATTCGTTGTTCAAAGTAGATCGCCTTCGAATCGAGCCCGATGATCTTGGACTCGATGGTGTATTGCTGCCAGAGCTGCAACGACTTCCGGAACGCGATGGTCTCCCCAGCTGCCACGGGGCTCCAGCGGCGTCTGCGCATCTTTTGCCAGATCCCCGCGCGCACCATGAGGTCGAAGCGTCCAAGATCCATCAGCGAGAAATACATGCCGTTGTTGACATGCATCGCAATGTCGATGTCCGTGGGCAGCACTCGCATGGGCAAGGAAGACGTGCCCCAAACGCTGAGCCGGCTCCGCCTGGACGAGGTGAACAAGAGCAAGAGGGTTCGGAGAAGCAAATGCATAACCGCAATGTTACTCCCCAGTAACATTTCGGGACAGCCCCGTTTTGTGTGTCGCTACATGGCATGTCGTTTACCACCGGTTCACATGCCGAGGGAAGAATGTCTGAAAACAAATTGCAGAAGGCACCAAGGAGATCCCGTGAGCACCACCCAAACCATCAGGCCACACGCAGAGGTGTGGCCGGAACTTCCGCTCCACCAGGAGCTCGTGTTGCAGGACACCCGCGGCAACAGGATCGTAGGCACCTTGGACGGCATGACCGAGGATCGCAGCACGCTCTGGATCCAGTTGTCCGGAGGCCTGGGCCGGCAACTCGTCCATCACCAGGACGGTTACTGGCTGGAGCCGGGCAGCGCGAGCTAACTGGCTTCGCCGTCGACACGCAAAGTCCCTGTCGACACCGGAATTCGTGCGTCGAGAATCCACCAGCGCCGCGCAGGGGATTTTCCGCGTCGAACGGCCCCGCGCGCCTCGAACGGGGCCTCCCCAGAAAACACGGACAAAAAAATCCCCGGAACCATGTGGTTCCGGGGATTTAATTTTGTGGCAGATGAGGGATTCGAACCCCCGTAGGCGTTGCCAGCTGATTTACAGTGATTTCACCGTCATGAACCCGTGGTGAGTCCCCTGTCCTGGGTGGCGGAATCTAGCCGTTTTCGACGGGTTCAGCGCCCCTCTCTGGCGTCCTGTTTCCCCCACTGTCCGACGGCGGGTGCTCACCGGGTGATCACATGGACGCAGGCAGCGCCTTCTTCCTGTGTTCCTCAACATCCGACCAGGGGATCCGCACTTGGGAACTGGGTCCACCCGTCTTGTACGCGTTCGGGAAAGCCCCGCGTCTAGCGAGGACCCGGACGGTCTCAGGGTGAAGATTCAAGAACTCGGCAACCTGCTTTATTTTCATGTCTGGGCGCTCTGTATTCGTTGTCATGGTCCCGAAACTACAACGGACTACAGCCACCCCCGGCTATTGGTGCAAGTTTCCGCGGGTCAGCATTTCGAGTTACCTCAAGTTGGTCTTGACGAAAATGAATTGCACGCGACCGCTATTAAATACGCGCTCCTGCCCCTATGATCATGCTCATGAAACCAATATTGGGGGTAGCCGGTCATGAGTGAAAAACCGAGCCCGTCAGCCGTATACGTCGCCTTTGGAACGCTCGCGGTCATCGCAGGCGGAACCATGACCCAATCGGGGCCGTCATGAACGCAACTGAAGTGGTCGTCAAATACGCGGACCCTAAGTACTGGCATGACCCTGCTGGTCTTGGGTGGGATCTTGCTTGTCCTCGGCGCCGTCATGCTGGTCATCGGCCTCTACAGTCTCGCGGCCGGCGTCGACTATCTCGTGGCCAAGGCCCCGGTGGATGCACCTATGGAAGATGCACCCACCGAAGCCACATAGCGGAATTCGGTGGGCACGGAGCACCCCCACCATCCCGAAGGACGATGGGGGCGACTAACCGGCTTTACGCGGGGGCCTCAGCTACCGCCAGGACCAGCGCTTTGGAGCCTTACTACGTGTGATCGTTGAAGTCAGCGTTGGACCCGCTGTTCAGGCGAACCAGGTTTCCTGCCCGTATGGCGTCGTCCCTGTTCCAATATGTTTCGCTGGTGGCGAGCACTTTGTTGTTGCCGGTGGAAACGACGCGCCAGTAGTAGTGCTGATTTCCGGATGCTGCCTTGTGTAGTTGGTATTCGACTTGCGCGGCCATGATGTTGCCCCCTCATGTTGACTGCTAGGAAGGCAAGAATATGACGCACGGGAGGCATTGGCTAGGGCAATTACCCGGCCTTATCCAACGGCAACCGATCGGGCTGTCTCCCACCAGGCCGACGTCCCCGAGTCGTACCTGAATCGCACGGTCGTCCTCTTCGATGCGGTTGTGTCGGTTGGTGCCGAGCCGCCAGCAAACTTACAGTTAGCCGGCCATGCATAAGTCCGGCCTCCTGTAGCGTCCTGGATGTAGGTGAGGACCAATTCCTGACCGTTCGTTGGGTTGTTGATCGTCGTGCTTGTCGCGTTGGCCTGGAGCGTGATGTTCTGCGCGTTCCCTTGAGCGACATCGCAGGTCACGGCCCCATTGGAACTGAGGGTCTGGCTGCTCGACATCATGCTCCGGACGTTCAGTGGACCAATCTGATCGCGGTTGACGTTCTCGATCACTTTCATCGTCGATAGGCCACCGACCTGCATGAACGTGTTTGCGTTGCCATCAGCGGACCGGAACTCGAATGTTTCGCCGCCAGTACCAAGGGTCAGGGACTGGGTAACAAAGGAGCCGTCCGCGAGGGTCGTTGCCGAGCCGCCCGTTACACCAGTGAAGGACGTGGACGTGGTTCCTGTGTAGCTGATCGTTCCGCCAGCCGTGTAGAGGCTGCCGGTGGTCGGGAAGCCGGCCGTGGAGACCACATTCAGAGTGGTGACAGGCAGGGTTTGCGCCCCACTGACCTTGGCCTTGTAGCCTCCGGCAAGCTGTCGGGAGTTGGTGCCGTTGTTCAGACTTCCCCTGAAGACGTTGTACCCGAGGGTGACGTTCGAGCAGTAACCCAGTGGGACTGCGCCGAGAGCCATGTTGAAGAACCGAGTATGGAAGTCCAGACCTGTAATCGTGGATGCTGCTCCAGTATCGCCAATCTGAACGAGAGTCTCGCCCTGAACGTTTGTTCCGTAGATGGACCCCCCAATCCAGCGGATGTTCTTGGCGGTAACCCTCATTCCTACACCACCAGCGCCCGTGCCGTCGCAAACGCAGTTGACGAATGAAGCATCTTCGGTGCCAAGGTCGAAGTTATACACCTGGTTGCCCCAGTTGTGCATGTTTGTCACCTGGAGCGATCCGACGTTCCCCGATGTAATGAACCCCGAGCCACCATTGCGAGCACTGAACACGTTGGAAACCACGGAGTCATGAGGGCCTTTGAATGGCCACCCGTCACCAACGCAATCCGAAACGCGGACATTATTGATCTGCGCTTCGTTGTCATAGCCCGAGCTCGACCCGTACTCGGTGTAGAGCCCGCGGGCAGCGCCGTTCTGAATGACAAGGTTCTGTAGCCAGAAGGAGCGCCCATAGATTTTTAGGATATCGCCGCTGCTGTTACCTGCTTTGTTGCCGTCCAAGGTCATGTCATAGACGCCGAAGCGGTTGGGAGTCGAGTAAGCGGAAGGGCTACTGACACCAGTGAGGGCCGCGAAGTTCGCCGTCTTTACCAAGTCAGTGTTGGCACCTGACTTGAGCTTGAGGGCGGTGCCCCGGAAAGGCAGATTGGCGTCGGTATCAGAGAAAACGTCCCCGCCAGGGCCGGTGCCGCGCAAGTGGGTGCCGCCGTACAGCGTGAGCGTTGTTCCGACGATATACGTGCCAGTCGGGAACCAAACAACGCCGCCACCAGCCGTGTTGGCCGCGATACCGCCGCCATTGTTCGCTGCATCGATAGCGGCTTGGATGGCCGATGCGTCGTCAGTCGATCCGTCGCCCTTGGCACCGTAGGCCTTGACGTTGAAGAAGTAGTCAGCGAAGCGCACGTAGGCCCAGTTGGCGGGCGTGTAGCTAGCTCCCGATGTGTGGTTAGCGATGGCCTGCACGATGTCACCAGCAGGCGAGACTACCTGCTGCCCAGCCGTGTATGCCGTGGCTGTGACCCACTTCGGGATGGTGGTGGAAATCGGAGCGTACGTGCTGGCCGCTGTGGTCACATCCAACTTCGCGGCGATGGCTGTAGCTTGCGTCGTGGATACCGGCTTGTTCACATCAGCCGTGTTGTCCACGTTCCCGAGGCCGACTTGCGCTTTGGTGACAGCATGCGGGTTCGATACGTTTCCGGTGTGCGCGGTCAGGGCTGACGTGCTGGCGTAGTTGGCGCTGCCGGAGACGGGGGCATAAGTGGCGTCAAGCGCCGTTTTGGTGGCCCCGGCGACGACCCTGCCTGCGAGGGCCGCGTCGGGGACTGCGAGCGCGTCGTTGATGCCGCCAACCATGGCGTTCAGGTTGTCGGCATTCAGGAACGGGGGTCCGCCATTGACGAACGTGAGACCCACTGTCATTTTCATTTTCCTAACGTGTTGGTGGTTCGAGAGTTCTTCGGGCTTGTCAGCCTGTGAGCTGATTCCGTATCAATTCACAGGCCCGGATTCCTTGCTATTGCTGGGCACTTTCGGCTGGTGATCACAGCGTGAGCACAATCAGCGGGACGGGCGCCGTCTGGCGTCCTGGTTCGCCGCGCCGATGGCACCCACGACAACCGACTTGACCACGGCTTGGACTTCCTCCCCGGTGAAGGGATTCTGAACCGTGACCGAGACGTTTACCGCCCCATGCTGTTGCGGCGGGAGTTGCCCGGTCTGGTTCATGTAATTCAGGGTCGGGAGTCCGATGGAGTCCGCCGACGCCCGCTTCATCACAAACTCCCGCGGGGTCAGCCACGCCGGAACCGTGTCCGAACCTCTTGGCCCGCCGGGGTGACCACCGGAGGCAAGATACGCCACCGGACCGCCGTGCGCGTACCCAAGGAACGTGCCCTTGGTCGCCGTACCAGTCCCCGACCCGGGCGCCTCCGCTCCACCGGGAGTCGAAACGTAGCTCTCCTGCTCGCCGGTCACCGGGTTGGTGCGGGTGCCCATCGTGTCCGCTGTTCTCTGCGTGGACTCACGGGTGATCAGGTCAATCGTCTTGCCGTGGACCGCGTCAACATGGGCCTGGAACGCGGCAATGTCCGCCTCGGCCTTGGCCTTGTCGATCTCAAGCTTCGTAGGTGGCACTGACTTGGGAATGGTCAGCAGCTTGTCCACATAAGCGGTGACCGCATCCTTGTCCACCCCGTGGGCCACGGCGTTGTCGATGATCTGCGTCCGCATCTTTTCCATCTCGGCCTTGGCCTGGCCTGTGGAGTCATTCAGACCGCCGTTGGCCTCTACCACGGCTTGGAGTCCGGCCACCTGCGAGTTGAGCTGTCCCCGGAGCGCTACCGAGGCGGCGGACATGTCGCCGATGTTGGCCGTGGTGAACTTGATGGTCTTGCCGGTCTTGTCCACGTGGGTGCCCATGTTGGCGAGCTGGGAATCGAACGCGTTCTGTGCCTGGGCCGCCGAGATCGCTTTGCCGTTGAGTCCGTCGAGGGTCATTTTCAGCAACCCGGCTGCGTCGTTCTGCTGGACCATGTTCGCCGTGGTCTGGGCTGCTTTGTCTGCGAGGTCCTGCTGTGACTTGACCGCTGCCTGGTACACCGGCACGGACTCGCCATAGATGGATGCCTGGCCTTGGAGGGCGATCTGCTGGGCTGTCAGCGCCCCTGTCGTGGTGTTCATTGCGGCGACTTGGTCGAGGTTGTCTTGTTTGGACTTCGATATGGCCCCTGACTGGGCGTTCAGCGAACCGGTGACAATATCAATGGCCTTGGCAGTGTTCCTCTGGGCTTCGGACTGCACCAGGGCGTGGCTGGTCGAGGAGATCACATTCTGGGTGTTGTCCTCCTGGAAGGCTTTGCCCTTCTTGACCGCGTCGTTGACGATGTCCTGCGCCCCGGCAACCCCCATCAGGGCGTCAGTCAGGACCGTCTGAGACACGCCGAGGGTGCGGGCAGCGTCGTACGCCCCGGCGTCGGAGAGGGCTTGGGCCG
>NZ_DF952468.1:142937-148092 GCF_001263615.2 Arthrobacter sp. Hiyo1 | reverse complement strand
GCTTGCCAAGTTCCTCATTGTCGTCTTTGAGGGCCTGCGTGTAGTCCTGCACGGCGGCCGAGGCGTTCGCGGTTCCTGCGGCACTGGTGGCCATGGCCATGGCGGCGCCGGCGAGGATCGCGGTGAGGATGCCGACCACCGGGACGGCAAGATTCACGGACACCCCGAGCATGTCCACCTTGAGCGCCGAGAGGATGGCTGTATCGCCGAAGGTGTTCACGGCAGTCTTGGCGAGGTTGAAGGCCGGGGCGATCGTGGTGGCCGTGGTGACCAGACCTGCCAGCACGGGCAGCGGCAGATCGTTCAGCAGGCCGGTGAGCCCGTTGAGGAAGCCGAGGACCACGGGCCGAGCGGGGCGTACGCGGCCAGGATATGCCCCGCGAGGGTGACAAGGTTCTCGATGAGGGTCATGGTGCCGGGCAGGTTATCCCTCGCGTACTGGATGAACTCCGTGAACCCGTTGGTCCCGTTGAAGGAAAACAACCAGGTCACGAACTTAGACAGCTGGACAGCCCCGTCCTGGATGAGCGGATTCATCTGCTGCATGCCGTCCAACACCCCTTGCAGAGCGGTGCCGCCCATGTGACCAAGCTCCGCGGACCCTTCGGCCACGAGCTGGTTCAGGAACGGCATCTTGACGTTGACGTCGGCGACGAGGGTGTTGAAGGAGCCCAGCATGGCGTTCGCCGAGGTGCTGCCGAGTTCGGCGAAATTGGCCTTAAGGTTGCCGAGTCCAGCGGCGTACTGGTCCCCGGCAGCCGTGCCGTCCGCCATTTCCTTCTTGATGCCCAAGATGGCGGCGACGCCGGCGCCGCCCATCACACCGAAGGCGACGCCAAGGCCCACCGCTGACGCAGCAATCGCTGTCGCCGGGCCGAGGAGTGCGGGAGCAAGGGCGATAAGGACTTGCAGGCCCGAGACGCGCTGATTGTTCGCCTGGAAAGACTTTGCAGCGGACTTCGCTTCAACCTCGTTCGCCGACGCCTCTTCAAGGGACTTCCGGACACCCTCAGCTTTGGCCAGATTCAAGGCCTCCGTAGCGGCGAGGAGACGCATCTCGGACGCTTCGGCGTTCCGGTCAGCCCGGGCCGACGCTTCCGTGGCGGCGGCCACTTGCAGGTCGGTGCGGCCGCGCTTTTCCATGATGGCGGTGAGCCGCTCGTGCGCGATGTACGCGGTGGAGGCCGTGTTGGCGGCCTGCCTGGTTGCGGTCTCGACACGCTGCTCCGCGACACGGACGGAGTCCAGCTTCGTGACGGCCTCGGAAACGTTGGCGTCAACCTTGATCGTCGGGTCCATGGCGCCGAGCTCGCGGGCTTCGGCCTTGACTTGGGCCGCGCCCCGCTTGAAAGCGTCAAGGTCGATGCCGAGCTTCGCGTCAATAGACCCTGTGGTCGTTGTGTCCGTCATTCCATGGCCTTCCGCAACTCTTCGTCAACGATCTCCAGGACCTTCTGCTCCTCCGAGATGACCGTGGATGTCAGGTACAGGGCTTGGCCCTGCTCATGCCGGTAACTGAGTTCAAATTCCTGCCGCCTGGCATACGGGCCGGGGAATGTGACCTTGGCTCCCTCGGGTGTGAGTTCAGTCGAGGCGCTGCCGCGCAGGTTCCCGGTCTCTATCGGGGCCCGGCTTACTGCAACCTCCCGGACGTGTTCCATAGCCTTGAACGCCGCAGCCGGGACTGCTTCTTCAACACGGGCCACGACGTCATCGATCATGGCCTCAAAACCGGCACTGCCCATGACCTCAGACCTTCCCGCCGTAGTTGCGGGCGCCTGGTTCGTTAGCGCCGTCAATCCGGGCAGCTTCGGCGTCGCTTATGGCTTCGGCCTGCCTGGTACGCTCCTGCTGTTTCCGGGCCGCGACCGTCTCCGGGGTGCCGCCCCGCAGCAGATCGTCCAGGACGCCCGCGCTGTGGGCTTCCACGATCTGTTCCGTGGTCATGGACTGGAGATCTGCGAGGGTCTTCTGCTGGCTCATTCGGCGTCCGCCTCGGCCTTGGTGATCACTCTCAAGTTGTTGCGCTGGATCTCTTCGTCGGTGAACGGGTCGTCCTTGCGGAACACGGAGCCTCCCGGGCCGCGATAGAAGTACCTGGCGGAACTCTCGGGGGCTTCTGCGTCGATACGTTCGATGTCACCGAAGAGATCCGCCCCGCGTCGATGTGGTCAAGGATCTTGAGCTTGCCGTCCCGCACCAGCAGATCAAGTGCACGGCTGATCCACACGTCGGCGTCGAATGACTCCACCCGGCGGCGGCCAACGACCACACCAGCATGCAAACCGGCACTACCGCCGGCGGCAAGCCTCACGCCGCCATGGGTGGGCGGCGTGGGTCCCGTGTGCTTGTGCTCCGGGATCCCGAGAGCGATGGCGCGGTCGCGGTACTCGCGGATCCGGGCATTTCGTTCTTCGACGGCGTCATGGAAAGCGCCGAGAGCATCAACGGCCGTCCGCAGATGCTTGCTGAAGGCCTTGCCGTCTCCCTGGGCGTGGGCGACGATGTCAGCTTTCAGGGCTTCGCATGCGTCAAGCCGGGCCGCTTCCTTGGCCGCGGCGGCCTTGCGGGTTGCTGCTTCCTTGCGGAGACGGACGAACGAGAGCAGTCCGCGGGCCTTCTCAACCTGCTCGAACGTCACGCTCTCATCGCCGGACTTCACGGCCTCTTCGAGAGTGTGGACGAGGCTTTCTGCCTCTTTCGCTTCCTGCTCCGCGTCGGCGATGATCCGCTCGGGGTCGGTGTCTGTGGTGCTCATGCTGCCTGATTCCTTAGGACGTTTTCCAATGAGTCGATGTCAACCAACCAGCTCCGGTGGCCTATGCGTTTCGCGATGACCCGGCCGGACGATGCAAGGCGACGTACCTGCCGTTCGCTTCGTCCGGTCCGGGTCGCCGCATCCATGACACCAACCCAATTGGTTGACTCCACCTTGGCAAGACGGGGTCCGATAACGGACGCGACGGCGGCTCGGTCCAGATCCGCCCCTGACGCTCCTGTAGCGCCTTGTAGACGGGCAGCGCCCACACGGCAACACCGGCGCCGTTCTCCCTCATCTGCCGCTCCTGGTCCCGCATCAGTGACCGCAGCACACCCAATGCGATCGGGCCCCGCAACAGTTCATCCAGAGATGGCGGCTCCTCGCGCTGCCCAAGACGATCCCGCCGGGAGATTCCGCCGCTCACCACGCATCACCCTTCTCAAGGCCACGCGGGACTCGAACCGCCGAATCATGGAAAGCAACCGGACGGGGCATCCGCGGCAAGACCAGGCCGTTCTTCGTCCTCACCAACTCATCAGGATCACCGCGATACTGGGACGGCTCACCCACCCGAACGGCCCCTCGGAGCTCGATGCACGACACAGCCTGCATGAAACTCATGGCAAGATCGTCATGGCCGGCCCGGTCGGGAACCGCGATACGCAAATTCCCGGTCGGCAACTGCTCAAACTCCAAAGCGCGCAACTGCTTCAACAGCTCCGGATCCCGCGGCAATACCAAGCGTTTCCGCTGCAATAGGCCCTTGATCATGCTGAATCCCGACTGCTTCCGCCGAACATCAGTGACCACCGAGGACACGAGACAATCCCTGCCAGCCTCGTGCGAGCGCTTCCGCAGATCCTCGGTCGGGTACTGGCCAACGCCATTCGTCTCCGACGCCAACACGCGTATGTAGTACCGGCCCGCCGTTTCGACAATCCGGTCGATGAATTGGCTGTAAGGCCAGTTATGCCGCACCTCAAACCAGGGTATGAACAACGCCAGATCATTCCCCAGCGTGTCCCGGTTCATGCCGTAGTCCTCAAGGACGGACACTAGCGTCAGAGCGTTCGCGTCCTGCGCGTAACCCCAGTCCACGCCGCCAGCCGCCACATACGGGCGGTCGAGCCAGCGTTCCAAATCAGCCGGCGGGCACGTCGCGTAATCCGCGACGGCGTCCATGATCTCCGCCTCGGTGAAGTACGCCCCTGCCGCGTCAGTCCACTCCGCCAGGAACTCCCGCCGGAAATAGTCCGACGACTCGCGCTGCCGGATCTGTTCCAGCAACACCTCATCCACCAAAGGCGACACCGAAGAGGGCCAATGCCACGACTCAACCTGCTCGTCGGGAGCGTCCATGCCGCGCTGCCACAAGGCCCGGAAGAAATGGGTACTGTCACCCCACGGAGTGGACACCAGAATCACCCGCGAACCGGGCCGGGCAATGATCGCAGGCTCAGCGGCCCGCCAAATCTCCGTATCAATGAACCCGGCCTCATCAAGGATCAGCACATCCACTGGCCAGCCACGGATCTGCCGAGAAGACGCCGGGACGCTAATGATCCGGGAGCCGTTCGACAGCGTCAGAAGCGACTTCGAATCGTCCAGCACCGAGCCGCCCAACAGAGGCGAACCGTGCGCGAGCGCCTGGCACTCCTCCAACAGGCGCCGGGACGCCACCTCACCCGCGGACACCAGCAACACCGTGATGTTCCGGCGTGTCGCAGCCTCAAACAAGGCCACCGTGGACAGAGTCGTCGACTTGCCCACCTGACGGCCGGCGCAAATCACCCGGTAACGGGCCTTGGACCGGGCAACCTCCAACTGGTGAGGCCACAACGGGCGTCCCAACACCTCCACCGCAAACGCCCCCGGATCCGTCGCCGGGCTGAAGTCACTCACCGTCGTCAATGACCTCACCCCGCATCGACCGCTCGTGTTCCTCACGCATACGGGTCAACGCAACCGCAGTGTCAGCCTGGCGGGCCTGAGCCACATCCTTGCCAAGTCGAGCCGCCGACAACGGATCAAGCCCCAGCCGCGAACGGTGGTTCTGCGCCGTCGTCTCCCACTTCCGCAGAAGCTCAAGCGGTGACGTCTGCCCCTGCTTCGACTCCGCAGCCATCTCGATCGGCATCGAATCCACCCACTCGGTGATCAATGCTGACTTCGCCTCAGCCTTAGCCCACGCCTGCACTGCCGCCGCGTAGCGGGGCGCCCGCAGATAGTCCAGGGAAGCGTCAGCCAACAGCTCAGACACCAGCGCCTGGGCGATCGGATCCACCTTCCGGGGCGACTTCGCCCCATGCTTGACTGCCAACTCGTTGCCCTCAGCAAACGGCGGCCGCTGCCCCTCGAACTCCGGCACCCACCCAGCGGAGCCCCTACGCTCAG
>NZ_DF952468.1:137006-142500 GCF_001263615.2 Arthrobacter sp. Hiyo1 | reverse complement strand
CCCCGCACGGTAGGCCGGTGCCCACGCCTCGGGCTCCGGATTGGTTCCCCAGTCCTCAGGCCATCCCAGCCGCAACCAGCGCACCGCCGTGGCCGACAGCACCGCATCATCCCCCAGCGTTTCCTTCGCCGCTAGGATCATCTGCGAGTACTCGGCGTCGACAATGAACGTGGCTCGCTGACCGGTTTCGTTGACGGTTGCCCGGAGGATCCCCGCACCGTTGGTTTCAGCCGGCAGGCCGAAAGATGCCGCGTCACCTAGCCCCGTCAACGAGTGAATGGTATAGGTCATGGTTCCGCCCGGTATACGTCGGCCGTGTGCTCGGTCAGCCCGCCGTTCAGGCCTAGAGACTCCAGCGCCTCGGTGATCGCTCGACCCGCCTGGTAGACAGCCTCGTTTGTGATGCCGTGGCGTACCTCGATCTCTTCCAGTGCGTTCACCGCGCCGCCGAGGCCCCATGCGGCAGCCCAGCCCCTCAGGGCGTCCACTCGCGGATCCGGAACGTTCTGGGCGCGACGTTCGGTGTTCACCCTGTGCTCACGCCGCGAAAGTTCCCAGCATTCGCAAGGATTCTCGGCATGCAAACTGTTCCTCAATCAGCTCACCGTCCCTGAATCGAGGTCCGTTACTGGCGCCCAGGATCGCTGCACCCTCGCGTGCGCGGGGTTTGACCACTCCACGGCAGCGGCACCGGTCGAGAGGTTGCGGCTCCCACTCGGCCCGGTCTTGATGCTTTTTGGTGTCGTTCGTGGGGTAGTTCGGGGCCTGGTGTTGGGGGCCATTTCGTCTCCTGTGGGTCTTGTGTATCTGGGTGTATCTGGGTGTATCTGTGATGCGCTTGAGTGTGTGTATCTCTCTCCCCTCTTAAGGGGAGATACACTTACACCGCTATTTGGAGGCTGGGTGTATCTGTGTCCGGGTAGGGCTTGAGCAGGTGGTGGAGCTTTGATTTGTTCGGGCCGTTCTCGATGCGCAGGTATCCGTCTGCTTCCAAGGCCGTGATGGCTTCTCGGATGAGTTCTTGTCCGCCCCTGACGACGGCGTTGATGCTGCGGAAGGTCGGGGCGCCTGAGTGGTCCTGTATTGCTTGGGCTACGTCGTCCATGGCCCTGTCGAGCTTGGTGGTGTCTTTGCCGTCGATCGCTTCGCGTGGGGGCACGAGGGTGTATCGGATGGTTTTGCGGTCGGTGGAGTCGATGAGTGCGACTGCTATTTCTTGGGTGCGGTCGGACTTGCGCCAGGTGCCGCCGTGCGGGCGGACGAGCCCGGGGCGGTCTTTGCCGATCCGGATGGCGAGCTTGCCTGCCATGCCGACGCCGAGAGGCTGGATCACCTCGACGCTGTAGGAGGCTCCGGTGAGGTAGCTCATCTTGGCTTGTGCGCCGATTGCGAATCGGCTTCGGCCTTCCGTGTCCTTGGTGACGTGGTCTATGACGACAACCGCTGCTCCGGTGCGCTCGGCGATCTGGCGGGGCACCATGCGCCCCCATGCTGTGACTTCATCGTTGTCGATGGACTTCACGCCGAATACGCTGAAAGCCTCGGTTACGCCGTCGATGACCGCTAGGGAAAACCTCCGGCTGAGCATGCCGCGCCACGCTTGGCCTTCCTCGGTGATCGCGAAGGGGTTGCAGTCCGGGCGTACGTAGTTGAGGTGCCGTTGGATGTTGTCCGCTGATGCTCCGAGCATGAGGAGCCTGTTACCGACAGTGCCCTGGTCCGATTCGAAGTCGATGAAGAGCACATCCCGTCCGGATTGGAGCTCCTGCGCCGCTACGGCGTGCATCAGCATGGATTTGCCAGATTCGGATTCGCCGTGAACGCCGTGGACCTTGGCCGGGTAGAGAAGGGCCACGCTGTCTGTTCGGAGCATGTACGTGGGCGGCTGTACCGTGTAGGTGCCGTTGAGCACTGACGTCAGGTCGATGGGGGCCCAGGATAGGACGGCTTCGGGGTCGTCCGTTGGGTGTTCCTTGGTTTCGATCATGCGGCCTTCCTCATTGGGATGTAGCAGCTTCCCGGGGCGCTACGGTGGGCGCTGGTCTCGATGCCTTTGATTGCGTTCCTCGCGAAGGTCCGGTGCCGTTCCTCGTCCAGTTGCAGGGCGTAGAGTCTGCGGGCTGCCAGTTCAGCGGCTTGCTCGTTGCTGAGCAGGGTCTGATTGGTGCCCTGGATGATGCCGGTTGGTAGCCGTTCAGCCAGACGTCCCAGGCGCGGCCGTGGTCGCGGATGAGCTGTTGGATTTCTTCGTCAGTCAGCATGGCGGTCGAGAGGTTGCTGAAGCGCGATCGTGCGGTGCTGGAACTCGACGGTTTCGATAAGGGCTTCCCGCCATTTGGCGGGCGTGATGCTCTGGTCAGCGCTGATGGTCATTTGGAGGTAGCCGAGCATGTAGTTGGCTGCGCCGACTGTCACGTCGCTGAGCGTGAGAGTTTCGGCCGCCTGGTCTTCCGGCGAGTGCATCAAGTCGGCGTTCATCGGGTCTCTGCCACGTCGCGGGCGCCTGGCTGGACGGCTTCGATGGCTGCGCCGAGGGCCGCATGCAGTTCTCGCATCTGCTCGATGGTGTAACGGGCTCCCGGCAGGAGATCCAGTTCAGCAGAGGCGCCCAGGGACGGGTCCCATTCGAAGATAACGTTCAGCCGCTCGTCGGCCGTTGAAGCGATTGGGCCTACCCAGGAGATCTCGCCGCATTCGAGGTAGGCCCGGAAGTTGAAGGCGAACCCTGCCGGTGCCGACTGCTGTACAGCGGCGTTGTAATCGGAGATGTTGATTGTGGCTGGTGCTATGGTGGTCATGATCTTTACTTCCAATCGTGTGGGGTTTGGATTTCTGGGAGCCAGGTGGTGCTGGCTCCCTTTTCTTTGCCTTGAATCGGCACTTTTCTGCCTCCTACGCGGCCGCTGGGGGCTCGCCGTCGATCATGGCGATAAGGCGCCGCGTCGGAATGACGATGCGCTTGCCGATGCGCAGGGATGGGATTTCCTTCTGACGGACGCCTTCGTATGCTTGCCGCCGGCCGATCCCCAGCACGCGGCCCGCCTCTTCAACGGTGGCCGTTGGCTTGCTCAGAATGTCCTGGACTTCCTTCGAAAATCGAACGTCCATGATCACTCCCTTCTGTTTCAAAAAGTTTCTTTTGTCTCATTTTCGAGCACATGTCCATCTTGACCATCAATGTCCCCCTGTGTCAAGCTGAGACCCAAGAAACTTTTTGAGACAGTTGGAGATTGGGCCCATGGTTGAAATCAATGCTGAACACACAATCCAGACCGAACAGTTCGTCGCTGAGCGTGTGGAAGAACTGCGCCTCAAGGAGGGGTGGTCCTACGCGGACCTGTCACAACGGATGGCCGCAGTCGGCTGCGCAATAGAGCGGAGCTCTCTGCAAAAGATCGAAAGAGGGACTCCACGTCGAAAGATCACCGTCAATGAGCTTGTGGCATTCGCGGCGGTATTCGGCATAGACGTCACGGACCTCTTGGTCTCCCCGCAGTACCGCTCAGAGATCCTCTTCTGGACCGACATGCAGGATGGCCCGGGGAAGATGAGGACCTTGACCATGGCCGAGTCGGCTTATGACCTCTTAGCCGAGCGGATTACGGATGCCTGCCTAGACCCACAGGAAGGACTGGCGCGGATCCGGGGTGTTGCCAAGAGGCTCCAGGCCCTCAAATCGGCAGAATCGCATGACTCATCGGACACATATCTCAAGGCATTCCTTACCGACATCCGGGCACGCGTCGGAGAACGTCTTGGCGCTGAAGGCAAACTCGAGTGGCTAAGGGAGATTAGTGATGGCGAAGGTAACTAGGCGGTGTGGTTGCCGCGACGAGAATGGCAAGCAGTACGGGGCCAACTGCCCCAAGCTGAAGAACTACCGGCACGGCACATGGGGATTCCGCCTCTCGGCCGGCTTTGACCCCGTCAGCGGCAAACGCCGCTACCTGACCGACTACAGCTACACCTCCTCGGGGGATGCTGAGGAGGCCATGCGGGAGGCCGAGAAGCAGCTCCGCGGGCAGGTCTATGACTTCAAGAAGACGACGGCCGCCGCATACGTCACGGAATGGCTCGAGGCCCAGGAGCGGCACGAACAGCTCAAGCCGTCCACGCTGCGCATGTACAAGAGCTACGTGGCCAAGGACATCGTCCCGGCCTTCGGGACCAAGCTGCTCCTGCGCGATCTGCGGCGGGCGCACGTGGCCGGGCTGATCAAATCCCTACAGGCCAGCGGCCGCGGCGCCGTGACCATCAAGCGCATTCACGCGACCCTCTCCAGCGCCCTGACTGACGCCGTGCAGGACGGGCTGATTGCCGAGAACGTGGCCGCCGGGGCCCGCCTGCCCAAGGTCGAAAAGAGCAAGGTCAAGGTGTGGGAGCCGGGCGACGCTGGAAAGTTCCTTGACTTCATCGCGGGCTACGAGAACATGGACAGCCACGGCCGCCCCAACGGCAGGATCGGGCATCGCCTCGCTGCGCTGTTCGAGGTGGCCATACTGTCGGGCATGCGTCGCGGCGAGCTGTGTGGGCTCCGCTGGGAGGACGTGGACCTTCCAGGCCGAAGGCTGGTTGTCCGTGTCCAGCTGGTCCAGGTCGGCAAGATCGTCGTTGAGGGCACCATCAAGACCGACGCCGGCCAGGACCGCGTGGTCGCACTCTCAGATCGTGCCGTGGCCGCACTGATCGCGTGGCAGTTCCAGCAAGAGCAGGAACGCCAGGCATGGGCCGAAGCGTACACGGCGTCCGGGCGGGTGTTCACCTACGAGGACGGGCGCCAGCTGCGTCCGGGCTACGTGTCCAAGCTGTTCGAGCTCATGGTGACCAAGGCCGGGCTGCCGATGATGAGGCTGCATGACCTGCGGCACCTGCACGCGTCCCTGATGCTCGCCAGCGGCCAGGATCTGGCCATCGTGTCCAAGTCGATGGGGCATTCGAACAGCCAGATCACCCGGGATCTCTACGCGCACCTGGTGGGCGACGCGGCCCGCAACGCGGTCGAAGGTGCGGCCTCATTGCTACCAGCACGCAGGAGTGTGCTCACAACTGTGATCACCGAGCAATAAAAAAGACCCACCGGAACCTCCGAAGAGATCCCAGCGGGTCTAAGTTTCCCGGAAATCCGGGGATGTGGCAGATGAGGGATTCGAACCCCCGTAGGCGTTGCCAGCTGATTTACAGTCAGCCCCCTTTGGCCGCTCGGGTAATCTGCCGAACTTCAAAGAAGTCACTCCCGATCATCGTTTCGTTTCCGATCCGGTAAGCGCGAGCAAGACAACCTTACAGAACTTCTGCCGAAGAATCGAATCGAGCCCTCGAGGCCACAAAATCGGCGGAAATCTCAGGCTAACCAAGTATCCGTCCTGCCAGTTTGGCCTCGAAACTGGCCGCCTGCTCCAGGGTGATCTGGTTGAGCTGCACGGCCCGCAACAAGTCCGCGTGGACGCCATCCATCCGCGACGCCGCGTCCGGGACCGGGCTCAGGACCACGGAG
>NZ_DF952468.1:134039-135579 GCF_001263615.2 Arthrobacter sp. Hiyo1 | reverse complement strand
GCTGCATCGCGGCGTCCTCAAGGTCAATCTCTCCCGGTTCTTCACCTGGACCGGAGTCGGCCTCATCGTGATCGCGGGCGGCGTGCTCGCGTATGGCATCCATGACCTCCAGGAAGCCGGAATCCTGCCGGGGCTCCACACCCTCGCTTTCGACGTCTCCGCGGCCATCCCGCCGTCGTCCTGGTACGGCACCCTGCTGAAGGGCACCCTCAACCTGTCCCCGGCCACCACGTGGCTCGAAGCCGGGGCCTGGCTGCTGTACGTGATCCCTGTGCTCTATTTCTACATCCGCGCTAACGGTTCCTCGCCGAAGAAATCCACCGGCAACGCCCCACGGCCCAAGCCGCCAACGCTGCCTAAAAGCTTCCCGCCCCCCACAACAGAAGGAAACCCCCATGCCTGGCACTCCCCTGCCCAAAATTCCCCTGCCCACAACGGCTTCACGCCGCCGGACGTCCCTCGTCCTCGTCGCCGCTGCCGCCGCCGTGCCGCTCGTACTCACCGGCTGCACGGATAACACCAAGACGCCGGGCGCCAGCGCCTCCGCCGGACCGATCCAGGTCACCAGCACCAAAACCGAATGCAAAGTCTCCACGGGCAGCGTCCCCAGCGGCAACCTGAGCTTCGCGGTCAAGAACAACGGCACTGAAATTACCGAGTTCTACCTCCTCGCAGAGGACGGCCTGCGGATCGTCGGCGAAGTGGAGAACATCGGTCCCGGCCTGACCCGCAACCTGGTGGTCACTGCTCCCGCGGGCAAGTACACCACCGCCTGCAAGCCGGGCATGCAGGGCGACGGTATCCGAGCCGCCTTTGAGGTCACGGACTCCGGAAACAAGACCGGCGTCGATGCCGATTTCCAGAAGCTTGTGGACACTGGGGTCCAGCAGTACACGGCGTACGTCAAAGACCAGACTGAGCAGCTTGTGACCGGCACCAAGGCCTTCGCCGATGCCTACGCGGCGGGCGACGTAACGAAGGCCCGCGAACTGTACGCCGCAACCCGCATGCACTGGGAACGGATCGAACCCGTAGCGGAATCCTTCGGGGACCTCGACCCCAAACTCGATGCCCGCGAAGCCGACCTTGAACCGGGCCAGGAATGGACCGGCTGGCACCGCGCGGAGAAGGACTTGTTCCCGCCGTCGGGCTACACAGCGCTGACGGCCACCGAGCGGGCCAAAATCGCCACGCAGCTCGTTTCCGACACCGAGGAGCTCGGCAAGCGCACCCGCACTGTGGTGCTCTCCGCGGACAAGCTCGGCAACGGCGCCAAGGAGCTCCTGGACGAAGTCGCGCGCGGCAAGGTCACCGGCGAAGAAGAAATCTGGTCCCACACGGACCTCTGGGACTTCCAGGCCAACATCGACGGCGCGCGGATAGCGTTCGAAAACCTCAAACCTGCGCTCGCGCAGAAAGACCCGGCCCTGGCCACGGGCCTCGACGGGAAGTTCGCTGCCCTTGAGGCCGAACTCAAGAAGCACGCCAAGGGTGACGGCTTCGCGTACTACAACGAACTCAGCCCCGCCGAGGTCCAGCA
>NZ_DF952468.1:133096-134014 GCF_001263615.2 Arthrobacter sp. Hiyo1 | reverse complement strand
GGCTGCAACCGCGCCTGCGGCCGTGGCGGCAGCGACTCCGATTGAACCAGCGGCGGCAGCGGCTGACTTGGTGACGTAGCGGACGGCCTGGTTGCTCATGGTGCTCCTTTTCAGGACGGGCTCTTCAAACTGATACAACTCTGTCGGGGCTGTCTCAGTTCCGGCCATGCGTGTGCTGTGAGCGAACTGTGAACGTTCAGCACACGCCGGGCGCTTCCGTACTAGGCTGGATGGCAGACAAAACCGCCCGTTTCCGGGCCACCCCCAACGATCACAAGGAGAGTCATGGCAGGCGAATCCACATTCGACGTCGTCAGCAAGGTAGACAAGCAGGAAGTCGCCAACGCGCTCCACCAGTCCCAGAAGGAAATCGCACAGCGATACGACTTCAAGGGCGTCGGCGCTGAGATCGACTTCAGCGGCGAGAAGATCCTCATGAAGGCCAACTCAGAGGATCGAATCCTCGCTGTCCTGGACGTGTTCCAGTCCAAGCTCATCAAGCGCGGCATCTCGCTGAAGTCCCTCGACCAGGGCGAGCCTTACCCCTCCGGCAAGGAATTCCGCCTGGAGTGCTCCATCAAGGAGGGCATTGCCCAGGACATCGCGAAGAAGATCAACAAGATCATCCGTGACGAAGCCCCTAAGTCCGTCAAGTCCCAGATCCAGGGCGACGAGCTCCGCGTCACCTCGAAGTCCCGCGATGACCTGCAGGAGACCATGAACATCCTCAAGAAGTTCGAAGAGGCCGATCTCCAGTTCGTGAACTTCCGCAGCTAGGACTTCGCGGCGGCCCAAGCCGCCAACCAGAAGTACGACGACGGCGCGTTGCCCCCTGAGCGGGCAACGCGCCGTCGTCGTCGTTAACGGAGACAGGCGCGTCACTCCACGCAGCCTTTTGGGGCCGAGGCCTGGCGAAGG
>NZ_DF952468.1:127496-130464 GCF_001263615.2 Arthrobacter sp. Hiyo1 | reverse complement strand
TGGCCCAGACCACCGCGCGCAACCTCTTCGGCTTCAAGGACGGCACGGCCAACCTGAAGTCGGAAGGCACGGCACTCCTCAACGAGCACGTCTGGGCCACCGCCGGAACCCGCCCGGGTGAAGCGTGGATGGCGGGAGGCAGCTACCTTGTCTCCCGCCGGATTCGGATGCATATCGAGATCTGGGACCGGACCTCGCTCCGCGAACAGGAAGGGCTGATCGGCCGCACGAAAGGTGCCGGAGCGCCGTTGTCCGGAGGGGAAGAATTCACGGTGCCGGACTTCGCAATCAAGGGCCGCGATGGCGAGCCGCTGATTCCCATCGATTCCCACGTCCGCCTCGCCCACGCGGACCAGAACAACGGCGTGAAGATGCTTCGCCGCGGATACAACTACGCCGACGGTTCGGACGGGCTCGGCCACCTCGATGCAGGCCTGTTCTTCATCGCCTTCGTCAAGGACCCGCGGACGCACTACGTGCCCATGCAGATGACGATGGCAAAGAGCGACAAGCTGGCCCTGGAGTACCTCAAGCACACGGGCTCCGGCCTGTTCGCGGTGCTCCGGGCATCAAGGCGGGCGGCTTCATTGGTGAGGGCTTGTTCGCATGAAGCCGCCCGTCGTCGGACGCGGCCGGTAGGGCGATCTACGGGACCGCTGGCTAGGAAAGCGGCCGTCCGGCCATCCGTTCGAGCCGCTCGATGCGCTCACGCATGGGCGGGTGGGTGGCGAACAGCTTGGTCATGGCACCGCCGCGGAACGGGTTGGCAATCATCAGGTGCGAAGTATTCACGAGGCGCTGATCCTGCGGCAGCGGCACCTGCTTCACGCCTGCTTCGATCCTGCGGAGGGCTGAGGCGAGCGCCAGCGGATCGCCGGTGAGCTCCGCGCCGTCGTGGTCGGCGTCGTACTCCCTGGTGCGGGAAATGGCGAGCTGGATCAGCGAGGCGGCAAACGGCGCCAGGAGGGCCATGGCAATCATGGCAAACGGGTTGGCGTTCCGCCGGTCCCCGCCGCCGAAGAACAGCAGCATTTGGCCCACCGAAGTAATGACGCCGGCGACGGCGGCCGCGATGGACGAAGTGAGGATGTCGCGGTTGTAGACGTGCATGAGTTCATGCCCGAGGACGCCGCGGAGTTCGCGCGCGTCGAGCAAGTTCAAGATCCCCGCGGTGCAGCACACGGCGGCGTTCTTGGGATTGCGTCCCGTGGCGAAGGCATTGGGGGTCATCGTCGGAGAAACGTAGATCCGCGGCATGGGTTGGTTGGCCCTCACGGAGAGCTCCCGGACGATTTGGTACAGCTGCGGAGCCTCCGCTTCCGAAACCGGGTACGCGGCCATGGAGCGGATGGCGATCTTGTCGCTGTTCCAATATCCATAAGCCGTTGTCGCGACGCCGATCACTGCCATGATCCAGATGGGTCCGGCGCTGCGCGTGCTCGCCCCGATCAGGCACCGAGTCCCAGCAGCACCGCCCAGAGCACACCGAAGAGCGCTGCGGTCTTCAGGCCATTGTGATGATTATGCACTTCACTACTTTCTTGCAGTACGGCTTTTGGTTCTGTTCCGATTAACGCCGACGGCGGCCCGGACGTTCCGCCCAACTAGCTCGCATTTGTTGTCGTTCTGAGCCGCCATAACGACAACAACTGCGGGCTAGTTGGGCGCGGGGCTGGGTCCGGGCTAAGGCACCGGGTGGAGCGAATCGTACTGGAGGAATCCACGCTGACCGCGCGCCACCAACCAGGCAAGCACTGCGCACAGCACGCCGCCGAGAAGCAGCACCCAGCCTTCGCTGAGAACTTTCGTGACTCCACCGGAGAGCATGTCCCCCACGCGCGGACCACCGGAAACCACCACAATGAACACGCCTTGCAACCGTCCCCGCATGTGGTCCGGAGTGGCCGATTGCAGGATGGTGGTGCGGAAGACCGCGCTGACGGAGTCCGAGATCCCGGCAAGGGCACAACACAAGGCCGCCGGGATGATCCACAGCGTGACGCCATCGCGCCCTGCGTCCCCGGCCAGGACCACCACCAGCCCGAAGGCCGCTATGGAGAAGCCCCATCCGGCGACGGACCACACCACCGCGCTCCCCTGGCGCCGCACCCTCCCCAGGGGCCCGGAGAACAGTCCCGTCAGGAAGGCGCCGACGGCCACGGACGCGAGCAGCACACCAACAGTGGTGTCACCGCCCCCGATCATCGTGGCTCCGATCGCGGGCATGAGGGCACGGGGCTGGGCGCAGATCATCGCAATGAGGTCGATGATGAACGTCATGCGAAGGTTGGGCCGGGTGCCCAGGAAACGGAAGCCCTCGACGACGGAGCGCAGCCCGGGTGCCGACGCGTTCTCCGCCGCGGGAAGGGCCGGGAGCTTGAACAGGCTCCACAGCGCGAAGGCGAAGCTGAGCGCATCGATCGTGTAGGTCCAGCCAAAACCGCTCGACGCGACCAGCACACCGGCCAGCAGGGGGCCTGCCGTCATGGAAATGCCCATGTTGAGCATGCTCAACGCGTTGGCGGCGGGCAGCAGTTCCTTGCGGACCAGCAAGGGAATAATGGCGCTGCGTGCCGGTCCGTTGATGCCCTGCGCGCCGCTCTGGATAGCGACGAGGAGGAACAGGATCCAGACATTGTTGAGCTGGAACCAGGCCTGGAGTGCCAGGGCCACGCTGCAGGCCCACAGGACGAGGGACGCAACAATGGCGACCTTCCGCCGGTCATAGGCATCCGAAAGGGCGCCGCCGAACAAGCCCGCAATCACCAGCGGAACCAGGGCAAAGATGCTGAGCAGTCCCACGTAAAGGCTCTGTTGGGTGATGCTGTAGACCTCGAGGCTCACGGCAACCAGGGTCAGCTGGGATCCGACCATCGACACCGAAGACCCCAGCCACAGGCGGCGGAATGCGGGGCTTTCGCGAAGCGGGGTCATGTCAGCCAAGAGTTTTGCCACCGTCCAACCCTAC
>NZ_DF952468.1:118655-126826 GCF_001263615.2 Arthrobacter sp. Hiyo1 | reverse complement strand
CTTATTGTGAAGTACTCATAATAAGTGCTTCAATGGGCGTATGGCAGATCACACGGCAGACCAGGAAGCGTGGGCTTCCGCCCTGCATTCCCACGGACGCCGCGTGACCAAGCAGCGCTTGGCGGTCCTCGCGGCCGTTCAGCACAATCCACATTCCCCGGCCGAAGGCATCCTGGCTGCCGCGCGCAAGGAACTTCCCGAACTGACAGCGCAGTCTGTTTATGTGGTGCTGAGCGACCTCACGGACCTACAGATGCTGCGGCGGTTCGAACCGCCCCACTCTCCCGCGCTCTATGAGACCCGGGTGGGCGACAACCACCACCACGCCGTCTGCATCAGTTGCGGCCGGGTGGAGGATGTCGACTGTGCCGTCGGCCATGCCCCGTGCCTCACCCCGCACTGGGATGAGCACTCCAAACCCATGACCATCCAGATCGCAGACGTCCTGTACCAAGGCATCTGCCAGGACTGCCAGGCCAAACAACAGCTTCCTACTCACACGCAAGTAACCACGAAATAGGAGAACGATGACCGCGAACATCTCGACCACCCAGTCGGGCGCCCCGTCACCTCGGACGCGCATTCCAAGTCCGTTGGTGCCGATGGTGCCATCATCCTGACCGACCACTACCTGGTGGAAAAGCTCGCCCAGTTCAACCGCGAGCGCGTCCCGGAGCGTGTTGTCCACGCCAAGGGCGGCGGCGCTTTCGGTACCTTCAAGACTTCCTCGGATGTTTCCAAGTACACCAAGGCTGCTTTCCTGCAGCCCGGTGTCGAGACGGACATGCTCATCCGCTTCTCCTCCGTCGCAGGCGAGAACGGCTCCCCTGACACGTGGCGCGACCCCCGCGGCTTCGCCGTCAAGTTCTACACTTCCGATGGCAACTACGACCTCGTGGGCAACAACACCCCGGTGTTCTTCATCCGCGACGGCATCAAGTTCCCGGATTTCATCCACTCCCAGAAGCGCCTCCCGGGCACCCACCTGCGCGACGCCGACATGCAGTGGGACTTCTGGACCCTCTCCCCCGAGTCCGCACACCAGGTCACCTGGCTCATGGGCGACCGTGGCCTGCCGGCTTCCTGGCGTGAAATGCAGGGCTACGGCTCGCACACCTACCAGTGGATCAACGCCGAGGGCGAGCGCTTCTGGGTCAAGTACCACTTCAAGTCCAACCAGGGCGTCAAGACCATCACGGGCGACCAGGCTGAAGAGCTGGCCGGTTCGGACGCGGACTTCTACATCCGCGACCTCCAGGAGAACATTGCCGCCGGCAACTTCCCGTCGTGGGAACTGCACGTCCAGGTCATGCCTTACGAGGACGCGAAGACCTACCGCTTCAACCCGTTCGACCTCACCAAGGTGTGGCCGCACGCGGACTACCCGCTGATCCACGTGGGCACCATGGAGCTCAACAAGAACCCGGATAACTACTTCGCGCAGATCGAGCAGGCCACCTTCGCGCCGTCGAACTTCGTTCCGGGCATCGCCGCCTCCCCGGACAAGATGCTGCAAGCCCGCATCTTCTCCTACGCCGACGCACACCGCTACCGCGTGGGCACGAACCACGCCCAGATCCCGGTAAACCAGCCGAAGAACCAGGTCAACAATTACAGCCAGGACGGCGCAGGACGCTACCTGTTCAACGCTCCTTCGGTTCCGGTCTATGCACCGAACTCCGTGGGTGGCCCGGCTGCTGTTGAGCCGCAGAACCCGGCCGGCGGCTGGGAGAACGACGGCGAGCTGACGCTCTCCGCACACTCCCTGCACGCCGAGGACGGCGACTTCGTCCAGGCCGGCGCGCTCTACCGCGAGGTGTACGACGACGGCGCCAAGGCCCGTCTGCTGGACACCATCACCGGCGCGTCGGCGGCGTCAAGAGCACCGACATCAAGGAACGCGCCATCCAGTACTGGACCAACGTGGACGCCGAACTCGGTGCCAAGCTGCGCGCCAACCTCGGCGCGGGCGAAGGCGAGTCGGCCGCGGAAGCAGCCAACAAGCTGTAACAACGGCCTCCAACGAAGCAACCCCGCTGCGGAATTTGCGTGGCGGGGTTGCTTTTTTGGCATGAATAGCGGGTCTTGTTTAGCGTTCCTCGGCGGGTTTTCCACATAGCAAGCAGTGGCTCTGGCTAGCTCGGCATGGTGATCCATAGGATCCTTACATGAGCACATTTACCGGGATCCCCGCAGAGGCGATCGCCTTCTATGCCGAACTTGAAGAGAACAACAACCGCGAATGGTGGCTGGAGCACAAAGACATCTACGACTCCGCCGTGAAGAAGCCATTGACGCTGTTACTGGAGGAGCTTGAGCCACGATTCGGGCCGGGCAAGGTGTTCCGTCCGAACCGGGATATCCGTTTTTCCCAGGACAAGTCCCCCTACAAGACGGCACAGGGAGCGTTTGCGGCAGACAAGGAGGGCGTCGGCTTCTACCTCCAGCTCAGTGCAGACGGCCTGTTGGTCGGGGGTGGATGCCACTCGCGCACCCCGGAGCAGATTGCCCGTTTCCGCGCAGCCACGGATTCGCCGGCCAGCGGGGAGCAACTGCAGAAGATCGTCGATTCCATCGCCGCGGCAGGTTTCGCGGTGGAAGGCGAGAAGCTCAAGACCGTGCCTCGTGGTTTCGACAAAGACCATCCCCGGGCCGAGCTTCTGAAGCACAAGTCGTTGTCCGCAGGCATGACCTTGGGCGAACCGGAATGGATGTCCAAGCCCTCGGCCAAAGAAGAAATCGCCAAGCGTTGGGAGGTACTGCGCCCGCTGGTGGAATGGGTCAACGAACACGCGGCGCCGTAATCGTAGGGCCGTGAGTCTAGCCAAGCAGTGAGGCCGGTCGCGGGATCAAACCTTGCTGAGGCTGTCTTCGTCGTCGCCGCTCTTGTCGGAAGCCGCGGCCTTGTCGGACATAGTGGCGTTCCCGGCCACAGCGGCTTTCGCCGATGCGAACTTCTCGTTCAAGCGGGACTGGCGCTGTCCGTAGGCAAAGTAGATGGCAAGTCCGATTGCCAGCCAGATGGCGAAGAAGATCCAGGTCTCCACGGCAAGGTTTGTCATCAGGTAGACGCACAGGACGGCAGAGACCACGGGAAGCACCTTGCCGAACGGAACCCGGAAAGCCGGCTTCAGATCTGGACGCTTCTTACGCAGGACCAGGATGCCCAGGCTCACCATGACGAAGGCCGAAAGGGTACCGATGTTGATCATTTCCTCGAGAAGATCCACATTGGTCAGGCCAGCGACGATTGCCACGGCAGCGCCGCAGATGATCTGGAGGCGGACCGGCGTCGAACGCTTGGCACTGGTCTTGGACAGCGCGCGCGGGAGCAGGCCGTCACGGCTCATGGCAAGGACCACCCGCGCCAGGCCCATGAGCAGCACCATGATGACGGTGGTCAAACCGATGAGCGAGCCAAACGCAATGACCTTGGCCGCGTCGGTGTTTCCAACCGCCTCGAAGGCCGTGGTCAGGGTGGGGTTCTTGGCTTCGGCCAGTTGGGTGTAAGACACCATGCCGGTCAGGGCCAGGGAGACCAGGATGTACAGCAGCGTCACCAGCGCCAGGCCGCCGAAGATGCCCCGGGGCAAGGTCTTCTGCGGGTTCTTGACCTCTTCCGCTGAGGTGGCAACCACGTCGAAGCCAATGAAGGCAAAGAACACCAACGCTGCGCCGGCAAAGATGCCCAGCGTTCCGTACTGCGCCGGAACCGCACCAGTGAGGAAGCCGAAGAAGGACTGCTTCATGACATCCGCGCCGTCGTTGCCCCCGGTAGGCTGCGATGCCGGGACGAAGGGCGCGTAGTTGGAGAACTTCACGTAGGTGAACCCGACAACAATCACGAACAGCACCACGGCGATCTTGATCAGCGTGAACACGTTGCCCACCCGTGCGGAGAGCTTCGTGCCGAGCACCAGGAGCACCGTGAAGATCGCGACAATCAGGAAAGCGCCCCAATAGAGATCCACGCCGGCAATGTTCACGGCCGGCGGCATATCCACACCCATAAGCGCAAACACTTTGCTCAAGTAGATTCCCCAGTACTTGGCGATCACCGCAGCAGCGGTAAAGAGTTCAAGGATGAGGTTCCAACCAATGATCCAAGCGAGGACTTCGCCCATCGTGGCGTAGGTGAAGACGTAGGCGGACCCAGCAACCGGGATCGCGGTAGCGAATTCGGCGTAGCACATGATGGCCAAAGCACACGTGACGGCTGCGACAGCGAACGAGATGGTCACGGCCGGGCCGGCGAAGTTCGCAGCGGCCTTGGCGCCGACGGAGAAGATCCCGGCGCCGACCGCAACGGCGACGCCCATGATCATCAGATCCCACGTGCTGAGGGAACGCTTGAGCTTGCGTCCGGGCTCATCGGCGTCCGCTATGGACTGCTCGATCGATTTGGTCCGGAAGAGGTTCATAGAAAAGTCCACAATCTTGATGAGGTGGTAGAAACAGACTCATCAAGAGTAGTGTCCAGCCAATGGACCCCCACATTTGTCCCGAATCGTGAGACACAAGCACGGTCCATCTTCAGAGATTGGAGACGTTCCAATCCATCAACGTGGAACGAATAAGGAAGCGCTTCCCCTCAGGCGATTCCACTGAGAACCCACTCCCGCGGCCGTCCACTACGTCCACCGTCAGATGGGTGTGGGACCAGTAATTGAACTGCTCCCGGGACATCCAGAACTCCAGGAGCTGCGGCCGTTCGGGCTCGCCAATATCGAAAAGTCCGAGCAGAACGTCCGAATCACCGGTGATGAATTCGCCGGCGGGATAGCACATGGGTGAGGAACCGTCGCAGCAGCCACCCGATTGGTGGAACATGAGGGGACCGTGTTGCTCCCACAGCTTCCGGAGCAGTTCGATGGAAACGGCGGTGAGCGCCACCCGGGAAAAGTCTTCCCCGGGCAGCGTCACTGCGGCGTCAAGCCTGTTGCGGGGCATTAGAACCTCAGCACCACGCGGCCGTCGATCTTGGCATGCTTCATTTCGTCAAAGACCGCGTTCACCTCGGAGAGCTCCCGCGTGGACACGGTCGGGTGGATCTTGCCCTGCGCGTAAAAGTCCAGGGCTTCCTCCAGGTCCTGGCGTGTTCCCACGATCGAACCACGGACGGTCAGGCCCTTGAGCACGATCTCGAAGATCGGCGCGGGGAAGTCTCCCGGCGGGAGTCCGTTGAAGACGATGGTCCCGCCACGGCGGGCCATGCCGATCGCCTGCCCGAACGCCGAGGGGTGCACCGCCGTGACCAAGACGCCGTGGCAGCCTCCGGTTTCCCGTTGAATGACTTCCGCCGGATCTTCGTGCAGCGCGTTGACCGTGAGCTCGGCGCCGTGTTTCCTGGCGAGGGCGAGCTTGTCGTCGGCGATGTCCACAGCGGCAACCCGCAGGCCCATGGCCACGGCGTACTGGACTGCGATGTGTCCTAGGCCGCCGATGCCGGAAATAGTGACCCATTGGCCGGCTTGGCCTCGGTCATCTTCAATCCCTTGTAGACCGTGACTCCGGCGCACAGCACCGGGGCGACCTCTACGGGGTCCGAACCTGCCGGGATCCTCGCAGCGAACCGGCTGTCCACCAGCATGTACTCACCGAAGGAACCGTCCACGCTATAGCCGGCGTTCTTCTGGGCTTCGCACAGCGTCTCCCAACCGGTCCGGCAGAACTGGCAATCGCCACAGGCGGACCATAGCCAGGCGTTGCCCACCAGGTCCCCGACGGCAAGGTCGGTGACGCCCTCGCCGAGGGCAACCACTTCACCCACGCCTTCGTGGCCGGGCACGAACGGCGGTGAAGGCTTGACTGGCCAGTCCCCCTCGGCGGCATGCAGGTCGGTGTGGCACACGCCGCTGGTGATGACCTTGACCAGCGCTTCTCCTCGACCGGGCGCGGGAAGGGGAAGTGACTGGATCTGAAGGTCTTGTCCGAATTCTGTTACTACGGCTGCTTGCATTGTCGTCGTCATTGGCGAAATCCTTGCGTCGTTAAAACTAGATGTGCGGTGTAGGTGCTGCTTTCCTGAGGGGTGGCCAGGGTGGGCCGGCGGGGAGGGATCTGTGCTGGTCCCGCCCCGCCAGGTCAAATCCGGCTTAGAAGAAGCCGAGTTTGTTTTCGTTGTAGCTGACCAGGAGGTTTTTGGTCTGCTGGTAGTGGTCCAGCATCATGGCGTGGTTCTCGCGTCCGATGCCGGAGGACTTGTAGCCGCCGAACGCGGCACCGGCCGGGTAGGCGTGGTAGTTGTTGACCCAGACGCGGCCAGCCTGGATCTCCCGGCCTGCCCGGTAGGCAACGTTGCCGTTGCGGGACCAGACGCCGGCGCCGAGTCCGTAGAGGGTGTCGTTGGCGATCCCAATGGCGTCGTTGTAGTCGCTGAACTTCGTGACGGACACGACGGGGCCGAAGATCTCTTCCTGGAAGATCCGCATCCGGTTGTGGCCTTCGAAGATGGTGGGCTGGACGTAGTAGCCGCCGGCGAGGTCACCGTCGAGCTGCGCGCGGGCGCCGCCGGTGAGGATCTTGGCGCCTTCCTGCTTTCCGATGTCGATGTAGGAGAGGATCTTCTCGAGCTGGTCGTTGGAGGCCTGGGCGCCGATCTGGGTGTCGGTGTCCAGCGGGTTGCCTTGGATGATCTTGTTGGTGCGTGCCACGGCGTCGGCGATGAAGGAGTCGTAGATGCCTTCCTGGACCAGGGCGCGGGAGGGGCAGGTGCAGACTTCGCCTTGGTTGAAGGCGAAGAGCGTGAAGCCTTCCTGGGCCTTGTCGTAGAACGCGTCGTTCTGCGCGGCGACGTCGTCGAAGAAGATGTTAGGGCTCTTGCCGCCCAGTTCCAGGGTCACGGGGATCAGGTTCTGTGACGCGTACTGGCTGATGAGCCGGCCCGTGGTGGTCTCGCCGGTGAAGGCGATCTTGCGGATTCGCGGGCTGGAGGCGAGCGGCTTGCCGGCCTCGACGCCGAAGCCGTTGACCACGTTCACGACGCCGGCGGGCAGCAGATCGGAGATGAGTTCCATGAGGACCAGGATGGAGGAGGGGGTCTGCTCGGCGGGCTTGAGCACGACGGCGTTGCCCGCGGCCAGGGCCGGGGCGAGCTTCCACACAGCCATGAGGATCGGGAAGTTCCACGGGATGATCTGGCCCACGACGCCCAAGGGCTCGTGGAAGTGGTACGCGGTGGTGTCCTCGTCCAGCTGGGACAGGTGGCCTTCCTGGGCACGGATCGCGGAGGCGAAGTAGCGGAAGTGGTCCGCCGCCAACGGAATGTCTGCGTTCAGGGTTTCGCGGATGGGTTTGCCGTTGTCCCAGGTCTCGGCGACGGCCAGCAGCTCGACGTTTTCATCGATGCGGTCGGCGATCTTGTTCAGGATTGCGGCGCGTTCGGTCGCGGAGGTCTTGCCCCAGGACGGTGCCACCTTGTGCGCGGCGTCCAGTGCCAGCTCGATGTCCTCGGCCGTGCCGCGGGCCACCTCGCAGAAGGCCTTGCCGGTCACCGGGGTGATGTTCTCGAAGTACTGCCCCTTAACCGGGGCAACCCACTCGCCGCCGATCCAGTTCTCGTAACGGTCCTTGAACGTGACCTTCGAACCCTCGGCACCCGGCTGTGCATAAACAGTCATCTGTAGCTCCTTTGCTGCGCATGATGGTGGCTTTGCTGTGCCATCAGCGTAGGAGCGGGGAGGTTGCAAGCAGGTTGCAACCTTGTGGTTCAGATCACGTAGGGGCAGTACTCCCCTGCCGGGCCCGGAAAGCTAGAGGCCTGCAGGGAAATTGTAGGAGCTCGGAACCGGCGAAGGTGCGGAACCGAAGGAGAGCACCACTTCGTCGTGGGCCTTGAGAACCACGTCAGACACCGGCGCACTCTGTTTTACGCCGTTCAGGTATACGGTCCAACCTCCGGTTCCGCCGTGCGGTGCTCCGGTGGCATCCTTGCCGTCCAACACTCCCCATTCGCTGAGGACTTGGCCGAGCGTGTACTTCAGGCCGGCGGTGGGCGCTTCGATGTGGATGACGCCAGTCGTGTCGTGGGTGTGAAGTGCCGAGATTCCGTTGGGTTGCCCGTCGGCCCCGAAACTGAAACCAATCTCGGCCGGGACCGTGACGGCTTTGCCATCCACCAGGACGTCCAGATGGGCGTGATAGTGCTCGGCTGTGCCTTCGGCGGTCAGGAT
>NZ_DF952468.1:116158-117802 GCF_001263615.2 Arthrobacter sp. Hiyo1 | reverse complement strand
TCATGCCTTCGGCGCGGCGCCGCATCGCGGGATTTCCGTCCACCCACAGCAAGCGGCCCAGCTCGTCCCCCACGGCGACCAGCAGCCCGCTCTCATAGCTGGGCTGGATGAGGAGCTTCTGGATGACGGGCATGATGGTGGCCAGCGGGTGTTGGCGGCGGTATTCCTCGAGCTCGTCGAGGTCGATGACCAGCGGCGCCTCGGGCTGGTCCGGGTTTGCTTTGAGCTGGGCGGATCGCTGCCAGGATTCCTTGATCAGGCTGCGTAGACCGGGAAGCTCCGTGGCGTCGGGAAGCCCGTAACGCCACGATTCCAAGTGTTCGTGCCCGGCGCGGGCATGACGCTGCAGCAGCTCGGCGGCGTCATTGACCGAAGCTGCCGGATGGATCGGATTCTTCATCGAACTCCCAAAACCGGACGCAGCACAGTACGGGCCAGTCTAGTTGCGACGCAGGGGTTTGTGTACCCGCTCACTCCGGGTGGAATTCGTACGACTCGACGTCGCCCAACGCTTCGATCCGGGGTACAGGGAGGCCGACTTCCGCGACGAGTTCCGCGAAACTGTGGCCGCTGCTGAAGCGGTCAAATGTTGCCCTGTCCGGGCAGGTGTCGTAGACCGAGATGCCACCCTCAGTGGATAGGCACACGTGGATTTTCAACGCGCCGGGCGGCAGGAGGCCCACCATGCGCTGGTGGCCTTCCAGCAGTTGCGCGGGATCTCCGTCGAAATGGTAGACGCCCATAAACATTGCTTCTCTCCTGTCGTGCTTCAGCTTCGGCGCGACGCCGCCAACGCCCGCGCGAGGGCTCCGGGTTTGCGGTCGGCCCAGGGTGCGGCCTTCTCGAGCTGGCCAGCCAAGCGAAAGAGCGTGGCCTCGTCTCCGAAACGGCCAAGGAAGGACATGCCCACCGGCAGGCCGTCCGAGTCGACTCCGAGTGGCACCGACATGGCCGGGTTGCCCGAGATGTTGGCATACTCGCCGTCGAACATGAGGAAGCGGCCGGCCTCGCGCTCGCCGCGCAACGGCTCTTCCTCGGTTCCACGCAGCGTTCCCAGCGGCAACGGGGGCCAGCCAACGGTGGGTGTCATCCAGACGTCGAACTCCTCGAAGAATCCAGCCAGGCGGCGGCTGAAGCGCTGCAATTCCCCCATGCCGAGGAGATACTGGCCACCTGTCACAGCCCGCGAGCGCTCGAAGTCGGCTGCGGTGAACGGCTCGATCTCACCGGCTTCCGGAGGCCTACCCATCCGCTGCGTCCAGTACGCCTCGATCCACGCGATCGCGCCTCCATAGACGGCCCTGACCGCCCGGTGCCCCACCCGCCCCAGGCTCTCGGGGTGCGCTTCCGTGACGCTGTGGCCCAGCCCGGCCAGCAATTCCACGGTTTCCTCGAACACCCCTAGGTAGTCCGGATGCACTTGTTGCCCGGAGTTGGGCGTCGCGGTTGCGGCGATGCGAAGCTTTCCAGGAGCAGTTCCGGCCTCAAGCAGGAATGGCCGGGCCCGGGGCGGCGCCCAATATGGATCGCCGGGCGACTGACCGGCCGTCGCGTCAAGGAGCGCCGCCGAATCGCGAACGCTCCGCGTCAGCGCATGTTCGACGGCGAATCCCCCGGCCACGTCGCCGTACTCCGGGCCCATGG
>NZ_DF952468.1:114958-116133 GCF_001263615.2 Arthrobacter sp. Hiyo1 | reverse complement strand
CCGCGGCGGCCGTGGTGGCCGAAGCCGAGTGCGTGGCCGAAGCCGAAGGCGTTTACGACGCGGGGGCTGTCTGGGCGGGTGCCCCGCAGGCTGTGACTCCGGCAAGGAGTCCGGACACAGTCAGGGCAACGGCGAGGCGTTTATTCAACACGGAGGAAGCTTCTTTCGTTTGGCTCGCTTCTACGATACGGGCCGAAACTCCGTATTGCCCGAGTGCCACACGAGGGGCCAGCGTCAGGCCGACAGTTCGCTTTCCAGGCGTTCAAGCTCGGCGACGACGGCTGCCCGCTTTGGCGAGCGCGGCGGCAGGAGCCTGAGGGCGGCAAGCCGGACGTCGACGTCGTTTTTTCGCCTCGGGCAGTCCGGCATACTTGAGCAGCGCCTCGGCACTGCCGTCGTTCAGGACCGCCTCGCGCAGGAGCGCCGAAACCTTCTCGCGGAGCTCCACGATGCCGGGCGCTTCCGAATGCGGAAGGACGGCGCCTTTGTAGATCTCCAGCGCGATGCGGTGGGCGCCCCGCTGCAGGCAGGACAGAACCTGGGCCGCATCCTGGCCAAGGTCGATCGGGAGCCGGTAGGGGCGTGATTCCGGGACCGCGGCGGGGTCGAGCTCGTGGAGCACCTTGCGCAGGCGCACCATTTCGGCCCGCAACGTCACGCTCGAGCCATCCCCCGGATAGAGGGCCAGGGCGAGCTCCTCGGCACTGAGCCCTTCGGGACGGTTCCCAGCAACGCCAGGATCTCGCTGTGCCGTGCGGACAGCGGAATGCTGCGCCCTCCGATGCTCAACAAGGCCTGGTCCCGGCCGAGCAGCTGGAGGCTGTTCCGGTACAGTCCTGTCCCCTGGCGTGAGCCGACGGCGGAAGGCGAGTTCCGGCGTCGGGCAGGCGCAGAGTGCTTAGTGGCCGCGAGTTGGAGCCTTTCCACACGCAATTGCGCCTGCGCGGCCGCCACGGTTGCTTCAACGAGGGAAAGTGTGTGGGGTGCGACGGCGGCTTCCGTGCCGGTGATGTCGACGACGCCGAGCAGGGCTCCGGAATCAGGGTCATGGAAGGGCACGGCGGTGCAGCTCCACGGGTGGACGGAGCGCTTGTAGTGCTCGGCGCCGGAGATCTGGATTCCACGGCCCAAGGCGAGCGCCGTGCCGGGCGCACTCGTGCCGACCGCGGCTTCGG
>NZ_DF952468.1:109200-112295 GCF_001263615.2 Arthrobacter sp. Hiyo1 | reverse complement strand
CTAGCCGCGGGAGATCTCGATCATGTCCTCGCGCGGGACCACCTTGATGCGTTCGCGTACGACGCCGGCGTCCGGGTTTTCGGCGGTCCATGCGGCACCGAGGGCTAGTTCGTGCGCATCGAGCTTGTTCCAGCCTTCCCAGGTGGTGTACTCGATGCCCCGCTCTTCCAGGAGGTTGATGATGGCCTGCGGGTCCGGGTTTTCGGCCGGGGGCAGGGTGAGGCGGTCCTCCAGGAGGCAGCCGATGGTTTCCAGTGCATCGCCCTTGGTGTGCCCGATCAAGCCGACGGGTCCGCGCTTGATCCAGCCAGTTGCGTAGATACCGGGCACCGGCTTGCCGTCGGCGTCCAGCACCCGTCCGCCGTCGTTGGGAATGACGCCGCGGCGGGCATCGTACTCAAGCTCGTCCAGCGGCGATCCGTGGTAGCCGATGGCGCGGTAGACCGCTTGGATCGGATAATCCACGAACTCGCCGGTGCCCTTGACGTTGCCCGTGCCGTCCAGTTTCATGCGCTCGAACTTGATACTGGAGACTTTCCCGGAGCCGTCTTCGGAAACGATCTCCACCGGGCTGTGCAGGAAGTGCAGGTGCAGGCGGCGGGACGAGGGCTGCTCGGCTTCGGCATGTTCTTCGACGAGCCAGTTGGTCAGCGTGTTGACCATGGTCTTGATCTGGTTGTTGCTGCGGATGGCCTCGTCCGAGGCTTCGTCAAACTCGAAATCTTCCGGGTACAGCACAATGTCCACGTCGTTGGAGTGCGAGAGTTCGCGCAGCTCCAGCGGAGTGAACTTGATCTGGGCGGGGCCACGGCGGCCGAAGACGTGCACATCCGTGACCGGGGAGGCCTTGAGGGCGGCATAGACGTTGTCCGGGATTTCGGTCACCAGGAGGTCGTCGGCGTGCTTGGAGAGCATGCGGGCCACGTCCAGCGCCACGTTGCCGTTGCCGATGACCGCCACTTCCTTGGCATCCAGCGGCCATTCGCGGGGCACATCGGGGTGTCCGTCGTACCAGGAGACGAAGTCGGCGCCGCCGAAGGAGCCTTCCAGTTCGATTCCCGGGATGTTCAGGTCCGCGTCCTTGATGGCCCCCGTGGAGAAGATCACCGCGTCGTAGAACGAGCGGAAGTCGTGCAGGGTGAGGTCGCGGCCGTACGTCACGTTGCCAAGGAAGCGGATGTCTCCGCGGTCCAGGACCTTGTGAAGCGCATTGACGATGCCTTGATGCGGGGGTGGTCAGGGGCTACGCCATAGCGGATCAGGCCGTACGGCGCAGGGTATGCCTCGAAGAGGTCGATGCTGACCTCGACCTCGCCGTCCTTGACCTCGTTCGATTTGGTCAGGATATCCGCGGCGTACACGCCGGCCGGTCCTGCGCCGACGATGGCGACGCGCAACGGACGTTTTGAGGTGGTTTCGGCCGAGTTGGACACCGTGAACCCTTCTGAGACGGGAATCCGCCCCGCGTGGTGGGGCGCGCAGGTTCCAATTCTAGTTCTCAGTTGCGGCCGGAGTGTCAGTACGTGGCGCGAGGTGACACAACGGGGCGAGGAAACTCACAATAACTTTCCGGCCGTACGGTCAGGAATACCTCCGCAACATGTGATGTTCTTGACTTTGTGTCTACGCCCGAGCAAACCGCGCCCGCCCCGTCCGCCACCCCCGCTTCGAATGCTGCAAGTGCAGCTTCCGCCGCTGCCACGGCTAAGAAGGAGACGACGGCGGGCGTCGTCTTCGGTATCGGCGCGTACGGTCTGTGGGGGCTGCTTCCGCTCTACTTCCTGGTGCTGCACCCCGCCGGAGCGGTGGAAATCGTCGCCAACCGGGTGGTGTGGTCGCTCATTTTCTGCGCCCTGCTCATCACCATCACCCGGACATGGCGCCTCCTCGGCAACGCCTTCAGGGACCGGGCGGTCCTTGGCCCGCTCGCCATCGCTGCCGGGCTCATCGCCATCAACTGGCTGACCTACACTTTCGGCGTTACCACCGGCCACGCGGTCGAAGCTTCGCTCGGCTATTTCATCAACCCGCTCGTGTCGGTCCTTCTTGGGGTGTTCGTCCTGAAGGAAAAGCTCCGCCCGCTCCAGTGGGCCGCCGTCGGGATCGGCTTCATCGCCGTCGGGGTCCTGACGGTCTCCTATGGCAAGCTGCCGTGGATCGCCCTGGTCCTGGCGTTCAGCTTTGGACTCTACGGATTCGTGAAGAAGCGCGTGGGGCCGAAGGTCAATGCCATCACGAGCCTCACGGTGGAGACTGTTGTCCTCGCTCCGATCGCCGGCGCCACCATGATTGTCCTCGGCCTCACGGGAGCCGGCACATTGGGAAGCAACGGCCCGGGCCATTTCTGGCTTTTGGCCGCTTCGGGCATCATCACCGCCGTGCCGCTCCTCTTCTTCGGAGCCTCCGCACGCCGACTGCCCATGACCACCATCGGCCTGCTGCAGTACTTCGCGCCGGTCCTCCAGTTCATCGTGGCCCTGGCCGTCTTCCACGAGGCCATGACGCCGGACCGCTGGGTGGGCTTCGGCATCGTGTGGCTGGCCCTGCTGCTCCTGACCCTCGACATGCTGCGCACGGCACGCAAGAACTCGGTCATCAGGAAAAGCGCACGCCTCAGCGCAGCCTAGTCCGCTTCCCTGCCTGGCGCCCATACCGGACATGCCCCTCGTTAAACGCCAAGGATGGACATAGTCAGACTATGTCCATCCTTGGTGCGTAGAGGTGGGCATGTCCACCTGAAGGTTTGCGGCTAAGCGTTGGCCTTGATGGCCGCTGCCAGTACCTCAAGGCCGTCCAGGAGCAGTTCGTCGCTGATCACCAGCGGCGGCAGCAGACGGATCACGTTGCCGTAGGTACCGCAGGTCAGGATGATGACGCCTTCCTGGAGGCACGCCGCGGCAACGGCCTTGGTCAGTTCAGCGTTCGGCTCCTTGGAGCCGGCCTGGACCAATTCGATCGCCAGCATGGCACCGCGTCCACGGACGTCGCCGATGACCCCACCTGCAGAAGGATCAGCCGCGAGTTCGCGCAAGCGGCCGAGTGCGACTTCCTCGATGTGGCGGGCGCGGGCGTTGAGATCGTGCTGCTCCATGGTG
>NZ_DF952468.1:103606-106733 GCF_001263615.2 Arthrobacter sp. Hiyo1 | reverse complement strand
TTCAGGGCCTGGGACTTGGGGCCGGGGAAGGCGCCGTTGAGGCTGCGCTTCTGGTCCAGGCGGTAGGTGATTTCATGTGCTGTTGCGGTCATGATGGTTCTTTCTTTCTTATGCTTGCCGTGTTTGGGCGTCGGGCGTTGCGCCTGAGTCAGGCATCTGAGTCATGCGTCCAGCGCACTCATCACGTGCTTGATGCGCGTGTAGTCCTCGACGCCGTACATGGACAGGTCCTTGCCGTAGCCGGACTGCTTGAAGCCGCCGTGCGGCATCTCAGCAGTCAGCAGGATGTGCGTGTTGATCCAGACCGCGCCGAAGTCCAGGTCGCGGCTCATCCGCATGGCGGTGCCGTGGTCCGTGGTCCAGACGCTGGATGCCAGGGCGTATTCGACGTCGTTGGCCAGCTCGAGCGCCTCGGCCTCGGTGGTGAACTTCTGGACGGTGATGACGGGGCCGAAGGTTTCCTTCTGGACGACGTCGTCAGTCTGCTTGGCGCCGGTGATGATGGTCGGCTCGAAGAAGAAGCCCTTGTCACCCGCACGGTGGCCGCCGGTTTCGATCTTGCAGTTGGCCGGAAGGTGCTCCACCACCGAGTTCACGGCGTTGAAGTGGTTCACGTTGTTGAGCGGGCCGAAGTAGTTCTCGTCGTCGTTCTGCGAACCGGTGTGCAGCGTCTTGGTGTGCTCCACCATGGCGGCAACCATGTCGTCGTGGATGGAGTCCTCGATCAGCACACGGGTGATGGCCGTGCAGTCCTGGCCGGCGTTGAAGAAGGCGAATTCGGCGATGGCGGCTGCGCTCTTCTTGATATCGGCATCCTTGAAGACGATGGCCGGGGCCTTGCCGCCGAGCTCCAGGTGGGCACGCTTGAGGCCCTTGGCCGCTCCACTGGCTACGGCAATGCCGGCGCGGACGGAACCGGTGATCGAGACGAGGCCCGGGACCTTGTGCTCAACCATCATGGAGCCCGTGGCCCCGTTGCCGAGGACCACGTTGAGGACGCCGGCCGGGAAGATCTCCCCCGCAAGACGTGCCAGGACCAAGGTGGATTCCGGAGTGGTGTCGGAGGGCTTGAGGACAACGGTGTTGCCTGCTGCGAGGGCGGGGCCGATCTTCCAGATGCCCATGAGGAACGGGTAGTTCCACGGTGCAACCTGGGCCACGACGCCGATCGGTTCGCGGCGGACGTACGAGGTGTGGCCCTCGAAGTACTCGCCGGCGGACTTGCCCTCCATGATGCGCGCGGCGCCCGCGAAGAAGCGAAGCTGGTCTGCGCCCGCGGCAACTTCCTCCGACGCGATGAGGGCGCGGACCTGGCCGGTGTTGCGGTGCTGCGCCTCGACGAGCTCGTCGCTGTTGGCTTCGATGGCATCAGCGAGCTTGAGCAGCATGAGCTGGCGCTGGCCAGGCGTGACATGCTTCCAGGACTTAAAGGCTTCCTTCGCCGCGTTCATGGCAGCATCGACGTCGGCCGCCGTGGAGATAGGCGCGTGGGCGACAATCTCCCCGTTGGTGGGGTTCACGATGTCGAGCAGTTCGGTGCCTGCCGGCGTGACGAACTCGCCGTTGATGAAGTTCTGCAAGGTTTGGACCACGGTGTACAACCTCTTTCGGTGTCTAGGCATTGGTTGCAGCTGCTCCGAGCCTATGCCAGCACCCCCCGGCGCGGAATAGTCAGGTGCACACCCCGACTCCCCCGACTTAGTGCGAATGACCAGTGCGGGGATATCCTTTTTGGCATGGCAATGTCAATCGCCGCGCTCGTCGCCGTCCCCTCACTTCGGCTCCGCAAAGCCGGCCTCGCGGAAACCACCTGGAACGAAGATATCCGCTGGGTGGCCGTGACCGAGCAGGAGGATCCCCAGCGCTTCCTCAACGGCGGCGAGTTGATCCTGACCACCGGGCTCCGGCTCAACGGGGCCGCTGAACAACGCCGCTTTGTGCGCCAGGTCCAGCGCGCGGGAGCAGTCGGCATCGGTTTCGGCACCGGGCTGACCCACGAAGCCGTGCCCCCCGCCCTCGTTGCGGAAGCGAACCGCTGGGGGCTGCCCCTCGTGGAAGTCCCGTACGAGACCCCGTTCATTGCCATCGGCAAACTCGTGGCCGATTCCCAATCCGCCGACCACTACTCCAAGCTGGAGCGCCTTATCGCCGGCCACCAGATCCTGGCCCGGGCCCTGCTGACCGGTGGCGGGCTCGGGGAATTGCTCAAGCAATTGGGCAGCATGCTCCGGTCCGACATCGCACTCACCCAGTTCAGCGCGCAGCTCTACAACAGCGTGGCCGGCAACCCCGCGCCGACGGCCGACGACTGGGCGTCCTTCCCCATCCCGACAGGCCGCCGTGACGCCTGCACCCTCTGGATCAAGCAACCCTTCGGCGACACCGGGATTGTCAGTTATGCGCAGAACCTGATCAGCGTGGAACTCAACAACATGGTCAAGCAGCGCCAGAGCCAGCGGGCTTGGCAGGCCAGGTGCTTGACGATGTCATCCACGGAACCCTGGACACCGTCGAGGGCGCCCGCCGCCTGGCCGGCGTCGGAATCAACAGCACCCGCAAGAACGTGGTGCTCCTGGTGGTCTCCGCCGCCCACCACAAACAACTCGGCAGCACATCGCTGCCGCAGTCGCTCGACGGCGGGGTGACCGCCGTCGTCGGGAAGGACCTGGTGACGGTAGTGCCCGACGACGGCAGTTCCGCGAGCGCGCTCGCCAAGGACCTCAGCGATCACCTGTTGGAAGCGGGAATCCACGCGGTGATCGGGATCGGCGGCGCGTACACCAAGCCGAACGGCGTGCGCTGGAGCTATTTCGAAGCGCGCGACGCCGTGGCGCACGGTTTGCCGGTCAACGAACCTGAGCGGCTCAGCCTGACCTCTTTGTTGCTGGCGAGCGAGGACGTGCCGTTGGCGGACATGGCCAGCGAAGCGCTCACTCCCCTGCGCAAGTTCGACGCCACGCACGGCTCCGAGCTCGTTTCGACCCTTGAGAGCTACCTCAACCACAACGGCTCGGTGGCCGCCGTCGCCGAAGCCCTGACTTTGCACCGCAATACGGTGCGCTACCGCTTGGCGCAAATCACCGACCTCACCGGCTACGACCCCGCCCAGACGCCGGACCGCGTGCAG
>NZ_DF952468.1:98971-101324 GCF_001263615.2 Arthrobacter sp. Hiyo1 | reverse complement strand
CCCCTGCCGCCGTCGGCCAGCCCCGCCGCCGTCGGCCAACTGACTCGCATTTGTTGTCGTTTTCGGGGCTGAATACGACATTAAGTGCGAGTCAGTTGGGCTCCTGCGCAGCGTGGAGAGATTCACCACAAAACTTCCCGCACCAAACATCAAACGTCTAACCTTTAAGCATGGCCTCGACTCACCCGACTCCCCACGCAACGGAAGCAACAACTGTGCCCACCAGCGGCGGTACGGTGGCGCCGAAATCCCGGGTGGTCGCCGTCGTCGGGATCGTCGCCGTCATCCTGATCGGCCTGAACCTGCGCGCCGGCATCACCAGCGCGGCGGCGCTGTTCCACGATTTGCAGGCGTTCCTCGGCTACGGGGCGCTCGTCGCGTCGATTCTTCCGTCGATCCCCTTGCTGTGCTTCGCCGTGGCAGGGCTGGGAACCTCGTGGCTGTCGCGCCGGATCGGCGTCGAGAAGTCCATCCTCGTTGCGCTGGCCATGCTGGCCGCCGGACTCCTCGTCCGCAGCATCCCCGCGACCGGCGCCCTCCTCGCCGGGACCGTGCTGGCGATGTCCGGCCTGGCGGTGTGCAACGTGGCCATGCCGTCGTACATCCGCGAGCACTATGCAAGCAAGACGTCCATGATGACCGGCCTCTACACCTTCACGATGTCCGCAGGTGCCACCTTCGCGGCAGCGGTCAGCGTCCCCTTGGCCCAACAGCTGGGCTCGCCCTCGATGGGCCTGGCCGCATGGGGACTCCTTGGCGTCGCCGCACTTCTTGGCTTCCTCCCGATGGTCCTCCACACCCATCGCACTTCACGGAAGGCCAGCCAGGAGCACGTGTCGATGTGGCCCCTCCTGCGCACCCGGCTGGGATTCCTCATCACTTCCATCTTCACGTTGCAGGCCCTCCTGGCGTATGCCGTGATGAGCTGGTTTGCCTACATCCTGACGAGCCAAGGACTGAGCGCTTCCGAGAGCGGCCTCCAGTTCGGGCTCATGCAGCTGGTTTCGGTGGCAGCGGGCATGATCCTGCTGGCCATCGGCTCGCGGCCCGGCATGATGCGCCCCGCCCTGTACCTGGGTAGCGGGACCACCCTCCTGGCAATCCCCGCAATGCTGTTGCTCCCGACGTCGTTCGCCGCGGTTCCCGCCGTGATGTTCGGTTTCGGGCTGGGCATCTTCCCCCTGGTCCTGGTGATCATCAGCCGCAGCGGGCGTACGACGGCGGAGACCACCGCCATGTCCACCGTCGCCCAGTCCGTGGGGTACTTGATTGCGGCTTGGGGTCCGTTCGGCATGGGCCTGCTCCATAGCGCCACCGGTGCTTGGACGCTCCCCTTGGCGCTCCTTGCCGCGGTTGCCCTGGCCTCATGGTCACCTGCCACCAGTTGACCAGCAAGCGGACGCCGATCAAGGCCGGGCCAAGGCCTGTCGCATGAGCCTCACACCTTCGCACCGGCCCGTCCTGGCCGATGAGGTCACCCGCCAGCTGCGCACCATGATCCAGTCCGGGGAGTGGCCCCTGCAGGAGAAGATCCCGGCCGAGCCGGAACTCATGGCCTCGCTCGGAGTCTCGCGCGGGACGCTCCGCGAAGCCATCAAAGCTTTGGCGCACAGCGGCATGTTGGAGGTTCGCCGCGGCGACGGAACCTATGTCCGGGCCACCAGCGAGATCTCCGGCGCGGCCCAACGAATGTACAAGGAACACACGCAGGAGCACGTGGTCGAGGTCCGGGTGGGGCTGGACACCCAGGCCGCCCGACTGGCCACGAAGCACGCCACGGCCGAGGACATCGCCGCAATGCGTGCCCTCCTCCAAGTACGCCACGACGCATGGCTCGCGGCCGACTACCCCGCTTGGGCCCGGGCGGACTGGGATTTCCACGAACGGGTGGCCCTGGCTTCGGGCAACCCGCTGCTGCACCAGTTGTATGTGTCCTTCGGCGGGGTCTTCCACGACGACCTCCTGCGCCAACAACGCAAGGCCGGCTTCAACGGCATCCCCCACGAAGGCCATGACGAGCTCGCCGACGCCATCGAGGCACGCGACGAGGCCGCCGCCGTCGCGAGCGTTTACCGCAACCTGGACTTCGCCGCGGAATGGCTCACGCACTGACCCTCGCTCACACATGGCTGGTTTTTCCCCGACGCTCGCTCACATCTGACCGGCTTTTCCCCGACGCTCGCTCACATCTGTCGCGGTTTTGACCGACGCCCGCTCACATCTATCGCGGTTTTGACCGACGCCCGCTCACATCATGTGAGCGACCGTCTATAGGAAACACCCCAAAGGTGAGCGGGGGTTTCACGAAAAGCCGTCATAGCTGAGCGAGCGTCCGCAGTGGCCCGGGCATCTA
>NZ_DF952468.1:94068-95383 GCF_001263615.2 Arthrobacter sp. Hiyo1 | reverse complement strand
TATTACGGTCGGTGACCGGGGAAGCCTTGAGGCCGGCATAGACGTTGTCCGGAATTTCGGTGACCAGGAGGTCGTCGGCGTGCTTGGAGAGGACACGGGCCACATCCAGTGCTACGTTGCCGTTGCCGAGCACGGCCACCGATGTGGCGTCGAGCGGCCATTCGCGGGAAACGTCGGGGTGGCCGTCGTACCAGGAGACGAAGTCGGCGCCGCCGAAGGAACCTTCCAGCTCGATGCCCGGAATGTTCAGGTCCGCGTCCTTGATGGCGCCGGTGGCGAAGATGACGGCGTCGTAGTGCGTGCGCAGGTCTTCGATGGAGATGTCCGTGCCGTAGTCGACGTTGCCGAAGAAGCGGATGTCGCCGCGGTCCAGGACCTTGTGCAGGGCGTTCACGATCCCCTTGATGCGGGGGTGGTCCGGGGCAACGCCATAGCGGATCAGGCCGTAGGGGGCCGGGTAGCGGTCGAAGAGGTCGATGCTGACCGTCAGCTCGCCGCTCTTGACGGCCTCGCTCTTGGTCAGGATGTCAGCTGCGTAGACGCCGGCCGGGCCGGAGCCGACGACGGCGACGCGCAGCGGACGTGCGGCGGTTCCTACGGTGGTGCTAGATGACACGGCTGTGTTCCTTTTCAGTGTGCAACGGGCTAGGGGGTAACGACGCGGGGCTTGTTGGGGGTCAGGGTGCTGTAGTCAGCGGTCTTGAAATGTTCGGGGGCAAACGGGCTGACACGCACCACATCGCCGATCACAATCACTGCGGGATTTGCGACGCCGGCGGCCTCGGCTTGATCGGCAATCGTCGCCAAAGTGCCGATCGTGACGCGCTGTTCGGGCATGTAGCCGTTCTCTACGATACCTACCGGCGTGTCCAAGGGCATTCCGGAGTCCGCGAGGGCAGCGGCGGATTCGCGGAGTTTGGCTACACCCATGAGCAGGATCACGGTGTGGTCGGGGCGGGCCGGGACCTCGGACAGTTCCTCGTGGCCGGTCACCACGCTGAAACCCTTTGCGAGTCCACGGTGCGTCACGGGAATGCCCGCTGCGGCCGGCACTGAGATCGCCGAGGTCACACCGGGAACCACTTCTACCTCGACGCCGTTCTGCCGGCAGAATTCGGCTTCCTCGCCGCCGCGGCCCAGGACGTAGGGGTCGCCGCCTTTGAGCCGCACCACACAGTGGCCGGCCAGGGCTTCCTCCACCAGGATCCGGTTGATCTCCAGTTGCGGCACGGGGTGGTGGCCGGGGGTCTTGCCGACCTCGATCACGCGGACGTCCGGAGCAAGTTCCTGCAGCAAGTCGCGCGGTCCGAGGCGG
>NZ_DF952468.1:91761-93626 GCF_001263615.2 Arthrobacter sp. Hiyo1 | reverse complement strand
GGTGTGGCGGCGGGCCATCGCGGAGTCGTCCTCACCCTCGGCAGGCGCATAGCCAAAGTACCGGGCGCCGTGCAGGGCCGGCTCGGGCGAACCACGGCTGATGCCCAATTGGAGCCTGCCTTGGCTGATGAGGTCCGTGGCCGCGGCTTCTTCTGCCATGTACAGCGGGTTTTCGTAGCGCATGTCGATCACGCCCGTGCCCATCTCGATCCGGCTGGTTCGGGCCGCGATGGCCGCCAACAAGGGGAACGGCGAGGCCTGCTGGCGCGCAAAGTGGTGCACCCGGAAGAAGGCGCCGTTGATGCCGAGTTCCTCCGCCGCAACCGCTAGGTCGATTCCTTGGAGCAAGGCGTCGCCGGCCGATGGAGTGCGCGAGCCTTGGACTGGACCCCAATGGCCGAAGGAAAGAAAACCGATTCGTTTCATGCCCGCGTCAACCACGGGACAAGCCGGGGAATTCCTTAGCGCGTGTTAGCGCGTGCTCCCCGTGAGTTAGCGCGTGCTGCCCGCGAGCAGGCCGCGGCGCAGCAGGAGGCGGCGCTCAATCGGCGCGAACACGACAAGCTCGATCAGGATGCCCACAAACAGGATTGCCAGGATCGCGGACATGACCGTGGCCATATCGGACAAGGTGCGGCCCTGGTCCAGGAGCGAACCGAGCCCGAAGCCGATGGTGCCGCCCACCGCGATGATTTCGGCGGCCATGAGGGAGCGCCAGGAGAAAGCCCAGCCCTGCTTGAGTCCGCCGAGGTACCCGGGGAGGGCCGCCGGCAGGACGATCTGCAGGGCCATCTGAAGTCGCGAGGCCCCGAGGACCTTGCCGACGCTCCGGTATTGCGGCGGGATCTGGTCCACGCCGGAAATCAGCCCGTTGATGATGGACGGGATGGCACCCATCAGGACGACGAAGTACACGGTGCCGTCCGAGAGCCCGAACCAAATGATTGCCGCTGGAACCCACGCCACCGACGGGAGGACCTGGAGCCCTGAAATGAGGGGTCCGAAGGCGCGGCGCAGCGGCTGCACCTGTGCGAGGAGCAGGCCCACCGGGGTGGCGACGGCGACGCTGATGAGGAAGCCGATCACGCCGCGCTGAAGGGAGGTCCAGACGGCTTCCTGGGCTTTGCCTTCGGCCCAGAGGGAACCGAACTGGCTCAGGACGTCGAGCGGTCCGGGAACCTGGTCGCGGCGCTTGAAACCGAGGGAGACATAGAACTGCCACGCCAGGATGAGGACCAGAAGTGCAGCAATCGGGAGGATGATCCGGGTCCAGTCGATGCGCGCCTTGCGGTGGGCATCCGACTGCAGCTTGTCCAGTCCGGCCTCGAGGTCACGGAGTTCGTCCGGGTTTCCCTTCAGGGACGGCGAGGTGATGTGGCGGGACTGTGGAGCTTGCTCGGCGGTGTCTCCTTCGGCAAGCCGGGTCTCTTGTTCAATTGGCATGGCGGCGGATCTCCTCGCGCAGGCGGCGGGTAATGGTTCCAGTCAGTTCCCCGGCACGGCCGGCGTCGGTCCGGTGTTCCTCGGTGACGTTCCACTCGGCCACGACCCGCCCCGGACGGGAGGACAGCAGCAGGACCCGCTGGCCGAGCCTGACGGCTTCGCGCACGTTGTGCGTCACGAACACGATGGTGCGGCCCGTTTCCTTCCAGATCCGCTCAAGCTCATCGTGCAGAAGGTCGCGCGTGATGGCGTCGAGGGCAGCGAACGGTTCGTCCATGAGCAACAACTGCCGGTCCTGGGCCAAGGCGCGGGCGAGTGCGACGCGTTGCCGCATGCCGCCGGAGAGTTCGTGCGGGCGTTGTCCCCCGCGCCACCCAAATGGACGAGGTCCAACAACTCGCCCGCACGGGCAGCACGCGACG
>NZ_DF952468.1:85831-88199 GCF_001263615.2 Arthrobacter sp. Hiyo1 | reverse complement strand
CGCCCTGCGGGCGGATGACCAGCTGGACCGGGAAGCGGAAGCTCTCCAAGTGGCTTTCGAGCTCATCGGCGGCCGGAAGGGTTTCCAGGACTTCGAGCAGGGCCGGGCCGCTGTACCAGGGGGTGCGGTCCGAGCGGTCCACGACGTTGTCGCCGTCGAGCGCCGATACCGGGATGACCGCGACGTCGGCAATCCCATCGCTGCCCAAGCCAAGCTCGCGGGCAACCTTCTGCACGTCCGTCTCGATCTCGCGGAAGACCGACTCGCTGAAGTCCACGAGGTCGATCTTGTTCACGGCGACGATTACGTGCGCCACGCGCAGCAACTGCAGCACCGACAAGTGGCGGCGGGTCTGCTCCAGGACTCCCTTGCGGGCGTCAATGAGTACGACGACGGCATCCGCAGTGGATGCGCCCGTCACCGTGTTCTTGGTGTACTGAACGTGGCCGGGGCAGTCCGCGAGGATGAAGCTGCGGCGGTCCGTGGCGAAGTAGCGGTAGGCGACATCGATGGTGATGCCCTGTTCCCGTTCGGCGCGAAGGCCGTCGGTCAGGAGGGCAAGGTCGATGGCCTGGCTGCCGGTGGCGCCGGCTCCGCCGAAGCCACGGTCGGCAGAGGTGCGGGCGACGGCGTCGAGCTGGTCCGCGAGGATCGCCTTGGAATCGTGCAGCAGGCGGCCCACCAGGGTGGACTTGCCGTCGTCGACGGATCCAGCGGTGGCGAAACGGAACAGCGTTGATTCGCGCAGGCCGGTCTCCAGGAGTGCGGTTTCGGTGCTCATTAGAAGTAGCCGTCCTTCTTGCGGTCTTCCATGGCTGCCTCGGAGATGCGGTCATCTGCACGGGTGGCGCCACGTTCGGTGAGTGTGGATGCGGCAACTTCAACGACGACGTCGGCAACCGTGCGGGCGTCGGAAACGACCGCGCCGGTGCAGGACATGTCGCCCACAGTGCGGTAGCGGACTAGCTTGGTGACGACTTCCTCGTGCGGAAGCGGCATGGAAACCTCGCCGACTGCGCGCCACATACCGTCGCGTTCGTAGACCTCGCGCTCGTGGGCGTAATAAAGGGGCCGGGCAGCTCAATGCCTTCGCGCTCGATGTAGCGCCACACGTCCAGCTCGGTCCAGTTGCTGATGGGGAACGCCCGGACGTGCTGGCCCACGGTGTGGCGGCCGTTGTACAGGTTCCACAGTTCGGGGCGCTGGTTGCGGGGATCCCACTGGCCGAACTCGTCGCGCAGGCTCAGGATGCGCTCCTTGGCACGGGCCTTGTCCTCGTCGCGACGTCCGCCGCCGAAAACGGCGTCGAACTTGTTGCGCTGGATGGCGTCCAGGAGCGGCACGGTCTGCAACGGGTTGCGGGTACCATCGGCACGCTCGGCGAGCTCGCCACGGTCGATGAACTCCTGGACGGAACCCACCACGAGCTTGAGGCCCAGGCGCTCCACCGTGCGGTCGCGGAAGTCGATGACCTCGGGGAAGTTATGGCCGGTGTCCACGTGCAGCACGGGGAACGGAACCTTGCCAGGCCAGAACGCCTTGGTGGCCAGGTGCAGCATGACCACGGAATCCTTGCCACCGGAGAACAGCAGCGCAGGCTTCTCGAACTCGGCAACAACCTCGCGGATGATATGGATGGCCTCGGACTCGAGGGTGTCCAAAGACGAGAGGCGGGCCGACCGCAGAGCCTGGGCGGCAGTCGGCGTCTCCACAAGGTCCTTTTCCAGCACTGACAGCTCCGTGTCCTCGTTGGTTGTGTAGATGCTCATACGTGTAGTCCGCATTCTGTCTTGTCGGTTCCTGCCCAGCGGCCGGAGCGGGGGTCCGCTCCCGGGGCCACTTTGCGGGTGCAGGGCTGGCATCCGATGGACGGGTAGCCCTGGCTCAGGAGGGGGTTGACGGGAAGGATGTTGTCTTCGGAGTACTGGACCAACTGGTCAAAGCTCCAGTCGGCCATCGGGTTGACCTTGACCAATCCGTTGGCCTCGTCCCAGGTGATCAGCGGGGTGTTGGTCCGGGTGGGTGCCTCGTCGCGGCGGACTCCGGTGAACCAGACTTCGTAGCCGGCGAGGGTCCGGCGCAGCGGCTGGACCTTGCGGAGCGCGCAGCACTGGGCGGCGTCACGGGCAAACAGGTCCTTGCCGAGGAGGCGGTCCTGCTGCTCCACGGTGTTCTCGGGGAGCACGTCCACGATGTTCACGCGCAGGTTAGCGGCGAGTTCGTCCCGCGTGGCGTGGGTTTCCGGGAAGTGGTAGCCGGTCTCCAGGAAGAGGACGTCGACGCCGGGAAACTGGTCCGCGACCAGGGCCGGCAGCACGGCGTCGGCCATGGAGCAGGCCACGGCGACGGCGGGCAGTTCGAAGTTGCG
>NZ_DF952468.1:84127-85806 GCF_001263615.2 Arthrobacter sp. Hiyo1 | reverse complement strand
GGGCGCAGGAGTTGGGGCAGCCGTTGATGTGCAGGGACAATGCCTGGGGCAACTGGCCGCTGTCCGCGAGGTCGGCCAGGCGGCGTTCCAGCTCGGCGACGGCGGTGGCTGCCGTGACCTTGGTTTCCACGATGGCGAGCTTGCAGAATTCGATGCCGGTGCAGGCGATGGTGCCGCGGCGGAACACGGACGGGCGGGCGGAGAGGCCTAGGGTGTCCAGTTCGGCGACGAGCGGTTCCACCTGCTCCTTGGCGACGTCCAGCACAACGATCTTCTGGTGCGGCGTGGTGCGCAGGCGGAAGGAGCCGCGGGCTTCGAGGGTGTCCGCGAGCTTCACGAGTTGGCTTCCGGAGAGACGACCGGCCAATGGTGTGGCTCCGATGAAGAACTTGCCGTCCTTCTGCTCGTGGATGCCGACGTGGTCGCCCGGGGTCGAGGGCTTGGGCGCTGCGGGGCCGTCGGAAAGCTTGAAGCCGAGGTATTCGTCCTCAAGGATCTGGCGGAACTTTTCGGGACCCCAGTCGGCCATGAGGAACTTCAGGCGTGCCTTGGTGCGCATGCGGCGGTAACCGTAGTCGCGGAAGATGCTGGTGACGCCGAGCCACACTTCGGCGGCTTCCTCAGGCTTCACGAACGCGCCGAGGCGCTTGGCGAGCATCGGGTTGGTGGACAGCGCGCCGCCTACCCAGAGGTCATAGCCGACGCCGAGTTCGGGGTGGACCATGCCGACCAGGCCGAAGTCGTTGATCTCGTGGACCACGTCCTGCGAGGGGTGGCCGGTGATGGCGGTCTTGTATTTGCGCGGCAGGTTGGCGAGCTCGGGGTCGCCGATGAAGCGCTCCGCGAGTTCGTGGATCAGCGGCGTGGGATCGATGATCTCGTCCTTGGCGATGCCGGCAACCGGTGAGCCCAGGATGACGCGCGGGACGTCGCCGCAAGCCTCGGTGGTGGACAGGCCGACGGATTCGAGGCGGCGCCAGATTTCGGGCACGTCCTCCACCCGGATCCAGTGCAGCTGGATGTTCTGGCGGTCCGTCAGGTCGGCGCTGCCGCGGGCGAAGTCCACGGAGATCTGGCCGATGACGCGCAACTGCTCAGTGGTGAGCGCACCGCCGTCGATCCTCACGCGGAGCATGAAGTACTTGTCCTCGAGCTCGTGCGGCTCAAGCGTGGCGGTCTTGCCGCCGTCGATCCCGGGCTTGCGCTGGGTGTAGAGGCCCCACCAGCGGAAACGGCCGTGGAGGTCCGTACCGTCGATCGAGTCGAAGCCGTGCTTGGAGTAGACAGACTCGATACGCTCGCGGACGTTGAGCCCGTTGTCTTCCTGCTTCCAGGTTTCGTTGGCGTTGAGCGGCGCGGTGCCGTCAACCTTCCACTGGCCATGGGGTTTAGCGGCAGGACGGGCGGTGCGGGCCGGGCGCTTGGGTGCAGCCTCGTCCGCAGACGCTCCGGCTAGAGCTGTATCAGTCATGCATCGACTGTAGGGCTGGCCAGAGAGGCGTAACAAAGGTCCGGGAAACGGAAAGTCACCTAGGGAAACATTTCGTCACGAACCGCCGTCGGGCCTTGTTCAGCTGGCCGCGCTGTGCATTCGACATGCCCGCTCAGGAGCGAGCGGCAACCGCCGCGTCGTAGCGTTCCAAGGCGATCTCCGCGAGCACCGGAGAGGGCAGCAGTGG
>NZ_DF952468.1:78867-80901 GCF_001263615.2 Arthrobacter sp. Hiyo1 | reverse complement strand
CTCGCAGTTGTTGTCGTATAACCGGCTCAAACGACACAACTGCGAGTCAGTTGGGTCTGCGACGAAGGAAAAGGGGCGAGAACGACGGCACCCTCTGCAGGGCTGCCCACGCCGCCAGGGACTAGCTGGCGCGCTCCACTACAGCGTGTGCGAAGTTGGTCAGCGACTCCTTGACCACGCCTTCGGGCAACGGCTTCAAGGCTTCGATGGCTTCAGCGGACCATTGGCGCGCGATCACCCAGGATTCCGCGGTGACAGGATGCTCGCGGAGCCCCGCGACGGCCAGGGCCAGGGCTTCATCGGAGGACAGGTCGCCGTCAACCAGCTTCAAGAGTTCGACGGCGGAGTGGTCACCGTTGTCGGCGGCCTTGCGGAGCAGGAGGACGGGCAGCGTGGGAACGCCTTCCCGGAGGTCTGTGCCCGGAGACTTGCCGGACTTAACCTTGACGCCGGTCACGTCGATGACGTCATCGGCTAGTTGGAAGGCCACGCCGACCTTCTCGCCGTACTCCACGAGCACGTCTTCGAAGGCTTCGTCGGCGCCGGCAAAGATGGCACCCAGCTGGCCCGAGGCGGCAACCAGGGAACCGGTCTTGTCGGCGATGACGGAGAGGTAGTGCTCCACCGCGTCCTCGCCTTCGCGTGGGCCCACGGTTTCGTGCAGTTGCCCGAGGCACAAGCGTTCGAAGGTGCGGGCCTGGATCCCCAGGGCACGCGAACCGAGCTCTGACACCAGGATCGAGGCGCGGGCAAAGATCAGGTCACCCGTGAGGATGGCTACCGAGTTGCCCCAGACTTCGTGCGCCGTGGGGGCACCGCGGCGGTAGGGCGCGGAGTCCATCACGTCGTCGTGATAGAGGGTGGCGAGGTGGGTCAGTTCAACCACGACGGCGGCCTGGACCACTTCCGGACGGGAGGCGTCACCGAGGTGGGCACACAGGAGAGTCAACAGCGGGCGGATGCGCTTGCCGCCGGCTTCCACCAGGTGACGCGACGTTGCGTCAGCCAGGGGATCCGAGTTGGCGATTGCTTCGCGGAGCTTCTTTTCCACGCGGGCAAGGTTGGTGGTGATGGCAGGACCGAGCTCCACGTCCTTGGCGATAGCCGCAAAACCGGCAGGAAGCTGCAGGCCAGTGGCGATCGCGGTGGTGGTGGGAGCGGGTTCGACAGCATCCGGCAAGCCGTGCCCGGCGTGCGTCCAGCTGTGTTCGGCAGAGTGAGTCACGGGTTAACCCTAACTTTTCGCGGAGGAAAGCGTTGATTCGGTGCCGGTACGGGTGGAAGCGGCGGTGGACGTGGTGTTGGAGGTGGCCGGGACCAGCATCTCGAGGACGCGGATGGCGCGGTCCTCGAAACCCTTGGCGGACGTATCCGTGAGGTTGGCGAGCATCCGCACCACAAAGCGCATAAGAACCGGAATGGGCATGCCGGTCCGTAGCGCGAGTTTCATGACGGCGGGCTTGCCAATGAGTGCGGCAAAGACACGGCCCAGGGTGAAGTGTGAACCCCACTGGTCCCGCACGTAGTCCGCGTACCGCGAAAGGTGCGCGTCGGCGTCGTCGGCTGTCCACCGGGCTGAACGCGAGCGGACGGACGCATCAACAAGAAACTCGGCCGCAAATCGGGCGGACTCCATGGCGTAGGAAATGCCCTCGCCGTTGAATGGTGAAACCATGCCGCCGGCGTCGCCCAGGAGCATGAGCCCCGGCGAGTAGTGCGGCGTGCGGTTGAAGCCCATCGGCAGCGCGGCGCCGCGGATCTCCCCCACTTGGTTTTCGGGCGTGAAACCCCACTCGGACGGCATGCCGGCGGTCCATTCGCGCAGGACCTGCTTGTAGTCGAGCTTGCCGAATTCCTTGGAGGAGTTCAGGATGCCCAGGCCGACGTTGGACGTGCCGTCCCCGACGCCGAAAACCCAGCCGTAACCGGGCAGCGGCTTTCCGGACTTGCCCGGAAGCTCAAGCCAGCCTTCCATCCAGTCGTCGTCGTGTCGGGGCGAGGTGAAGTAGGTGCGGACGGCGACGCCGAGCGGAC
>NZ_DF952468.1:76201-78139 GCF_001263615.2 Arthrobacter sp. Hiyo1 | reverse complement strand
GTCCCCGGGCGCCGATTCCCGTGGCCGCGATTAGCTAGGATGGGAGCATGACTGACATGTTCCTCGAGAAGTTCCGCGCGCTTGTACCGAAGTATCTCGAGGACGAATGGCAGGAAGAAGACGGGCTGTCCGCCGCTGAGCTGGACGAGGCCCTGTCCGCCCACTCGTTCACCATTCCCATGGTGCTGCGCGAGTTCTACCTCGCCCTCGGTGGTTGCGAGGACCTCATGGAGGCCTACCACTACTTCTGGGACCCCGAAGAGCTCGAAGTGGACGACGAAGGTTTCCTCATGTTCTTGGAGGACGAGGAAGAGCAGTTCACTTGGGGCTTCCGCGTAGGCGACCTCGGCGTCCCGGATCCCATCGTGTGGCGCCGCAACAACGCCCGCGGCCAATGGAAATCCGAAGAAGGCACGTTCTCCGAGTTCGTGTTCGACATGTTCGACTGGGCCTTCAGCGACGAAGACTAGGGTTTTTGGGGGGGCTTTAGTGGGCGCCGCGCCTTCCTGACCCTCTCTGAATTTCGAGGAGCCACGACACACCTGGATCAGGGTGTGTCGCGGCTTTTTTCGTGCCAAAGAAGGTCAGGACGGTCCGCGCTTTGGTGGAGTCTGCTGCTGGATTACGACGGCGGCACCCACCCGGGCGCGTATCTTGCGGGGGCGAAGCGGCCGACTTCCCGGTGCCGCAACACGGTCAAGACCTCGTTGACCATCTCTTCAGGACGGTGGACCACGTCCTGGTAGAAGTAGTGCAACGACAAAAGCCCACCCTTCACACTGGCGTTGTCCCGGTACCGGTCCTTCTTGACCTGCCGCGGCTCCAGATGCGTATGGCCGTCGAGTTCCACTACAAGGCACTCGTTGATCAGGCAGTCCACCTCCCCCACCCCCGCCAGTTCCACATGCATCCGGACCCGGAGACCCGCCCGGACAAAGTGCGTGTGTGCGAGCACTTCCAGCAAGGAATCAGCCCTGGGCAGCACAAGATCCAGCGCAGCCCTCGCTGCTCCGTTGCGGTTGCCTTGCAGTTTCGTCTTAAGGAAGTCTGCGGTGATCAACCCGCGGCTAACTGCGGACTGGACAATTACCAAGGATTCCAATTCGGGTCGGCATCTCAGGGCGTGGATAAGGACATCAGCTAGGCCGGCCACAGGAAGGTACGGATGCCCCGGATGGCTACATCGGGCATGGTCCACCACACCGTCCCGGACTAGGCCGCTACCGCAGCTGAGATGGATGGCCTCGGGTTTCCGGGAACTCCCCAGTCCTTGGACGCCTCCTGGCTCCTGCAGCTGCCACAAATTGTAGAAACGAACAGCCGAAACGCAGGTCAAGACGCCATTCGCCGCTAACGCAGCAACGATGCCTGGATCGGCGCCCTCAATCGTGTAGATCCCGCGGCGCAACAGGTTGAGCGTTCCGTTGCGGAGCCCTTGGGCCAACGCCGACTTGGGAAAGCCCGCTCTAAGCAGTTGCGCAGTCCGGGCCGCACCGCCCCGCCTCTGGAGGAATTGCACTATATCCATGTGGCCACTCCAGCAGCATCGCTCAGGCGACAGTAGCTCCGGGTTCCCCTATGTGGACAACTTTGCTGGCCCTTCCTGACCTTCTTTGGGTCCATAAACTGCCGGACACACCCCTTCTCAGGCGTGTCGGGGCCATTTTGAATTCAAAGAAGGTCAGGACGGCGCGCAGAATTCCCCGAAAACTCCGAAAATCCCTTTGACCGGGAAAGTTGCACCCGTGACAAAGTTGTCATATGCTGTAACCGGATTCACTAAATGCCTCCGGTGGATCTGATGCGAACGGAGATTATGGTCCCGGTTCGTTGCAGCGCGTGACTCGTAGCGTTGCAAGGAACCGGGGCCATTGCATTTAAGCCCAGCCCCCGCGCGCCCCACCCAACTAGCTCGCAGTTGTTGTCGTTATAACGGCT
>NZ_DF952468.1:71713-73477 GCF_001263615.2 Arthrobacter sp. Hiyo1 | reverse complement strand
GGCGTCGTCGCGCAGTGCTTCGGTGACGCTGTGGCGTTCAAGGACGACGGCGCCGGCCGACTGGGCGTGCAGGGCCAGTTCCTCGTCGAATCCGAGGCGCGTGCGGATGAGTCCGTAGGTGGGAAAGTCGGCGACCTCGGGCCACGGCAATTCAATGGTGCGGCCGCCGGCGATGAGCCTGAGCCCCTTGTTGCGGCGCCACCCCTCGTCCTCGGCATGCGGGAGGCCGAGCTTCTGGATTTCGCGTACGGCGCGCGGAGTGAGGCCGTCGCCGCAGACTTTCTCACGCGGGAAGCTGGTCTTTTCCAGCACGGTCACGGAAATGCCCGCCCGGGCAAGGTAGTACGCGGCGGTGGACCCGGCTGGCCCTGCGCCGACTATCAGTACGTTCACAGCGTCCTTGTTAATAGGCCGGTTAGCGGGACTGATCGCCGGCTTGGCGGCGCGGCTTGATCTGGCGGCGCAGCTTGGCCACGGGAACGCTTTCCCGGTGTTCGGCTCCGGGCTTCTGGGCGCGGTGCACCGCTACGATGCCGCCGCTCAGGTTGCGGTAGTTGACGTCGGTCCAGCCGGCTTCCTGCAACCACGCGGCCAGGTGGTCCTGGTCCGGCCACGCGCGGATGGACTCGGCGAGGTACACGTAGGCGTCCGGGTTGGAGGAGACCTTGGTGGCGATGGCAGGCAGTGCGCGCATGAGGTATTCGGTGTACATGGTCCGCCAAAGGGGCACGACCGGGGCGGAGAATTCCGCGATGACCAGGCGTCCACCCGGCTTGGTGACTCGGAACATCTCAGCGAGGGCCTTGTGTGGTTCGTTGACGTTGCGCAGGCCGAAGGAAATGGTGCACGCGTCGAAGGAGTTGTCCGCGAAGGGCAGCTTGGTGGCGTCCCCGGCAACGAAGTTGATGTCCGGACGGCGGCGCTTGCCCACCTTCAGCATTCCCAACGAGAAGTCGCAGGCCACGACGTCCACTCCGGCGTCCGCGTACGGTTCGCTGGACGTACCGGTACCGGCAGCCAGATCCAGGACCTTTTGGCCTACCCGAACATCCATCGCATCCACGACGACGCGGCGCCAACGCCGGGTCTGCCCCATGGACAGGACATCGTTGACGACATCGTATTTGGGGGCGACATCGTCAAACATCGTCGCAACTTCGTCCGGACGCTTTTCCAAGGATGCTCGGTTCACCCTGCAATTGTCTCAGACAAATATGGGAAGAACTTTCGGGGCACTCCGGTCCAGGCCCGGTTCGCGCGCCGGGTTCCCGTTCCAGGTTCCGTTCCGGCCAGCGCGGCTACCGTTGCGCGCGGGAGTAATGTTGTTCCATCATGACGAGTACGCTCCGCACCTTGACAGTCCCCCTCGATGTTGATTCATCCTCCGGGGGACTGCCGTCATTTCTGGTCCGGGACGATGTCCTGTGCTGGTCCCGCCGAGAGAACGGGCTGGTGGGGTTTGGCGAACTCGCGCGCTTCACCGCTTCCGGGCCCGATCGCTTCCTCGAGGCCGACATCTGGTGGCGCCACCTCGTCATCGAGGCCGACGTCACGGATCCCCTTGAGCTCCCCGGCACCGGCCCAGTGGCCTTTGGCTCCTTTGCCTTCTCCAAGACGTCCGACTTTGAGTCCCGCTTGATCCTTCCTGAAATCGTTGTCGGTATCCGGGATGGGCAGTCCTGGCTCACGCAGCTGACGCTCGACGACGTCGAACTCACCGAGGCGGGAGCGCTCGCCACCCTCGCGGGTTGGCTCAGCGGCGAG
>NZ_DF952468.1:67279-71013 GCF_001263615.2 Arthrobacter sp. Hiyo1 | reverse complement strand
CGACGCCGCGGGGAACGGCGAGTGGGGCATCGCACTGCGCGGCGCGATCATCGAGAGTCCTACCACCGTGCGCCTCTATGCGGGCTGCGGGATCGTGGAAGGCTCTGTTCCCGACGCCGAGCTGGCCGAGACCTGGGCAAAATTCCGGCCGATGCTCGAGTCGCTGGGGATCAGCAACTAAGCCTCAAACCCGAGGATTCCGTTCGAAACCTACCCTCCCAACTGTCTGGGGTGCGAGACAATAGCCACGTTGGGGGTCTTGATTTTTTACTTGGTAGGTTATCCAATAGTAAAACTTAGTTTTCTGTGACGCACATCTCATGTTCGGCGCTACACTATGAACCGATTAGTTTCGCATCCACTGCAAAAAAAGGTAAGAAAATGCAGAAATTCCGTTCGCTCCCGGTCAGTTCGACGCTCAAGGCTGCAACCATCATCGCAATCGGCGCCTTGGCACTGACTGCCTGCACCAACGCCTCAGAGGCCGGCCCGTCGAGCGCCGCCTCGCCTTCCGGCAGTGCCAATGCAAGCTTTGACCCCAGCACCATCACCAAGGACGACACCCTCGCTGCGCTGGTCCCCGCGGCCATCAAGTCCAAGGGCACGCTGACCGTCGGCTCGGACACGACCTACGCTCCTGCGGAATTCCTTGGAACCGACGGCCAGACCCCTGTTGGTTACGACGTCGACATCGCCAAGGCGATCGGCGCCACCCTTGGCTTGAAGGTCCAGGTGCAGACCGCCGAATTCACGGGCATCCTCCCCGCCCTCGGCCCCAAGTACGATCTGGGCATCTCGTCCTTCACCATCAACCCTGAGCGTCTCGGCGCCGTTAATATGGTCAGCTACTTCAACGCCGGCACCGCGTGGGCCGTGCAGAAGGGCAACCCGAAGAAGTTCTCCCTGGATGACGTCTGCGGCAAGTCCATCGGCGTGCAGACCGGCACGGTCCAGGAAGACCCGGACCTCTCCGGCCGCAACAAGAAGTGCGCGGCTGACGGCAAGCAGCCCATCAACATCGTGACGCTCAAGAACCAGACCGACGTCACCACCCGGCTCGTCAACGGCAGCATCGACGCGATGGCAGCCGACTCCCCCATCATCGGTTACGCCCTGACGCAGACCAACGGACAGCTTGAGAAGCTCGGCGATGTGTACGACGCCGCTCCCCAGGGCATCGCCGTTGCCAAGTCGGACACGGCCCTCGCCGATGTCATCCAGAAGACCCTGACCAAGCTCATGTCTGACGGTTCCTACAAGAAGATCCTCACTGGCTGGGGCAACGCCGAAGGCGCCATCACCAAGTCCGAGGTCAACCCGGCGGTTAAGTCTTGAGTATTCCCGCCACCGATAACAAATCAGGTGCACAGATGGATCATCATCAACCAGGCCACGCCGCGCCCGTGCTGAACGACGCGGTGCCCGTCAGGCACCCTGGCCGCTGGATCAGCGCCATCGTCATCGTTGGCGTACTAGCACTTATGGTGCAGAGCGTGATCACGAACCACAACTTCCGTTGGGACGTTGTGGGCACCTACATCCTGGACGTGAAAGTCGTCCAGGGTGTTGGCTGGACGCTTCTCCTGACCGTAGCTTCGATGGTCATTGCCATTGTCCTGGCCATCCTGCTGGCCGTGATGCGCCAGTCCGACAACCCCGTCCTGCGCTACACGAGCTGGGTCTGGGTCTGGTTCTTCCGCGGCACCCCGGTCTACACCCAGTTGGTCTTCTGGGGCCTGATCGCCGTCCTCTACCCCAAGATCAGCGCAGGGGTGCCGTTTGGCCCCGAACTGTTCAGCGTGGACACGAGCACCGTCATTACGGCTCTTGTTGCGGCGATCCTGGGGCTAGGCCTGAACGAATCCGCCTATCTGGCGGAGATCTTCCGGGCCGGCCTGAAGTCAGTGGACAAGGGACAGACCGAAGCCGCCGAAGCCCTGGGCATGGGCAACGGCAAGATCATGTGGCGGATCATCCTGCCCCAGGCAATGCGCATCATCGTCCCGCCCACCGGCAACGAAACCATCGGCATGCTCAAGACCACCTCCCTGGTCCTGGCCGTCCCGTTCACCCTGGACCTGACCTTCGCGACCAACGCCCTGGCCAACCGGATCTACCTTCCGGTGCCGCTGCTGATCGTGGCAGCCATCTGGTACTTGGTCATCACCAGCCTCCTCATGGTGGGCCAGCACTACATCGAGGCCTACTACGGCAAGGGCGTGGACACCAACCTGGCCCCGGCCGTCATCAACCCGGCAGCCGCCAAGGCCGCTGCCGCAGTGGCACCGAGCGCCGAAGCTGAGCCGTCCTTAAAGATGGACTTCCCCGAGGAGGACGCAAAATGACGATCACCACCCAGAAACCGCTGGTGCGGATCGAAGGCCTCCACAAGTACTACGGCCAACACCATGTGCTCCGCGGCATCGACCTGACGGTCAACCAGGGCGAAGTGTCCGTTGTCATCGGCCCGTCCGGTTCGGGCAAGTCCACGATGCTCCGCTGCGTGAACCTCCTCGAAACCATCAGCGCCGGCCGCATTTCCGTTGGCGACCAGCTGATCGGCTACCGCGAAGTCAACGGCCGCCTCCACGACCTGAAGGTCAAGGAAATCGCCGCGCAACGCCGGGAAATCGGCATGGTCTTCCAGCGCTTCAACCTGTTCCCCCACAAGACCGCGTTGTACAACGTGATGGAAGCACCCGTGCAGGTCAAGGGCAAATCCAAGAGTGATGCCAAGAAGGCCGCCCTCGAATTGTTGGACCGGGTGGGCCTGGCTGATCGAGCCAACCACTACCCTGCTCAGCTTTCCGGCGGCCAGCAGCAACGCGTCGCGATCGCCCGGGCCCTGGCCATGGAACCGGAATTGATGCTCTTCGACGAGCCGACGTCCGCCCTTGACCCCGAGCTCGTGGGCGATGTGCTCAACGTAATGAAGGACCTGGCCAAGTCCGGCATGACCATGATCGTGGTGACCCACGAGATCGGCTTTGCCCGCGAAGTCGGCGACCGCCTGACCTTCATGGACGGAGGTGTGGTGGTGGAATCCGGTGACCCCCGCGAAATCATCGCCAACCCCCAACACGCCCGCACCAAGGAATTCCTCAGCCGCGTGCTGTAGTTCCTGCTGCGACGTGCGACGCTCAAATGCCCTGACGCGGCTGGAAATCCAGCCGCGTCAGGGCATTTCCGTGTCGTCAGCCAGATTGCGCGTCGCCAGGGCCGAACATCTACGCCCCGAGGAGCACCTGGGATACTGCCGCAGCCACTGCGGCCTTGATGCGCGCGTGCAAGGGACGCAACCCAGACCGGTCCGTGCGTACCTCCACGATGCTGCGCCCCTTCAAAGGCGAGGCAAGCACTGCGGCGAGCTCCGCCGTCGTACGCACCAAGGTGTGCCCGACGCCGTATGCCGCGGCGAGCGCTGAAATGTCCACGCTGTGCGGGGTGCCGAAGAGGCGCTCGACGGCGGTGCCGTAACCGCCGTCGTCCTCCACCTTGCCGTGCTCAAGGAGACCGAAGATGCCCCCGCCGGCGTCGTTGAGGACCACGATGCGCAGGTCCGGTCCGGGTTCGCCGGCTCCGAGGAGGAGGCGCCGGCGTCGTGCAGGAAGGTGACGTCTCCCAGGAGGAGGGTGGTTTCGCGGCCCGCTCCGAGGGCGATTCCCGTAGCCGTGGAGATAGTTCCGTCAATGCCGGCGAGGCCGCGGTTCGCGAACACCGTGGCGAGGGGCTCG
>NZ_DF952468.1:64655-66300 GCF_001263615.2 Arthrobacter sp. Hiyo1 | reverse complement strand
CCATCCAGCGTGACCTTGAAGAGGCCGTCCGCGTACCCGATCGACGACGGCGCGCCGTCAGTGGCGATCCACATGTAGCCTGCCGAATCGAAAGCGACGTTGTCCGGGCAGGAAATGGGCGAGACCTTGTCGGCCGGGAAGCCGGAGAAGTAGGTCGAGGAGTTCTTGGCGGGGTCTCCACAAACCATCAGGAGCGTCCAATTGAAGCGCGTAGACGTCTGGTCACCGGTTTCGGTGATTTCCACGATGTGGCCGTCCCGGTTGAGGGTGCGCGGGTTGACCTCGGTGGCGCCTTCCTTTCCAGGCTTGCCGCGGTCCGAGTTGTTGGTGCAGACCACATAGACCTTGCCGGTGGCCAGGTTGGGTTCGACGTCTTCGCAGCGGTCCATCTTGGTGGGGCCGACCTTGTCCGCGGCGAGGCGTGTGTAGACGAGTACCTCAGGGACGGACATGCCCGGAACTGCGGAGACGCCGTCGACCACCAAGGGAAGCCACTCGCCGGAACCGTCGAAGGCGCCGTCGGAGGGAAGCGCGCCGTTGCCGGTGATCTCCGACGCCGGAGAGTCGCCGGTGAACTTGGCAACGTAGAGGTCGCCCTCGGAGAGAAGGTCCATGTTGCTCCGGCGTGCCGCGGCCGAGTCGCCGGGCATGTACTTGCCCTTGGAGACGAACTTGTAGAGGTAGTCGAAGCGCTCGTCGTCGCCCATGTACGCCACCACGTGGCCCGAGTCGGCAACTATCACGTTGGCGCCCTCGTGCTTGAAGCGGCCCATGGCGGAGTGCTTCTTGGGTGTGGAGGAGGGGTCGAACGGGTCGACTTCAACGATCCAGCCAAAGCGGTTGGACTCGTTGGCGTAGCCGGCGTTGTTGGTGTTGAAACGCGGCTCATCCAGCTCCCACTTACGGGCCGTTGCCTTGTTGGAGAGGCCGTAGCGCTTGTCGCCCGCCGAGGTGCCGGGAGCCACGAAGTAGCCGTTGAAGTTTTCCTCGCCGGAGAGGATGGTGCCCCAGGGAGTGGTGCCTCCGGAGCAGTTGCCGAGGGTGCCTTTGATCTTCCGGCCTGAGGGATCGTCGATGGTCTTCACCAAGTCCGTGCCAGCGGCGGGTCCGGTGAGTTCGTAGGTGGTGTCGGTCAGGAAGCGGCGGTTGAGCGGCGCACCCTTGACGTAATTCCATGGTTTGTTCTTGTTCTTGCGCTCAAGTTCCACAACCGTGAGCCCGTGTGCGGCACGCCCGATCGCGCGCGCCTCCGCGGCCGCCAAAGTTGCCGGGAACATGATGTTCTCGTTGGTGTACTCGTGGTTGGTGAAGAGCACGGCACGGCGGTCCTTGGAATCCGGGATGGGCAGGATGTCCGTGTAGTCGTTGTTGTAGCCGAACTGTCGGGCCTGCGCTGCCGCGGTCTGGCCGTTCAGCTCGAAGGCCGGCGAGTCTGCGAAGAGCGGATCGCCCCAACGGATGATCGGCTGCCACGCGAATCCATCCGGGACGGTGAACGCGTCCACGGTGTAGTCGACCGGCTTGATCGGCGCGAACTTGAGCTTGGCCTTGTCGAAGCCCGTCTTCGCCGCCGCTGACAGGCCAGCGCCGCCGGGAACGTTGCCGGAAAGGCTTCCGCCCTGCACGACGGCGAGCGCACCGACGG
>NZ_DF952468.1:56743-60316 GCF_001263615.2 Arthrobacter sp. Hiyo1 | reverse complement strand
GGACGAAATGAGGTCCGTCATCGAAGTCCTTTCAGGGAAGTAGAGGCTATTTGCCGGTGCCGGCGGTGAGTCCGTCACGCAGGGCGCGTTGGCCGAACATGAACACCACCAGGGCGGGAATCATGGAGAGGATCACGCCTGCCAGCACCACGGAGATGCTGCCCGTGCCCAGGTTGCCCTGCAGCGACACCAGGCCCAGCGGGAGCGTGAAGTTTTGCTCGGAGATGGTCAGGATGAGCGGGCGGAAGAACTCGTTCCAGTGGTAATTGAAGGCCAGGATGCCCACGATCGCCATGCCCGGCATCGCCAGCGGCGCATACACGGAACGGAACGTGCGCCACGGCGAGGCTCCGTCGATCGCGGCGGCCTCGCCCAAATCGGCCGGGAGCCCCAGGAAGTACTGCCGCATCAGGAAGGTGCCGAACGCCGTCGGGATCGCCGGAAGGATCAGTGCGAGGAGCGTGTCGGACAGACCGATGCCGCGGATCAGCATGAAGACCGGCACGATCGTCACCTGCGCCGGGACCATCATGGTGGCCAGCACAATCGAGAACAGTGCCCCGCGGCCGCGGAACTTGAGGTTCGCGAACGCGTAACCGGCGAGCGCCGCCGTGAACATCTGCCCGACGGCGATCAGTCCCGTCACGAGGGCGCTGTTGAGGACCAGAAGCATGATGTTGAGCTGCTTGAAGACCTGGTCGTACGACGAGAAATCGGGGTTGAGGGGAAGGAACGACGGCGGCAGTTGGAACGATTCCGCCGGTGGCCGCAGCGAGGTGGACAGGGTCCACAGCACCGGACCGAGGATGAAAACGGACGCGATCAGGAGCAGCACGATTCGTCCCGCCATGCTCCAGTTCCGCTTCTTTCGCGGCGCGAGCCGCTGGGGAGCCAAGCGATCGACGGCGGCGCGCTGGGTTGAGGTTGTAGTCATGGCGGGCCTTACTGGTAGAAGACGAATCGTTTGCTGAGCCGGAACTGGGCGGCGGTAATGGCCATGATGATCAGCGTGAGGATGACGCCGATCGCCGAGGCCTGGCCGAACTCGAGGCGCTGGAACGCGGACTCGAAGATCACCATCACTGCGGTGCGCGTGGCGTCGCCTGGGCCGCCGCGGGTGAGGACGTAGGGCTGGTCGAACACTTGCAGGGCGTTGATGATCGCCATGACGGACGCCACCAAGGTGGTGGGGCTCAGGAGCGGCAGCGTCACGTGAAGGTGCTTGCGCCAGCCCGTGGCGCCGTCGATCGACGCAGCCTCGTACGTTTCGGTGGGGATGGACGCCAGTCCGCCGATGAACAACAGGAACGAGAACCCGAAGTTCTGCCACACGTACACGAGGATCACGACGGCGGCAGAACCGGCCGGCGTGGTCAGCCACGGGACGGCGGGGATGCCGACGAAGGACAAGAGCCAGTTGACCACGCCGAATTGTTCGTTGAACAGGTAGCGCATGAAGATGGACACCGACGCCGCGGACAGGATCAGCGGGAAGAAGAAGGCGCTGCGGAAGAAGACACGAAGCCAGGCCGGGAGCTTCTCCTGCACCATGATCGCCAGTGCTAGCGCGAGGCCGAGCTGAAGCGCGACGGCGACCACCACGAACAGGATCGTGTTCAGGAACGAAACACGCACCGTGGGGTCCTGGACCACTTCGGCGAAGTTGTCGAACCCGACGAAACTTGGCGCCGAAATAATGTCCCAGCGGAAGAAGGCGAGGACCACCGATGCAACGATCGGCACGAGCGTGAACAGCCCCATGCCAAGGATGGTGGGAGCGAGGAACGCCCAGGGCAGCCAGCGCTGACGCTGTCTTCCGGTTGTGTCGCCCCCGGTTCCGGCGCCGTTGCGGCGCTTGGGCCCCGCGCCGTTGCGGCGTTTGGTGGACGTGCCCGTTGTTGCCGTGCTCATGCCTGCCTCCTCAAGGCGATCTCAAGGTCGCGTTGCATGGAGGCGAGGGCCTGCTTGAGCTGGTTCTCATCACCGCTGACGGCCAGGGATACGTTTTTCATCAGGGCGGTCTCGACGGCGGCCTGCTGGGGCGGTGCCGGAATGGGACCTGTGGTGGGGAATTTGTCGAGGGTGTCGTAGAAGACTTTCCAGTGCTTGGGTCCGCGTCCGGCGTACAACTGCTCGTTGACCATGGAACGGCGCGCCGGGGTGGTGTTCGGCGTCGGGAAGACCAAGCGCATGGCTTCCAGGCTGGAAGCGAACTTGAGCCACTCCCACGCCGCGTCCTTGTCCTTGGCGGTCTTCATGATGGCGTAGCCGGCAGTGCCGAACTGGTGCCGCTGGGTGCGCCACCGCGGGAAGAACTGGACGTCGAAGCCGTCTTCCTTCATTCCGGCTTCGTGGAGGCCTTCCACCCAGTAGCCGCCGGCCGGGGTCATGCCGATCCTGTTGGAGGCGAACAGCCCGACGAGTGAATTTCCGCCACCCTCCTCGGGACGAACGCCGAGGCCATCCTTGACGAGGCCGCGGAGGTAGTCGAACGATTCGTACACCCGCGGGTCATCCGCGTTGGGCTCAAGCCACTGGTAGCCGCCGGAGCGCAGCCCGCGTGACGGATCCTGGGCGTAGAAGCTGTCCCAGAGCCATTCGCCGCCGGTGGACTTGGATTCCTTGAGGAAGCTGGTGTCGTTGGCATAGAGCCAGGGCACCACGCCACCGAAGAGCCTGTTGGTCCAGTAGTACGGAGTGAAGTCCTGCGGCCTCGCTTTGCGCATCGAAGCCAAAGTGCTCCGGAAATCCACCTGGGTCCAGTTATCCGCAGGACGTTCGAGTCCGGCTTGCTGGAGCGCCGAGGTGTTGTAGTACATGTTGGCGGCGTTCCAGTCGATGGGAAGCTGGAACAGGCTGCCCTTGTACATGAACGCCTCCACGAGGCTCGGGTGGACGTCCGCGAAGTACTCCTTCATGTCCGCGGCGTCGCGGCGAAGGTACTCGTCCAAGGGGTGCGCCAGTTTCTCGGCGAAGAGCTGGGCACCTTCCGTGGCCACGTAGACCACATCCGGTGGCGTTCCTGCTGCCACCATGGTGAGGATCTTGGTGAAGAAGTCCTTCCAGTCCGCGGCCTGGATGGCCTGGACCTTCACCTTGATTTCCGGGTGCACTTTCGCGAACGCATCGATGACCCGCTGGCGGGCGGCTGCGTCCGCTGCGGTTCCCAAGATGGCGATGCTAAGGCTGTTGTCCCCGCGGCCCGGGATGTCCATGCCGGTCAACCGCGGCCACGACGCCACTGTTGCTCCGACAATTCCCGCACCCAAGGCACCAAGGGCCGTCCTGCGTGAGATCTCACGCAACTTCCCATTGCTTCCTGCCATGTCCAATTCCTTCCTAACACGTGTTAGGTAGCGTAAATCCATCACCTAACACGTGTCAAGCGTCACATTCGTGTTACGGCTCCCTCACCCGTCCCCGACGCCCGCTCACCTATGTGCCCTTTTTCCCGGACGCTCGCTCGGATACAAGGCCAAACCGGCAAACCCTCGCTCACCAACCGCGCCCAACCCCAGGCCCACAACCCCCCATATCCGAGCTAGCGTCCACCCCCAACCCGCGATATCCGAG
>NZ_DF952468.1:49365-52836 GCF_001263615.2 Arthrobacter sp. Hiyo1 | reverse complement strand
GCTGGAACGTCCAGGACGGCCGCGGTGACCATTGGGCGTCGTCGCGTTTGTGGCTTTCGCTGTCGACCCTCGCGGGCGTGGTGGCCGCGGCCGTTGCGGTGTACTCGCTGATCGGAATCGCGAGCGGTTTCGGGCAGGAGAGCTCCACCCACTACTTCTGGGCCGGGGTCTCCTTGATTGTCATCACCGGTTATCTGGCGACGGTCGCGGCCACTTGGCTATTTGGTCTGAATGCCCGACGGCGGCAGTCACCTTAGTGCGGCTCGCGGCTTCCTGCAGGTTCGGGTCCGCTTGGGTGGGCTTCCGCCCGATAAAGGTTTTCGATGACGATGTCGGCCTGCGTTGGGCCGATTTTGGGGTACATCGTACGGAGTTCCTTCACGGCCGCCTCGTGTCCGCGGCTGACATGGATGACGCGTAGCCAGTTGATCTGGAGGCCGGAAAGGCGCAGCCCGACCTTGGAAAATCGTCGCTGCTCGATGATGCGCCAAACGCTCACGATCGCTTGAGCGAGTGCCAACACAATGATCAACGGCGTGAAAGCGTCCAAGCGGCGTGAGTCAAGAAAGAATGTCGCGGTAAAGAAACCCGAAACCCACAGCGAACCGGCACCGAAATTCTGCCATCTGAGCCAATCGAGGAAAGCCCCGCGTCGTAGGGGCGGGATCTCCGCGAGCGCGGCCTTCTCTGCCGGAAGCACAGAAACGGCAGTCGATGCCAGCAGCAGGCCTCCCATCCACAAGTAAGGACGCGAAAGATCTGCGATCCACGGCAAAGAAAGAAATACTGACAAGAAGACGGACAGGGGCAAGATCACGGGAATAGCATCCGCCGGCTGGACCCGTACCAGGACCATCTGCTTGGACCAGAAGGGCCAAGACAGGATTACGACACCCCAGATCAGGGCAACAACAGCATCGAAGAAAGAAAGCAGAACGATTCTGCCGTTCTCCGGTCCGGCGGGCGCTGTGGCGGCCAGCCACATTCCGGCGCAGCCCTCAAGGAGCAAGGTGCTGCCTGCCACTATGGATACAGGTTTCGCATTCCGGATAACCCGCATGAACTGTTCCCTCCCCCGCCGAGACAGTTCCCCCTGCGAACATCGAACGCCGATGCCTCGCGGCTGTCAACGGTTCCGGGGATCGGTGGTCGGATCTAGAGGCTAGGCCGCTTTACGGCCTTAGTGCCGCGAGGCGTACCCTGATGCTATGCGCGCCGAAGTCCTGGATCTCAGGCTCACCACGGATATTCGGGTTCCGTGTTTGGTCCATGGCGACGCCGATGCGAAGCCGATGTTGCTTCTGCACGCCTGGGGCGAATCCCGCCGTAGTTTCGACCGCCTTGTACCCCTGCTGACGGACTTCAGGGTCTACGCGCCCGACCTCCGCGGGCAGGGCGACGCGGAGAAGCCAGAGCACGGCTATTCGCTGCTAGAACAGGCCGACGACGCCGCAGCCATCCTGGATGCGCTCGGAATACACCGGGCGTTCGTGCTTGGTTCCTCGAGCGGCGGCTACGTGGCCCAGCAGTTAGCCATCGCGTACCCTGGTCGCGTCGCGGCGCTCGTGCTGGTTGGCTCTCCGCTGAGCCTTCGGGGTCGGACTGCTTTCGCCGATGAAGTCGCCACTCTGCAGGACCCCGTCGACGAGAACTGGGTCCGGAATTCCTTGGCTTGGTTCCCACTGCTGCATGCGGTTCCCACTTGGTTTATCGAGGACCGGGTGCGCGACGGACTCAGGATGCCCGCGCATGCGTGGAAGCTCATCCTCAATGGCTTGCGTACGGCAACTCCGCCCACCGAGTTCGGAACCATTCTCGCGCCCACCCTGATCCTGTGGGGCGCGCATGACGGTGTGTTGCCTCGAAGGCACCAAGAGGCCTTGGCGGCGCGAATATCAGGCGCCGTGTTGAAGGTCTATCCCGGGGTAGGGCATCTGGTCTTGTGGGAGTGTCCGGACCAAGTTGCAGCGGACACCATCGCGTTCCTCAGTTCGCGCGGCTGAGGTTCACGCACGGCATCACGCCCCCGGCTTCGCGGCACCGACCTTCGGCACCAATGCGCGCAACCGGAGTCGGGCCGGTTCCTCGACATACTTGTACAGCAGGTGGGTGGCCAAGGCAATCCCGAGCAAGCATGCCACCCCGAGCTCGTTCTCCGCCACAGGTCCGGCGCCGTTCGGCCAGTCCCTGATGAGCCAGTAGAAGAGGTAGATGAAGAACATGTGGACCAAGTAAAGGCTGTAGGAGCTGTGCCCGCCATACTGCAGCCACCGGGCGGACAATGCCGAGCGGAGCCAGCCGCGGGTCAGGCTAAGCAGGGCAATGAGCAACGGGAAGGCAAGCACGGCCAGCCGTCCCGGACCCGGTTTACCTGCCGTGGCCAGAAAGACGACGACGGCGGTTCCGGTCAGCAGGGCGCCCGGACCGGCCAGGGCAGCGTTGAATTTCATACGGTCCGCATTCCGTGCGGCGATGCAAGCGAAGGCTCCGGCAATGAAGCAGCATGCGATCCGCAGCAGCCAATCGTAAGGCTGATGCTCATCCGTGGCGATGGGCAAGTCCGGACCCCAGACGGCCGTCGGCAGGAGAACGAGCACAGAGGCGGCCAGCGCCGCGAGCGGATGGAGACGGCGTAGCCGGAACAGGACCAGCGCCAGCAGCGGAAATGCCAAGTAGGCCAGCCACTCGGCACTTACCGTCCATCCGGGCCCGAACCAACTGGCGCCGTCGGTACCCGGCTGGAACCAGAGATGCATCATCAGCAGCTGCTTGGCGAGACCCCACGGCGACAGGTCCGGAGACTCGGTCTGGAGGGACCATTCCCGCACGGATTCCTGCGCGCTCCCGTACACCAACCAAAGGCCCAACACGCCCACCACCAGAGCGAACGCGGGCCACATCCGGGCGAACCGGGCCCAGACAAAGTCCGCTGAAGCTCGCCAGCTGAACCGTGGGCCGAGTCGGTCCAGGTACGTGTAGGTGATGATGAAACCGCTGAGAACAAAGAACACGTCCACACCGAGGTCGCCGTTGGCAATGATGGGTCGGAACAGCTCGTAGACGGGGGCGAGGAAGGTGTGCTGCATGGCTTGAAGGTGGAAGAACACCACCCACAGAGCGGCAACAAAACGCAGTGCGGTGAGGGTCGCCAGATCAGGCCGGGACTGCTTTGCGTCGCTCTTCGGCAGGCGATTCTGTGCCCCGCAACCAGACGACGGGGCGCCGTCTTTGGCGGGATTCCCAGGGGTCGGATTCGCAGTGGGGGCACGATGCGGAGGCGCGATGACTGAGAACATCCAATTCACCATACCGGAGCCACCTGACCGGAATCTGGGAGCCGCATACCCAACTGACTCGCAGTTAATGTCGTTCTGAGCCCTCAAAACGACATTAATTGCGAGCCAGTTGGGCCCACACCGCCGGTGGTGGCTTGCAAAGCGAGGGGGTCTGGGCCCCGCCACCGGCGAGGGA
>NZ_DF952468.1:46368-49340 GCF_001263615.2 Arthrobacter sp. Hiyo1 | reverse complement strand
CCCGCCCGTGGCACCGGCGTCGGAAATGAACCTCCACAGGCCGAGGAATTGCCCGCGGCCCTTCTCCGGGGAAAAGTCGGCGCCGAGAGTCATGATGAGTCCCGAGCTGATGCCGTTGCCGAAGCCGATCAGGAGCGAGGCCAGCAGGAGCCCCACGAACTCGGCGGAGGACGGCATCAGGAACAACGCCGCGCCCATGATGAGGGTGGACGGCACCGCGACCCACATGCGCCCCTTGCGGTCCATGAGCTTGCCGGCCGGATAGAACACCAGCATGTCGATCGCGCCGGACAAGCCGTAGATCAGAGACGCGTGTGTCGCGTCCAATCCCAGGTGGTCCGCCCACAACGGGATGACAACTTGGCGTGAGGCCCGCAGGGCGCTGAGCAGCAGGATCCCGGTCCCGATCGTGAGGAACACGCCCGCATGGGAAACCGCAACGCCACGGAGGGTAGGCTCCGGACCCTTGCGGCCGCCGTCGACGTCGTCCGGCAAGACGAGATCCGGGATGGTGAGGGACAACACCGCGGCGGCCGCCATGCCCACCACGCCAACCCAATACGCCCCGCTGATGCCGGCGAACTGCATCACGGCCGCACCGACGAACGGGCCGATGAACACGCCGATCCGGGTCACTCCGCCCAACGTCGAGAGCGCGCGGGCCCGGTAAATCACGGGGACGGCTTCCGTGAGGTACTTCTGGCGCGCGAGGTTGAAGACGCTCGTGGACATCCCGACGACGGTCATCGCCGCGGCGAGCAGCCAGATTCCGTTGTGCGCAAGGAGCGGCGCGAATCCTGCGGCCAACAAGGCCAACGCTCCGGCTGCGCCTGCGGCCACGATGGCCCATCGTTCGCCGAATTTGATGGTGATCAGCGAGGCGGGCAGGTTGAAGAACCATGATCCCAGCCCGATCAAGGTGACCACCAACGCGGAAACAGCCACGGACGCACCAAGGTCTCGGGCGGACAAGGCCACCACCGGAAGCACTGCGCCTTCGCCGATACAGAACAGCAGGGCGGGCCCAAAGGCGGGCAACGCGATGCTGCGGAGATTGAAGGGTTGAACGGTGCTGGTTGTCGTCATCCCTTTCATCCTAGGCCGCCACTCCATTTGCGACGCGCCAAATACCTGTCGCGCACGGAATTCCGGCAGCGCCAGGCAATCCGCGTAGCGTCAGGCATTTAGCGCTGCGCCAGGCATTCCGCGCAGCGTCAAAAGCCTCCGCGCGGACGACGCCGGGGCACGCCTGCCGCTGCCAGCTTCCGTTCTAACACGCCGGGCGCCATGAGTTCCGCCCACACCCAACGGACTACGCCGCACCCCGTGGCACGGATCCGGTCCTCGCGCAGCTTCTCCTCCACGACGGCTTGAGCGGGGGTCCGTCCCTTGAGGAATTCCGGTTTCAGGTACTTGTCGATGCCGTCAAACTCCCCGGCCACCCGCACACCCTTCCAATAGAAGTCCGAAAAGCCCACCAGGCCCGCTTCGTCGCGGAATTCGCGTTGAAGAACCGGGGCCTCAAAGCCGCCGACATGCATCAAGGCGCGGCTGTAGGATTCCCCCGCGGATCCGGACAGGGGATCTGCGAATTCGACCGCCGTTTGGATTCTCCGGATGGCCGCCGCCGTGTAAATTCCGTCCGCTCCTGCCAGAAGTGCCTCTTTCGTGATGGCAGGCAATCCCCGTTTCCGGTCGGCTTTGAGCACGTGATCCAAGGGAGCGATCGCTTCGACGAACGGGGTGAAAGCTGCCAGATCCAGTACGGTGCGAACCCTGTCAGTCACCAGGAGTCCCTCGCGGCGACATACCTTGAGGCCGGAGGGGTCCGCGTAGTGGCGGGTTATCCCGGCCCGCGAGCGGCCGCCGTCGTTCCTCAGGGTCACGGCCTGCACCGGATGATGCAGGCCGATGGTGGGGATCCCCCATACTGACGCCGCCGAGTGCCTGGCGAAAATGGTCCGCGCTCTGGAGGTTTCGGCCGCAGCGCCGATCTGGACACGGTATTGTTCCCACGGTTTCAGCGCTGCCCACGCGGCGCCGTCGACGTACACGCCTTGGCGGACGCGATGCAAGGCACCCGTTTTGGCGCTGCGGGCGAGTTCCTTGAGGGTCGTTCCGTGAAAAAGGTGACCTCGGCTGAGTATCAGGCGTGGCAAGCGGGTCATGCCTAAGAACCTGCCACGGGGATCGGGGCCCGCGACAGCACCGAATTCCCCCATGTGGACAACTCCAGTGCTCTCCGACACGGTCTTTTCCCTGCGCCCCCGGAATTCCGTCTGCGTCAGGAATTTAGCGCAGCGCAGGGCACGAAGCGCAGCGACTACTTCAGGAAGCTGGCGTTGAACGAGTTCAGGTCCACGTTGATGCCGTTCAGGGTATGTTCGAACTTCTGCTGGATTCCCACGCGCATGGTGCCGGCCGTGTTCCAGCCGCCGTACTGCACGGGGTTCGGTGCCAGATAGTTGGGAGCCCAGCTGGCGTAGTTGAGATTGCTCGTGTCGGTATCCCACAGGGGCACGTCAGCAAATGCGGTGCTGTTGCCCATCAGCCCGGGCCACATGCCGCTGCCGCTGTAGATCACGGGCCGAACGCCGAGGCTCCGCACACCATCCACCATGGCCCGCGTCACCAGGGATCCACCGGGTTCGATGTCCAGGGCGAAGAACTGCAATTGCGACATGTACGGACCGGCCGCTTTGATCCCGTTCGACCAGCACGACGCGTCACGCGTGTAGACCGCGATCTTGAGGCCGGCGTCGAGCGCCATCTTCAATTGGGCCTGGGTCTGCTGCCACGGAGTGCACGTGCCCCAGACGGTGGAGTGCATCACGTAGAGACGGAAGCCCTCGGCGTAGGCCTGGCGGAACCAGTTGGGGTCGGTGATGGCCGCGGTGGTGTCGAGCACCTCGACGGAGCCGCCCTGGTCGGTTTGGGGTACAGCGTCCGCTTGGGGTACGGCGGCAGCCTGG
>NZ_DF952468.1:44107-45558 GCF_001263615.2 Arthrobacter sp. Hiyo1 | reverse complement strand
GTCGGGCGCTGTGTTGGCGGAAGGCCGAGCGCCCGTGGCACCCGTCACCCCGAGGAGAAGCACGGCAGCGAACATCAAGGCAAGTTTTTTGGGAATCAAAAGAGGCTCCTGGTGCTGGCCTCGGGTTCAGAGACGGGCGCAGCAGGGTGTCATGAAGGCACGGAATTGGGTGCACCATGCCCGGGCCCAGTTCCCGGTCATGGCGAGGTCGCCCCGCAAAGCGAATGACGTCCAGGTGCAACTTTAGGGAAATCCCGGCGGAAGCGACAATTTGCAATCCGCGTAGTAGTCGAGTAAGAACCCGCTCTTACCCGGGCAAAAACAAGTAGTAATAGAGTGTCGCGGGCGTCACGCTAGGCAATAACTAAGTAGCCCCACCCAACTGACTCGCAGTTAATGTCGTTTTGAGCGCTCAAGACATCTAATGCGAGCTAGTTGGGCCGGGGCCGCCGAAAAGGGAGGCGCTACACGTACCCGTCCACGATCGCGGCCGCGATCTCTTTGTACGCACGCCGGGTGTCGGGGCGGAGGACGTCAAGGGTGACCAGGTCGCCGTCGGCCACTCCCCTGTCGTGCGGCACGGCAATCAACTGTCGGCAGATCCCGGCGAGGTGTTCCTCGATGGCATCCTTGTCCACGCGGGACGACACCTCGTCCTTGTCCGTGATCACCACGATCGCGTTGCGCGCGAGGTCCTCGTAGCCGTGGCTCGCAAGCCACTGAAGGGTGCTGCGGGCACGCTTGGCACCGCTCACGGCGTAGCCGGCGGCGATGATGAGGTTGTCGGCTGATTGCAGGATGCCGCTCATGGCATTGTGCGTGACGCCGGTACCGCAATCGGTCAGCGCGATGGAGTAGTAGCCCGAGATCAGCTGGCGGATCCGCAAGTATTCCTCGGCGGTCAGCGAATCCGAAACTTCCGGGTCCTGTTCACCGGCGATCAGGTGCAGTCGGCCGGCATGGTGCATGTACCGGGCCAGCGCCGTGAGCGAATCGACGTTGTCCACGTTCTTGAGCAGGTCCGTGATGGTGCGCGGCGTGGCCTTTTGGTAGATGCCCTCGCCCAGCGCACGCTCCACGAGGTCGCCGGAATCGGGGTTCGCGTCGATGGCGCAGGGCGGGTCGCCGCGGAATTCCGCCAGGGTGAGGCCCACGCCGACCGTCGTCGAGGTCTTGCCGATCCCGCCCTTGAGGCTCAGCACGGCGGTGTTGTAGCTGCCTTGAAGCTGCCGGGAAATCCGCCTCGCCAGCTCGTCCTCTTCACGCTGCTTGGCGCTGGGACCGAGGTTCCACGCGCCACCGGTCAGCCTGTAGAGCATGCCGCGGAAGCCACCGATGGGACGCGGTTTCTGTTCCCTCACGAAGGAACCCGGGGACGAGATGAAGTCTGAAATCGGAGCATTGGCGGCTGCGGCCCGTCCGGCTCGAGCGGATGCCGGGGACAGCGCCCG
>NZ_DF952468.1:38406-43812 GCF_001263615.2 Arthrobacter sp. Hiyo1 | reverse complement strand
GCTTCGGCCCACGATCTGCTTTGCAGCGGGGCAGGCGTGGATGCGGGTGCGTCGGAATCGTTCGGCGTGATGATCGGCATGGTTCCTGTCCAGGGGTCACCCTCTTCGCGACGGCGATCGCGGCGTCGACGAAGCTCGGGCTGCCCTTCGATAGATGCAGCGGCGCTGGCTTCGTTCTCCACGGAATCCGGCATGGTCTTGTCCCCTAGGATTCGCAGCGTTGTGCGCCGCGGCTCTCGTTTGAATTGCTTCAACCAGCAATTCTAGGTGGAGACGGTCACAAACCCGTCATAGCGGGCGTGCCGCGCAGTTCGGACATTCGTTTTTTGGCGGTCGCTCAAGCCGGCGGGTCGGACGTCGGAACACCGCCGATGCCGAACACAACGTCAAGAAGCCCGACGTCGATCGCGTCGCCGCTGTTGTCGAGTTCGACGTGGCGGGCACCTTTCCACTCACAGGCGTTGACCTGGGATGCGGCCCAGAATTGTTCCCAGTTATTGAGCTTCCATTCGTCGCGCTCATATCCCCGGGCTACAAGGCGCGCCCTGACAGCCTCCCCATCGGTTCGAACATGCACCACGATCAGTTCGGCCTCGGGCCAATGATGCTCCCGCCCGGCGTTGATGAGGTAGTCCGGATCGGCGAAGAACTTGCCAAAGGGTGCGTCCAGGACCACGGAGCGGCCGACGCTCAGGTTGTCACGGGTGAGGTCCAAAATGGACGCGTACTCCAGCGGCAGGATGGCCCGCTGGTAGAACTCATTATTATCGCGCTCGTTCGGATCGGAGCCGTCGAGTGTCAACAGCAGCTCCGTGAATCGCTTGGTGGCGGTGTCCTTGTCGATGTAAGCGGCACCGTGGTGTTCGGCGAGGAGCTTGCTGACGCTCGACTTGCCGGAGCCCGCCGGCCCGATCACAAAAAATACCTGCGGCATGGTTGTCTTCAACTGTCTGTTCTGCATTGAACCCTGGATCAAATTCTTTCAGTCAAGGGCTGTGGCGGGTAGCGTTGTTGCCGTCCCCGCCACAGCGCCGAGGCTAGGCCGAAACTGTGGTCCGGCGGTCCTTAACGAAGAAGCCGTAGGAGAGTGCGCCCACCACCAGCAGGACTCCGCCAATCAGGAAGACCATGGTGTAGTTGCCGCCGGTTTCGGTAAGGATGAAGCCAGTGACGATCGGAGCGAGTGCCGCACCGAGGAAGCCGCCGAAGTTCTGGATGGCGCCCAAGGAAGCCACCTGGGAGGGTTCTGCGATGTCCGCTGCCAGCGTCCAGAGGACACCGATCGGCACTTGGGCGGCGAAGTAACCGACAGAGAGCAGGACGATAGCCAGTGCGGAGTTATCAACATAGGCAACGGGCAGGACGGCTGCGGCGGCGAGGAGCGCGCCTCCGACGATCGGGAGCTTGCGGGCGGTGACGGTAGGAATGCCGCGGCGGATGGCCCTGCTGGAGATCACGCCGCCGGTCAGCACACCAATGATGCCGCAGAGGAACGGCAGGGCCGCGAGCCAGCCACTCTGGCTGAGGCTGAAGCCACGGGCGGTCTGCAGGTAGCTCGGCAACCAGGTGAGGTAGACCCACACTGTGTAGAAGATGCCGAACGCGCCCAGGACCATGAACCAGGTGTTCTTCTGCTTGAGCAGTTCGCCCCAGCCGGCTTGCTTTTCCTTGGGCTTCGACTGCTCTTCGAACTCGGCACCCTTGATGAGGAACTGTTCCTTGAGCGTGGGGTCACGGTAGACGCGGAGCCACACGAGGGCGACGATCACGCCGAGTGCGCCGATGACGATGAACATGCCGCGCCAGCTCATGGTCAGCAACAGGAAGGTCAGCAGCGGAGGGGCGATGGCGTTGGCAATCTGCGAGCCGGTGTTGACGATCGAGACCGGCAGGGCGCGCTCGGTCTTGTTGAACCAACGGTCGGCGACCTTCAGCCCGGAAGTGAAGAATGGGGACTCCGAAATACCCAAGGCCACACGGGCGGCGTACAGGAAGCCGAAGGAATTGGCGAGGGCGGAGAGCATCGAGATGATGGACCAGAGTCCGGCGGCCCAGGCGAACATGCGCTTGGGACCATACTTGTCCACAAGGTAGCCGGCAGGCAGGTTGGCAATAGCGTACGGCCACGAGAACGCCGAAAGCAGCAACCCCATCTGAAGGGCGTTAAGGCCGAATTCCTTGGCAATCGTGGTGTTCGCGATGCTCAGGTTGTTTCGGTCCAGGTAATTCACGATCCCGCCGATGACCAGCAGAGCTACCAGGTACCACCTGATTCTCACGAGCGTCAGGGGCTTGGTATCCGTGGCCTCTATATCTGATGATGCTTGGCTCATGCAGCTCACTCCTTTGTGTTCTGACCGACAGTCTTTGTCGGGTTGTGCTTTCGCCGGCTCCTGCCGGATTTGCTTGCCGGCTAGCGCCGGGCTTCGGTTAGCGCCGGGCTTCGTCGATCGCTGTGAGGAAGGTCTGCGCAGCGCGGGCGACTAGTCCGTAGTCGCCGTCGTTCCGGGCCGCCTTTGTCACAAAACTTCCCACGCCGACGGCGGTCACACCCGCGCCGAACCAGGCGCCGACATTCGCGGGCGTAACTCCGCCGGAAGGCATGATGGGTGCCTGCGGCAGGGGCGCCAGGATGGTCTTGACATATGAGGGCCCGCCCAGCTCAGCGGGGAACAGCTTGATGATGTCAGCCCCGGCTTCGAGGGTGTTGACGACCTCCGTGGGGGTGAACGCTCCGCTGGCAGTGACGGCTTGGTAGCGGTTTCCTGCAGCGATCATCTTCGGATTGAACTGCGGGCTGACCAACAGCCGGGCGCCCGCAGAGATGCTCGCAAAAGCAGCTTCTGCGTCGAGCACGGTACCGGCGCCGATCACGATGCCTTGGTCCCCGTATTTGTCGGCAAGCCGCTCGATGACTCCCAGGGCACCGGGAACAGTCAACGGGACCTCCACTGCACGGATGCCGCCCTCGATGGCCGCTTCAGATACACGGTAGGCCTCGTCGGCACTGTCCAGGCGGGCAATCAGCAAGGCGCCGGTGCGGACGATGGTCTCTAGTACTTCAAATTTGGTTAACATTGATTAAGAGATTACCCCAAATATTCACAAATCGGAACAGTCTGTGAAAACTTGTTAAAACTCCGGCGGCCGGAGGCTCAGCTGCTGCGCATGGAAGTCGAAATGCCGGGTGGCATAGGCATAGGTGTCCGCGAGCGTCATGTCAGCTGTGAAGAAGGGGTCCCACCGGGTCGGGAAAGGCATCGATCTGGCCAGGGAGTCCGGGCTTTCGCGTTCGAGGCGGTGCGCCAGTACCGTGATCGTCTTTTCGAGTTTCCGGCCCATCCGGTGCCGGTCATAGACCGTGGCGGCCGCCCGGGAACCCCAATAGTTCACCCAGTCGAACGGGCCGGTTCCCGCGTTCAAAGCGGCGGCGAACCCCCTGCCCCAGGATCGGGGCAGGCGACTCATGACGCGGACCAAGGGCAAGAGGGACCGGACGATCATGTATCCGAAGACCATGTGGAAAAGCAGTTCCTCGTTGGTCCAGCGGGTCCCGTTGCTCTTGCGCTTCAAATCCGATGGCGTCGCGTTCGCCAGCCAACTTTTCAGCTGAAGGCAGGCACGCCCGTATTCGGCGACGGTTGCTTCCCGGCCCGGATCCATGGCTCAAGTGTCCCGCAATCGACCGCCGAAGGAACGCCGATCGTGTCAAGTTTTTCGGCCCGGGCGGGCCGGCCAAATCTGGTCCGGTGGGGCAGGGCCCGCGAAAGCTTCATGCCCTCGGAAACGAACCTGCGTTCATCCTGTTTCAGACAGTGAGGGCATATCCTTCGCGGATCCAGGCCAGCATCTCAGCATCAAGCTCTGAAGGGTCCTTCAGGAGGACTTCGTTATGCCACCGGTTAGCAGATACACGCTCGGCGCGGTGCACACGATCAGATTCGAGTTGCCGGTCCAAAACAATGTTGACCAGAATCCCGCCTCGGCGGGGATGGATCCCCAGAAACGCGCGCCCGTGAGCGACATGGAACGACGAGGCGTTCTCCTGCAGCTCACACCCGTCAAGCGCAGAAATCTGATCGAGGAGGGCACCGTAAACGCCCGAGGAAACGGGATCGCCATCAATGCGTTCTCTTGCGGTACGTGCCATTCAGCCAGCATAAGGCGAAGGCTTGTCTCCGAGCCTTCGCTTGGACCCGGTTTAGTCGGGATTTCACGGAAAGCGCCTCGGGCCCCGCTTGTGACTATCAAGGAGTTGACCGGTTGAGGCCGTGTGCGAGGCGGAGGAGCCTGTCCCGTAATCGGCGGCCGAAGAAACGCCGGGGGCCTAGTTTCCCACGAGTTCGGCGTACAGCTTTTGGACGCGGTCCTTGATGTCGTCACGGACCAGGCGCATGCGGTCCTGCCTTCTATTCCGCGAGCGGAGGGCTCGTCGGTTTCCCAGGTCAGGACGCGGGCCGTGCCGTGGCGTTCGAGTTTGGCTTCGGTGCCCAGGACAACCACGACGTCGGCGGCGTCCAGCACCTCGTTCGTGACCGGTTTGGGGTGCTCGCCGGTGACGTCGATGCCGAGTTCGCTCAGGGACTCCACGGATTCGGGATTCAGTGCCTCGCATGGGTTGGTGCCCGCGGAATGAACCGCGACAGCGTCTCCGGCAAGGTCACGCATGAGCCCGGCGGCTAACTGGGACTTTCCGCCGTTCCTGCTGCAGACGAACAGGACGCTCGGGGTCTTGATTGACTCGATCATGCTTGTGATTCTTGCATCTGAGATCGCCGATTCTTGCATCAGGCTGCGCCCGAGCGTCCGTGGGTCAGCCCGGTGGGGAACCCGACGAGGACCGGCTCGGGAGCCGCGCAGCAGCCGGCGTCCTCCGATGATGCAATCTCCTGGGCGGGAACGTCACAGCTGGTGCCGGCGTCCGTGGAGCAGACGCCTGTTTCGGGCAGTTCAAGCTGGACGGTGTCAGCGGCTGTCTGGTCTCCGGCGAGGGCGGCAGCGACGGAGCGGACCTGTTCGTAACCGGTTGCCAGCAGGAAGGTCGGGGCCCGGCCGTAGGACTTCATGCCCACGATGTAAAAGTCCTTCTCGGGGTGCGCCAGAAGCCTCGCGCCGTGCGGAGGCACCGTGCCGCAAGAATGGAATTCAGGATCGATCAGCGGGCCGAGCCCTGTAGGTGCTTCAACGGCGGGGTCAAGGTTGAGTCGGAGTTCGCGGAGCATGTCCAGGTCGGGGCGGAAGCCGGTGCAAGGCACGACGACGTCCGCGTCGAGCGTGCGGCCATCGGCGGCTTCGACACTCACATGGGTATCCAGGGATTTCAAGGTGCTGATGCCGAAGCCGGTGTGCAGTTCGGCGGTGCCGGCCTCGACCAAGCGGCGGAGCGGGATCCGAGCTGGCCGCGGG
>NZ_DF952468.1:28337-37972 GCF_001263615.2 Arthrobacter sp. Hiyo1 | reverse complement strand
TCCCGGCCCACTACGTCGGGAAGGGGCGAGGAGATCCGCTCAGCAGCCGCGTTCTCGCCGATGGTGGGCAGGCCGGAGGTGCCGAGCGGATTGCGGGTGGACCAGGTTCCTGAAGCGTCAATGACGGCTGCCGCGGTGTGGTCGCGGATTTCGCCGTCCGCGTGCTCGACCCGCACAACGAACGGCGTGGTGTCACGGTCCCTGACGTGGGTCTTGTCCAGGCCTGCACGTGTGACCGCCAGAACTCGGGCACCCGTCTGGAGGCGGGAGCCGATGGCAGGAAGGGCGGCCAAAGGTGCAAGGTAATTGTCGATGAGCTCCCCGCCATACGGGAGTGCCGCGGGGCGCGGCGCCTCCCACCCGGATGCATCGAGCAGGCGGAGGGAAGCGGCGTCGAGGTTGAACCGCCAGGGTGAGAACAAGCGGATGTGGCGCCATTGTTCGATCGCGGCCCCCGCCGTCGGGCCTGCTTCGAAGACCACCGGTTCCAAGCCACGTTCAAGGAGGTGCGCAGCGGCGGCCAGGCCGATAGGTCCGGCGCCGATCACGGCAATGGGAAGGTTCTTCACTGAATCCATGCTGTCCTCGGTTTGTCCAGTCTCCCTGCGTCCCGCGCTACCCAGCAGGGCTAAGGGATGCGATCAGGTCCTCGATGCGGGTCTTGATCTCGTCGCGGATGGGGCGGACGGCTTCAATCCCCTGGCCGGCCGGATCTTCGAGGACCCAATCCTCGTAGCGCTTGCCCGGGAAGTACGGGCATTCGTCACCGCAGCCCATGGTGATGACGACGTCGGATTCCTTGACGGCCTCGGTGGTGAGGATCTTGGGGATTTCGGCGGACATGTCGATGCCAAGTTCGGCCATGGCTTCGACGGCGGCAGGGTTGACCTTGTCTGCGGGCTGGGAACCCGCCGAGCGGACCTCGATCCGGCCCTCACCGAGGGTCGTGAGGAAGGCGGCAGCCATCTGGGAACGGCCTGCATTGTGGACACAGACAAAGAGGACGGAGGGTTTCTTGACGGTTTCAGCGCTCATGAGAGGACCTTTCGATCGGGTGCGGGAGCTGACAGAGACGAAGGCAACGCGGGAACGCGTGGGTACAGGGCACGGATCAGGAAGAACCCTACGGCTCCGCCCAACAACTGCGCGAGGATGAACGCCGGAGCGGAGGCCGGGGCTATGCCGGCGAAGGTGTCGGTAATGGTCCGGGCCGCGGTCACGGCGGGATTCGCGAAGCTGGTGGAGCTGGTGAACCAGTAGGCGGCCGTGATGTAGCCGCCGACTGCAAACGCCACGCGCTCAGCGTCCGGAACGGATGGTGCCGAAGATGACCAAGAGCAGCCCGATGGTCGCGATGACTTCGCCGAGCCACAGCCCTCCCCCGGCGCGTTCATGCGTGGAGAGCGTCACGGCGTCGAGGCCGAACATCAGGTTGGCCAGCACTGTCCCGGCGAGGCCTCCTACGACCTGTGCGGCGATCAGTGCAAGCGCAGTGGGCGTATCCAGGATCCCCAGGGCGCGCTCCACCAAAGTGACCACCGGGTTGAAGGATGCCGAGACCGGCTGCAGCGCCAGGATCAACGCCACGAGCGCGGCGCCAGTTGCGACGCTGTTCTGCAGGAGCTCCAGTCCGATGTCGTTCGGGGACAGTCGCGAGGCCATGACGCCGGACCCCACCACGGCCATAACCAGGAAGGCAGTTCCTACGAACTCCGCTACGGCCCGCCGTGTCAGAACGCTCACTGGCTTTGTCCCCCGATCAAGGCCGCCAGGCCGGACAGCGCGTCGGTGCGGGCGCGGTAGTAGACCCAGACTCCCCGCTTTTCGCGTTCCAGGAGACCTGCTTCGTGCAGGACTTTCAGGTGGTGGCTAATGGTCGGCTGTGACAGCTCAAACGCGTCGTTCAGATCGCACACGCAGGCTTCGCCGCCCTCATGGGACGCCACCAGGGACATCAGCCGCAGCCGTACCGGATCGGCCAGCGCTTTCAGCAGCGGAACGATTCCTTCGGCTTCGGATTCAGACAAGGGCTCCCGGGACAGCGGCGAGCAACACGCCACCGCCTCGACGGGCGTCAACTGCAAGGACATAGACACACGTAAATATTCACATCTGTCGATGTTTAAGGCAAGGCCGTTTAAGGCAAGGCTGCGGCGATCAAGAAGGTTCCCGACTCCGGCGGCAAACACAAATCGGAACACTGTGTGAAAACTTGTTAAGATGGGGTTGTCACCGCGAAGGAGCAACCTTGAGTTCGTCAACATCACCTCCCCTGATCCCGGAGCAGCGTCATCAGGAGATTCTTCGCTTGCTTCGCCGCGAGGGAGTGCTGAGCATCCGCAGCCTCACGGAATCCATGAACGTCTCCCACATGACCATCCGGCGCGACATTACGGCCCTCGAAGATGCCGGTCATGTGTTGTCGGTCCAGGGAGGCGTGCGTTTGGCGGAGAGGACCAGCCAGGAACCTCCACGGGAGCGGGAATCACGGGCTCAGCTAGAGCTGCCTCGGAAAAAAGCAATCGCCGAGCTTGCGTCCCAGTTCGTTGAGGACGACATGGTCTTGTTCCTCGACGCCGGTACAACTTGCCAGTCGGTGGTCCCCTATCTCGGTGCCCGGAAGAACATCACCGTGGTCACCAACGATTTTTACGTGGTCACGTCTTTATTCGCATACCCCAACGTTGAGACCATCCATACCGGCGGTGTGGTGGATGCTTCCAGCGCTTCAAGCTCAGGCCGCATGGCAGCCGACGCCATCAAGCACATCAACATCGATCTGTTCTTCATGAGCACCGGCGCATGGAGCCTCTCTCGCGGCGTCACTACGCCGTCCATGGACAAGGTGGAAATGAAACTGGCCGCTCTTGAGGCAGCGTCGCGCTGCTTCCTGCTGGCGGACAGCACCAAGTTCGGAACCTTTGCGAAGTTCCGGGTCGCGCCGATCGAGCAACTGGACGCCGTCGTCACCGACGATGAACTGGAGCGGGATACCCGGGATAACATCCAAGAATTGGGCGTCACGGTGTACGTCGCGGCAGCGAATGGTTCCGGCCGCTAAGGCAAGGCCGGATCGTCGTCGTCCGCCATCGACGCCGCCGCTGCCGTAATTCGGTTGGCCATTCCCTTGAAGATGACGCCGTGGAAGGGCAATACCGCAAGCCAGTACAAGCGTCCGCCCAGGCCTTTGGGGAAGAAGATCGCCCTTTGTTGGTAGAGCGCCCCGCCTTCGGCTTCTTCGGCGCGCATTTCGAGCCAGGCCCGACCGGGGACCTTCATTTCCGCGCGGAGGCGCAACAGCGAGCCGCGGTCGATCTGCTCCACGCGCCAGAAGTCCAGCGCGTCCCCCGTATTCAGGCGGGTCGGACTGAGCCGGCCGCGGCGGAGCCCAACTCCGCCCACGATCTTGTCCATCCAGCCGCGCACGGACCAGGCCAGGGGAAACGAGTACCAGCCGTTGTCCCCGCCGATGCCTTCGATGACTTGCCACAATTGTTGCGGCGTCGCCGTCGTGAGCTGCTGCTGGTTGTCCTGGTACACCAGGTGGCCGGCCCATTGCGGGTCGCTGGGAAGCGGATCGCTTGGAGCACCGCGAACGGAGGAGTTCTGCCAGCTGGTTTCCACTTCCCCGGCGGCCTCCCGCGCCAATGCCAGGCGAAGCGATTCCCGGTATCCAAGCAGCCCGGCTTCGGGTGGATCGATGTATTGGTGGATGTCCCGCTCCCCGACCACGCAGTTCTGCTGCAGGGATCCGATCAGCGGCACGGCCAAGGACCGGGGAATGGGGGTGACGAGGTTGACCCACTGGGATGCCAACCATGGAGTCAGGACGGGCAGTGCAATCACCGGACGACGCCGCAGCCCCGCTTCCGCGGCATAACCGTTCATCATCTCGTCGTACCGGAGGACGTCCGGGCCGCCCAGGTCGAAGGTGCGGTTGAGCGAAGCCGGGAGTCCGGCCGCCGCGACCAGGTAATAGAGCACGTCGCGGATCGCGATCGGCTGGACTTTGTTCCGCACCCATCGCGGAGCCACCATGAGGGGCAGCACCTCGGTCAGTTGCCGGATCATTTCGAACGACGCCGAACCGGAGCCGATCACGACGCCGGCCTGAAGGACGATCGCGGGCACGCGCGGTTCCGCTAGGAAAATGTCGCCCACTTCCTTGCGGGATTGGAGGTGTCGGCTGAGCGTTCCTTCCGGGTGCAGTCCGCCCAGGTAGATGATCCGTCCGGCGCCAGCGTCGGCTGCCGCACGTGCAACGTTGCCGGCGCAGAGCCTTTCGGTCTGTTCAAAAGACCGCTGGCCGGATGGACCCATCGAGTGCACCAGGTAGTAAATGACGTCGGCCCCGGTAAAGGCTCCCGCAAGGAGTCGACATCCTCGAGGTCGCCGATCATTACGTTCACACGGTCCGCCCAGGGGACGTCCCTGAGCTTGTTCGCGTGGCGCACCAGGACGCGGACGTCGTAACCGGCGTCGAGCAAGCGGGGAACGAGCCGTCCGCCGATATAGCCGGTGGATCCCACTACCACTGCAAGTGGATTCATTGTGCCCCTTCCGAATGACCTTGCGGAGCTGGATGCCTTTACGGAGCCGGAACGCCGACGCCCTATGCCAGCGTAGCCCTACACCGATCCGGCCCGTTTCCGGCGGTCGTTCTTGCCGCGGAGGTCCCGGTTCAGACGGCGGTCGCCGTGGTAGAGCAGCGACTCCCAGTCGACCTGTTCCGGGGTTTTGGGAATGATGGCCGGCGGCAGCGCCTTCGGCTTCTTGGGCTCGACGTACAGCCAGTTCAGCACGCCAAGGTACAGGTCCACTCCGGAGTTGGCCAGTCCGATATAGGCCCGGATCGCGCCGGCGGCCATGATGGCGTTGAAGGCGGCGAATGCGGCGTTGCCCCAGTTTCCAAGTTGCCAGTTGCGCCAGACGGTCAACAAGGAGAACGCAACGATCAAGTACGGAGCCAGGACGTAGAGGGCCGGGGCCGCGGTGCGGTCCTTGACCTTCGGGGTGCGGACGAACGGGATCTTGTCTCCTGTGAGGGCCTGCTGGAGGGACTTCAGGACGCCGGCAAGATTGACCGGCAGCAGCACCAGGTTGAAGCCGTAGATCCGGAAGATGTCGCTGAACCGGTGGCCGCAGTCCCGCAGGTCGCTGCCCATCGCCAGGAAATAGGGCAGCGCGGCAAGGAAGACCAAGGGGCTGAGGAGGCGGCTGTCGTAGGGGTACGCGAGGAGGAACAGCAGCCCGAAGCTCGCCCAGGTGATGGAGGCCATGTAGTTGACCCGCAACAGGATCTCGCGGAAGAGAACCGGCCGGGCCTGCCCACGGCGCTTGCGGATCTGTTCCCAAAGTTTCGGCAGGATCAGCAGGCCGCCGTTGGCCCAGCGCCGTCGCTGCACCACGAGCGATCCGAAGTCCGGCGGCGTGGCGCTGTAGCTGAGCCTCTCCGGGTAGTTGGCCAGGGTCCAGCCGTGCTTGCCAAGGTCCACGCTGGACTCGGTGTCTTCGATGACCGTGCGGTCCTGGATGTAGGTCCTGACTTCAAAGCCACCCACCGTCGAGATCTCGACAATGTCTTCGAGTGCGCGTTTGCGGATCACGGCGTTCGCTCCCACCCAGAACGTGGCGCCGTATTGGGTCATGCCTTGGTGCTGGATGTGCTGGATGTCCGTGGTGGCGCCGGCGATGCGTTCGATCCGGGTCGGTGCCCCGCGGAAGGAGGAATACGGGGTCTGGGTGACGGCTACCTTTTCATTGCCCGGGGATTCGAGGAGATGAACCAGGCGGAGGCAGTAGTCGCGCAGCAGCATCGAGTCGGCGTCCAGGGTCAGGACGTAGGTGGTGTCCGGGACGGACAGCACATCGCCGTCGTCGACTCCTGCGGGCCGCAAGACGGTGCCGTCCGCCGTCTGTTCCGGGTGCCAGGTCCCGCCCATGAGCGAGAGGTAGGCGTTCAGGTTCATGGCCTTGTTGGCTCGTGGGAGAGGCTCGCGAATCGCTTTCGCTCGAACGTGGACACCCGGGCGTTGAAGATCCAGGTCAGCCGCGCGTACAGTTCAGCGATGCGTTCCGGGCCGGGCGAGGTCCGCTGCGCGTTCGCGGCCGTCAGGGCCAGGATTACCAGGCGCAGTTCCCGGGCCAGGCCCATGAGGACCAGATCGACGAAGAACTCGTCCACGTGGTCCTCGACGGACTCGGTCTCGGCCATAGCTTCGAGCCATTCCGCGGCGTATTGGTATTCGGCGATGAGCCGCTCCACTTCGGTGCCCGCGTCCGGTTCAGCTTCTTGATCACGACGACGACGGCGGTACCTCGCGTAGGCGCCGTTGACCCTCGCCGCTGGTTCCTTGAGGGTTTCCGTGATCTGGCCGGCGAGCGCGCGGGTGGCTTCGAGGCGGCGGAGCACGTCAGGGTCTGCAGGGAAGGGTGGGTCATCGAGGAGCAGCACGACGCTGAGGTCCGGGAATTCCTGCAGGACCGCGGACCACATGGTGCCGCGGACTACTTCCGGTTCCTCCGCATAGGAGGGAATCAGTACGGTGATGCCCTCGGAGTAGTCGAAGAAGTGCCGGTCGAGCTCCCCTCGGGGAACCCGACGGTGGGCCCGAAAGCGGGTCAGGGCGCCCTGGCGGGCGGTGAGGTACATCAGTGCCGAGAACGTCAGGAAGGACACCACCACCAAGTAGGAGAGGGTTTCGGCGCCGAAGCGGAATCCGGCGCCGGGGTTGTCCACGAGCTGCTTGAGCACGGTCGTGATCACATAGCCGAGCCAGGCGAGGACAGTGGTGAGGACGCCGACGCGGCCGAGGACTATCTTGCGCCGCGACGGTGCTGGGTGGACGATCGAGAGCGGTTCAGAGCGTTTCTCCGCGCCCCACTGACGCTTCCGGGCTTTTGAAGACTGCCCGTCCGCGGTTCCCTGGTCATCGGGGCGTAGCAGCACGATCTGGTCCGACATGAATCCCCATTCGCCGTCCGTGCGCCCCCAGCGGACGCGCGGCACAATGCAGGCGTAATGTGACGGCCCGCACTACAGTGCGCCCCTATGATAGGCGAACGACGCGTAGTTGGGATAAGACTCGTGGAAATGCTACGCCAAGCTGCGCAGCCACCACCGGAGTGAGTTCTTTCCCGGACATCCGCGAAGTCCTATTCCAATGCTCTGGGGGTATCTCTGTGTCGAAACGCTTTCCCGGCCGCCGGCTGTCCGTCCTGCGTTTGGGCATCCTTTGCGTCATCGTGGTGGCGGCGGTCACGGCGGGCTACCTCGGACTCCGCAACGTCCAGGACGTCAGCGCCGCGGCCTCCATGCCTTCGGTGTTTTCCGGCTATGTGGACGTGACGGCGACGCCGCGGTTCGCGTTCGAAGATCCAGCAGTGCCCAGCGCGAAGGCCGTGGTGCTGTCCTTCGTCGTCGCCGATCCGAAGCAGGGCTGCGCCCCGTCCTGGGGTGCGGCGTACAGCCCCGACCAGGCAGCCTCCGACCTCGATCTGGACCGGAGAATCGCCCGGCTCCGCCAGCTTGGAGGCCCCGGCGGTTTCCTTCGGCGGGATGAACAACAATGAACTCGCAGTTTCCTGCAAGGACACGAAGTCCCTGACCGGCGCCTACCGGCAGATCGTGGATCGCTACGACGTCGCAACGGTGGATCTCGACGTCGAAGGCGCCGCCTTGGGCGACATAGCCGCAGCCGACCGACGTGCGCAAGCCGTCGCCGCCATTCAGAAGGAACGCAAAGCCAGCGGCAAGCCCCTTGCCGTCTGGCTCACCCTTGCGGCCGACCCGGACGGACTCACGAGCCAGGGCCAGGTCATCGTGGCGCATACCCTCGCGGGCGGCGTCGAGCTGGAGGGCGTAAACATCATGACGATGGATTTCGGCGCCAGCAAGCCTGCGGCTTGGAGCATGTCCCGGGCCGCGGAATCAGCGCGGATGCCGCCCATGGACAGCTCGCCGCCCTCTACCGCAACGCTGGAACGGACTTTGGCAGCGAAACCCTTTGGCGCAAGCTTGGCCTGACCGTCATGGTGGGCCAGAACGACATTGCCGGCGAAATATTCACGCTCGACGATGCCGCCACCATGAACAGCTTCGTCAAGGACAAGGGCCTCGGTAGGTTGTCGATGTGGTCCATGAACAGGGACCGGACGTGTAGCCCCAACTACCCGGATGTGAGCAAGGTTTCGGACGGATGCAGCGGGGTGGTCCAGGCTCCCAACTGTTTTCGGCCACGCTTGCCAATGATGTAGGGCTGCCTACGCCGGCTGTGGCTCCATCGCCTACTGCAACTGCCTCAATCAGTGCCACGCCCACCACCGACGATCCCGCAACCAGCCCTTATCCGGTGTGGAGCAGCTACGCCGCCTACACCGCGGCGGACAGGGTGGTGTGGCACGGCAGCGTCTACGAGGCAAAATGGTGGACCCGCGCGGACGTCCCGGACAACCCCGTTCTGCAGGGCGGCGCCACCCCGTGGAAACTCGTGGGTCCCGTGCTTCCTGGCGACAGGCCAAGCCCCAAGGCAACCGTGCCTGCGGGAACTTTCCCGGCATGGGCGCCGGAGACGATCTATCACAAGGGCGACCGAATTCTCTTCGAAGGGTCCGCGTTCGAGGCCAAGTGGTGGACCCTGGGAGACAGCCCGGAAGCTGCAATCCAGGGCGCCCCGGACTCCCCCTGGGCAAAATTGACCCCGGCCCAGCTCATGTCCCCCTCGCCCACCGCGCCAGCTTCCTGAAGCGCGAACTGGCAGCAGATGCCCTCTGCGTTGCTTTTTGAGGGGATCTGCTGCCTGTTCGCGGTGGGGTTTCGATGGGAAGGCCCTCCGCCGTCGTTTGCATGGGGGGGCTCGACGGCGGAGGGCTGGCTGGGTGGGGGTGTTACTGGTTGGTGGCGGTGCGCTGGGTGCCGGTGAAGTTGAAGGCGATGGTGCTGCTCTGGTTCTGCAGGGTGTTGTCTGCGGTGGAGGGCAGGGTGAGGGTGACGCGGAGGTTGTCGGTGTGTCCGGCGGTGACCGAGGTGAGGTTGGCCAGGGTGAGGTTGGCGCCGATGACGGGGCGGGAGGCGAGGACGCTGGTGGTGGTGCCGGAGCAGGTGTAGGTGTAGGCGGGGGCGGTGCCGGCTTCGGTCCAGGCGGTGGAGCAGTTATCGACGGTGACCTGCAGGCCCATGGTGGTGTTGGTGTCCAGCAGGGAGGTCGGGGAGGCCGCGGTGGTGAGGGTGATCGCGGAGAGGTTCTGGTTTCCAGTGGCGTTGGCCAGGGTGGCGACGCGCTGGACGGTGTCGCCGGGGACCAGGCCGGAGGCGGCGACGCTGAGGCGGTTGGTGGTGCCGGTGGCGCCGAGGGCGATGTTCACGATGCCGGAGGCGACGGTGTTGCTGGCGGAGGTGCTGGAGGTGAAGGCGCCGTAGGTTCCCAGTCCTGCCACGCCGGCAGCAGTGCCGACCAGGGCCAGGGATGCGATGACTTTGCCGGTGGTGGTTTTCAGGTTGAGACCCATGATCGTTTTCCGTTTCTTGAAGCCCGTGAGACCGGGACTTTGCTGTCCGATGTCCTCTACTTTCGGGCAGGTTTTTTAGGAAGCCGCAAGGTTCCCGCAAGCTTTTCTCGAAGTTTGGTTAAAGATTC
>NZ_DF952468.1:24914-27964 GCF_001263615.2 Arthrobacter sp. Hiyo1 | reverse complement strand
GCTCCCCGAGGGCATTTGCTGCCAGTTCGCGCTAAGAAGGCAAGCCCAACCCGCTAGCGCCGTAAACGGGATCACTGTTGCGAAGTTCCCCACTGGCAGCCTCCGGCTATGGACCGTGTCCTCTATACTGACATCTGAATACCTGTTCAGATGTTGGAGGCCCCGTGGCTGTTCGTGAAGCCGTCGATGAATGCGGTGTGAAACTTGTCGACCCGGACAAGGTCGAACTCGTCCGGGCGGCCCTGCCCTCGGATCACGACATTGCCGAGCTGGCGGACGTGTTCTCATTGCTGGGCGATCCGGGACGCTTGCGGTTGCTGACGTCCCTGTTGGAGGGCGGCGAGCTGTGCGTATGCGACCTCGCGGCGACGACGGCGATGAGCGAGAGTGCAGTCAGCCATGCGTTGCGGCTTCTGCGCGCCCACCGGGTGGTTTCCGTTTCGAGGCGCGGCCGGATGGCTACTACCGTCTGGATGATGCCCACGTGCGGATGCTGCTGGACTTGGGCCTGACCCACACAGGACATACCGTCGCCGTTCATCCCGAGCGCACGGCCAAGAAGGACAGCGGCCAATGAGCAACCACCACCATGACACGGCGGGCAACCCAGCCAAGCACCACAGCCACAGCCACAGCCACGCGATAGCAGCGAACGCGGACCGGCGCTATCTGGTGATCGCGTTGGCGCTGATTGTCGGGTTCATGATCGTCGAGGTGATTGTCGCCATCCTTTCCGGCTCGCTTGCGCTGCTTTCGGACGCCGGGCACATGCTCACCGACGCCGGGGCGATCGCCGCCTCCCTGTGGGCGATCAACCTCGCGGCCCGTCCGGCGCGGGGAATCTGGACGTTCGGATTCAAGCGTGCCGAAATCCTCTCCGCGGCCGCCAACGGAATCACCTTGCTGGTCATCAGCGCCCTCGTGGCCGTGGAGGCAATCCACCGCCTCCTTGATCCGCCACCGGTTGAGGGCGGCCCTGTCCTCATCGTCGCGATCTTCGGCATCATCGTGAACCTCGTGGCGGTGTGGGTGCTGGCCAAAGCCAACCGGTCCAGCCTGAACGTTGAAGGATCCTTCCAGCACATCCTGACCGACCTCTACGGATTCATTGCGACGGCGGTCGCCGGGCTCGTCGTCCTGACCACCGGTTTTACCCGTGCGGACGCGATCGCCTCCCTCATTGTGGTGGCCCTGATGCTGCACGCCGCATGGGGACTGCTGCGGGACTCCGGGAGGATCCTCCTGGAAGGCGCACCCGAAGGTGTCGACCTGGACCAGGTCAGGGCGCACCTCCTCGAAACCGGGCACGTGCACGACGTCCACGACCTGCACGTCTGGACGGTCACCTCCGACCTTCCTGCCCTCTCCGCGCACGTCGTCCTGGACGAGAGCTGCTTCCACGATGGACACGCTCCGCTTATCCTTGACCAGCTGCAGAGCTGCTTGACCGGCCATTTCGACGTCGAACACTCCACCTTCCAGCTCGAACCCGCCGGCCACGCCGTGCACGAAACCGGAACCCACTGATGACAACAGTCCGGGAAGCCGCCTGGATCAAGGACGCCCGTACCGTCCGGCTGCTGTCTTGGTTCAGCCTGGCTTGGATGGTCCTGGAGGGAGCCCTCGGACTGCTTGCTGGCGGTACGGCAGGCTCCGTGTCACTGATCGGCTGGGCGCTCAGCTCCGCCGTCGAGGGCCTGGCGAGCATCATCGTGATCTGGCGGTTCACCGGCTCCCGCACCCTGTCCGAATCTGCCGAAGAGCGAGCACAAAAGGCCGTCGCCATCAGTTTCTGGCTCCTGGCGCCGTACATCGGAATCCAGTCGATCATCGATCTGGCCACGGGACACCGGGCCGAGAACAGCGTCCTGGGCATCGTGCTCACGGCGGCGAGCCTGGTCATCATGCCTGTCCTCGGCGTCGCCAAGCAGCGCCTCGGTGCCAGGCTAGACTCCGGGGCCACTGCCGGTGAAGGAACCCAGAACCTGCTCTGTGCCGCCACGGCCGCCGCTGTCCTGATCGGACTGGCCGGCAATGCGCTCTTCGCCGCGTGGTGGCTTGACCCCGTCATTGGCCTCATCATCGCCGCCGTCGCCGTCAAAGAAGGCCGCGAAGCGTGGAAGGGTGAAGACTGCTGCTAGCGCGCCCCAAGACAAAGGACACCCATGGCCAGCATTAACGACACAAGCGAAGTCCGCAAACTCTTGTTGCGCCGCGGTTTGCGGCTTGAATACGCGACCCTGGGCTGGAACGTGGTGGGCCTCGGCGTCCTGGCAGCCGCCGCCATCCAAGCCGGCTCCCCGGCACTGGCCGGTTTCGGCCTGGATTCCCTGATCGAGATCTTCGCTTCGATCGTGGTGGTGTGGCAGCTCAAGGGTGCCCACAAAGAGCGCGAAGCCCCCGCGATGCGCCTGATCGGGATCGCCTTTACCATTCTGGGCGCTTACCTGCTCATCCAGGTGGCCGTTGTGTTTGCCACCGGCCTTCGCCCCGCAACCTCGGGTCTGGGCATCGTCTGGACGGCCCTGACCTTCGTGGTGATGCTTGCCCTGGCGTGGGGCAAGATCCGCACCGGGCAGCGCTTGGGCAATCCCGTACTCCGCGCGGAAGGAAAGGTGACCCTCGTGGACGCCTACCTGGCCGGCGCGGTGCTGGCCGGGCTCGCGTTGAATGCCCTTTTCGGCTGGTGGTGGGCCGATCCCCTGGCTGGGGTCGTGATCATCTACTACGCCGCAGTTGAGGCCCGGCACGCCCTCAAACACAAGGGCACCCCGTGAATCACCTTGTCTACCGGGTGCACCAGTGAGCCGCACCAGCCCGGCCGGGACAATCCACGGGCCCACCCTTCCTCTCTATGCAGCGGGATTCGTGACCGCTTTCGGCGCCCACAGCATCGCCGCAGGAATGGGAGCCCAGAGCGGGAACATCGGCCTGAGCCTGCTGAACCTGGGCATCCTGCTGGCCGTTTACGACCTGGCCGAGGTGTTTCTCAAACCCGTCTTTGGTGTCCTCAGTGACCGGATTGGGCCCAAGCCGGTCATCGTCGGGGG
>NZ_DF952468.1:16386-22705 GCF_001263615.2 Arthrobacter sp. Hiyo1 | reverse complement strand
CGGCCATCTCCGGTTCGGTGGCGGCGACGAAGCGGCGCTGGTGGTCGCCGTCGTCGTCGATTGTCGCCGCACAGTTGACGTGCCCCCAAAACTCGGTGACGCCGTCGTCGGCAAAAACGGCGTTGCCGAAGTAGTGGTCGTAGTGGGCGTGGGTGTTAACGACTACCAGCGGCAGCTGGGTCTTTTCCCGGACGGCGGCGAGGATCTGCCGGCCTTGGCGGGGGCCGCAACCGGTGTCGATCACCATGGCTCGTTCCGTACCTACAACGAGGCCCGTGTTAAGCAGGCACCCTTCGGTCTCCAACACGTAGTTGTTAGGGCCGACTTCGAGCCATGCTGACATTGTTTCTCCGTCTGATACGTTCCGGCAGTGTTCAGGCCTCGATTCTACCCACGTAGAGCTGGGAGGATCGGGAGGAAAGGCACAGTTGAGACCCGGGCCGTTCGAAATCGGTCGATGCGCACTGAGAAGGCTTGAGGAGCAATGCGCGGGGAGCTACGCTATCGGGGTTGGCGATTGCTGCTTGTTAACTAGTTGCAGCTGGGTTCGGCCGCCTGCCTGGGGAGGACATGATCGTGTTACCGGATACTTCGGACGGTGAAAAGGCCAGTGTCGATTTGGGCGTCGACGGTCTTCTCCATTTGCGCTGGCGGCGCGGGGTCGCCATTGAGGTTGAGGATGCGCGGGCAGCCATGGCGAAAGTCAACGAGCTCTGCCAACAGGAGCAGCATCCCATGCTTGTAGACATGGCCACGGTCGCTTCCGTTAGCCGGGAGGCCCGGGGTGTGTGGTCCATTCCCTGCGGCGCTTCGCGCATCGCTTTGTTGGGTTCGTCGCCTGTTGACCGGGTCCTGGCGAACTTCTTCCTGGGAGTGCACGTCCCGCCGTGCCCCACCCGTTTCTTCACATCGCGCAGCGAGGCCCTGGACTGGCTTAATGCGGGTTCCTGAGCCCCGGATGCGCTTCTTGCTGCTGCCCGCTGAGAATACGTGACCTCGAGAGAGGGCGTTGAGGACCCGCGCTTGCAGCTGCTGGTTGACGGCGTTGTCCGGTTGGCTGCAGGCGATCTGGACGCACGCATTGAGCCGTCGAAGCATCGTGATGACATTGACGCCGTCATCACCGGAGTCAACCTGCTCGCGGAGGAGCTGGGCCACATCCATGCGGATCTGGAGCAGCGGGTGGCCGCCCGCACGGCTATGTTGCGGCGAACGCAGGTTGAGCTGGAACAGATGGCCAAGACAGATGCCCTCACGGGCCTCGCGAACAGGACACTGCTTACCGAGCGGATCCAGCAAGCGACCCTGTCCAGCACGGACGGCGGAAAAGCCCCGGCCGTGTTGCTCCTGGATCTGGACTCCTTCAAGGCCATCAACGACATCCTGGGCCATAGCGCCGGTGACGCCGTGCTGGTGGAAGTTGCCAAACGGCTCCGCTCGGCCGTCAGGGAGCAGGACACTGTGGCCCGCCTGGGCGGGGATGAGTTTGCCATTCTCATTACCGGGGCCACGGAAGGGGAGATCCTTCGGATTGCGCACCGCGCATCGGAGTATCTGCAGGACAGCATGAGCATCGGAATAGAAACGGTCTGGGCGATGGCGAGCATCGGCGTTTGCATCGGCAAGCCCGGGGACCGGGCAGAGGCGCTGATGCGCGACGCCGATATTGCCATGTACCAGGCAAAGGCTCGGGGCCGGAATAATGTCCAACTCTTCCACCCGGACATGCTCGACGCCGTTCAGGAACGGTCGCGAATAACCGCCGAACTACGCACCGCTGTTGCCGGAGGCGAGTTGGGGCTGGTGTATCAGCCGGTGGTCGAGTTGGCTTCCAGCCGCGTCATCGGGGTGGAAGCCCTCCTCCGATGGCATCACCCTGTTCGCGGAACCATCATGCCGGGCAGCTTCATTGGCATCGCAGAAGAAACCGGCTTGATCTTCGAGCTGGGACGGTGGGTGCTGCATGAAGGTCTTGCCCAAATGAGCCGCTGGAGCCAAACAGACCCGGAGCTGACGGATTTCTGCCTGCACATCAATCTTTCCGCCGCCGAACTGCTTCGGACCGACTTGCTGGAGGACATCAAGGCAACGCTGGCCAAATATGGCGTGGATCCGCGGCGGTTGATCTTGGAGATCACCGAGACCGTCTTGATGTCGCGTGAAACCGTGCAGGAACAGGTCCTGAGCGGGCTACGGGAGCTCGGCGTGGGGCTGCAAATCGACGATTTCGGTACGGGCTATTCGTCAATCAGCTACCTCAGGTCGCTTCCGGCGGACACTGTGAAGGTGGATCAGTCCCTCATCAAGGACATGGAGCTGGACCCTCGGCAGCAAAAGTTCGTCTCCGCCATCCTGCAGCTGATTTTCGCTGCTGGGCTCAACGCAACCGTGGAAGGCATCGAAACCGCCGAGCAGGCGGCCCAGCTGGAGGCCATGGGTTGCCTCTACGGGCAAGGCTACTTCTTCGGCTATCCGGGGCCTCCCTCCGAAATACCGCGTCAACTCCGCCGGCCCGCACGGCGTCTGTAGAGTTAGCGCATGTCGAAGCTTTGGGACCAGATGTTGCTTGTCCCCACAGTAGTACGCCTCGCTTCCCGGGCACCGAGAAATCCGGACACCGCGTGGGAAGGATACTGGCGCGGAATCCGCACCACTGGCCGTTCCGGAGATGTGCTTTGGGACTCCGACTCCGCGGCCGAGCATGCTCAGTACTCCAACGCGATCGCGGCCCACTTTGATCCAGCTCTTCCGGTAGTTGACGTCGGGTGCGGCAACGGCACCCACACCCGCTGGCTTGCCGGCCTGTTTCCCCGGGTTCTCGGAATCGACGTGTCCAACGGGGCGATCGAGATGGCGCGCAAGGAAGCAGAAGGCGTCCACAATGCCGACTTCATGGTTTTGGATGCGGCTTCGGCAGGTGCCGGAGAGGTCCTGGTGGAGCGGCTGGGGCCCGCCAACGTCTTTGTCCGCGGAGTCTTCCACGTCCTGAAACCCGGCAAGCAGGCCGCCATGGCCGCCAACCTGCGGACCGCCGTCGGGAACAGAGGCCGGGTGTTGCTGGCCGAAACCAACTTCCGCGGAACTAGCCTCGGCTACCTGACCGAGCTCGGCGCCACCCGGCAAAGCATTCCCCTGCAACTGCGGCGCGCCTTGGAAAACCTTCCCAGGCCCGGGCATTTCGGTGCTGCGGAACGGCACCGCGCCTTTTCGGATGCCGACTGGCAGTTGATTGCGGACGGCCCGATGAACATCGAGGTGGTCCCGATGAACGCCGGCGGCCTTCCGCAGTGGGTTCCGGGATACTACGCACTCCTGTCCGGCGCGGAAAATTCCGGAACAGATCACAATCGGGTGTAACTGCGCCCAGGTGCGCAGCGCGGCGTTACATCCCTATGAAGATTTCATTTCAATCCGGGGCGACCGGATTGTTCGGCTGTAGTGTTTGCTTTGTTGCAGGTCCCGGGCTCAGCCGGAACTCAAGGCAAAGGAATGATTCATGTCGACGCGCAAACCGTCTGCTCGTGCATTGACCGATTCAGGGATGCCGGCTAGTCCGGAGGCTACGGAGCCGCCCCTCAAGCAGTTGCGCGGGCTGCGCCTCCAGGTACTGGAAATCATCGATGAAGTCTTAGGGGACTCTTCGCAAGCAACAGATGCGGTGCGCGAGGAACTTCGCCGGCACATTGCTGCCCACCCTGGGCGTCCGGAAGAGGCCCTGCTGGAACACCTGTCTTCACTCAGGTCGGAACAGCCGGCCCCGCAAAACGAGCCAGAGTCACAGGACAACCCGGCCGCCCAAGGCGAGCCGGAGTCCCAGCACGCAAACAGCCAGCACGCACACAGCCAGCACCCAAGCAGCGCGCGTCTTGAGGCGGTGCTCCGGGACCACATGCTGATGACCGCCTTCCAGCCCGTATTCGACCTCACTACGTCCACCGTGGTCGGCGCCGAGGCTTTGACCCGCTTCGTCAGCGACAGCGGAGACCCCGCCGATTACTGGTTCGCAGAGGCTGAGGACTCGGGGCTCCGAACGGATCTCGAATTCGCGGCGCTGGAGTCGGGGCTCGAGGCCGCGCTGAAGCTGCCGGCCCACCTTTTCGTGGCGTTGAAACTTTCCGACGAGGTCTGCCTGGACCCGCGTCTTCCTGGCTTTTCGAGCAAACGCCGCTGGCTCCCGCGCGGGTGATCCTTGAAGTCTCCGGGAAGTTCCCCCAGGAGCAGGCCGCTTCGCTCGACGCCGCGGTGGCTCCGCTGCGCAGTGCTGGCGTGCGCTTGTCCATCGAAAACACGGGTTCCTTCTTCGCCGGGGCCAGCCATATCCTTCGGCTCAAGCCGGAAATGATCAAGCTGGAGCGGAATCTGACTGCGGGTCTCAACCAGGATTCCCTCCGGCAGGAACTCGTCGCGGCGGAGGTCGTGTTCGCGCGGGAGATCGGTGCGGCCTTGATTGCCCAACGCATCGAAACCAAGGACGAACTCGCCACTCTTGCGGACCTGGGGGTGACCCTCGGACAGGGGTACCACCTTGGGCGGCCCTCGGTCCAGCCCCGGGAGTGGGCAAAGTGGGGCGGGCGTTCCCGGCATCTCGCCTCCCCTGGCGGTCGCGGCAGGACCGCTCGCAGCTGACGGTCGCGAACCCCCAAAAGGGCCGCCGCTTCGGATAACTCAGGCAGCTACAGGCCGATCCGGGCCTCGGTGTTGTTCTATCAACCAGGCCGCCATCTGCTGTGCGCGCTTTGACGCCAGGACGTCGCCTTCGGTGGCCGAAATGATGGAGCCCTTCATCAGGATGTGCCAAGAGCGTGCGAACTCTTCAGTGCGTTCCAGCCTGGCTTCCTCCGCCAATTCCTGGATGTGTCCCCTGATCCTGGCGAGGTAGCCGATGCTGGCTTTCCCCAGCGGATGCTCACGGCCCATTTCGAGGAGGACGTTGATGAACGAGCACGCCTCAAAGTCCTCCCGCTGGAACCAGTCCCCGAAGACATCGAAGATGGCGAGCAACTGCTCCTCGGCGGTGTCTCCCCGGCTCCGGGCATCGGAGATGATCAAGTCCACGGTCCAGATCTGGTCGCGAAGCGCAAGGAATGCAAGAACCAGATCGTCCTTGGACGGAAAGTGGCGGTAGAAGGTGGCCTTCGCCACCCCTGAACGCTCGATGAGCTGATCGACCCCGACCGCGCGGATCCCACGCCGGGAGAACAGTTCGTAGGCGGCGTCCAAGATTCGATCCACTGCGTCATCACGGGTGGTGGTTTGTCCGGCTGGCGATGAAGACGGACCGGGTGCTTCCGAGGCATCTGGCGTGCTCATGGTAAGAGCAATCTTACTCGTACCCCGCCAAGACAGACCGGTCTGTCATAGCCCTTCTTGCGCCAACGCGGGGTCACTTACGGCCCATGTCGGGCAGCAACATGGGCCGTAAGTGACCCCGCGTTGGGTAAGACGCCAGTGCGCTCCCCTCTTGCTTCTCTTGCGGCCTTCTGGTTCTCTGGCACTACCGGGCCGCCGCCGCGCTAAATCCGGTGTGGGCCGCGCCCCGGCTGAAGGGACGTGGGACTGCTATGACTTCTCTTTGGCTAGACGCGCGCGAGGCTTCCGCGGCTGCGAGCCCCGATGAATTCACGCCCGAGAACAGTTACGACGCCGTCGTGGTGGGCGCCGGAATCACGGGGCTAGCCACGGCTCTCATGCTGGCCCGGACCGGGAGCAGCGTGCTGGTCCTCGAGGCCCGGCATATCGGGGCGGTCAACACCGGCAACACCACGGCCAAGTTGAGCCTTTTGCAGGGCACCACGCTGTCCAGGCTCCGGAACCAGTATTCGGTGAACGTGGTCCGCGCCTACGTTGACGCGAACCGGGCAGGCCAGAAATGGCTGCTCGACTACCTCGAGGACCGGGGCGTGCCGTTCCAGTACCGGGATGCGTATACCTTCGCCACCACACCCACTGGCGCGGAACACCTTGTCGCTGAGGCCAACGCTTCCCGGGCGTGCGGGCTCAACGTCAAGTCCACACGGGAGACCGGGCTGCCGTTCGACGTCGACGCCGCCTTGCGGCTTGCGAAGCAGGCGCAGTTCAACCCCATGGATGTCCTGGATGCGCTGGCCGCGGATATCCGGGCAGCCGGCGGCAGCATCGTGGAGGGTATCCGCGTCATGAACGTCCGCAACGGCGATCCCCTGACGGTGGTCACCAGGAAGGGCGAGGTCCGCGCCCGCTACGCGGTGCTCGCCACCGGGACACCCATCCTGAACCGCGGGCTCTACTTCGCGAAGCTGCGGCCTAACCGCTCGTACGCTGCCGCGCTGCGGCTTCCGGA
>NZ_DF952468.1:8954-16107 GCF_001263615.2 Arthrobacter sp. Hiyo1 | reverse complement strand
GCAGGTGCACGTGAATGAGCTGCTCGGCTGGGCCCAACAGCACTATCCGGGCGCCGAGGTGACACACACGTGGGCTGCCCAGGACTACCAGGCCGGGAATCTCATGCCGTTCTTCGGCCGGTTCCCCCGGGGCCACGGAAGATCTTCTTCGGCACCGGCTACAACAAGTGGGGCATGACAAACGGTGTTGCGGCGGCGCTGGATATCACCGCCGATATCCGTGGCGAAAAGCTGGAGTGGGCCCGCATCATCCACCACCGGGTGACAGGTCCCCGCGGCGCAGCGTCGACGATTTCGCTCAACGTGGAGACCCAGCAGCAGAATTTCCGGGACAAGGCTGGGTTGAAGGAGAAGCCGGCCATCACGGAGGAAACCCACCCCGCCGAGCACGGGCGTCACGGGACTGTTCCACGGGAAACCTGCGGCCATCTGCACGGTGGATGGCGTGGTGTGCAGGGTGTCGGCGGAATGCGCGCACCTTGGCGGGATCCTGCACTGGAACGACGCCGAAAAGTCCTGGGACTGCCCCCTGCACGGTTCCCGTTACTCTGCGGCAGGCAAGCTGCTGGAGGGGCCGGCGACGCACAATCTGTTCAAGTTGCAGTAGGGGCTGCGCCCCTCAGCTTGGGTTGAGGCCTAAGCGTGCCGCCAACTCGCCGGGGCGGTTGAAGCGGTAAAAGAACGGACCGAGTTCTCCCCTGTCGAGCGTTGAGGTCAGGGCGATGAGACTTTCCAGCGCGCCAGCGCGCCGCCGACGTGACCCCGCCCAATCACGTAATCCTCATGGATTCCACCTACTTATTCGAAGCAAGTACCGACGAACGACACCTCTCGGAGGCATCACCGCCGACTATTCGCTGGGGCCGGCTGGCTCATGGCCGCCGGATTCACTACTCGAATTTCGTTCGGCGTCGCGGCAATCATCGCAGCGACCAACGAATTGATGTGGGCAATCGGGGCCGCCATCGCCCTCCCCGCGGAGCAAGGTAACTTTCATTCCGGCATCCTAGTCCCCCGCGCGGGTTGCCGGAAGGCTTCGCAGCCCGTGTCCTTCCGGGGGAACTGCGAGAGACCAACGAGGCGTAGATCGAGAAATCTAACCACAGCCGACTCGCTAATCCTCCTTTTGAAATGCAAATTTAAGAACTCACGTAAGACGAGTTTTGCTCGAAATTCCCTTCCAACAAAGGCAAAAAGACCGTATGATTTCTTGCAAGCTGCGGGTCTCAGGGGGCACCTATATGAATAGGAGCCTCAATTGCGACGTCTACATATTTTTGCCTCAGCTACCGCATGTCTTTCTTTGATTGCGACCATCCTTATTGCCGCACCGGCACATGCAGGTAGTGCCCAAAGGAACACGGCACCCCAGGAACAGGAAGATCAGCGGATACGAGCTGATACCGGCCGTGGAGTCCAGCCTGTCGCCTGGGATCAGGGGTTGTCGCCCGGGCCAAGTGCCCTTCCGCTGCATGAAATCGCCAAGAAGTACGACGGCGTGGATGTGATGGACGGGAACGCCCCCGGAACCGCGGCAGTCCAAACGCAATCCCCCTCGGGTGCGGTACGGATTACCGTTCCCGGCAAAAAGTCAGAGACGAGACCTGCCCAGCTTAAGGGCGTCCCGATCGGGCACTTTATTGGCGAAGGCGCACCACTTCTAACAACCGCCCTGTCCGGCGCGACAACGACCACCTACAGCACCCCACACGGCTCGCAAACGCTGATCACGGTCGAATCGGACAAAGCACTGCGCGATTACCGATTCCCATTAGCTCTCGCGGCCGGATCCACCGCAAAGGTGGAAGCTGACGGTTCGGTCCTCATTCGAGACGCCGCGGGAAGAGTCACAAGCACCTTTGTCTCTCCATGGGCATTCGACGCCGACGGCAAACCGGTGGCGACGACGTTCAGGATTGAGGACGATACCTTAGTTCAGCACATTGACTTCAATTCCTCGAACGCATTTCCCCTAACGGCCGATCCGAGTATTCAGTGGGTACCGTGGCCAGTCCTCGCTCTCAGGTGCTAGCGGGACTCTCGGCCATCGGTATCACCAGTGGCGCGTTCAGGGGCGCCAGTCTGGTTGCCACAAAGTGCTATGGAATCAACCTTTCTAAACCGTCCGCTCCGCTCCGGGATATGCCTGGTCGAGACTGCGGCTTCCGAGAGAAGGCAATCGTGAAATGGTACTCGTGCGCGCATGCGCCGATGTTTGGAGCATCCTTGGCGCCCCTTTTTATGACCAATTGGGACCTGTGGCTTCAAATCCTCTTGCCATCTCTGGTCCTGGTTTCCTACGTGATCAATGAAGTAGTACTTCACTGGAGGAAGACGGCCGCGCGTGCGCGCGCAGCCGAGCTGGATCACGCCGACCCTATGGTGCACGCCTACCGCGAGCCGGATTCGTGAACTCTGGTGAGATCTACTAGGACAGGGGTTTCAAATTGACCGCGAACGTAAATGGTACCGAAAGCGGCATCCGGTTTTCCCGACTGTGCGTAATTGTCGGGGTCATTGGGGGCGTCCTGACAGTCCTTCACCCGCTTCTGGGGGCTGCGCTGTCCGTGCTTGCGTTGGTGTGGGCTATTGCCGGTCAGCACGCGTACCGAATAGCACTCTTAGTCAGTCTGGCCGCTCTGGTGATGAACATTGCAAACACCACATATTTTTGCGCACCTAAGAAACCGGCTACTCATTATTGGCGTGATGGTTTGCGGGGGCGGGGTTCTGGGTGGATGGACTATGGGACACAGGACGGATTCAACCGGTAGTCCATCCTGTCGAATGGTGTGGCCGGCCAGTCGGTTTGGCCGGCCACAGACTTGGCTGCTCCGAAAGCAAAGTCTCACGCCCGGTATCTCAGGGGGCTGACGTATCGGGCGCACCATCCGGGGGCGGCTACCCCACTCCGGGGGCGGCGAACCCACAACGAACGCTACGGTCGAAAAGAACCGATAGGTGGCCGTTTGCTCGAATTTGAGTGGTAATCCCTGCGAATTTGAGTGGTGATCGCTGCGAAATTGAGTGGTCAGCCGCGCTACCCCGGAGTAGGCGGGCAGCCAAACCGGTCGCAATAACCGAACCCCTGGAGGCGAGGGCGAATTCAGCGGGGCTATCCTCGCGGCATGGGGAACTACAGCACGGGATATCTGGCCAGGGATGAACGGCGCGAGCGTCGGAGAAGGTTTCAGCGGAAGCTGTCCTACGTTGGATTGGCTATTTTGGGCGCCGCCACAATCTTCGTAGTCACGATCGCCCTCCGCCACTGAGGCCGAAGCCTGAGGCAAGCACTACGGCAGCCGGCGTCGCGAAACGCAACGAAAGCGCCGCCGTCGTGATCTGTCCTGAGCCGTGACAACTGGCTGCTGCCGGTGAATCACTGGGTGTGCTCGGATACCCTTCAACCATGGGGGACATGGGGTGGGTTCGGCGGGTGCTGGTTGTCGAAGATCAACCGTTCATGCGCGGGCTTGTTGCCGAGGCTTTGAGGGGCGCGGAATTCGACGTGCATGACTGTGCCTCCGCGTCCGAGGCCATATCCATGTTCGCCGCCGTCGATCCCGATGTTCTTGTGACTGACATTGACCTGGGTACACGGCCCAACGGCGTCGAACTGTCGCACGTAGTGAAGTCGCTGTCCCCGGGCTGCGCCATCGTTTTCCTGACGAACTATCCGTCGGAAGCTCCCTTTTCCGAGTTGCCGGCGGGATCAACGTTCGTCAACAAGTCGTCCCTTGACTCCGTGGACGGCCTCATCAGTGCGGTGAACTCGACCCTGGTGGAGCTTCCCGTCACCGTGACTCCCCCTGTGGAGTCTGGCGCAGCGAAGCTCGGCGCGCTGACCCGCGTACAGCTGGATATCCTGCGCTTGATCGCGGGAGGATGGTCGAACGCTGAAATCGTCAAACAACGGGGAAGCAGCATGCGCTCCGTGGAGAAGGCCGTCTCGCGCACGTTCGAGGCCCTTGGCTTGAACCGGAATCCTGACGTCAATCCGCGGGTTGCCGCGGCAACGCTGTACTCGCGCGCGTTTGGGTTGCCGGCCCCTGCCGATAGCGATCAATGAGCGGCCGCTCCCATGCGCTCTGGGCCCGGGGTATCGGTGGCCGCAATGCCCTGAGCTTCTGGTCGTGGCTTCTGACCCTGCCTTTGGCGCTGACGGTCATGAACATGTTCGCCGGATCGGTCACGCTCGCTGGGACGGGATCAGTCACGCCGGTTGTGGAAGGTTCCGGCACGGCGGTCGTGTTGCTCGTGCACGTGATGCTTGGCCTTTTGGGGATGCTGCTCCGCCCCGTGATCACGTCACGCCCGAGCCTCAAAGGCAGAATTACGACGTCGTTCGGCACCTTCGCGTTCCTGGGCGCCTGCCGTCCTCTCCTGGTGGCTTGGTTCGCGCGGGCCCTGAATATCGCGGACCTGGGTGAAGATCTCTGGGCCCGCGTCCTCATCAACGTCGGGGCGGCCCTGGTCTTCCTCTCGGCGATCGCGATGCTGACGGACTCCATCCGCGGGCACGCCGTGCTTGAACGCCGGCTCCGCGCTGCACGGGCTGCGATAGAGGCGCAGCTCGGATTCGATGAGCACCGCTTGCGCTCGATCCGCTCCGACTATGTCGCCGAACTCTCCGCGCGTCTTGACGCGGTCCTCTCTGCCCGGATGAGCGCGACCCTCCACAGATCCGAGGCCTCACGCCTGCTGCGGATGATCTCCGATGACGTGGTCCGCCCGATGAGCCACCAACTCTTCCACGATCACACCCCTTTGCCGCCTGAGAAAGCCCCTCCCCGGCCGCCTTCCCGCGCGGAACCCACCGAGGGACTCCCGCATTTGATCCGGGCTGCACCGCTCGCTTTGCCTGTGCTGCTCTTCGAATCGCTCATCGCAGTGCGTGTCGGGGCGGAATACGGCCTCCTCTTCCTGCTGGTTCAGTCGGTTGCGGGCGGGACCATCCTGCCCGCCGGGAACGCGGCGACCGCCCGGACGGTACGGAGGATCGCCAGTCCCGTGCGGCGAATTTCCGCCATGACCCTTTGCTACGCGGGCACGGCCGCACTTGGCGCGTCGGTGACCTGCCTGCTGCAGGAGGCGTTCGGCTATGCCCCTTTCTTCTACTGGGCCGCCATCTGGGCGCATCCGCTGACTGCACTCACTGTGGCGGTTCTTCGAGCTGCCGAACGCCGACGACGGCGGCATGAGGTCAGGCTGGCAAGCTCGCTGAACGAGCAACTCAAGCTAGCCGACCGCGCCCAGCAGAAGCTGCTTCACACCCGCCGGAGGGTGGCCAGAATCCTGCACACCAAGCTTCAGGGAAACCTGGTGTCGAACGCCCTCGCCCTGAGCCGCCCCGGAGGGAACAACCCGGAAGAAGATCTGGCCCCGCAGGACGTCAGGGACATCCTGGCGAGCGCCGTGGCTACCGCGCAGAGTGAGATCTTGGAAGAACCGCACGGGCAGTCGGTGCGCGGAGCGTCCAGCATCCGGGACCTGCTGAATAACTGGGGGCGCGTGTTGAAGCTCGCGTGCGACATTGATCCCGGTGTGTGGGCGCTATGCGACGAGGACCCGGCCCGAGCTGAGGCAGTGATTGAGGTGCTCTCCGAGGGATTCACCAACGCCATCCGCCACGGCGAACGAAACAATGTCCGGGTCACGATGTCGGTTCCTGAACCGCGCCCGACACGATCGGCGGCCGACACCGGCGCCATTCACATAAGCATCAGTTCCCCTGGCCGGCTCCGAGGCCCGGTCCGCCCTCATTTCCCGACGAGACCGTGGATCACAAAGGGGTCGGAAGCGGCGAACTCTTCGGCGGCTTCGCGCGAAGCAAAGACGGACATCGCCCCGGCGTCGCCCTCCTCCACTGAGCGGACCTGGGTCGATGCATCGTCCTTCATATGTATATGCCTGTGCTAGTTCGCAGCGGAAAAGTAATCCCTGCTATTGTCCGGTTGCATTGGTTCAGCAGCGTCCGTCCAACTCACGGGCACGTTTCATGGCCTGCCGGAAGTCCATCGAGAGCTTGCGGCGGCCAGAAGTTCTGTAGTGATCACAGGCCCATTCGAATTCGGCTGCAGCATCCCGGTACCTTGCTTCGTCGAAGAGTCGTCGGCCGATCTGGTGCCGCACCAGGGCCTCTCGAGCACGGGTGGCCGCAATCCTAAGCGCTTCCTCGTGGAGCTTCGCGGCGTCATGCGACCGGCCCTTTCGCTGGTATGCCTGTGCCAGGACGAGCAGCGGCCGGAACCGGTCTTGTGAGTCCGCCAGCAGGCGGCGTCCGGCATTTACGGCTTCGTCGTCCCGGCCGAGGAGCGAAAGGACCCACACCCGCTCGAGGTCTGTGCAGTCCTCAAGCCGGCTCTCAACCGCCGTCCGGTCCAAGATGACATCGCGAAGAGTGGCAGGATCCGTGCCCCATATCTCCGCATTAGCGGCCACTAATCCAAACCCTTCCAGAAGAGTAGTAAGCAAGGCACGCCTGGAGAAAGGAACGCTGCCCGGGACATCAGGCCTGAACCTACGGTCCCACAATACGATGCGAGCAAGCCCGCCCCAAGCCGCGGATCTCAGGTCTGTGCCGAGCCTGACAGTTCACGCAAAAGCCGCCTTTTCCTTGTAGTTTAGGAATTACGGCTCTGACGGTCGTGTCGGGCGCTGGTCTGAGAGGGATTCGTCGGGCACACATGGAGGGGCCATGAGCGATTTGGATGTTGCCGTAGTAATAGAAGAAGATGCGGACACGCGCAACTTGCTCGAGACCGCGCTTCTCCAGGCGGGTTTCGAAGTCCATGCCGTAGGCACCGGCCGAGCAGGTGTTGAAGCTGTCCGGGACGTAAGACCCGATGTCGTGACGCTAAACGTTGGACTGCCGGACATCGACGGGTTCGAGGTCATGCGCCGCGTTCGCCTAATTAGCAACGCCTACGTCGTTATGGTCACTAGCAGAAGTGATCAGATCGACCTGCTGACTGCTCTTCAGTCCGGAGCCGACCACCACATCATCAAGCCCGTCCGGCCACGGGAGCTTCGAGTCAGAATCGCGGCAATGATGCGCCGGCCACAACCGAAGGTCCTGGTCGTACCTCCGCCCGCCCCACGCGGGACCGTCGCCTCCCGAGATCCGGACCAGCGAGAACCTCCAGCACAACGG
>NZ_DF952468.1:0-8929 GCF_001263615.2 Arthrobacter sp. Hiyo1 | reverse complement strand
AGCGAGAACCTCCAGCACAACGCTGGTGCTCGATCACGCCAGGCGGACCGCCGCAGTCGACGGGACCCGGTGGAACTGACGGGAGACGACCGGACGCACTATGGGGTTCGCCTGCCGGACGGACAATAGCAACTGGAATTGCGATGATCACGGACGACAGGGTCGGCTTGCCGGCGGTCGTGTCGGTTTCCCCTTAGCCTGAATCCACCGGTGAGCTGATTGCGGGCGGGACTCGTTTGAATGGGTTTACGGCGGGAGGGCATGACTGTTGCCGGGCCTCCCTGTCCGGATGTTCCACATTGGTTCCGTTTGGCCGATTGGCTGGAAGGGCGGGGTCAGGCGGGCTGCGGCGGCGGGTATGCCTTATTGAAGACGGTGTTCCATTCTAATTCCCAGAGCCATGCTGTGAACTCTAAGCAAGTCCCATTTTCCTTGAGAAGACAGGCATTTCCGGTTTAAACCGCCGACCGCCCCCGTACCTCACCGGTGGATTCAGGCTTAGTCGAGATGGACGTCAAGCTTCTACGCGACTGTGCCATTCCATCCCCCTGCCCACACAGTAGCCCCAGCAGGCACGAACCGCCAGCGCAGCCTCAGCGCTGGCGCGGCGCCGCGCTACCAGAGGGAGGGCGGGTAAGCGACATGACGGGCTGGTGGACGGGGACCAGCAACCCGCCCACGGGTTCTTCACTTCCGACGGCGGCTCCCAGCGTTCCGATGGTGTGAATCCCCCACGACGGGGCTATGGCCGAAAAGGAACGACAGGTGGCGGTTTGAGTGGTGATTGCTCGAAATTGAGTGGACGGCTCACCAACACTCAGTGGCGTACGGCGAGGCACGTTTGCCTTCCCGGGGTGTCCCCAGCGTCTGCAGATAGTAATCTTAGGACCAGTGCAACGCTGCCGCCCACATCCCGGATTGGCTAGAGGACGGTATGCCCCTTACCCGCAACCCCGAAACAGAGACCGCGCCGCCTAGGCGAAAGAAGCGGCTGCTCCTAAGGTTACTGGGAGCTATAAGCGCCTTCGTGATCGTCTGGGCCGTTGTTGGGATCTTTCTTTATGTGGCCCCGCCCGCGGACCAACCCAAACACGCGGATGTGCTGTTCGTGCTTGGGCCGCCTGACCAGCGGATCGGCTACGCAGAACAGCTGATGCAGCAGGGGTATTCGCCGACAATTGCCGTATCAAGCCCAATAGGCAAAGACGGAAAATTCGAAGCGGGCATATGTACCGCCCAGCGCCCTTATCGAATTATCTGCTTTAACCCCGATCCGTTCACGACACAAGGCGAAGCACGGGAACTGAAAAACCTGTCGGACCAATACGGATGGAAAAGCGCGAACGTCCTCACAGCCCAGTTCCATGTGACCCGAGCTAGGGTGATCGTCAGCCGCTGCTACGGAGGGGACTTGCACATGATCGCCCAGCACAGGAGCTTGCCGCTGGTCTCCTTGAGCAGACCCACCTCCTCTTGGGCGTACCAGTACCTCTACCAAACCGCCGCTTTCGTCAAGGTTGCGATCCACCCGGACTGCTGAAACGCCGATTTAGCTCGCACTCACAAATCCGCCAGCACCGTCCCCGGGTTCTCGATCGCATCCGCAACATACCGCAGGAAACCGGCAGCCGTCTCTCCATCACAAACCCGGTGATCGAACGCGAGCGTCAGCTCGGTGACCTTGCGGACAGCAACCTGCCCGTCCACTACCCAGGCTTATCGATGATGCGGCCCACGCCAAGCATCGCCACCTCGGGATAGTTGATGATCGCGGCGGAACCGTCCACTCCGAACACTCCGTAGTTGTTAAGAGTGAAGGTGCCGCTCGCCAACTCCGTCGGTGTGGCCTTGCCGTCGCGTGCGACGGCGGTGAGCCGGCGGATTTCGGCATTGAGTTCGCGGGCATTCAACAGATGGGCGTTGCGGACCGACGGAACAACGAGTCCGCGGTCCGTCTGTGCGGCGAAGCCAAGGTTGATGCCGTCGAATGCGACGACCTCTTGGATTTCACCGCCGGCTGTATCCTCCGCCGTGACGAACCGGGTGTTCAGCTCGGGGAATTTTTTCAGCCCGGCTGTGACAAACCGGGCGATGAACGCGAGCAGCCCGGGAGTGCCGTGCGGATCGCGCTTCTTGAGTTCTGCACGCATCTCCAGGAGGGCAGTGGCGTCCACGTCTACCCAGACAGTTGCCTCAGGGATCTCGGACCGGCTGCGGGTCATGTTGGCCGCGACAGCCTTCCGTATTCCGCGGACCGGAGTGCGAGATGCCACGTTCAAGCCGGTACGGGCATCCTGGACTCCGGTGGAAGGCTGGACAACGGCGGGCACCTCAACGGGGGCGGTCTCGCGCGTGGCCCCTCCGATGGCAGCCTCGATGTCGCGACGCAGGATGAGCCCGCTCTCCCCCGAACCAGGTACTGCGTCCAGGGAGACCCCATGGTCCCGGGCCATCTTCCGCACCAAGGGAGAAATCACGGCAGAGAGCTTCCCTGGAATCCGCGTGCGGGACAGCGAGAGTTCGGCAAAGTCGGGCTCCGAGGTCACGGCAACGGCAGAGCCGGCGGACACCTTTCTCGGCCGGGTACGGCGCCCTTCGCCGCTTCCGGATGTGCCGTAGCCAATGAGAACGTTCCCGGATCCGGCTTTCTCTTCGGTCCGGTAGCTTTCGGCAGCAGCGTCGGCCGAGGGCGCCGCAGGGACCTTTTCTACCGCAGGCTCAGGATCAGCAGCAACCGAAGCGTCGACGGGAGCCACCGAGATCAGCGGCCGCCCGACGTCCAGCGTTTGGCCGGCTTCGCCGTGCAGCACGGCGACTATGCTGCGTACGGCGAGGGCACCTCCACCATGGATTTGGCGGTTTCAACCTCGGCGATCGGCTGATCCACGCGGATCTCGTCGCCCACGGCCACAAGCCAGTTGACGAGTTCAGCTCGGTGAGGCCCTCGCCCAGGTCCGGAAGCAGGAACACCTGCATTTCTGCGCTCATGGTCAGTTCTCCCATTGAAGGTCGTCAACGGCGTCGAGGATGCGGTCGACGCTTGGCAGGTAGTAGTGCTCCAGCTTCGGAGCCGGGTAGGGGACGTCGAAGCCGGTCACGCGGCGGATCGGCGCGGCAAGGTAGTGGAAGCAACGTTCCTGTACCCGGGCCACAATTTCGGAGGATACGGAAGCGAAGCCGTGGGCCTCGGCAATGACGACCGCTCGGCCGGTCTTGCGCACGGAGGCGCAGACGGTTTCGTCGTCGAAGGGCACGATCGAACGGACATCAATCACTTCAAGGCTGCGACCCTCTTCGGCAGCCGCGGACGCAGCGGCAAGCGCCGTTGGGACCGAGGGGCCGTAGGCGATGAGCGTTGCATCAGTGCCGGGACGGGCGACGGCGGCGCGGCCCTCGCTGCTGGATCCTGTCGCAGCGTTCGTGGCGTGCTCGGTGCGCAAGGCGCCAAGGTCGACTTGATCTTTCGACCAGTAGAGCTTCTTGGGTTCCATGAACATGACGGGATCGTCGGAGTCTATGGCCTCGCGGAGCATGCGGTAGCCGTCTGCTACGGTCGCCGGCGTGTAGACCTTCAGCCCTGCGGTGTGGGCGTAGTAGGACTCGGACGAGTCGCAGTGATGTTCCACGCCGCCGATTCCGCCGGCATACGGGACGCGGATGACCATGGGCAACTTGACGGCACCCTTGGTGCGGTTGTGCATCTTGGCGACGTGGCTGACGATCTGTTCGAAGGCCGGGTAGGCGAAGGCGTCGAACTGCATCTCAATCACGGGACGCATTCCGTTCATTGCCATACCTACCGCCATGCCCACGATGCCGGATTCGGCAAGCGGGGTATCGAAGCATCGATGTTCTCCGAATTTCGCCATGAGGCCGTCGGTGATCCGGAAGACGCCACCTAGGCGGCCAACGTCTTCACCGAATACCAAGACGGAAGAATCGGCCTCCATAGCGTCCGCCATCGCGGTGTTGAGAGCCTTGGCCATGGTGATGGTCTGCGGACCGGAGGCTTCGGCGACTGCGGCTGCGCTGGCTGCCGCACTGGCGGTGGCGGAGCTGACGTCACCGGTTGCGGCGTGCTCGGTGGCCTCAGAGGATGTGGTGACGGCGGGGCTCATTTGCCTGCCTCCTTCTGGCTGGATGCCTCACGGGCGAGTTCGTCGGCGAGCAGGGCGGACTGCTCCTTCAATTGCGGAGTGGGGGTTGAGAAGACGAAGCGGAACAGATTCTGAGGGTCGACCGGGACGTCTTCCCCCAGGCCTTCGCGTAGCTGCGAGGCAACGGCTTCGGCTTTCGCCGCGATTCGTGTCGAGCGTCGTCGTCGAGGAGTCCTCGGCCCGTGAGATAAGACGTCATGCGGCTGATGGGATCCTTGGCCGTCCACTCGGCCACTTCGCTATCCTGCCGGTAGCGGGTGGCGTCGTCGGCGTTGGTGTGGGCCTGCATGCGGTAGGTGTGGGCCTCGATCAGGAGCGGGCCGGAGCCTTCGCGGGCCAGTTTCACCGCCCGGTCCAGAACGGCAAGCAGCGCGACCAGGTCATTGCCGTCAACGCGCTCACCGGCCATGCCGTAACCGACGGCCTTGTGCGCCAGCGATGGTGCCACAGACTGTTGGCTCAGGGGCACCGAGATCGCGTACTTGTTGTTCTGTACGAAGAAGATGACAGGCAAGTGGAAGACAGCGGCGAAGTTGAGGGCTTCGTGGAAGTCCCCTTCGCTCGTGGCACCGTCGCCGCACATTGCCAACACCACGGTGTCTTCGCCGCGAAGTTTGGCGGCATGGGCAACTCCGACGGCGTGGAGCAGCTGGGTGGTCAGCGGCGTGCACTGAATGCCGACCTTGTGCTTGGTGGGGTCGTAGCCGCCGTGCCAGTCGCCGCGGAAGATGGTCATGGTCTCGACCGGGTCAACGCCACGGGACATGACCGCCACGGCGTCGCGGTAGGTGGGGAACAGCCAGTCGCCTTCGCGGAGGCACAGCGCAGCCGCTACCTGGCATGCCTCCTGGCCGTGGCTGGACGGGTAAACGGCCATGCGGCCCTGGCGGACGAGGGCGGAGTTCTGGTCGTTGACGCGGCGCCCGACAACCAGTTGTTCGTAAGCCGCCATGAGTTCGGCATCGCCGGGGATGGGATATTCGTGACCGGGTTCGGTGCCCTGTTCAGCTTCAGGCTTGAGCACGCCGGAAGGATCGACCATTTGGATCTGATGGCGGGCAGGCAGCATGTAGTCTTCCACACTGATTCCGAACTTGCGCCGCACTTCGGAAGCTTGATCGTTTGCTTCGGTGTCGTCCGGCCGAGCGTCAGCAAGACCCTGGGCCTCATGGTCCGCGGAGATCGTCATTGGTCCGTCCTTCTGTATCCACTATTTGTCACCAGTATGTTCCCTAGCGAAGTTTCGTATCCAGCTGTGGCCAGAATCGTGGAAAAGCTTGCCGGAAACCTCTAGTCTGGAAGACAAATCGCAAATGTGAACTGGCTAACGGGCCCACACTGTGGACGAATTGGAGATGCGATGGCCGAGGTCGAAAGCGACCAAGCAGAAGTTCCCCTTGACCAAGTGGACAGGGACATCATTGCCGAGCTCACACGGGACGGCCGGATGTCGGTCACCCAGGTGGCGGAAAACGTCCACATCAGCAGGGCTCACGCGTATTCGAGAATTTCGCGGCTGACGGGCGAGGGCGTGCTCACTAAGTTCACCGCGCTGGTGGACCCCATCAAGGCCGGTTTGAAGTCATCGGCGTATGTCACGCTGAAAGTGCAGCAGCACTCCTGGCGCGAGCTCCGTGAAGAGCTTCGGCTCATTCCGGAGGTACAGCACATTGCGCTGGTGGGCGGTGATTTCGACGTCATCCTGCTGGTCCGCGCCACCGACAACATTCACCTGCGCAGAGTCATTTTTGACCAGCTCCAGTCGATGCCCGGCGTGCAGGATACGCAGACGTTTTTGGTGTTCGAGGATCTCGATACTCGTTGAAGCTAGCGCATGATCTGGCTTCATGCCGGGACCAACTCATTTGAAGGCCAACAAAACCGCTCTCTTAAACTTACCGACTCTGCCGCGAGTCAGGAAACCCCGGCTCCCCCGGCATCGATGTGACGCCCAGGCGCCCCATTCTAGAGTGATCGAAACCTACCCTCTCAACGCAAGATAGACCACAGCACCCGTCGCGCACGCCAGGAGAATGAGCCCCATTGCTTTGAGGATCCTGCCAGCCTCCTTTTTTCGGTAAGGATTAATATCGATGTAGTCGGGCAATATGTTCTCCATCTCGACCAAACTGAGCTTGTCTTCTCCAACAAGTATCGGCAATACGTCAAGTCAAGTTAGAGAGCTGCCTAGATCGGTGGTGCGCAGGCTTACCTCTGCGTCGCTAAAGACGACGGAAGTACGGGATCCCTCGCGACCGTGGATCTCTAGGTTCAGGCCCTGCGCTCAACAGCCGCGGCAGGGAGCTAGCTTGGCAAACCCCTGAGACTCAACCTTCCGCGGAAAAAACAAACCGGGGGTGACACGCACAGGACTTCACTGATCCACCCAGCCTCCTCCCCCCAGGCGTCGCTTTCGTGTGCGGAATTGCGGCCCTTCCGGACCGGTAGCACAACCCGGTAGCGCAACAAGGGTGGCGTCAGAACCCGCTCGGAACAGGCCTCGAAAGAACTGTGCAGCCGAACGTGGATTTGCTGGCCAGGAACGCAGGTAGAATATCGCTAAACACACTTGAACTGCTATTCCGGATGCAAGGCACTTGCCTGCAAATGGCGATCAACAGGGGGATCCCGGTTTGGACTTCAGCGATTACATGCGAGCGCTTCGCCGCAATTGGGTTTTGATTGTCGCGGCGACCCTGAGCGGCCTACTGGTCGGTGGTGGCATTGCGGCTCTCACTACACCAACCTATACGGCCGAGACACAACTTTTCGTGGCTATACAAAATTCGGGTTCAGTTCAAGAACTTCAGCAGGGCAACTCCTTCGGTCAAGCACGCGTGCAGTCTTACGTCAAAACCGTAGGCTCGCCAGCGGTCCTCCAGCCAGTCATTGACACACTAGGCTTGCCCGTGACCGCAGAAGAGCTAGCCGTCCAGGTCAAAGCGAGCACCGATCTGAACACAGTGCTTATCAACATCGCCGTATCCGACCGATCTCCGGCACAAGCTTCTGCAATAGCTCAAGCTGTCGCCGACAGCCTGATAAAGGTCGTTGACAAGTTGGAGCGACCAAAGACCGGTGGAACGTCGCCCGTCAGTCTGTCCATAATAAAGCCGGCTGCCGCACCGACGGCCCCGTCTGCGCCAAACAGTCGGCTGAGCTTGCTGCTGGGTCTCGTAATCGGGCTGGCGCTTGGTGTGTCCGGGGCAGTGCTGCGGACCAGGCTGGATAGCCGAATCCGCGGAGAAGCGGATCTCCGACTTGTCACCAGCCATCCGCTCCTTGGCGGAATTACCTTCGACCAAGACGCGTCGAAAAACCCTCTTCTAACTCAGGTCGCCCCTCAAAGCCCCCGTGCAGAGTCGTTCCGCCAACTTCGGACAAATCTTCAGTTTGCAAATGTATCCGGCAAAGCCAAGAGCGTCTTGGTGACTTCGTCCTTGCCGGGCGAAGGCAAGAGCACGACAGCCACAAATCTGGCGATGGCGTTGGCACAAGCTGGTCAAACAGTGTGTCTGGTCGACGCCGACCTTCGCCGTCCGATGGTCGACGATTATCTGGGCCTCGATCGCAACGCGGGTCTCACCACCGCACTTATTGGCTCCGCAGACATAAACGACCTGCTGCAACCTTGGGGTGAAGACCCGTTCTACGTCCTAACCTCGGGCCAGATTCCCCCCAACCCGAGTGAGTTACTCGGTTCCCAAGAAATGAAAAACCTCATTGAACGCCTTGAACAAGCTTTCGATACGGTCGTGATAGATGCTCCCCCGCTGCTCCCGGTCACCGACGCAGCCGTGCTCTCGCAGCATGTTGGTGGCGTGGTGGTTGTAGTGGGCACGCAGAAACTAAAGCGACAGGACTTGGAGAAGGCCCTCAAGGCCCTCGAGCTTGTGGAGTCAAAAGTGCTGGGCGTCGTCCTAAACCGCCTGCCTTCAAAGGGTCCGGATGCCTATTCCTACAGTTACTACGGCAAAGAAGACCTACCCAAGGCTGCTTCCACAAAAACTCGGGGGCGCGCTAAGAAGACAAAGCCGGCGAAGTCTTCTGATGTAGTGGGCGGCAATCCGACGCCATTCGATGAAATAGCCTACGTGCCAGGTTCTCGGACACCTACGGTTTTCTCCGGAACAACAGTCGACAATTCGTAACCATTACTGTAGCGCCGATGAAAGAAAATAGGTTCCTTCACAGATGAACCAGGCTAGGGCGGTTTAAGTCGCGATCGGCCCCTAGTGCAGACCACCAACGAGATCTCGCCGCTTCCCGCCTGAACGGCAGACTGGTGATCTGCAGAGTCACAGGTCTGTCCGGAGGGCTTCGTGCGGTTTCCAGGGTCCCCGAAGCCTCTTTTGATTCCTGCCGCACGCCTTGCGACAGGGTCCGGGCAGAAGCTGCCCGGATCATCGCCGATACGGGCCGGCCGACGAACATGGGTGCGCTTGGTCTCGACCAATACGTCTGGTCCCACATCGATCGATCTCCAAGCGCCGGTATCGAGGCCCTCCACGGTTCGTGGTGAATGAACTGCTGCTGGATGTTCATGCCGCTGTTCTTGCGGCACGGCGCAAAAGGATACGCGTTTTGTAGTTGTTCGGGTTGGTGAATCCGCGGCCTTTTAACCGGCCTTCGCGTCCGGGTCAAGCTTGGGTTTATTGCTGTCAGGCCTTTAGCCGGTCCAGGTGTTTCTGGAGGCTTGTGATGACGCGGGCGTGCCTGGCCACCTCGCTGTCCCAACCGCGCTCGAGCGCGTCATCTCTGAGTTCGGTTTC